>NZ_LQGY01000011.1 GCF_001620055.1 Agromyces sp. NDB4Y10 | reverse complement strand
GACGAGGCCGAACGCGGCACCGCGCGCCGGGCCGCGCCCGACGACGAGCGCATCACGCGCGAACGCCCGCCGCACTGGTGACGGCGGGCGCCCGGTCGGCGACGACGCGTCGGCTAGTCGGCGCGGTGCGAGCCGGTGCCGGGGCCCGGGCCGGGGCCGACGCTGCGCTCCGCGGCGAGCAGGTCGCGGATCTGCGCGAGGACGGTGAGCTCGGTCTCCGGATCCTCGGGCTTCTCGGTGCCGGTCTGCCGGCGGGCGTCCGCGCGCTGCTTCAGCAGGTTCATGGGCATGACGAACACGAAGTAGACGACGGCCGCGACGATGAGGAACGTCAGGATCGCCCCGAGGACGGCGCCGAACCGGATCTTCGCATCCTCGCCCGGGAGCGGGATGGTCAGCACGAGCGCGTTGTCGAGGCTGTCGGCGCGGAAGACGGCGCCGATCAGGGGGTTGAACACGTTCTCGACGATCGAGTTCACGACGGCCGTGAACGCCGCGCCGATGACGACGGCGACGGCCAGGTCGATGACGTTGCCCCGGAGGATGAACTCCTTGAATCCCTTGAGCACGCGCGCGGTCCCCTTCCCTGCGTGGTCCATTCGGTCGATCAGCGGATGCCGCCCGCTACGCGGCCGACGACGCGGCGCCGGACGGCGTCGAGGACGAGCCTCCGCCGGACGAGCCGGAGCCCGACGAGCCGGAGCCGGACGAGCCGGAGCCGGACGAGCCGGAGCCGGCGCCCGCCCGCGAGTCGGTCCGGTAGAACCCGGAGCCGTTGAACGTCACGCCGACCGTGCCGAACAGCTTGCGCAGCCGGCCGCCGCACGCGGGGCACTCGGTCAGGCTGTCGTCGGTGAAGGACTGCTGAACGTCGAAGGCGTCGTCGCATCCGGTGCAGCGGTACGAATAGGTGGGCATGTTCGGTCTCCGTGGATCCGTCGGTGGGTGCAGGGGTACGTCGTCGCCGTCAGAACGCGACGATCCTCGTGGGCGTCACGACGCCGTCCACCGGCTGGTCGTGCACCTCGCGGGGCACCTCCTCGACGAACTCTCCGTCGAAGACGATGGCGTACACCGGAGGACATTTTCCCATCGATCCGAGGGTCTTGTCGAAGTAGCCGCGTCCCCAGCCGAGCCGGGTGCCCGTGGCATCCACCGCGGCGGCCGGAACGAGGATGAGGTCGACGTCGTTGATGGCCATCGGCCCGAGCAGCTCGCCCTCGGGCTCGGGCATGCCGTGGAGTCCGGCGACCTCGGTCTCCTTCTCGCCCACGGTCCAGTCGAGCAGGCCGTCCTCGCGGGTCACCGGGAACAGGACGCGCAGGCCGTTGGCCTCGGCCCAGTTCACGAACGGGCGCGTGTTCGGCTCGGTGGGCATCGAGAGGTAGCAGGAGAACGATCGGGCGCCGGTCGATCCGACGAGCTCCTGCAGCCGCGCGGTGAAACCGTCGGTCGCGAGCTCGCGTTCGTGCGCGGGCATGTTCTGCCGCCGTTCGCGCAGCTCCGCGCGGAGGATCCGCTTCACAACGGTCGGATCGTCGGGCATGGCAGCCATCCTAGGATGCTCCGGTCCTCGGCGGGCGCCGCCCTGCGGCTACGCTGATGGCCATGACTCAACGGATCACGAAGGCCGTCATCCCCGCAGCCGGCCTGGGAACGCGCTTCCTGCCCGCGACGAAGGCCATGCCGAAGGAGATGCTGCCGGTCGTCGACAAGCCCGCGATCCAGTACGTGGTCGAAGAGGCGGTCCGTGCGGGGCTCACCGACGTCCTGATGGTCACCGGGCGCAACAAGAACGCCCTCGAGAACCACTTCGACCGCGTCGCCGAGCTCGAGGCGACCCTCGAGGCCAAGGGCGACACGGTCAAGCTCGAGAAGGTGAACGAGTCCACCGACCTGGCCGACATGCACTACGTGCGCCAGGGCGACCCGCGCGGCCTCGGCCACGCCGTGCTCCGCGCCCACATGCACGTCGGCGACGAGCCGTTCGCGGTGCTGCTCGGCGACGACATCATCGACGAGCGCGACGTCCTGCTCACGCGCATGCTCGACGAGCAGGTGGCGCGCGACGCGTGCATCGTCGCCCTGCTCGAGGTCGACCCCGACAGCATCCACCTCTACGGCGCGGCCGAGGTCGAGGAGACCGACGACCCCGACGTGGTCCGGGTGACGGGCCTCGTCGAGAAGCCGGCGAAGGAGGTGGCGCCGTCGAACTACGCCGTGATCGGCCGCTACGTGCTGAAGCCGGAGATCTTCGAGGTGCTCGAGCGCACCGAGCCCGGCAAGGGCGGGGAGATCCAGCTCACCGACGCCCTCATGGAGATGGCCGGCGACGTGGAGCACACGGGCGGCGTGTACGGCGTCGTGTTCCGGGGCCGCCGGTACGACACGGGCGACAAGCTCGACTACATCAAGGCCGTCATCCAGCTCGCCGCCGATCGCGACGACCTCGGGCCCGAGCTCCGGCCGTGGCTCGCGCAGTTCGCCGCCGGGTTCGATCAGGACTGACGGTGCCCGCGGCATCCGTGCCGACCCTCGTCGACGGGTCGTTGACGTTACGGCCCATCCGGGCGCGAGATGCGCGACCGCTCGAGCGCGTGCTCCTCGAGAACCGCGGCTGGCTTCGCCGGTGGGAGGCGACGTACCCGGGCGGCGGCTCGGTCATCGACACCCGCGCGAGCATCCGGAACCTCACCGCGCATGCCCGGGCCGGGACGGCGCTGCCGTTCGTGCTCGAGTGGGAGGGCGAGCTTGTCGGGCAGCTGAACGTCTCGTCGATCACGCACGGCTCGTTGTCGTCGGCGTCGATCGGGTACTGGGTCGCGAAGTCGATGGCGGGGCGCGGCATCACGCCCACGGCCGTCGCGCTCGCCACCGACTACTGCTTCCGCGCCATGCGGCTGCACCGCGTCGAGATCTGCATCCGCCCCGAGAACGGGCCCTCGCTCCGCGTCGTCGAGAAGCTGGGGTTCCGGTACGAGGGGCTGCGCCGGCGCTTCATCCACATCGACGGCGACTGGCGCGACCACTTCTCGTTCGCGCTCGTCGCGGAGGAGGTGCCCGAGGGCGTGCTCCGGCGCTGGCGCGAGGGGCGCGCGCCGTCGGCCGCGGCGATGGTCCCGGCGGCCGACCGAGAGGCTGCGGCGACCCCCCTTCGGGTGGGGGATCGCTGACACGCCCGCGCCGATCGGGTTCGTGACCCCGCCGTGACCTAGCGTTGACGCATGGATGCGATCGGTGGCGGCGTTCTCGTGGCGGTGGCCGCGACGCTGTGGGTCGCGTACCTGCTTCCGAGTTGGCTCCGCCGCCGCCAGTACCTCGCCACCGAGCGCAATGCGGTCCGCCTCCAGCAGACGCTGCGCATCCTCGCCGAGACGGCCGAGACGCCCGGCGAGGTGCGCGTCGGCATGACCGCTCGCGACATCGCGGCGCAGGAGCGCATCCTGCACGAGCACGAGCTCGCCGCACGGCTCGAGGCCCAGGCGGCCGAGAACCTCGCGATCGCCGAGCGCATCGCGGCCGAGGAGGCTGCGGCCGCCGCGGAACGCGAGCTCGCCGAGCGCGCGGCCCGGGCGCGGGCCGAGGCGGCACGTGCAGCGGATGCCGCGACCGGCGCCTCGCCCACGCTGCGCGCCGCCGGGCTCACCCGCCGCGGCCTGCGTCGCCGGCGCGCCGCATGCTCGCTCGTCCTGCTCACGTCTCTCCTGACGGCGCTCGTCGGGCTCGTCGCGCTGCCGTTCGGCGGCACGCCGCTCATCGCGCTCGGCGGTGCCGGGGGCGTCGCGATCGCGCTGATCGGGCTCGTGGTCCTCGCCCGGGTCCGGCCGGCGCCGGTCGCGGTCGTGGCGGCACCGATCGTCCGTCCGGAGGCGCAGCCGTTCGAGCCCATCGAGACCGACGAGGACGAGGTCGATCGCGAACCCGGCGAGGGCTGGACGCCGCAGCCGCTCCCCAAGCCGCTGCACCTGTCGCGCGGGACGATCGCCGCGTCGGCGATGGCCTCGATCGCCGAGGCCGAGCAGCTCAAGCGGGCCGCCGCCGAGGCCGAGCTCGCGGAGCGGGCCGAACGCCTCGAGCCGCAGGTTCCCGTCCTGCGCCCGGCCGCGGCATCCGCTGCCCCCGCAACGGACGCCGAGCCGGCCGAGGAGCGCTCGCCGGTGGCTGTGAACGGCGGCCCCGACGCGTCGAGCCCGTACGCGCGGATGGGCATCATCGATGCCGCCGAGCCGGGCATCTCCGACCTCGACCTGGTGCTCCGCCGGCGGCGCACGGCCGTCTGAGCGTGGTCATCACCACCTCGTGGAGGATGGTAGAGTCGTTGACGGCTCGGGCCCATGGCGCAGTTGGTAGCGCGTCTCGTTCGCAATGAGAAGGTCGGGGGTTCGAATCCCCCTGGGTCCACATCCTGAAAGCCCCGGTGCTCGCACCGGGGCTTTCGTCGTCCCCGGCCTCACGCCAGGTTCGCCCTAGCCAAGCGCATTAGTCGAAGTCAAGTGCGCGACTTTTGTTTGACGGCCGGCAAAACTCCGCCTACGCTCGAACGCAGCCGCCGGCACCGAGGCCGACGGAGCGAACCGAGGAGAACGATGACGTCCCCGAAGACCACCCGACGCCTGCTCGCCGCAGGTGCATCCGCCGCCCTGCTCGCCGGAGGCCTGTTCGCCGGTGCCCCGGCGGCCGCCGCCCCGAACAGCGACCGCGCGAACTCCGCCGCGGACTGCGCCGGTCGCGGCATCCCGGCCAGCAAGATCTCCATCCAGCTGTTCAGCTACTTCGGCTGGCAGCGCCAGGTCGGCATCGAGCCGATCCTCGCCGAGCTGCAGGAGATCGGCTACCAGAACGTCGAGCCGTTCGGCGCCTCGGCCGAGGGCCGCACCGCTCCCGAGTTCCGCCAACTGCTCAAGCAGTACGGGCTCAAGGCGCCGACCTCGCACGGCAGCACCGCCGAGGCCACGTTCCCGACCACGCTCGAGGCCGCGAAGGACCTGGGCCAGAAGTACACCGGCTCGGGCGGGTTCGCCTCGCCCGGCATCGGCACCTACGAGAACGTGCTCGCGACCGCCGAGACCATGAACCGCCTCGGCGAGCTCTCGGTCAAGAACGGCACGGGGAAGTTCTTCGGCCACAACCACCAGTCGGAGTTCACCACCCAGTACGCCGACCCCGAGACCGGCGAGATGAAGAGCGCCTGGCAGATCCTCGTCGAGAACACCGACCCGCGCTACGTGACGTTCCAGCTCGACGTGTTCTGGGCCGCCGACGCCGGCGTCGACGTCGTCTCGCTGATCGAGCAGTACGGCGACCGCATCGAGCTGCTGCACATCAAGGACGGCGACCTGAACGGCGACGCCCGCGGCATCCCCGGCAACGTCGGCCAGGGCGACATCGACTGGGCGCCGATCCTCCGCGCCGCACAGGGCAGCGTGAAGTACTACGTCGTCGAGCGCGACGGCGCTCCGAACGACCGCGACTTCGCGGCCGAGAGCTTCGAGTTCCTCACCTGCTTCACCTTCTGACCCGACGCGTCGTCCCCGAGCCCCCGGCGCCACCGCACCGGGGGCTCGGTGTTTCCCGAGGGCGTTCGCGGCATCCGCTCGTACGCTGGGCACATGAGCGACGCGATCGACCCCGACCGCCTCGACCGGGCCGTGGAGCACGCCCTGCACCGGCACACCGACTACGGGGCCGAGGAACTCGACGAGTCGCACGTGGCATCCGACCCCATCGTGCAGTTCGACCGGTGGCTCGCCGAGGCCGACGCCCGCGAGGTGTACGAGCCCAACGCCATGGTGCTCGGCACGATCGACGCCGACGGCACCCCGTCCAGTCGCACGGTGCTCCTGCGCGGCGTCGACGACCGCGGCTTCGTGTTCTTCACCGATCGCGAATCGCGCAAGGGCCGGGCGCTGGCCGCGCACCCGACGGCGACACTGCTCTTCCCGTGGTATCCGGTGCACCGGCAGGTCATCGTCACGGGTGCGGTCGCACCGGCCGACGACGAGGAGTCCGACGCCTACTGGGCGGGCCGGCCCTACGGATCGCGCATCGCCGCGACGGCCAGCCGGCAGTCGCGGCCCATCGCGTCGCGGGCCGAGCTCGAGGCACGGGTCGCCGCGCTCGAGGAGGAGTACGCCGGCGTCGACGACGTCCGCCGTCCCGAGCGCTGGGGCGGGTTCCGGCTGCGGCCGTGGCGCATCGAGTTCTGGCAGGGCCGCACGTCGCGCCTGCACGACCGCCTCGTCTTCACGCGAGACCCGGCAGCGGATGCCGCGGGCTGGGAGCTCGAGCGCCTGCAACCCTGACGATCCGCCGAGCGGTGCCCGAGGGCGCGGCGGAGGCTCGCGCGTGCGGGCGTAGGCTGGAGCGGATGTCGCAGCCTGCCAGCAGCCCCCCGGTCATGGGGAACGACAAGCGGTGGCGCGCCTACTGGGTGTGCGTCGCCGTGGCGGCGATCACGATCATGGACCTCACGAAGGTGAACGTCGCGCTGCCTTCCATCGAGGAGGCGCTCGGGGCGTCGTCGACCGAGCTGCAGCTGATCGTGTCGGGCTTCGTGCTCACGTTCGGGCTCACCCTCGTGCCCGCCGGGCGCCTCGGCGACCAGGGGTCGCGCAAGGCGATGTTCCTCATCGGCCTCTCGCTGTTCACCCTCACGAGCCTCCTCTGCGCGCTCGCCCCCACGTCGGGCGTGCTGCTCGTCGGTCGGCTCCTGCAGGGCGTCGCCGCGGGCATCCAGATGCCCCAGGTGCTCGGGCTCATCCAACAGCTGTTCCAGGGCGCCGAGCGCGGCGCGGCGTTCGGGCTCTTCGGCGCGACCATCGGCATCTCGACCGCGTTCGGCCCGACGCTCGGCGGCCTCGCCATCGCGATCGGCGGTCCCGTCGACGGATGGCGCGGGATCTTCTGGATGAACGTGCCGCTCGCGCTCGCCGCGATCGCCTTCGCCGCCCGGCTGCTGCCGGGACGCCCGAAGGACGCGGGGGAGCGGCCGCGCATCTCGCTGGATCCGGTCGGCGTCCTGCTGTTCGGCGCCGTGGTGATCTCGCTGATGTGGCCGTTCCTCTTCACCACCGGCTCGCCCGACGACGATCCGGCCCGGTGGTGGACCCTCGTGGCCTTCGTCGTGGCCGTCGTGGCGTTCCTGTGGTGGGAACGGCGCTACGCGGCATCCGGTCGGGCGCCCCTGGTCCCGCTGGGACTGTTCTCGCTGCGGTCGTACCGCAACGGCACGCTCCTCGCGGTCGCCTACTTCGCCGCCATGCCGTCGGCGTTCCTGCTCACGAACCTGTTCCTGCAGCAGGGGCTCGGCCTCGAGCCGGTGTTCGCCGGCATGGTGACGATCGGCTTCGCGCTGTCGAGCGCCGTCACCTCGTGGCTGGGCGGACGCCTCGTCAACCGGGTCGGCCGGCCGCTCGTCGTCGGCGGGCTCCTGCTGCTGCTGCTCGGGTTCGGCATCCTCGTGCTCGTCGCGATCGGCACGCCGCCCGAGCTGACGCCGTGGATCATGGCGGCGGTCATGCTCATCGGCGGCGCCGGCGGCGGCTTCGTCATCGCCCCGAACCAGGTGCTCGCACTGTCGGAGGTGCCGGTCGTGCAGGGCGGCCTGGCCGGCTCGGTCGGCCAGCTCGGGCAGCGCATCGGCACGGCGATCGGCACCGCGGTGGCGCTGTCGCTGTTCTACGCCACGATCTACCGCGCGCCCGCCGCCGAGGCGAGGATCGACGTGTTCCACGAGGCGTACGCGCTCGGCATGGGCTCGGTCGTCGCCCTCCTGCTCGTCGCCCTCGCGGTGGGGCTGGTCGACCTGCGCCAGCGTCGCGACGGCTCGGTGCCCCCGCCGGATGCCGCGGCCGAGGCCCAGACGGCGGCGGCGCGGACTGCCGACCCGGCCGACGCGGCCGGAGGTCGGACGCCTACCCGACGGGCACGCGCTCGTCGGCCATGAGCGCCGCGAGTTCGCTCGCGGAGAGCTCGCGGCCGAACGCGGGGTGACCGGGCTCGAGCGCCCGGCCGTTGACGAGCCGGCCGCCGTCGACGGCGTCGAAGCCGAGGTCGTCGATGAGGCGCGCGACGAGGTCCCGCGCGTCCGCGTCGTCGCCGACGACCGCGAGCGCGCGTCGCAGCGGCGATCCGGCCGGCATCGCGTCGTCCTCCATCTCGTGGTAGCCGAGGTGGTTGAGCGACTTGACGATGCGCGCTCGGGGGTTGATCGCGGCGTGGATCTCGCTCGTCGTGCGGGGATCCTCGTCGACGGTCGGGATGGTGCCGTCGATCGGGGGCCAGTAGTTCGTCGCGTCGACGACGACCTTGCCGTCGAAGGCCTCCCAGGGCACCGTGCGGGACTTGCCGAACGGCACGGCGACGATGATGAGGTCGGCCTCCTCGACGAGTCGTGCCGGATCGGCGACGCGCGCTCCCGGTGCGACGACCGAGACCAGCAGGTCGAGCGCGGTCTGCCGGGGCGATCCGCTGAGGACGACCTCGTACCCGGCGGCGAGGAGCAGGCGCGCTAGGGCGGTGCCCACCTTCCCGGCTCCGAAGATGCCGATCACGGGTCGTTCGTCCGTCACGTCCGCTCGCTCCTGCCTGTCGTCCTCCGGGGCCGGCCGCAACTCAGCCGTCGGAATCTGGGAACGCCGACGGGACCTCGGGCATTCCCCGCGTCCGGGTCGGCGGAATAGTCTCGACGCGGACGGGGTTCCACCCGGTGCATGCACATGCATCGATCTCGACGAGGGAGCAGCGGATGACGCGCCACCACCAGTTCG
The DNA here is from genome assembly GCF_001620055.1 of Agromyces sp. NDB4Y10. Classification (GTDB taxonomy): domain Bacteria; phylum Actinomycetota; class Actinomycetes; order Actinomycetales; family Microbacteriaceae; genus Agromyces; species Agromyces indicus. The sequence goes on along the minus strand of NZ_LQGY01000011.1, from coordinate 17,823 downwards.
GACTCGACACCTTCGGCGACGTCACCGTCGGCCCGGGTGGCGAGTTGCTCACGCACGCCCAGGTGCTGCGCAACGTCGTCGACGAGGCGGTCCTCGCCGACCGGCTCGGCCTCGACTTCTTCGGCGTGGGCGAGCACCACCGCCACGAGTTCGCGATCTCGGCGCCCGAGGTCGTGCTGGCCGCGATCGCGAGCCGGACCGAGCGCATCCGGCTCGGCTCGGCCGTCACCGTGCTGAGCTCCGACGACCCCGTGCGCGTCTACCAGCGCTTCGCGACGCTCGACGGCCTCTCGGGTGGCCGGGCCGAGGTGATCCTCGGTCGTGGCTCGTTCATCGAGTCCTTCCCGCTGTTCGGCTACGAGCTCAGCCAGTACCAGGACCTGTTCGAGGAGAAGCTCAACCTGTTCGCCGCGCTGCTGCCGCAGGAACCGGTCACCTGGGAGGGCAAGCTGCGCTCCTCGCTCACCGACCAGCTCGTGTACCCGCGCGTCGAGGGCGGCAGCCTCACGACGTGGGTCGGCGTCGGCGGCAGCCCCGAGTCGGTGGTGCGCGCCGCGAACTACGGTCTCCCGCTCGTGCTCGCGATCATCGGCGGCAGCCCCGCCCGGTTCGCGCCGCTCGCGGAGCTGTACCGCAAGGCGCTCGCCCAGTTCGGCCACGAGCCGCAGCCCATCGCGGTCCACTCGCCCGGCATCGTCGCCGACACCGACGAGGAGGCGCTCGAGACGCTGTGGCCGCACTACGAGGTCATCATGAACCGCATCGGCCGCGAGCGCGGCTGGGGTGCCGTGACCCGCGATCACTTCGAGAGCGAGGCGAGCCCGCACGGCGCGCTCTACGCCGGCTCCCCGGAGACCGTCGCGCAGAAGATCGCCGCGGCGCTCCGCGTGCTCGGGGCCGACCGGTTCGACCTCAAGTACTCCAACGGCACCCTGCCGCACGAGGCCATGATGCGGAGCATCGAGCTGTACGCGACGATGGTCGTGCCGCGCGTGCGCGAGCTGCTGGCCGAGTCCGGTTCCGAGCCGGGGTCGACGGATGCCGCGGCCGCGGAGCCGCGCGAGGCCAGCGCCGGCTGAGCCGGGGTCGTCGCCCGGGCTCAGGGCCGGGCGACGGCGCTCGCCGTCGACGACCGGCGCCGGACGGCGGCGCGGAACCAGGTGGCATCCGGCAGTCGCGCGAGGAACGTGCCGCCGACGATCGTGATGAGCACGTACGCCGTCGCGAGCGGCGCGAGCGCCGGCTCGATCCCGGCGCCGACCGCCAGGCCGGCGATCACGATGGAGAACTCGCCGCGCGGCGCGAGCACGAGGCCGGCACGCCACTGGCCGAGCGTGCCCACGCCGGCGCGTCGCGCCGCGTACGCGCCGGAGACGAGCTTCGTCATGATCGTCACGGCCGCGAGCGCGGCCGCCGCGGGGATCATCGAGATGATCGCCGCGGAGTCGGTCGTGAGGCCGAAGAAGACGAAGAACATGGCCGCGAACAGGTCGCGCAGCGGCGTGAGGACGGCGCTCGCGTTCGCGGCGACGCGGCCCGAGAGCGCGATGCCGACGAGGAACGCCCCGACGGCCGCCGAGACGTTGACCTCCTGCGCGAAGCCGGCGACGAGCATCACGAGGCCGAGCACGCCGAGGAGCAGCGGCTCGGAGTGCTCCGCGGGGAACAGGCGCGAGACGATGTGGCCGTGGCGCAGCGCCACGAACAGGATCACGAGGACGACGGCGACCGCGATGGCCACCGCGACGGCGCCCTGCATCAGGCTGACGCCGATCACGAGCGCGGACAGCACCGGCAGGTAGAACGCCATCGCCAGGTCCTCGAGCACGAGGATCGCGAGCACCGACGGCGTCTCGCGGTTGGACAGGCGCCCCAGGTCGCGCATGAGCTTCGCGATGACGCCGGACGACGAGATCCACGTCACGCCGGCGAGGGCCACCGCCGCGATCGGACCCCAGCCGAGCAGGAGGGCCATGGCGGCGCCCGGCAGTGCGTTGAGCACGGCGTCGACGACGCCGGCGGTGCGGGACGACTTCAGTCCCGTGACGAGTTCCTGCGCCGTGTACTCCAACCCGAGCAGGGCGAGCAGCAGGATCACGCCGATCTCCGCGCCGGTGGCGAAGAACTCCTCGCTCGCGTCGAGCGGCAGGAGGCCGCCGTTGCCGAAGGCGAGCCCGAGCAGCAGGTAGAACGGGATGGGCGAGATGCCGAGGCGGAGGGAGAGGCGCCCGAGGAGGCTCATGCCGAGGAGCAGCGCGCCGACTTCGATGAGGAGCAGCGTGGTCTCGTGCATCCCGGGCCCCGCGTCAGTCGGGACCGTGTGCGAGCAGTCGGGCGACCCCGTCGAGCCCTCGCCGTGTGCCGACCGCCACGATCACGTCGCCGGCGCGGAGCACCTCCGCGGGCGTGGGCGACGGGATGAGCTGCCCGTCGCGCACGATCGCGACGATCGACGAGTGCGTGCGCGTGCGCGCCTTCGTGTCGCCGAGGGGATGGTTGAGGAAGGGCGAGTCGGTGGGCAGCGCGATCTGCTCGGTGAACAGGCCGGCCGTCTCATCCGACAGGCTGGTGAGGCGCGACATCATGACCGACGTGCCGAGCACGTCGGCGAGCGCGGCCGCCTCGTCGTCGTTCAGGGGGATGGTGTCGCGGCACGCGTCGGGGTCGTCCTCGTCGAAGACGCCGAGGTCGCGCTCGCCATCCCGGTGCGACACCACGCTGATGCGCCGCCCGCCCTCGGTGACGAGGTCGTGGCGGAAGCCGATCCCGGGAAGATCGACCTTCTCGATGCGAATACCCACGTCGGACATGCTAACGCCGACAGCCGACCTCGAGGCTGAGGATCGCTCAGGGCGGTGCCGGCGCCGCGGATCCCCTCAGGACGCGGCCCAGCCCGCGTCGACCCGGGTGGTCATCGTCAGCACCGGGGTGCCGCCGTCCTCGCCGAGGTCGAACGCCACGCGGATGCCGCCGAGCTCGCCCAGGGAGTCCGCGTGGGTGCCGCCGCACGGGATGCGCGCCGACCCGCCGGGCAGCTCGCAGATCCACGTGCGCCGGTCGGTGAGGTGCTCGCCCACGCGCTCGATGCGGACGCGCGCGTCGGCGGCGACCCAGTCCGCCAACGTCGCGTCGACGGATGCCGCGAGCTCGTCGAGGTGCTCGGCGAGCCCCGTCGCGTCGAAGCCGGCGCGGCGCAGCGACTTGTTCAACCGGTACCGGTCGACCGACCCGTCCGGCTCGATGCGCGAGGTCGCGATCGCGGTGCCGTCGAAGTCCGGCGCGCCGAGGGCGTCCTCGCGAGCGGACTTGGACCACCGGTCGGCGAGGGCGCGGTTCAGCGCGAGCGAGGCCGCGTGGCACGCCGTGTGGCCGCGCGAGAGGGAACGGCGGAGCGCGGCATCCGCCTCGAACTGGACCTCGGTGCCCTCGGTCACCGGCGCGTCGGCGTCGACGAGGTGCGCGACGAGGAACGACCAGCCGTCGGTGCCGGGGCGGACCGGGACATCGCCGATGTGCAGCGACTCGCCGTCGGTGGCCGCGACGACCGCGTCGTGCACCATTAGCTCGCGATCGTCGACGCGCAGCACGCCCGCATCCGCCGGCTGGTCGGGCCAGGCGTGATCGACGGGGTGGATGCTCGTGCGGTCGGTGAACACCGCGAGCGCGCCGTCGTGCGGGGCGACGTGCAGGACCGTGGCCGTGGCGGTGAGGTCCCCGACGGGGAAGGTGACGACGGTGTCCTCGCCGGGCAGCGCCATCAGACCCCGCTCTCGCGGTGGCCGAGCAGCTGGATCGGCACGGCCATGGCCGCGGCGACGCAGAGGATGCCGCCGAAGAAGACGAGGGCCTCGAACCCGGCGACCTGGTCGGCGATGCTCATGAGCCACATGCCGAACACGAAGATCGCCATGGAGATGATGTAGGGGAACGCACTCACGGGTACCTCCTCGGGTATGCGGCCGGTGCCGCGGCGCCAGTCTATCGACGGCGTCGTCGCGCCGCGGGTCCTCAGTCCCGCACCGGGCCGAGCAGCGCCGTGGCGATGGCTCCGAGCGCGCCGTCGTCGCTCGACGGGTGGAAGGCGCCCGCGAGCACGTCGCGCTGGAGTCGGCCCAGTTCGTCGCCCGCGAAGAACGTGCGCCCGCCGGAGACGCGCACCGCGGCCTCCACGACCCCGCGGGCGGCGGCGACCGCCCGCATCTTCAGGCCCGACGGCCGGGCGAACCGGAACGCGCCGTGATCGACGCCGTCCGCGACGTCGCGGGCGAGGGCGTCCAGCTGGGGTTCGATCGCCTCGAGCAGCGACCCGGCCTCGGCGATGCGGCGGCGCACGTCCGGATCCTCCGACCGCGGCACGCCGGTCCGCTTCGAGACGCGCGTCGACGCGGAGGCGACGGCGAGCTCGAGCGCCCGGTCGGCGAGCCCCGTGTACACCGACGAGATGAGCAGCTCGAAGCACGCGAAGATCGCGTACACGAACGGGTCGTCCGTCGGACCCGGGTCGAGGCACCGCACGATCCGATCCCGCGCCGCCACCGCGCCGTCGAGCACGGTCGTGCGGCTCTGGGTGGCGCGCATGCCGATGGTGTCCCAGTCGTCGAGCGTGCGCACGTCGGGGTCGTCGCGGTCGATGAACCCGTACACCAGCTTGGGCGCGTCATCCGACGCGGTGTCGAGGCCGTGCACGCCGAGGCGGGTCCACGCGGGGGAGAGCGAGGTGAAGATCTTCCGACCGGTGTAGCGGACCGTGCCGTCGCGCTGCGGGTCCGCGATCGTGTCCGAGCCGAACAGCATGAGGTCGTTGCCGGCCTCCGAGATGCCGAACGCGAACACCTCGCCCGCGGCCGCCTCGCGCAGCAGGAAGTCGAGCGAGTCGTCGTCGCGATCGTGCAGGACGCGGGCGACGCTCGTCCAGACGAGGTGCATGTTCACCCCCAGCGCGGTCGCGGGCGCGGCCGAGGCGAGGCGCCGCTGCGCGGCCACGAGGGTCGGCAGGTCCCATCCGAGCCCGCCCAGGCCGCTCGGCACCACCGCACCGAGGTAGCCGGCCTCGCGCAGCTCGGCGAGGTCGTCGGCGAAGAACGCGTTGTCGCGGTCGTACACGGCCGCGCGTTCGCGGAACCGCTCGAGGAGGTCGTCGTCGAGGACCTGCGCGGGCGTCGGAGACGGAGTGGTCGTCGGCACGGCGCCAGCCTACGCGCGGTCGCCCCCGCCCGGCCCCGCGTGGCCGGGGTCACCGGGTGCGGCCGGCGGGACGTGCGGGTGGCTCCGGCGCCGAGCCCGGATGGCGAGCAGCACGATGCCCGTCACGACCGCGGCGACCACGAGCGCCGCGCCGAGCCAGGGCAGCAGGACGCCGGCCACGACGAGCAGGCCCGAGGCGAACCGCACGAGGGCCTCCCATCCGGCGGCCACGCCGGACCAGAAGTCGTCCGGACCCGCCTCGGGGGCCACGCCCTCCGAGAGCAGCTCGACCGTGAGCGTCGAGTAGTCCACCTGGTCGGCGAGGCGGTCGCGACGCGTCGTCAGGCTGTCGAGCTCCGCCTGCCGGGTCGTGAGCTCCGACTCGATGGCGATGAGGTCGGCCGTGTCGTCGGCCTCGGCGAGGAGCGCGAGCAGGCGGTCGACCGAGGCCTGCAGGGCCTCGATCCGGGCGTCGAGGTCCTGGCGCTCCTGCGTCACGTCCGTCGCGTCGAGCTGGACGGACGAGACGTCGCCGAGCTCGCGGAGGTCGGCGAGCACGGCGTCGAGGTCGTCGGAGGGGACCCGCAGGACGAGCGTCGCACGGGCGCGCTGCGCGTCCGTCCCGGGCGTCTCGCTGCGGCTCTCGACGCGTCCGCCCGCCCGGTCGGCGAGGTCCGCCACCTCCGCCGCCGATTCGACGGGGTCGTCGACCGTCAGGGCGAGCCACCCGGTCGTGATGACGCTGCGGTCGTCGTCCTGATCGACCTGCCGATCCTCGCCGAACTGCTCCTCGTCGCGCGGTGCGACGCCCTCGCCGCCCTCGGCGGGCGCGTCCACGCCGACGTCCGGCTGGGACACCCCGCCGGAGTCGTCCCCCGCGTCGCTCCCGGACGTGCCGATGCCGCAGCCGCCGAGCAGGAGGACCGTGAGCGCGGCGGAGGCCGCGAGGAGCGCGCGTCGTCGCATCATGCGGTCACGGTACTCCCGGCGGGCGGCCCGGGGTCTGGGGGCGGGCTGCGAGTCAGGTCACGATCGGGTTGCGCTTGGCCGCGGCATCCGCTCAGGCCGAGGGGCGGTCGCCGTAGAACTGGCCGTGGTAGCCGAGGAGCACCGGATGCGGCAGCTCGGCGCGCGCGAGCTCGGTGAACGACGCGGCGTCGAGGACGAGCAGGAAGGACGTGCCGACCGCGGCGTCGAGGACCACCGAGAGGACCACCCCGTCGTCCTGGGCCTGCCGGCCCGGACGCCCCACGAAGACGCCCTCGCCCGGGTAGCAGTCCGCCTCGTGCCACGTGGCCGTCTCGCCGCCCGCGAGGTCGACCTTCACGAGGCGGTCGTAGAAGCCGCGCTCCCCGCGGACCCCGACGCCGTAGACGTAGCGCAGCTCGGGGCTCGTGTTGAACCGGGCGTAGTCCACATTCGGCAGCTCGATCCCGATCGGGGACCGCTCCTCGGCGTGCAGCCGCACGTCCGGACCGTCCAGCGGGATGCGCAGCCGGCGCAGCGTCCCCGGTGGGATCCGGACGTCGGGCTCGGCCAGGCGATGCAGGTAGAAGGACTCGATCACCGAGGCGTCGTCGTACGCCACGAGATCCACGACGATCGATCCGTCCTCGTCGTCGTAGGCGTTCACGTGATGGAACGCGAAGAACGGGTCGGCCGTCATCGTTCGGACGTGCGCGCCGCTCTCGCGATCGAACACGTGGATCCGCGTGCCGCGTTCGGGCTTCCAGCGGAAGTTCTCGATGTACGGCCGGAGCCACAGCAGGAGCGCGAGCGGGTTGACCACGAGCGGGAACTCGACCAGCACCAGGTGGCGGGCCGACATGCCGAACGAGTGGATGTAGGACGGCTCGCGGACCGGCCTCGACGCGATGGTCTCGCCCTGCAGCAGGCCGGGGTCGCGCGTGTCGACCCGCCGGAAGACGTAGTTGCTCACGGCGTTGTAGCGGGTGACGAGGTTGATCGCCTCGTGACGGGCCTCGTCGAGATGCGGATGGACCGTCGTCATCCGCCCGAACGTCGACGTGTCCCAGCCGGTGACGCCGACCGTGCGGAGCGTCTCGGGATCGAACTCGACCTGGATGGGGGTCTCGGCGAGGGCGAGGTAGTGCTCCGCGACGCGCGCGATGTTGACCTTCGCGCTGTCGGTGACCTGCGGGTCGAACACCGCCATCGCGCGGGCGAACAGCGAGCGGCAGGGGTCGGTCGCGAACTCGGGGTAGGCGATGCGCCCCTCGTCGCGCGCGGCGCGGTAGGACTCGGTCTCGAGGAACCGGTTGGCGTACGAGACGCGTCCGTCGTCGATCGTGAACCGGTGGAGCATCGCCAGCCCGTCGAACCAGTGGCGGTACCGCTGGGTGCCGACCTGGAACGTCCCCGGACCGTTGCGCAGCAGGGAGCCGGTGAGCCAGCGCGGCAGCTCGCCGCGTACGGGCACGTCGTCGAGCGTGACCTCGGGGCTCTCGCCGAAGCCGTGGACGGCGTAGTCGGCGCTCATCGCGACACCGCGTCCATGGCGGGCCCCGGCCGTCTCGACGCCGGGCGTCGGCCGGGTCGCCGACGGGCGATGAGGTCGGCGGCGATCTTGCCCGAGGCGAGCACGGCGGGAATGCCCGCGCCGGGGTGCGTGCCGGCGCCGACCAGGTAGAGGCCGTCGACCCGTGGCGACCGATTGTGCGGGCGGAACCACCCGGACTGGAACAGCGTGGGCTGCAGCGAGAACGCGGCGCCCCGGGGCGTGTTGAGCACGTCGCGGAAGTGCTCGGGGCCGATCGCGTGCTCGACCCGCAGGTGGGTGGCGAGGCCGGGGAGGTACCGCCGGTCGAGCAGGTCGACGACGAGGTCGCGGATGCGGCGCGCCGAGGCCTCCGGGACGGTTTCGCCGTCGTCGAGCGGCGGTGCGGCCACGAGCACGTACATCGCCTCGCACCCCTCGGGCGCCATCGACGGGTCCGTGCGCGTGGGCAGGTGGACGTAGAGGAACAGGTCGTCGGCGCTCACGGGTTCGGGGCGCGGCGTCCGCGAGCTCCGCGGGCGGCCGAACACGCGGCCGAGCACCCGCCGCGAGTCGCCGGAGAGCAGGAGGTTGTGGTGCGCGAGCGGCGTGTCCGGCCACGTGCGGTCGGCGCCGAAGTAGAGGACGTGCAGCGACATGCTCGGCTTCGTCGAGCGGAGCGGACCGCCGGTCGAGCCGTGCGCGGCACCCAGGAGCCGGTCGTAGGTGTATCCCGGATCGGCGTTCGACACGACGACGTCCGCGGGCAGCTCGCTGCCGTCCTCGAGGCGGACCCCGGTGATCCGGCCGTCCTGCACGAGGATCGCGTCCACCTCGACCCCGCACCGGATGCGCCCGCCGAGCCGCTCCAGCAGGGCGCCGAGGGCGTCGACGACCGCCGCGGTGCCGCCGACCGCGTAGTGGACGCCCCAGCGGCGCTCGAACTCGACGATGAGCGAGTAGAGGGCGGGCGTGCGGGCGGGGTGGCCGCCGATGAGCAGCGGGTGGAACGCCAGCGCTCGCCGGAGGAACGGATCGCGGATGCAGCCGTCGACGAGGCGCTGGACCCCGAGCGCGGCACGATGGCGGAGCAGGAACGGGAGCATCCGCAGCATCACGTGCACCTGCATCATGGGCCGCTCGGTATAGGGGTAGAAGGCGTCGAAGATGCGGGAGACCCGGCGGCTGAGGCGCTCGTATCCCCGTTCGTCCGCGGGGCTCCGCCGAGCCACCTCCTCGCGCATGCGGGCAGCGTCGGCGTGGAAGTCGAAGTGCGAGCCGTCGGCGTCGAAGGCGCGGTAGAAGGGGTCGAGCGGCACGAGCCGCACGTGGTCCTCGAGGCGCTCGCCGGCGAGGGCGAACAGCTCCTCGAACATGAACGGCGCGGTGAGCACGGTTGGGCCGCCGTCGAACCGGAACCCGTCGAGCTCGTAGAGGTACGCTCGCCCGCCGATGCGGTCCCGCTGCTCGAGCACGACGACGTCGTGCCCGGCCGCGGCCAGCCGGATGGCGGCGGCCAGGCCGCCGAAGCCGCTCCCGATGACGACCGCCTGCATCCGGTCACCATAACCGCGAGCCGGGTGCGGCGCCGTCCATCGTTCGATGGATCAGTCGTCGTCCGGATCGCGACCCGTGCGCTCGCCGGACTCGAGGCCGTCGATCGCCGCGACGTCGTCCTCGTCGAGCCGGAACGAGAACACGTCCAGGTTCTCCGCGATGCGCTCCGGCGAGGACGCCTTGGGGATCACGATCGTGCCGTTCGCGACGTGCCAGGCGAGCACGACCTGCGCCGCCGATCGACCGTGCTTGGCGGCGATCCGCTCCAGCACGGGGTCGCCGAGCAGGCGCCCGCGGGCGAGCGGCGACCACGCCTCGGTGCGGACGCCGAGGCGCTCGTGCGCCGCGCGGAGCTCGCGCTGCGGCAGCCTCGGGTGCAGCTCCACCTGGTTCACGACGGGTGTCACGCCGGTCTCGTCGATCAGCCGCTCGAGGTGGTGCGCGTGGAAGTTCGAGACGCCGATCGAGGTCGCCCGGCCCTCCTCGCGCAGTCTGACGAGCGCTCGCCACGTGTCGACGTAGCGGTCCTGCGACGGCACCGGCCAGTGGATGAGGTACAGGTCGAGTCGGTCGAGCCCGAAGCGATCCATCGAGGCGTCGAACGCCCGCAGGGTCTCGTCGTAGCCGTGGTCGTCGTTCCAGACCTTGCTCGTGACGAAGAGGTCGTCGCGCGGCAGCCCGCACTCGCGCACCGCGGCGCCCGCCTCGGCCTCGTTGCCGTAGAGGGCGGCGGTGTCGAGGTGCCGGTAGCCGAGGCGGATGGCCTCGAGCGCGAGCCGCGTGGCATCCGCCGCCGGGACCTTGTACATGCCGTACCCGACCTGCGGGATGGCCCGCCCGTCGGCGAGCTGAATGGTCGGGGCGAGGGGCGGATGCGGCATCCGTGCGCCTTTCGTCGGGAGCTCGCCGGGCGTGACCGCCCGTCAGCTCGGGGTGATCGCGACCGGTTCGGTGTCGGGGATCGGGCTCGCATCGCGCCCGCGCAGGTCGGGGTGCCAGCGGCGCGCGAGCGCGGGGACGACGAATCCGAGGAAGGCCAGCACGCCGGCCGCCCAGAAGGCGCCGACCGCGTCGTAGCCGTCGATGAGGAAGCCGGCGAGGGCCGATCCGAGGGCGGCGCCGATGAGCTGGCCGGTGCCGACCCACCCGTACGCCTCGGCGGTGTCGGAGAACTTCACGCTCGCCGACACGATCGCGAACAGCACCGCCAGCGCGGGGGCGATGCCGATGCCGGCGATGAAGAGGGTCACGGCGAGCCACCAGAAGTCCATCGCGAACGCGGCGAGCACCGTGCCGAAGAACACGATGAACATGCGACGCGCGGTCGACCAGGGGCTGATCGGCGCGTGCCCGAAGCCCAGCCCGCCCGCGAGGCTGCCGATGGAGAAGATGGCGAGCACGATGCCGGCCTCCGCGCCGTCGTGGCCGAAGGCGGCGACGACGCCGGCCTCGATCGCAGCGCACGCGCCGATCAGGAGGAAGCCGACGATCGTCGCGAGCATGACGGGCGGGCGGGTGAGCACCTTGCCGAAGGCGCGCTTGGACCGCGGGATGCGCACCCGGCCGAGTTCCGGTGACGCGATGAACCAGATGCCACCGACCACCATGAGGGCGGCGGCGAGCAGGATGCCCCAGACGGTGCCGACCTGCGTCGACACGAACGTGGTGACGACGGGACCGACGACCCAGATGATCTCCTGCGCCGACGCGTCGAGCGAGAAGAGCGGCGTGAGCTGGCGCGAGTTCACCATCTTGGGGTAGATCGTGCGCACGGCCGGCTGCACGGGTGGCGTGGCGAGGCCGCAGATCAGGCCGATCAGCATGTACATCGGCACGGTGAGCGGCAGCACGCCGATGGCGATGACGGATGCCACGCACACGATGAGCGTGAGGATCAGCACCGGTCGCATGCCGAACCGACCCATCAGCCGGCTCGTGAGCGGCCCGGCGACCGCCTGGCCGATCGACGTGGCGGCGAGGACGAGTCCGGCGGCGCCGTACGAGCCGGTCTGCCGTTCGACGTGCAGCAGGAAGGCGAGCGAGAGCATGCCCGACGGGAACCGTGCGGTGAGCTGCGCCGCGATGATGCGCGCGACGCCCTGGGTCTTGAGCAGGTCGGAGTAGCTGGCCACGGTGGCTCGATCCTATCGACGCGAACACTGTTCGTACGCACCGTCGAGACGATCAGTCTTCCGCTATATAACCACAGACTGATAGAGTGTCACCCGTGCACGCGTTCGACGTCCTCGGCGACCCGGTGCGCCGTCGCATCCTCGACCTGCTGGCCGAGGGGGAGCGGCCCGCGGGGGCGGTCGTCGACGTCGTGGCGGCGGAGTTCGGCATCACGCAGCCGGCCGTGTCGCGCCACCTCCGCATCCTGCGCGAGCAGGGGTTCGCCGCGGTGCGCGCCGAGGGTGCTCGCCGCATCTACTCGCTCGAGCGGGCCGGCGTCGAGTCCGCCGCCGCCGAACTCGACCGGTACCGGCGGTTCTGGTCGAATCGCCTCGACGCGCTGCACACCGAGGTCGCACGCGAACGACGTGCCCGACGGAAGGACGCATGATGGCCGTCACCGGCGAGATCCTGCCCGACGACCCGGGCTTCGAGCTGCGCTTCGACGAGGTCTACGACTCGGTCGCCGACGACCTCTGGGAGGCGATCACCACGCCCGAGCGGCTCGGGCGCTGGATGGCGGACTACCGGGGCGAGTTCCGGCTCGGCGGGCGCTGGCAGGCGTTCACGCGCGACGGCGAGCTGTACTGCGACGGGGAGGTCACGGCGTGCGAGCGGCCCCACGGATTCACCACCACGTGGACCGTCGTCGGGGAGCCCTCGTCACTGGTCACCGTGCGCCTCGAGCCGGTCGCGGGCGGGCGCACCCGGCTGCGGCTCCGCCACGAGCGCGCGACGCGCCCCGACTACGGCCCCGGATGGCACACCTACCTCGAGAGCCTCGCGTGGCACCTCGCCGACCCGGGCGCGCCCCGGGATCGCGACCGCTGGGACGCCCGCTTCGCCGAGCTCGAACCGCGCTACGCGGCGCGGCTGGCCGCGCTCATTCCGCCAGCGCCTTGACGATGCGCTTGACCGACACCGTCTCGGCGGTGCGCAGCTCCTGCGCGAAGAGGCCGACGCGCAGCTCCTCGAGCATCCAACGCACGCGCACCAGGCGCGGATCGGTCTCCGGGTCGATGGGGATCGTTCCGCCCGCCTTCGCGTAGGCCGACCGCGCCTGATCGAACTCGGTGAGCCACTGCCGGTCGCGGCCCGGGTTGTCCTGCATGCGCTGCACGCGCACCGTGATCGCTTCGAGGTAGCGCGGCAGGTGCCGCAGCCGCTCGAGGCCCGTCGCCGACACGAATCCGGATGGCACGAGCGCCTCGAGCTGCGACCGTGCGTCGGCGAGCGCCGACATGAGCTGCAGGCTCGACGCCTTCGAGATCGCCCGGTCGGCGTCGCGCGCCGCGACGAGGATCCTCGAGACGAGCGACACCGTCTCGAACATGCGGTCCATCACGTTCGCCGACACGGCATCGCGGACCGCCTCGAACTCCGCCCGCGTGCGCACGAGCCCGTCCGGGTGGCGGGCGCGCAGCTCGGCGTCGACGACGGCGGCGAGGCAGTCGTCGAGCAGTGCCCGCGGTCCGGCGTACGCGCTCGACGCGAGGGCGAGCTTCTCCTGGTTCGACAGGTGCTCCTGCACGTAGGCGACGGGTGACGGGGTCGCGAGCACGAGCAGCCGACGGATGCCGCGGCGCGAGGCCCGATCGCGTTCCTCGGCGGTCGGCACGAGCCGCAGCGCCACCGACGCGCCCTCGTCGACGAGGGCCGGGTACGCGCGGACCACGTTGCCCGCCTGGCGGGTGTCGACGTGCTCGGGGATGGACTCCCATGTCCACGAGGTGACGCCGGCCTGCTCGGCGAAGGCGGAAGCGGCGGTCGCCCGCCCGCTCGCGCCGGGCCGGCTCGCGGCGCGGTCGGGTCCAGCGGGGCCGGAGGTCGCGCCTGCGGCATCCGCTCGACCGTCGCCGGAGCCGCGGCCGCGTCGGGTGCCGCGCCCGCCGTCGGCGAACGTCGACGCCACCGCGCGGCTCGCCCGGTCGGCCAGGCGGAGCTGGAGCGCGCCGAGGTCCTTGTCGTCGCCGACCGTTCGCCCGCGCTCGTCGACCGCGCGGAACGTCACGCGCAGGTGCGGCGGCAGCCGGTCGAGGTCGAAGTCCTCGGCGGTGACGGGCGCGTAGGTCAGGCGCTTGATGACGCCCGCGACCTGCTCGGCGAACGGCGGTCGCAGCTCGCCCGACTCGGGACCGGCGGGCAGCTCGGCGGAGATCTTCGCCGCCCATTCGGCGGCGGGTACGACCTGGCGGCGCAGCACCTTGGGCAGCGTGCGGAGCATGGCGGTGATGAGTTCGTCGCGCAGGCCCGGCACCTGCCAGTCGAAGCCCGTCTGCTCCAGGCGCGGCAGCAGCACGAGCGGCACGAGCACGCTCACGCCGTCGTCCTCGGCACCCGGCTCGAAGCGGTAGCGGAGCGTGAGCGTCTGGTCGCCCTGGCGCCAGCGGTCGGGGAACCCGCCGTCGGTCGAGATCTCCTCCTCGCCGACGAGGTCGGCCGTGGACATGGTGAGCAGGTCGGGGGAGCGGCGGTGCTCGGCGCGCCACCAGCGTTCGAACGCGCGCGCGTCCGTGGCATCCGCCGGCAGTCGCTGCTCGTAGAACGCGACGACCGCCTCGTCGCCGCCGAGCACGTCGCGACGGCGCGTGCGCTCCTCGAGCTCGCCGAGCTCGCGACGCAGCTGCCGGTTCTTCCGGATGAAGGCGTACACGCGCTGGTCGAGCCGGTTCCAGTCCCAGTCCTCCTCGACGAGGGCGTGCCGGATGAACAGCTCGCGCGCGAGCGCCGCGTCGATGCGCGCGAGCTGCACGCGCCGCTTCGGCACGATCACGACGCCGAACAGCGTCACCTTCTCGTCGGCGACCGCCGAGCCCTGCCGGCGCTCCCAGCGCGGCTCCGAGTACGAGCGCTTCGCGAGCGGGCCGGCGAGCTGCTCGGCCCACGCCGGGTCGATCGCGGCGGCCGTGCGCGCGAACAGCCGGCTGGTCTCCACGAGCTCGGCGGCCATGAGCGCGGCCGGCGGCTTCTTCGCGAGCGCCGAGCCGGGGAACACCACGAAGCGGGCGTTCCGGGCGCCGGCGAACTCGGCCTGCTGGCGTCGCCCGCGACGCTCGGCCTCGCGCTGGCCGCCGGCGCCGCCGCGTCCGCTCGACGTGCGGCTGTCGTCGCGGATGCCGACCTGCGAGAGCAGCCCCGCGAGCAGTGCGCGGTGGATGCCGTCGGGGTTCGGTGCGGCCGCCTCCTTGGCGACGTGCAGCCCGAGCGGCTTCGCGAGGCGCACGAGCTGCCGGTAGAGGTCCTGCCACTCGCGCACGCGCAGGTAGTTCAGGAACTCGTTGCGGCACATGCGCCGGAACGCGTTGCCGGACAGCTCGCGCTGCTGCTCCTCGAGGTGGTTCCAGAGGTTCAGCAGCGTCAGGAAGTCGCTCGTCGGGTCGACGAACCGGGCGTGCATCGCGTCGGCCTGCTCGCGGCGCTCGAGCGGTCGCTCACGCGGATCCTGGATCGTCAGTCCCGCGACGATCGCGAGCACCTCGCGGCTCACGCCCTGGGCCTTGGACTCCAGCACCATGCGCGCGAACCGCGGCTCGATGGGCAGGCGGGCGAGCTGGCGCCCGATCCGCGTGAGCTGCGGCCCGGTCGCGGCATCCGCGTCGTCGATCGCGCCGAGCTCGCGCAGCAGGTCGACGCCGTCGCGGATGCCACGGGCATCCGGCGGCGTCAGGAACGGGAACTCCTCGACGGCGCCGAGCCCGAGCGACGCCATCTGCAGGATGACGGCCGCGAGGTTCGTGCGCAGGACCTCCGGGTCGGTGAACTCCGGCCGCCTGCCGTAGTCCTCCTCGGAGTAGAGCCGGATCGCGATGCCCTCGCTCGTCCGCCCCGACCGGCCCGAGCGCTGGTTCGCGGACGCCTGCGAGATCGGCTCGATCGGGAGCCGCTGCACCTTCGACCGCGCGGAGTAGCGGCTGATGCGCGCGGTGCCCGCATCGACGACGTAGCGGATGCCCGGGACCGTGAGGCTCGTCTCCGCGACGTTCGTCGCGAGCACGATGCGCCGTCGGAGCCCCGCGACCTTCGAGGGCTCGAACACGCGGTGCTGGTCGGCCGACGACAGCCGGCCGTAGAGGGGGAGCACCTCGGTCTCTCCGCCGCGACGCGCACCGCGACCGGTCGTGTAGTGCGCCCGCACGGCGGCCTCGGCGTCGCGGATCTCGCTCTCGCCCGAGAGGAACACGAGCACGTCGCCGGCCGACTCGCGCTCGAGCTCGTCGAGCGCATCGAGGATGCCCTGCTGCACGTCGCGGTCCTCGGCGGCGGCGCCCTCGTCGTCGGCGTCCTCGCCCGAGCCGGAGCCCGCGGACTCGGCCACGAGCGGCCGGTAGCGGATCTCGACGGGGTACGTGCGCCCCGACACCTCGATGATCGGCGCCGGCTCGCCCGCGCCATCCGCGAAGTGCCTCGCGAAGCTCTCGGGGTCGATCGTCGCGCTCGTGATGATCACGCGCAGGTCGGGGCGGCGGGGGAGCAGGCGCTTCAGGTACCCGAGCAGGAAGTCGATGTTGAGGCTGCGCTCGTGCGCCTCGTCGATGATGATCGTGTCGTACCGGCGCAGCTCGCGGTCTCGGTGGATCTCGTTCAGCAGGATGCCGTCGGTCATGACCTTGATGCGCGTCGACTCGCTGACGCGGTCGGTGAAGCGCACCTGGTAGCCGACGAGCCCGCCGAGCTCCGTGCCGAGCTCCTCGGCCACGCGCTCGGCGATCGTGCGCGCGGCGATGCGGCGCGGCTGGGTGTGCGCGATCGACTCGCGACCGAGCTCGAGGCAGATCTTCGGCAGCTGGGTGGTCTTGCCCGAGCCCGTGGCTCCTGCGACGATGACGACCTGGTGGTCGCGGATGGCGCGCGCGATGTCGTCGCGTCGACCGCTCACCGGCAGCTCGGCCGGGTAGGCGATCACGGGGATCGGCGGGAGGGTGCGCTCGGACATCAGCCCTCCATCGTATGGGCGGATGACGCGCGGGAGGGCGGGAGCCCCTGCGCGCGGCATCCGCTTCGCGACGGGCGAACAGGGGATGGATTTTCCAGCCTCGGGGTGTTCCATGACGACATGACGCAGACATCGACCTCAGTGCCCCGAGTCCGCCTGAACGACGGCCACGAGATCCCGCAGCTCGGGTTCGGCGTGTTCCTCGTGGACCCGCCCGAGACGGAGCGCATCGTCGCCGACGCGCTCGAGGTGGGCTACCGCCACATCGACACGGCCCGCATCTACGAGAACGAGGAGGGCGTGGGGCGCGCGCTCGCCGCGTCGGGCATCCCGCGCGAGGAGCTGTACGTCACGACGAAGCTCTGGAACTCGGACCAGGGCCACCGGTCGGCGCTCGACGCGTTCGACGCGAGCCTCGAGCGGCTCGGCCTCGACTACGTCGACCTGTACCTGATCCACTGGCCGGTCCCCTCGAAGGACCGGTACGTCGAGAGCTGGAAGGCGCTCGAGCAGATCCGCGAGTCGGGGCGGGCTCGCTCGATCGGCGTCTCGAACTTCCTCGCACCGCACCTGCAGCGGCTCATCGACGAGACCGGCGTCGTGCCGGCCGTCGACCAGATCGAGCTGCACCCCGCGCACCAGCAGCCCGAGACGACGGCCTTCGCCGCCGACAACGGCATCGCCATCGAGTCGTGGGGTCCGCTGGGGCAGGGCAAGTACCCGCTGCTCGAGATGGACGAGGTGACGGATGCCGCGGCCGCCCACGGAAAGAGCCCGGCCCAGGTCGTCATCCGCTGGCACCTCCAGCGAGGCTTCATCGTCTTCCCGAAGTCGAACCGGCGCGAGCGGATGGCGGAGAACTTCGACGTGTTCGACTTCGAGCTGTCCGACGCCGAGATGCAGCGCATCACCGACCTGGAGCGGGCCGGCCGGGTGGGTCCGGACCCCGCGAACTTCGGCTGAGCCGGGCTCCGTGGCCCGGAATCGCGCGGCCTGCGCGGTCCGGGTCACGGGGCGCCACGAGCGGCCGGCGGGGGCGACACGCCCGGGATGCAGGCCCGATTTGCCGAGGCCCGCGGCAGCCCGTAGATTCTTTCTTGTCGCCACGGCGGAGCGGAGAGCGAGAAGCTCCCGGCCGCGAAGATGACAGTCTTAGCCAAACAGCCTCGAAGGCGCATATTGCGACTCGGTTGCTTCAAGCCTAAGATGACTACTCCACTCCCAAGTGAACCGAACGCCTCGAGCGTGCGGTCTCCGGTTGCGGACGCCCGGGATCTCTGATCCACGGGGCGAACGCCCGGCTGGGGGTGGTACAGTAGAGAGGTTGCCCTGGGGGCAGGCCGCGAGGCTGCAACCCGGGTGCGTCCGTTCCTTGAGAACTCAACAGCGTGCACTATGTTCAATGCCAATTTTTTGAACCCCGTGTTCTCCTGCTTCGGTGGGGGGACGGGTTTCCTTTGATTGATGGACAATTTGATTT
>NZ_LQGY01000010.1 GCF_001620055.1 Agromyces sp. NDB4Y10 | reverse complement strand
CGCCCGGGCCCGCGGGGTGACGGCCGCCGACGTGCGCGTGGCCGTGCAGGATCGTCCGCGCAACGCCGCCCTCGCCGACGCGGCGGCCGACGCGGGTGCCGCCGTCGAGCGGTTCGCCCACGGCGACGTCGAGCGCTGCCTCCGTGCCGCCCGGGGCGACGGCGACCTCGACCTGGTCGTCGGCGTGGGCGGTGCGCCCGAGGGGGTGCTCACGGCCGCGGCCGTCCGGGCGCTCGGCGGCTGGATGCAGGCGCGGCTGGCTCCGCAGTCGGAGGCGGAGGCCGCACGCCTCGCCGCCGTCGGCGTCGAGGTCGAGCGGGTCGTCGGCCTCGCGGAACTCTGCGGCCCGGCGACCGCGTTCTTCGCCACGGCGGTGACGCCGTGCGATCTCGGTCCGGGGGTGCGCCTGTCCGCGGGGGAGTCGTGGTCGGTCGGATCGATGGCCTGGGCGACCGAGCGTTAAGAATCCGCGATCTTTCGCGCCGAGCGCGCCGGTTCCACGGCCCGCGGGCTGCCCTCCTCAGTAGGCTCGAACCGACCCTCCGTTCGCGCGACCCGCCGCGGTCGCCGCACCCAGACATTCAGGGAAGGCCCTTCGATGGCGAGCACCGAGACCGAAAGCCTCTACCTCCACCCCGACCGCAACATCGCCCTCGAGCTGGTGCGCGCGACCGAGGCCGCCGCCATCCGCTCCTACCCCTGGATCGGGCGCGGCGACAAGATCGGCGCCGACCGTGCGGCCGTCGATGCGATGCGCGCCTTCCTCAGCACGGTCGACTTCGACGGCGTCGTCGTGATCGGCGAGGGCGAGAAGGACGAGGCGCCGATGCTGTTCAACGGCGAGCACGTGGGCAACGGCCGCGGGCCGGCGTGCGACATCGCGGTCGACCCGATCGACGGCACGACCCTCACCGCCGAGGGCCGGCAGAACGCCCTGTCGGTGATCGCGGTCGCCGATCGCGGCACGATGCTCGACGCGTCATCCGTCTTCTACATGGACAAGATCGTCACGGATGCCGCAGGCATCGGCGTCGTCGACATCCGGAAGCCCATCGGCGAGAACCTCCGGGCGCTCGCGAAGGCCAAGGGCCGAGATGTCAGCGACCTCCGCGTCGCCGTGCTGAACCGTCCGCGCCACCAGCAGCTCATCGCCGACATCCGCGCCACGGGCGCCGGCACCCGCCTGATCAGCGACGGCGACGTCGCGGGCGGCATCAACGCAGCCCGGTACGAGTCGCGCATCGACATGTGCGTCGGCATCGGCGGTAGCCCGGAGGGCATCACCACCGCATGCGCCATCAAGGCGCTCGGCGGGTTCATGCAGGGTCGCCTCGCCCCGAAGGACGACGAGGAGCGCGCGGCCGGCGAGGCGGCGGGCCTGGACTGCGACCGGGTGTACGAGCTCGACGACCTCGTCCGAGGCGACAACACGTTCTTCGTCGCCACGGGCGTGACCGACGGCGAACTGGTCGACGGCGTGCGCAAGAAGGGGCCGATCATCCGCACCGAGTCGATCGTGCTGCGCGGCAAGTCGGGAACCATCCGCCGCGTGCGCGCCGACCACCTCGTCGAGAAGTGGCTCGACGCCGACGACCGCTGACCCGCGCGGCGCCCCGCGCGCCCGCGCTGCCGTGAGCTGAACCGCTCGCGGCACCCGCCGGGCTGGCGCAGACTGGGCGGGTGACCTCCGTGACGCGGATGCCGCGGGCGCTCCGCCCGTTCGGCTCCGGCCAGTACCGCCTGCTCGTCGTGGCCCTCGCCGCGTCGCTGCTGTCGGCGGGTGCCTGGATCGTCGCGGCCGCATGGCAGGTGATCGAACTCGGCGGGACGCCCATCGACCTGTCGATCGTCGCCGTCGGCGCCAGCCTCGGACTCGTCGCTGCGGTGCTCGTGGGCGGCGT
Source organism: Agromyces sp. NDB4Y10 (assembly GCF_001620055.1). GTDB lineage: Bacteria > Actinomycetota > Actinomycetes > Actinomycetales > Microbacteriaceae > Agromyces > Agromyces indicus. The sequence goes on along the minus strand of NZ_LQGY01000010.1, from coordinate 13,972 downwards.
GGTCGCCGACCGAGTTCCGCAGCGGCGGATCCTGCTGGTCGTGGAGGTGGTCCGCGCCGCGGTGTTCGCGGCGGCCGGGTGGCTCGCCGCGGCCGGTGCGATCGAGGTCTGGCACCTGGCCGTGCTGTCGTTCGTGCTCGGCGTCGCCGACGGGTTCTTCTACCCGGCGTACTCGGCGTGGCTGCCCGCCCTCCTGCCGGCCGAGCAGCTCCTCGCCGCGAACGGCGTCGAGGGGGTGCTGCGGCCGGTCGCGCAGAACGCGGCCGGGCCGGCGCTCGCGAGCCTGCTCATCGCCGTCCAGGGGCCGTGGCTGTCATTCCTCGTCGTCGCCGGGCTGCAGGTGGTCGCCGTCGGGGCACTCGGCCTCATGCGCACCACCGCGGTGCGCCGGGAGTTCGAGGAGGGGACGCCGACGCATCCCGCGCGGCAGATGTTCGTGGACCTGCGCGACGGATTCGCCTACCTGCTGCGCACCCGGTGGCTGTTCGCCACGCTCGCCTTCTCGATCCTGCTCGTGCTGGTGGTCATCGGCCCGATCGAGGTGCTCATCCCGTTCGCGGTGCGGGACCAGGCGGGCGGGGGCGCGGGGGAGTTCGCGCTCGTGCTCGCGGCGTTCGGCCTCGGCGGTGCCGTCGGCTCGCTCCTGGTCTCGTCGTTCCGGCTGCCGCGACGCTACCTCACGCTCATGATCATCGCGTGGGGCTTCGGCTGCATCCCGCTCGCGGTGATCGGGGTGACGCCGTGGCTGTGGGTGATGGTCGTCGCCACGTTCATCGTGGGGTTCCTGTTCGACGCGGCGCAGGTCGTCTGGGGCACGCTCCTGCAGCGCCGGGTGCCGCCGGCGATGCTGGGCCGCGTGTCCAGCCTCGACTTCTTCGTCTCGCTCGCCCTGATGCCGCTGTCGATGGCGATCGCCGGCCCGGTGGGCGAGTGGCTCGGCCTCGCGCCCGCGTTCCTCATCGCCGGTCTGGTGCCGCCGCTGCTCGCGGTGATCACCCTCGCGGCCGCCCGGCTCGGCGAGGACGAACTGGCGCACCCGCTCGACGACGGCCCGATGGATCCGACGCAGGTGACGGGTGCCGAGGCGGCGGCGGGGTTCGCAGCGCCGGTGGACGAGCGCCACGAACCGCCGCCGGCCACCGGCGGGCGCGACGGCGGCGCCCGCGAGGGGTCAGGATGAGGCGGAGCGGATGTGGGGATCGAGGTCGGCGCCGTCGAAGTCGGTGCCGACGATGAGTTCCACGGGTTCGTCGCTCACCGGAACGGCGCCGATCGGCTCGCTCCCGGGCGTGGCGTCGGCGGGCGTCGGATCCGCCGCCGGGAGCCCGGCCACGGCATCGCCGTCGGTCAGTTCCGGGGCGGAGAGCCGGCGCGGCGACTCGTGGATCGGCGTGGGCTCGGCGACGAGCGAGAGCTTGGTCTCGTTGATGCCGGGGAACTGGCGCGCCGTGACGAGCACGCGGGACTCGAGCGAGCTGGCGAACTTGTTGTAGCTGTCGACGGTGCGCTCGATGGCCTTGCGCAGCGAGTCGGCGTGACCGGCGAGCACGCCGATGCGCTGGTAGAGGGTGTTGCCGAGGTCGAACAGCTTCTTGGCTTCGTCGGACACGGCCTGCTGCTGCCACGCGTAGTCGATGGTCTTGAGCACGGCGAAGAGGTTCACGGGGGACGCGAGGGCGACGCGACGCTCGAACGCGTAGTTCAGCAGGCCGGCGTCGGCCTCGAGTGCCGCGGAGAGCAGCGACTCGTTCGGGATGAACGCGATCACGAACTCGGGACTGGCCGCGAGCCCCTCCCAGTAGGACTTCTTGCCCAGGGCGTCGATGTGGGAGCGCATGGCCTTCACGTGCCGGTCGATGAGCGACTTGCGGCGCGCACCCTCCTCGCCGGTCGCGGTCTCGGGGATGCTCGACGCCTCGAGGTAGTGCTCGAGCGGCACCTTCGAGTCGAGCGGGATGTACTTGCCGCCCGGCAGGTTCACGACCATGTCGGGGCGACCGCGGCCCTGGTCGGTCGTGACCTGGGTCTGCAGCTCGAAGTCGACGTGCTGGGTGAGCCCCGCGGCCTCCACCACTCGGCGCAGCTGCGTCTCGCCCCACACCCCGCGCGTGCTGTTGTTACGCAGCGCGCTCGCCAGCGACTCGGTCGTGGCACGGAGCTCGGCGTCGGAGAGCTGCGCCCGCTTGAGCTGCTCGGCGATCGAGCCGTACTGCTCGCTGCGCTGCTGCTCGAGCTCGGACACCTTGCGCTGCATCGTCGCGAGGGTCTCGCGCACGGGGCTCAGCGCCTGCAGCACGGCGCTCTCGCGGCGTTCGCGCTCGCTGCGCTCGGCCTGGTCGAGCCGCTGCTGCTCGAGGGCCTCGCGGTGCTGGCGCACCTGGTGCTCGAGCTGCTCGCGCAGCCCGGCGGCGGCGGCCTCGGCCGCCGCCAGCTCGGCGCGGAGCATCGCCTGCTGCTCGTGCTGCTCGGCGAGCAGCGCCGCGCGCTCGGCCTCGGCCGAGGCCCGCAACTCGAGCAGGGCGCGCTCGTGGCGCGCCTCGACGAGCGCCGGGTCCTCGACCGGTTCGACCGCGTCGCCCGGGCGACGGGACGCCACGACGTGCATGACCAGCGCGCCGAGCGCGCCGCCGACGAGGAGGCCGATGAGCAGCAGGAGGAAGTCCATGCCGTCAGTGTGGCAGCGGCCCCCGACATCCGTTCGTCGCGGCGTCGCGCGCCGCCGGAACCTGCCCGGCACGGCGCGCGCCCGCAGGGCTCAGACGCGGCGCCAGTCGTCGCTCGTGAGGTGCGAGCCGGCCTGCGGGCCCATCTGCAGCATGCCGCCGTCGACGGCCCACGATGCGCCCGTGACGTACGACGCCCCCGGCGAGGCGAGGAACGCGATCACGGCGGCGATCTCGCGCGCGTCGCCGGGGCGACCGAGCGGCACGCCCGGGCGGTCCACGGTCGTCGGGTCCACGTCCTCCTGGTCGGTCATCGGCGTCGCGATCTCGCCCGGCGCCACGCAGTTCGCCGTGATGCCGTGCTCCCCGAGTTCGAGCGCGATGGTCTTCACCAGCCCGCCCAGGCCGTGCTTGGCCGCGTCGTACGCCGCGGAGCCCACGCGCGGCTGGTGCTCGTGCACGCTCGTCACCGCGATGAGGCGCCCGCCACGACCGGCGGAGACCATCCGGCGCGCGGCGCGCTGCAGGCAGACGAACGCCCCGTCCAGATCGGTCGCCACGACCTCGCGCCACTCGTCCCAAGACTGGTCGACGAACGGCGTCGCCGAGCCCGTGCCGGCGTTGTTCACGAAGACGTCGATGCCGCCGAGCCGCTCGCACAGGTCGTCGACCGCGTCGCCGCAGGCCGGCGCATCCGACGCGTCGAGCCGCACGACCTCCGCACGCCGGCCGAGCTCGCGCACCTCGCGCGCGGTCTCCTCGGCCCCATCGGCATCGGTGTGGTAGGTGATGCCCACGTCCATGCCGTCCCGGGCCAGCGCCACGGCGGTCGCGCGACCGATGCCGGAATCGGCTCCGGTCACGATCGCGATGCGGGGCGTGAACTCGTCGGTGTGCTGCTCGGCCATGTCGGCTCCCTTCGTCGAGCGCCCAGCCAAGCCGACGGAGGCGTCGTCGCGGGAGGGGGTTGACGCCTACTGCAGCGCCATCGGCCCGTGCAGCGACGCGCGCTGCGCCGTCGCGGCGGCGCCGATCGTCCCGACCTTGACGCGGGTGACGTGGGCCAGGCGCTCGAGGTCGTCGGCGTCGTGCCGCTTCGCCGCGTGCACCACGATGGCCGCGCAGGCCTCCGCGTCGGCCAGGGCGTCATGGTGCGAGAAGTCCTCGAACCCCGCCGCCATCGCCGCGACCGGCAGGCGGTAGGAGTCGAGGTGGTAGGTGCGCCGCGCGACCTGCAGGCTGCAGAGGTACCGGAAGTCGGGCACTGCCAGCCCGTGCGCCTCGGAGGTCTTCGCGATCACGCCCATGTCGAACCCCGCGTTGTGCGCGACGAGCCAGTCGTCGCCGGCGAACTCGCGCAGCCACGGCAGGTGCGACGCCCAGCCGGCGGCATCCGCCACCATCTCCGCGGTGATCCCGTGGATCCGCACGTTCCAGGGCGAGAAGTCGCCGTGCGGGAACGGCGGGCGGATGTAGCGGTGCTCGCGCTCGACCACCACGCCGTCGACGACCTTCACCACCCCGACCGAGCACGCCGACGCGGCGGAGGAGTTGGCGGTCTCGAAGTCGATCGCGGTGAAGCTCACTGGCACGCGCCGATCGTCGCACGTCCGGGCGACACCGCCGGGCGCGTCGCGCCGCGCGTCGGTGATCGGCGCACGCGGTGGTTGACGGATGCCGCGGCGCGGGCGTGGAATGTCCGGGACGGGGATCGGGGGCCGGCCATGGGCGAAGCGGACGAGCAGGGGCATGCCGGCGGACGGGCCGCGCCCGTGATCGACCCCGGCGACCCGGCGACGCGGGCGGTGGCGCGGTCGTTCGGGACCGTGGCATCCGTGTACGGGGCGGCTCGGCCCGGCTACCCGGTGGAGGCCGTCGCCTGGCTCGTCGAGGACGCGCGACGCGTGCTCGACCTCGGCGCCGGGACCGGGAAGCTGACCGAGGCGCTCGTGCAGCTCGACCTCGACGTCGTCGCGGTGGACCCCGTCGAGGAGATGCTCGACGAACTCGAGGTCCGGGTGCCCGGCGTGCCGCGCATCCTCGGCACCGCCGAGGACATCCCCGTCGAGGACGCGTCGGTCGACGCGGTCGTCGCCGGTCAGGCGTGGCACTGGTTCCAACCCGAGCGTGCCGTGCCCGAGATCGCGCGGGTGCTCCGGCCGGGCGGCACGCTCGGACTCGTCTGGAACAGCCGCGACACCTCGGCGGACTGGTTGCGCGAGGCCGGCGCCATCATGCACGAGCGGCACGACGCGTCGGCCACGTTCGAGTCGTACGTGCGCGTCGGCCGCCGCTTCGGACCCATCGAGGAGCACCGGGTCGAGTGGGTCGAGCGGATGACGCGGGCGAGGTTCCTCGACCTCGTGCGCTCGCGCAGCCACTGGATCACCGCGCCGCCGGACGAGCAGCGCGCGGTCGTCGCCGCGATCGAGACCCTGCTCGACACGCACCCGGACGTCGCCGGTGCGGACGAGTTGGCCGTGCCCTACGTCACGCGGTGCTTCCGGACCCGGCGGCCGTGACCTCGCCGGCCGGAGGCACCGGCTCGGCGGGCTGCTCGGGATCGTCCTGCGCCGGTGCGGCGGATTCCGCGAGGACCGGACGGGCGGGGACCACCGCGGACACGCGAGCCACGCCCGTCTGGTCGTGATCGCCGGAGCCGACCACCTCGACCGTCAACTGCAGCGTCGCGAGCGGGTCGCCGTCGTCGCTGCGGATCACGACCGGCACGGCTCCCGGGCCCGGCTCGACGCCGACGAGGCGGAACGTCGCGGCGGCGCGCCCGCCGGGGGAGAGCCGCAGCGAGCGCGTGCGGCGGACGCCGAGCGCGAGCTTCAGGCCGTGCGGCTCCACGCTGACCGACAGGTGACGGGTGGCCGGCTCGACCGCGCGGCCGCCGGTCGCCGTGCCATCCGCGGCTCGGCCCGAGGCGTGCGGGGCGGCGGTCAGCACGACCCGCACCGTGGTGGCCGAGCCCACGGCGACGATCGGCTTCACCTGCGCCTCCGCGTGCGCCTCGACGGCGGCACGTCCTTCCTGCAGCATCCGTACCCCTCCCGGTGTGCGCTCCCGCGCAGTCGAGCGGGGAGTCGTTCCCCGCTCCGGCGACGCTACGTCCCGCCATCCGCCGCCGCATCAGGGACCGCACCGAGACGCGCGGGGGACGCGGGACCCGCGGGGTACGATTGACCCCCGTGGCTCTCACCATCGGAATCGTCGGTCTCCCGAACGTCGGCAAGTCGACGCTCTTCAACGCCCTCACCAAGAACCAGGTGCTCGCCGCGAACTACCCGTTCGCGACGATCGAGCCGAACGTCGGCGTGGTGAACCTGCCCGACCCGCGACTCGAGCAGCTCGCCGAGATCTTCGGATCCGAGCGCATCCTCCCCGCGGCCGTGTCGTTCGTCGACATCGCCGGCATCGTCAAGGGCGCGAGCGAGGGCGAGGGGCTCGGCAACAAGTTCCTCGCCAACATCCGCGAGGCCGACGCGATCGCGCAGGTCGTGCGCGGATTCGAGGACTCCGACGTCGTGCACGTCGACGGCGCCGTCGACCCCAGGAACGACATGGAGACCATCAACACCGAGCTGATCCTCGCCGACCTCGAGACGCTCGAGCGCGCCATCACGCGCTACGAGAAGGAGGTCAAGGGCAAGAAGCTCGACCCGTCGGTGCTCGCCGCGGCGAAGGAGGCGCAGGAGGTGCTGCAGCAGGGGACGCCCCTGTCCGCGGCATCCGTCGACCTCGCGCCCATCGCCGAACTCGGCCTGCTCACGGCGAAGCCCTTCATCTACGTCTTCAACGTCGACGAGGCGGTGCTGACGGATGCCGCCCGCAAGGCGGAACTCGCCGCGCTCGTGGCGCCCGCCGAGGCGGTCTTCCTCGACGCGAAGATCGAGTCCGAGCTCATCGACCTCGACCCGGCGGACGCCGCGGAGCTGCTCGCGTCGACCGGCCAGGAGGAGTCGGGCCTCGACCAGCTCGCGCGCGTCGGCTTCGACACGCTCGGACTGCAGACCTACCTCACCGCCGGCCCCAAGGAGTCGCGCGCCTGGACCATCCGCAAGGGCTGGAAGGCCCCGCAGGCGGCCGGGGTCATCCACACCGACTTCGAGAAGGGCTTCATCAAGGCGGAGGTCATCTCGTTCGACGACCTCGTCGACGCCGGCTCGGTGGCCGAGGCCCGCGCGCGCGGCAAGGCCCGCATGGAGGGCAAGGACTACGTCATGCAGGACGGCGACGTGGTGGAGTTCCGCTTCAACGTCTGACGCGGCATCCGCTCAGCGCGGAGCCGTCGATCGCCAGAGGGCGAGCAGCAGGGCGTTGAAGTCGGCGGCGGCGAGCTGGATCTCGTGTCCGGCGCCGGTCACCGTTCGGAGGTCGGCGCCGAGGTCGCGGGCGAGCCCGTCGCACATGGCCGTGAACGCCTCGTGATGGTCGCCGGAGACGACCACCGTGGGGAACGCCGCGTCGCGCACCTCGTCGACGGGGATCGCGCCCGACCACGGCTGACGCGCGCGGCGTAGCGCCGGGACCAGTGCGGTCAGGTCGCGCATGACGTCGGCCGGGATCTCGTCGACCGGCGATCCGACCAGTTCGAGGAACCCGTCGAGGAACTCGCGGTCGTCTCCCGCCGATTCGAGCGCCTGCTCGATGTCGCGTCGCAGCCGTCGCACCGCCGGGTGCGTGGAGGCCGCGTCGAATGCCGGGGGTTCGGCGAGCACCAGGGTGCGCACCGCGTGCGGTCGTCGCGCCGCGGCGACCATCGCCACGAGGCCGCCGTACGAGTGGCCGACGAGGTGGGCGCCGTCGCCGAGCAGCGCGGCCACGTCGTCGCCGTCGGTGAGGAAGTCCTCGCCGACGGCGCCGGGCTCGCCGGCGTACGCCCGTCGCGTCGGGATCACGAGTTCGTAGCCGTGATCGGCGAGGGGTCGCTGCGCCGCCCACTCGGCCGGACCGGTCGCGAGCGATCCGTGGACGAGCACGACGCGCTCGCCGGAGCCCCACACCTCCACCGGGACCGCCGACATGCGGAGAGGGTACTCGGGCGTCCTGCCGCGGCTCAAGGCGTGGTCCGCTGGAGCGACGGGTTCCCCGATCGCGACCGATCCGTGATCTTCGGGGCGTGCGCGCCGTGCAAGACTCGGCGCAGTCGCGACACAGGCAGGGTGTGAGGATCGCCAGCACCGACGCCGCAGACGCCGATTCGACCCTGGGGGAGCCGATGCCCGACCGCGCCGAGCCGCAGCCGGTCGAGGACGGCACCGATGCGCTCGCGTGGTTCACGGGCGTGGTGCGCGAGCACTCGACGGCGCTGGTGAAGTACTTCGCTCGCCGCGGATCCCGCCAGGACGCGGAGGATCTCGCCGCCGAGGTGTTCGCGACCGCGTGGCGCCGGCGCGACGACGTGCCCCGCGAAGCCGTGCTGCCCTGGCTGTACCGCACGGCGGGCTTCACGCTCGCGAACCACCGCCGCAAGCTCGTCGACCTCCCCGTCGACGAGGTGCCCGACGCCGGTGACGCACGCGTGCGCACCGATCCCGAGCTCAGCGCCCTGTTCGACGACGAACTGCGCGGCGCGCTCATGAGCGTGGGCGAACGCGACCGGCGCATCCTCCTGCTGCACGCGTGGGAGGGCCTCGACGGCGAGGAGCTCGCGCAGGTGCTCGGCATCTCGCGGTCGGGCGCCGATGCCGCGCTCTCGCGGGCCCGCAAGCGCCTGCGCGAGGCGTGGGGCGAGCGGATGTCGTTCTAGCGACTCCTGCAAGGTTCGGCTCACGCGGCACACAGGCATGGGTGAGAGCGGATGCCACGGAAGGTGATCGACATGAACGACGACCAGCGCGACCCGATGGAACGGCTGCGCGCCGCGGACCCGGCTGCGGGCGTCGAAGCCCGTTACGGGTTCGCCGACGAGGTCGTGGCGCGGGCCGCGGCCGAGACGGGCGGATCGGCCCCCGTCGCCGACCTCACCGCGGAGCGGGCGCGCCGGCGACCGGCGTGGATGCCGGTGGCTGCGGCGGCCGCCGCGCTCGTCGTCGTCGGCGCGGTCGGGTACGGCATCGGCTCCGCCACTGCGGGTCCGGCCGATCTCGCCGGGGGAGCCGCGCCGCCGATCTCCCTGCAGGGCCCGCCCGACGGTGCGGCGACCGAGGGTGGCGCCATGCCCGAGATCGCGACCGGCGACCGGATGATGCCGGAGCCCGGCGCCCAGGGGATGAGCTGGCCGTCATGGGGCGGCGGGCGCAACTCGTTCAGCGCGTCGGGACTCTCGACCTCGAGCGGAACGGCAGCGGCTTACGGGTACGACGCCCGCGCGGCATCCGATGCCGACACCGTCGCCGCACTGGCGGGGGCCCTCGGTGTCGAGGGCGCGCCGGAACTCGCGGACGGATCCTGGTCGGTCGGGCCGAAGGACGGCACCGGTCCCGCGCTCGGGGTGTCGCTCGACGGCACGCTCGGATTCTGGTACTCCGATCCGGCGAACAGCCCGTGGCAGTGCGGCGACGGCGCGGAGACCTGCGAGCCGACCGGGGAGATCCCGAGCGAGCAGGCGGCGATCGACGCGCTGCGCTCCCTGATCGAGTCCACCGGGCGCGACGCCGGCGCGTTCGAGTTCGCCTCGGAGACGTGGGAGGGTGCCGTGACGCGCACGGCGCAGGCCTGGCCCGTCGTGGACGGCCAGCGGATAGACCAGGCCTGGGGCGTCGAACTGTCGGACCGCGGCATCGTCAGCGCGTCCGGCATGCTCGCGGACCTCGTCGAACTCGGCGACTACCCCGTGGTGAGTGAGCAGGAGGCGTTCGAGCGGCTGTCCGACCCTCGGTTCGCGTCGACGATGATCGCGCTGCCCGCCGAGGCGCGCGACCTGCCCGTGACCGACATGCCGGAGTGGGTGCCGCCGACCGAGCCGCCCGCGGCACCGGAGCCCGGCGTCCCCGTGTCGTGGCCCGTGAACGACGTGGAGATCGTCGAGGCGCGGCTCGGGCTCGCGAGCCAGTGGCAGCCCGACGGCAGCGTCCTGGTGGTGCCGGCGTACGAGTTCACCGACGCCGGCGGCGGCACGTGGTCGGTCATCGCGGTCGCGGAGTCGAGTCTCGACTTCTCCGTCGAGTGATCCTGTCGCTCGGCCGCGTGCCCGACTAGGGTCGAGGAATCCCGCGCCGACGCGGGGAAGTCAGGAGCCGGCCATGCACGACCACGTCTACCGCGTCACCGAGATCGTCGGAAGCTCCTCCGAGAGCCAGGACGCCGCCATCCGGAACGCCATCGCACGGGCGACCTCGACGCTCAGGAACGTCGACTGGTTCGAGGTGATCTCCACTCGCGGTCACGTCGAGGGCGGGAACATCGCGCACTTCCAGGTGACGCTGAAGGTCGGCTTCCGGCTCGACGACTGACCCTCGCGCTACGCCGTGCGGCGCTCGTCGCGCAGGCGCGGCTCGGTGCGCAGGTGCGGCCGCAGGCCGGCCTTGTCGGCGTAGAACGCCCGGATCCGGTCCATGTCGGCCGGGACGTCGCCGGTCAGGTCGAACGTCGGTCCGAGGCCCGTGGTCATCGTGGTGCGGTCGACGAAGCCGAGGGTCACCGGAAGCCCGGTCTCCCGCGCGATGCGGTAGAAGCCCGACTTCCAGTACTCGTTCGCCCCGCGCGTGCCGTCCGGCGTGACGACGAGGCCGAACACCTCGCCGTCGCGGATCCGCTCGACGACCTCGCCGACGACGCGGCTGGGGTCGTCGCGATCGACCGGGATGCCGCCGATCCGGCGCATGATCGACCCGCGCCATCCGCGGAACAGGCTCTTCTTGCCGAGCCAGCGGATGTCGATGCCGTACCGCCACGCGATGGCGAGCATGAGCACGAAATCCCAGTTCGACGTGTGCGGGGCGCCGATCAGCACCGACGGCCGGTCGGGAGCCGGCTCACCCGCGAGCGTCCACCTGCTGCAGGCCCAGTAGACGCGGGAGATGAATCGTCGGAGCATCCGGCCACCGTACGCGACCTCGCATGCCGGGAACGGAATGTCCGAGCCGTGCGGCGCCGTGCAGGGGATGCGCGCGTCGTGCACGTCGGCCGGCGCGACCGTCGGTCCTCACAAGATGGGACAAGACGAGGGGGAGGCCGGCGCGCTAGCGTGAGCCGAGACCACGCGCCCGGACCCTGCGCGGCGGGACGGGCGACCACTCGGGAGCCGTTCCGCGACACGCCGTCCGCCTTCACGCGACGGCGGATGCCCGCTTCGTAATCTGATCGATTCAAGACGAACGTTCTACGTGAACTTCACACTTTCGCCATCGCCCCCTACACTGCGATGACGAGCGTCGCGCGATTCCCCTCGCGCACGCTCGCTCCGGGGGGAGGCGAAGATGGCTGGTTGGATCCGCGTTCGGGCGGTGACGGGGGTCGCCGCGGCGATCGCGCTCGTGTTCGGCACGGCCGTGCCGGCACAGGCGGAGGAGCCCGTCGCAGGGTCGGATCAGCAGGTGGTCGCGTCGGCTCCGCCGACGACCCAGCCGGCGCCCACGCCGGTTCCCACGACGCCGGCGCCGACGGTCTCCGGCCCGGCATCCGGCGCACCCGCGGAGACGACGTCGCCGAAGAAGCCGGCCGACTCGAGCGCGAAGACCACTGAGCAGACGACCCAGTCGTCCGCCGGCAGCACGACCGAGCAGACCACCACCATGATGTCTGCGACGACGACGGCCGAGCCGGTCATCGAGGCCTTCGGCACGGGCGTGCACCGGCTCGCCGGCGCCGACCGGTACGAGACGGCCGTGGCCATCTCGAAGCGGTTCGCCGCGGGCGTCCCCGTCCTGTACGTGGCCACCGGCCTCAACTTCCCGGACGGACTGACCGCCGCCGCCGCAGCGGCGAAGGCGGGCGGGCCGCTGCTCCTGACCCGCGGCGACGCCATCCCCGAGGTCGTGCGGGCCGAGATCGTCCGCCTGGCACCCAAGCGCATCGTGGTCGCCGGCAGCGATGCCGTCATCACCCCGGCGGTCTACGACCAGCTCGCCGGCCTGACAACGCAGATCAGCCGGTCCGGCGGGAACGATCGATACCAGACCGGCGAACTCGTCGTCGGCAGCGCCTTCACGAGCGCGACGGAGGCCTTCATCGCCACCGGCGCGGACTTCCCCGATGCGCTCGCGGCATCCGCTGCGGCCGGCGCGATCGGCGCACCGGTGTTCCTCGTCGAAGGTCTCGCGCAGTCCGCCCGATCCAGCACGATCACCGCGATGAAGTCGCTCGGCGTGCGCACGGTCCGCATCGCCGGCAGTGCGGGCGCGGTCAGCGAGGGCATCGCCAAGCAGCTCTCCTCCGAGGGCTTCACGGTGCTCCGCCATGAGGGCGCGGACCGGTACCTCACCGCCACGGCGATCAACCAGGCCGTCTTCCGCAGCACGTCGTCGGCGGTCGGGAGCGCCTTCCTCGCGACGGGCATCGAATTCGCCGACGCGCTCTCGGGCGCCGCGCTCGCCGGCGCGCTCGGGTCGCCGCTGTACCTGACCCGGGCGACGTGCATCCCGTACCCGGCGTGGAACGCGCTCCGCGAGATGGCGCCGCCGGCCCGGGTGATCCTCGGCAGCACGGGCGTCGTCGGCGACGCCGTGGCGCAGAACACGGCGTGCGCGACCGACTGGGCGAAGCCCGCGAACGGGCGGATCACCAGCACGTTCGGACCTCGCGAGCCCATCTGCACGTCGGGCGGCTGCACGTCGTCGTTCCACGCGGGCGTCGACATCGCGACCGGCTGCAACGCGCCGATCTACGCCGCCACGTCCGGCAAGGTGAGCACGGCCGGCTGGGTCGGCACCTACGGCAACTTCATCAAGATCGCGCATGCCTCGAGCATCGATACGGGCTACGCGCACCTGGTCGACGGGGGCATACGCGTGAAGGTGGGCCAGACCGTCTCGGTCGGCCAGTTGATCGGGTACTCGGGAACCACGGGCGCGTCGACCGGATGCCACCTGCACTTCGAGGTGTACCAGAACGGCACCCGCATCGACCCCGTGCCGTTCCTCTCCGCACGCGGCGTGACGCTCGGGTGATCCTCGGCGCGGCGCCTCGATCGAGTCCGAGGCGCCGCGCCGATCACGCAGCTCGGCCGTCTCCGGTCGGGCAGTGCAGGCGGGTCGGCGTCGTGGCGTCGCCGCGTTCGATGCGGTGCTCGGCCATGGACGCGCCGCACACCGGGCAGGTGGGATCGGCCGGAGGGCGGTACGGCTCCTCCGGTCGGCCGATGCCGACCTCGGCGGGCCCCGCGAACGGGTACAGCACGCGGCTCACGCGCGCCCAGAAGCCCGGGACGTCGCGCCACGGGTTGGGCAGCTTCTGTTCGTGCACGAACAGTTAGTGTACTCGCTATTATGGGATCATGACCGATCCGCTCGAACTCGACCGCCAGCTCTGCTTCGCGCTCGCGGCCACGAGCCGCGAGGTGGTGCGACTCTATCGGCCCTCGCTCGAACCGCTCGGCATCACCCACCCGCAGTACCTCGTGCTGCTCGCGCTGTGGGAACGGAGCCCGCAGCGCCTGCGCGAGGTCGCCGAACGGCTCCACCTCGAACCCGCGACGGTGAGCCCCCTGATCGGCCGGCTCGAAGCGGCCGGCCTCGTGACCCGGTCGCGCAGCGCCGCCGACGAGCGCGCCGTCGACATCGCGCTGACCGACGAGGGCACGGCGTTGCGCGAACAGGCGCTCCGAGTCCCCGGCGAGGTCGTCGAGCGCCTCGGCTACTCGGTCGAGCGCCTCGAGCGGCTCCGCGACGAGCTCACCTCGCTGCTCGACGCCGCCCACGCCGTGAACTGACCGCGCGACCCGATCCGGCGTGCGATCCGGACTGCGTCAGCTCGCCGCCGCGATGCAGCGCACGTCCTGGATCCACCCGAAGTCGTAGGCGTCGTTGCCGAACACCACGGGCAGCGCCTCGCCCGCGACCACGCCGGTCTCGGTGAGGGTCCGCGTCTCGTCGGCGGGGGCCCAGGCGTCCTCGTCGTTGGTGAAGCCGAGCTCGATCTCGAGGGTCGCGCAGTCCGCCTCGACGAACAGCGCCCCCTCCCAGCACCCCTCGAGATGCTCGAGCCCGCACCGGCCGTCGTAGCGGCCGTCGGCGTACATCTCGAGCGCTGCGGGGAAGGTGAAGTAGGTCTCGTCCGCCTCGAAGCGCTCCAGGTCGGCGGGCTCGTCGGCGGCCGCCGCGTCGTCGCCGGCGCCGGTGCTGCCGGCGTCGCCGTCCGCGCGCGGGGCGGCGTCCTCCTCGGCGGCGACGCGGGCCTGCTCGAACGCGGTCGTCGCGAGCTGC
>NZ_LQGY01000009.1 GCF_001620055.1 Agromyces sp. NDB4Y10 | reverse complement strand
CGGGCGCCGGCCTCCTCGGCCGACGGGAGCTCGAGGTCGCGGACGACGTTCACGACCCGGGGCGCGACCGCGAGGTAGTCGTGGGCGCCCGCGAGCTTGGCGCGCATGGTGGCCGACATCCGCGGGGCGGCGTCCGCGACATCCGGATCACCCGATGCCACCACGAGCATCGCATCGAGGGAGCCGAAGTCGCCCAGGAGCCCGGCGGCCGTCTTCTCGCCGATGCCCGCAACGCCCGGGAGGCCGTCGGACGTGTCGCCGCGCAGCACCGCGAAGTCGGCGTACTGCGACGCCTCGATGCCGTACTTCGCGACGACCCACTCGCCGGTCACCAGCTCGAGCCGGCTCATGCCGCGCGCGGTGTAGATCACGCGGATCCCCCGCTCGTCGTCGACGAGCTGGAACAGGTCCCGGTCGCCCGTGACGACGTCGACCGGCATCGTCGCCTGCGTCGCCATCGTGCCGATGACGTCGTCGGCCTCGTGCTCGGCGACGCCCACCACCGGGATGCCGAGCAGGCCCAGCACCTCGCGGATCATCGGCACCTGCGCCTCGAGCGGGTCGGGCACCTCCTCGACGTCGGGGCCGCCCGGCACGACCTCCTCGACGCGGTGCGCCTTGTAGCTCGGGATGAGGTCGACCCGCCACTGCGGCCGCCAGTCGTCGTCCCAGCAGGCGACGAGATGGGTCGGCTCGAAGTCGCTCACGAGCTTCGCGATCATGTCGAGCAGCCCGCGCACCGCGTTCACGGGCGTGCCGTCGGCGCGCCGGATCGAGTCGGGCACGCCGTAGAACGCACGGAAGTACAGCGAGGCGGTGTCGAGCAGCATCAGACGATCGGCCATGGGGCGATCCTGTCACAGCGAACCCACAGCCAGGCGGGCCGGATCGCGGAACAGCCCGGCCCGCTCGACGGTTGTTCCGGATGACGCCACGACACCGCCCCGTGCGGGTGTCGCGTTCGGGCGCCGCAGCCGGCGGCGACCATGGCGTCCAGGAGGAGGAACCGTGTCCCACGACTACCGCAGCACTCCCGAGGCGATCGCCCGCCTCACTCCCTTGCAGCGCAAGGTCACCCAGGACGACGCGACCGAGCCGGCGTTCCGCAACGAGTACTGGAACAACCACGACCCCGGGCTCTACGTCGACGTCGTGTCGGGGCAGCCGCTGTTCGCGAGCGTGCACAAGTACGACAGCCGCTCCGGCTGGCCGAGCTTCACCCGCCCGATCGACGACGGCGCCGTGACCGAGCACGTCGACCGCTCGCTGTTCATGAAGCGGGTCGAGGTCCGCTCGTCGGGCGCCGACAGCCACCTCGGCCACGTGTTCGACGACGGCCCCACCGAGGCCGGCGGCCTGCGTTACTGCATCAACTCCGCGGCGCTCCGCTTCGTCCACCTCGACGATCTCGAGGCCGAGGGGTACGGCGAGTACCGCCACCTGTTCGAGACGACGGATGCCGCGGCATCCGCCCGCACCACCACCGAGAGCGAGGACCGCGCATGACCACCCCCGGCGCCATCACGACCCTGCCCGGAGCCGAGACCGCCGTCCTCGCGGGCGGCTGCTTCTGGGGCATGGAGGAGCTCATCCGCAAGATGCCCGGCGTGCTCGGCACGCGCGTGGGCTACTCGGGCGGCGACGTGCCGAACGCGACCTACCACAACCACGGCTCGCACGCCGAGGCGATCGAGGTCGTGTTCGACCCCGCGAAGCTCAGCTACCGCGAGCTGCTGGAGTTCTTCTTCCAGATCCACGACCCGACCACGAAGAACCGCCAGGGCAACGACATCGGCACCAGCTACCGGTCGGCGATCTACCCCACGAGCGCCGAGCAGCACGACACGGCGATCGACACGATCGCGGATGTCGACGCGTCGGGCATCTGGCCGGGCCCGGTCGTGACCGAGGTCGCCCCGGCCGGCGCGTTCTGGGAGGCCGAGCCGGAGCACCAGGACTACCTGCAGCGCATCCCGTGGGGCTACACGTGCCACTTCGTGCGCCCGGACTGGAAGCTGCCGAAGCGCGACACGGCGCAGGCCGGGTGACGCCCCGCTAGCGTGGGGCGCATGCGGTTCTCGATGCGCGTCCCGGAACGGCTCCGCGTGTCGGAGCGGTTCCGGGACACGAAGCGGTCGCCGCTGCTGCAGGTGCTGAAATCGGCGGTCGCGACCGTCGCCGCGTGGCTGATCGCCGGGTGGCTGATCCCCGGCCCGCTGCCGGTGTTCGCCGCGATCGCCGCGCTGCTCGTCGTGCAGCCGAGCGTGAACCAGTCGCTCGGCAAGGCCGTCGAACGCAGCGTCGGCGTCATCGCGGGCGTCGTGATCGCGTCGGCGCTCGGCCTCGTGTTCGGGCCCGCCGGATGGGTGGTGCTCGTCGCGATCGTCGCCGCGATCCTCATCGCGTGGGCGCTGCGCATGACGACGGGCACGTCCAACCAGGTCGCGATCAGCGCGATGCTCGTGCTCGCGCTCGGCGGCACCTCCCCGGAGTACGCCCTCGACCGCGTCATCGAGACGCTCATCGGCGCCGCGATCGGCATCGTCGTCAACGTCCTCATCGTGCCGCCCGTGCTCGTGGCGCCGTCGCGCGACCACCTCGCCCGGCTCGGCGGCGAGCTCGCGGCATCCGTCGACCGTCTCGCGACGGCCCTCGAGACGCCGCAGCAGCCGGCCGACCTGAACGGCCTCATGATCGAGGCGCGGCTCATGCGCCCCATGCGCGACGCCGCGGATGCCGCCATCGCCGAGGCCGAGGAGTCCCTGACCCTCAACCCACGGCGCTCGGCGCACCGCGGCGACCTCGCCGAGCAGCGCAAGCTGCTGAACCGGCTGAGCCCGATCGTCACCCAGGTCGTCGGCATGACCCGCGCCTTCGTCGACCACTACGACGACGGGCTGCACGAGGAGCCCACCGTGCGCGCGATCGCCGAGCAGCTCCGCCGCGCCGCGCACGACGTGCGGCTCGCGGTGCACCTCGCCGACGTCGAGCCGCAGCCGCTCACCTCGGCCGTGCCCGCCCTCACGTCGCCGCTCGTCATCTC
Source organism: Agromyces sp. NDB4Y10 (assembly GCF_001620055.1). Classification (GTDB taxonomy): domain Bacteria; phylum Actinomycetota; class Actinomycetes; order Actinomycetales; family Microbacteriaceae; genus Agromyces; species Agromyces indicus. Next base: position 20,812 of record NZ_LQGY01000009.1, on the reverse strand, counting down.
GCCACCGAAGTCCGACCACTGGATCCTCGTCGGCTCGCTCATGGAGGACCTGCGACGCATCCGCGAGGAACTCCTCGAGGACGAGGTCTCGCCCGACGCCGCCGGGTTCTGACGGTTCGGCCACCCTCACCGGAGTCGGGTGGACCGGAGACGGACGGAGTGGTCAGCTGAGCAGGTCGCGGATCGACTCGCCCCACTCGAAGCCGCAGTCGCGGCAGTCGAAGATCGGGTCGTCGGCGTGGGCGCCGGCGGACGCGGCGTCCGTCGCCTCGACCTCGAAGTCGAGGGGGCCGTACACGATCACGCGCACCGCGGCGGAGCCGCAGCGGTGGCAGGGCTCGTCGAGCACGTCGGGCTCGAGCGTCGGATGCGTCTGGTTCGTCATGGCCATCACGGTAGGTGAGCCCTCCGACATCCGGCGGACCCGGCCCGCGCGTCGCCCGCGCGGCGGACGGACGGCCGGCACCTCGACACGACGGCGGTCGGCTGCGGCATCCGCGGTGGCTAGGGTCGAGGCGGAAAGGGGTGCGCCATGACCGGAACGGTGCGCGTGAGCGGCTTCGACTTCTTCTCGGCCGGCGAGCTGCCGGCTCCGAACCTCCCCGCAGCGGAGGTCGCCGCCATCGTGCGCGAGCACTGGGGACTCGACGTCGCCCTCGAGCCGCTCGGCAGCCAGCAGGACCAGAACTTCCTCGCCACGGCGGGCGGCACGCCGGTCGGCGTCGTGAAGATCACCAACCCGGCGTTCACCGCGGCCGAGCTCGACGCGCAGGACCACGCCGCCAGCCGCATCGCCGCCGCGGCGCCGCAGCTGCGCATCGCCACGACCACGCGCGCCGACGACGGCACGCCGCGCTCGGTCGTCGCCGAGACCGGCGAGGGCCCGCTCGCGATCCGCCTGCTCGAGTACCTGCCCGGCGGCACCCTCACCGGCGGCGCGCACCTCTCCCCCGCGGTCGTCGCCCGCATGGGCGAGCTCGCGGGGCACGCGAGCCTCGCGCTCGCCGGCTTCGAGCACCCCGGCCTCGACCGGGTGCTGCAGTGGGACCTCCGCCACGCCGACCGCGTCGTCGACCTGCTCGCGCACTACCACCCCGACGAGGCCAAGCGGGCAAGGGTGACGGATGCCGCGGCCCGCGCCTGGGCCGACGTGCAGGCCGTCGCCGCCGAGCTCCCCATGCAGGCCGTGCACCTCGACCTGACCGACGACAACGTCGTCTGCACGAGCGAGCGCGGCATGCGCACGCCCGACGGGATGATCGACTTCGGCGACGTCACGGCGAGCTGGGCCGTCTCGGAGCTCGCGATCACGATCTCGTCGGTGCTGCACCACGCCGGTGCCGAGCCCGCGTCGGTGCTGCCGGCGGTGCGCGCCTTCCACGCGCTGCGGCCGCTGTCGCCCGCCGAGGTGGCCGGGCTCTGGCCGCTCGTCGTGCTGCGCGGTGCCGTGCTCGTCGTCAGCGGCGAGCAGCAGGTGCAGATCGACGGCGGCGCGAACGCGTACGCCGCCGCGGGCGTCGAGCGCGAATGGCGCATCTTCGAGCAGGCGACGTCGGTGCCGTCCGAGGTGATGACCGGCGTGATCGCCGACGCGCTCGACGTGCCGCTCGGTGGTCGAGCAGGCGCGCCGAAGGCGCCCCGTATCGAGAGCTCCCCCGGGTTCGACCCCGCTCGCGCGGCGCGCCTCGACGTGTCGATCACCTCGGACGACGTCGATGCGGGCGCCTGGCTCGACCCCGAGCTCGAGGAGCGGCTCGCACTCCGCGCGCTCGACGCCGGAGCCTCCGTGGCCTGGCTCGAGCGCGGCACCCCGCGCCTCTCGGCGAGCCGCATCCGCTCGGCCGGGTCGACCGCCACCGTCCCGACCGGCGTCGACGTCTGGTTCGCCGAGGCGCAGCACCTGGCCGCCGAGGGCGACGCACGCCTCGTGATCGAGACGACGGATGGCGCGACGATCCTCGACGGCACCGTACCGTCGCGACAGCGCGCACGGATCCGGCTCGAGGTGCCGGACGCGCCGCGGGTGCCGCACCTCGTCCGCCCGGAGTACGCGCCGGGGTGGCTCGCGCTCACCGTGGATCCGGCGGCGGCGATGGGCCTCGAGGACGCGGGTCCCGGTACGCCGCTGCGCGGCTACTCGACCACCGGAGGCGCCGACGCGTCCGAGCTGGTCGCCCGTCGCGAGCGCGCCTTCGCCGAGGTGCAGGAGCACTACTACGCCGCCCCGCCGCGCATCGAGCGCGGCTGGCGCGAGCACCTCGTCGGCACCGACGGCCGCGTCTATCTCGACATGGTGAACAACGTGACGCCGCTCGGGCACGGGCATCCCGGTCTCGCGGCCGCCGTCGCGAAGCAGCTCCGCACGCTCAACACGAACTCGCGCTTCAACTACGGCGCCGTCGTGGAGTTCTCCGAGCGGCTCGCCGCGCTCGCACCCGACCCGCTCGACACGGTGTTCCTCGTGAACTCGGGCTCGGAGGCGACCGACCTCGCGATCCGCATCGCCATGGCGGCGACCGGCCGTCGCGACATCGTGTCGCTCCTCGAGGCCTACCACGGCTGGACCTACGCGTCCGACGCCGTCAGCACGTCCGTCGCCGACAACCCGAACGCGCTCGCGACCCGGCCCGACTGGGTGCACCCGATCGATGCGCCGAACCCGTTCCGCGGCGTGCACCGGGGGGCGGATGCCGCGCGCTACGCGCCCGAGGCCGCCGACCGCATCCGCGAGCTCGCGGCATCCGGTCGCCCGCCCGCCGGGTTCATCGCCGAGACGTTCTCCGGCAACGCCGGCGGCATCCCGCTGCCCGACGGGTACCTCGCCGAGGTCTACGCGGCCGTGTGCGAGGCGGGCGGACTCGCGATCGCCGACGAGGTGCAGGCGGGATACGGCCGGCTCGGGAACTGGTTCTGGGGCTTCGAGCAGCAGGGCGTGGTGCCGGACGTCATCGCGGTCGCGAAGGCCGCCGGCAACGGGTATCCGCTCGGAGCGGTCATCACGACGCGCGAGATCGCGGCGCGGTACCGCACCCAGGGGTACTTCTTCTCGTCGACGGGCGGCAGCCCCGCCTCGAGCGTCGCGGGACTCACCGTGCTCGACGCGTTCCGCGACGAGCGGCTGCAGCAGAACGCCGCCGAGACCGGCGCCTACCTGAAGGGCCGCCTCGAGACGCTCGCGGAGCGGCATCCGCTCATCGGCATCGTGCACGGACTCGGGCTGTACCTCGGCGTCGAGTTCGTCCGCGACCGGGCGACGCTCGAGCCCGCGACCGAGGAGACGGCGGCGATCTGCGACCGGCTCCTGACCCTCGGCGTGATCATGCAGCCCACCGGTGACCACCAGAACGTGCTCAAGGTCAAGCCGCCGCTCGTCGTCACGCGCGAGAGCGCCGACTTCTTCGTCGACATGCTCGACCGGGTGCTGACCGAGGGCTGGTAGCCGGGCCACGCGAGGCACTGTCCACCGCGCCCGACGAGGGCTACGCTCGGCCTCGTGGACGGAACGGGCGGCCGGTACCCGCTCGACGAGCTCGTGTCCCGATCGGGAGTCGACCGCGCGTTCGTCGAACGGCTCGTCGCGCTCGGACTCGTGACGCCCGACCCCGACGACCGCTTCGGCGGCGGCGACGTGCAGCGCGTGCGCCTCATCGAGGCGTGCGACCGCGCGGGCATCGGGGTCGAGGTGGTCGCGGCCGCCGCGGCATCCGGTCACCTCAGCCTCGACTTCCTCGACGGCCCCCAGTACCGGTGGTCCGAGCTGTGCGAGGAGACCTTCGACGAGCTCGCCGAACGCCTGGAGATCCCCTTCGACGTGATCCAGCGCATCGGCGCGGTGCTCGTCAACCGGCACGTCTCACCCGAGGACCGGACGCGGGCGGACGACGACGCGCTCTACACGCCGACGGGCATGGTCGCCGCCTGGGCCGACCTCGACGCCGTGATGCGCATCGGGCGGGTCTACGTCGACGCCCTCCGCCGGGTCGCGGATGCCGAGGCCGAACTGTTCCAGACCCACCTCGTGGGCGGGCTCATGCAGACCGGGCTCACGTACGGCGAGGCGCTCGAGCGCTCGACCTGGCTCGCCGCCCGGATGACGCCGCACATGGATCGGATGCTCCTCGCCGTGTACCACCGCCAGCAGGAGCGCGGCTGGACCGAGGGCATCATCGAGGGGATCGAGCGCGCCGTGGAGGCGTCGGGCGCGCACGCGGGACCCGCGCGACCGCCGGCGTTCGCGTTCATCGACCTCGCGGGATACACCGCCATCACCGACCAGCAGGGCGACGCCGAGGCCGCACGCCTCGCCCGGGAACTCAGCTCGATGGTCGACCGCATCGTCGCCGACCACGCCGGCACCCCGGTCAAGTGGTTGGGCGACGGCGTGATGGTTCACTTCCGCGACCCGGGTGACGCCGTGCGCGCCACGGTCCAGATGGTGGCCGCGGCCCCGGTCATCGGTCTGCCCGCCCACGCGGGGATCGCCGCCGGCCCCGTGGTGACGCAGGACGGCGACTACTTCGGCCGCGCCGTGAACCTGGCCTCGCGCATCTCGGGAGCCGCCGCCGCCGGTCAGACGCTCGTCACCGGCTCGGTGGTCGACCTGGCCGACGATCCGTCCCTGGCGTTCCGCGAGGTCGGACCGATCGAACTCAAGGGGTTCGCCGATCGCGTGCCCGTCTTCGAGGCGGCGCCCGTCGGGTGACGCGGAGTCGGCATGCCCCGCGCCCGAAAGCACGGGTCGACGGTCCTCGGGAAGGGCCTTGACAGCCGCTCGCCTCCCATCGGAACCTGCCATCACGTGCGACGGGGCCCGGACCGCCCCGCGCGAGGGGGGCGGCGATGACCACGTTCGGCATCGAGGAGGAGTTCTTCTTCCTCACTCCGGAGCAGATGCTGCCCGCCGACATGGCGGAGGACGTGTATGGACGACTCTCCGAGGATCCGACCTGGGCGCCGGTCGTGCACCGGGAGTTCCTCGCCTCGCAGATCGAGCACGCCAGCGCGGTGTTCACCGACCTCGGCGACGCCGCCGAGGGGCTCCTCGGCTTCCGGCGCGAGATCGACGCCGACGCCGGACGCCACGGCGTGAGCGTCGCGAGCATCGGCACGACGCCGGACGCGCAGGCCTTCCCGACGATCGCCGACGTCGACCGCTACCACCGGGTGGTGCGCGACATGGCCGGGGTGATCGCCGACCACCAGATGTGCGGGCTGCACGTGCACGTCGGCATCCCCAGCCGTGAACACGGGGTCGCCGCGATGAACGCCGTGCGGCCGTGGCTGCCGCTGCTCACCGCGATGTCGGGCAACTCGCCGCTCTGGCGGGGGCACGACACCGGCTACGAGAGCTGGCGCACCGTGCAGCTGCGTCGCTGGACCACCGCCGGCTGCCCGCCGCGGTTCGCGGATGCCGCGGACTACGACCGCCGCATCCACCAGCTCGTCGGCGTCGGCGGCGTGACCGACGTGGCCCTCATCGCCTGGAACGTGCGGCTCTCGGAGCACGCGCCGACGATCGAGTTCCGCATGTCCGACGCGCAGCTCACCACCGACGACACCCTGCTCGTCACCGCGCTGTGCCGCGCGCTCGTGCTGCGCGCCATCGACGACGTCGAACGGGACGGCCTCGCCGCCGCCGCCCGCGTGCGGCCCGTCCGACCCGTCCGGCCGGCAGGCGAACCCGACCTCGACGTGCCCCCCGAGCTGCTCAGTGCGGCCATGGTGCACTCCGCGCACACCGGCCTGTCGGGCACGGCGTTCGACCCGGTGAGCGGATGCCTCGTGCCCGCGGTCGACCTGGTGCATCGCCTCGAACGCCACCTCGCCGAGCCCCTCGAGCGCATGGGCGACCGCGAGATCGTGCACGAGCTGATCGAACGGCTGCTGCGCGACGGCACCGGCGCGGCGCGGCAGGTCGCCGCGTGGCGTCGCAACGGCATCGCCGGGCTCCGCCGGCTGTACGCGTCGACGATCACGGCACCTTCGATCACCCGGCCGACCACCGCGATGGGCGGCGGCCGGGGACCCGCGCCCGACGTGGAGCGGCTCGCGGGCGGCATCCGCTGATTCAACCGAACGGTTGAGGCGTCGCGTCGTGCGGCGTGCCTACGGTGGAGCCAGCCAGGAGGTCGACCACGAGGAGATCCGATGAGCACGACCCGAGACGCCACGACCGACACCGCCCGCCGCACCGAGACGACCGCGAGACCCGCCGGGCCCGCCGACAGCATCCGGCAGGTGGTCGTCCTCGTCACGAGCGTGCTCGCGATCGTCGCGGCGTTCATCGGTTCCGGCGCGTTCGTGGGCACTCCGATCCAGCAGGCGGCGGGCGGATGGCTCGACGCCGACTCCACGCTCATCGCCCCCGGCCGCCCGGCGTTCTCGATCTGGAGCGTGATCTACACGGGCATGCTCGCGTATGCGATCTGGCAACTGCTGCCCGCGCAGCGCACCGACGCCCGGCACCGCCGGATCGGGTACGCGGTCGCCGCGTCCCTCGTGCTCAACGCGCTGTGGATCGGCGTCGTGCAGCTCGACCTGCTCGGGATGAGCCTGCCGGTCATCGTCGTCCTGCTGGCCGTGCTCGCGTGGCTCTTCGTGCAGCTGCGACGGATGCCGCCGAAGAACCTCGTCGACACCATCGTCACCGACGGATCGATCGGGCTCTACCTCGGCTGGGTCGTCGTCGCCACCGCGGCGAACGCGACCGCCGTGCTCGCCGCAGCCGACTTCTCCGGATGGGGCCTGCCCCAGGAGACGTGGGCCGTGATCGTGATCGCCGCGGCGGCCGCCGTCGGCGTCGGCCTCGCGGTGTGGGGGCGCGGGCGCATCGCGCCGATGCTGTCGCTGTGCTGGGGGCTGTCGTGGGTCGCGGTCGCGCGACTCACCGACCAACCGGAATCGACGACCACGGGCATCGCCGCCGTCGTCGCCGTGGTCGTGGTCGTCCTCGCGACGCTCGGCGCACGGTTCCTGGCGATGCGAACCGGTCGCGCGGGCGACGCCGGCCGCACCGACCCGTCCGTCGCGGAGCGCGCGACGACCTGACCCCCGGGGGACGCTGCGCGGGGGCGCAGCACGAGGAGCCGGGGCGTGGTTCGGGTCGCCCCGGCTCCGTCGTGTCCGCGGACCGCACGCGCTCGGGCACCATGGGGTGATGCGCCCCGATGAAGAGCTCCTCCGCGTCGAGGTCGGCGACGGCCTCGGCAGCGTCTCGGCCGTACTCCTGCGTCCCGACGGGTCGCGCGCGACCGTGGTCGTCGCGCACGGCGCGGGCGCCGGGCGGGAGCATCCGTTCATGACCGGATTCTGCCGGGCGCTCGCCGACCTCGGCGTCGCGACGCTGCGCTTCGACTTCCCGTATCGCGAGGCGGGGCGCCGGTTCCCGGACCGACCGCCGGCGGCGATCGCGACGTGGCGCGCTGCGGCGGCGGTCGCCGCCGCCCACGCCCGTGACGGGGAGCCGGTGTGGGCGGCGGGCAAGTCGTACGGCGGGCGCATGGCGTCGATGGCCGTCGCCGAGGGGATGCCCGCCGCCGGGCTGGTGCTCCTCGGCTACCCGTTGCACGCCCCCGGGAAGCCCGACAAGCCGCGCGACGAGCACTTCGCCGCGCTCGGCGGCGTGCCGATGCTGTTCCTGCAGGGCCGCAACGACCCGTTCGCGATTCCGAACGAGCAGCTCGACGAGCTCGTCCGCCGGATCGGCGAGCCCGCCGTGCTGGATTGGATCGAGGGCGGCAACCACTCGTTCGAGGTGAAGGGCGCCCATCGCCCGCCCGCCGAGGTCGGCGCGGGCCTGGCTCCGCGCGTCGCCTCGTTCGTCGCGGCGCACGCGACCGGCTGAGGGACCTTCGGCCCCGCTGCCCTGCCCGGGCTGCGGCAGCATCGTGCGCAGGAGGTGCGCCATGACCGCTGACCCGTCCGGGACGCCCGGATACGTGAATCCGCAGGTCGCCCGCGCGGCCGCCGAGAGCAGTTCCTCGCGTTCGTTCATCGCGACCTGGCTGTTCGCGTGGCTCCTGGGGGTACTCGGCGTGGACCGCTTCTACCTGGGCAAGGTGGGCACCGGCATCCTGAAGCTGCTCACGATCGGCGGCTTCGGCATCTGGTGGCTGATCGACCTCATCCTGACGCTCGCCAACGCGCAGCGCGACGCCGACGGCCGCCGGGTGGTCGGCACCCGACAGGAGCAGACCATCGGCTGGATCGTCACCGCCGTCGGCGTCCTCCTCGGCTGGGTGCTGAGCGCCATGACCCAGGCGTTCGCCGTGCTCACCGATCAGCTGCCCGGCCTGTCGTAGCGCCGGGCAGCCGGACCCGGCTCAGACGGCCGTGTACCCGCCGTCGACGAGGTGGTAGCTGCCGGTGATGAAGCTCGCGGCGTCGCTCGCGAGGAACGCGACGAGCGCCGCGACCTCCTCGGGCTGCCCGAGTCGGCCGATCGGGTGCTTGCCGACGAGGAACTCCTGCGTCGCCTCGTCGAGGTTCGCGTCGATGAGCGGCGTCTTGATGAACGCGGGCCCGACCGAGTTCACGCGCACGCCCTGCGTGGCGTACTCGAGCGCCGCGTTCTTGGTGAGGCCCACGAGTCCGTGCTTGGCGCTGACGTAGGCGGACGAGCTCGCGAATCCGACGCTGCCGAGGATCGAGGCGATGTTCACGACCGCGCCGCCGCCGTTCTCGACGATGGCGGGAAGCTGGGCGCGCATGCCGAGGAACACGGAGCTGAGGTTGACGGCGATGACCTTGTCCCAACCGTCGACGGGGTACTCGCCGATCGGCGCGGCCGGTCCGCCGATGCCCGCGTTGTTCACGGCGATGCGCAGCGGCGCGAGTGCATTCGCGGCGTGGATGGACGCCTCGATCCACGTCGGATCGGTGACGTCGCCGACGGAGGCCTCCGCGTCGCCGCCGGCCTTGCGGATCTCGTCGACGACCGCATCGGCATGGTCGCCGTTCATGTCGTTCACGAGCACGGACGCTCCATTGGCGGCGAGCAGGAGCGCGACCGCTCGGCCGATGCCGCTGCCTCCTCCGGTCACGATCGCCGAACGGTCGGCCACGTCGTACTGGGCCATGAGTCGTCTCCTGTCGATTCGAGGGTGGGGCGTGACGGATGCCACCGGCATCCGCCGTCACACCCTCACGCTAGGCGCGACCGTGCGGACGCCGACAGGGCCTTGCGACCCCCGCCGGATCGCGCACTCCTCATCGGCGGCAGGGGTCGACGGGACTTTCGACGCGTGCGCCCCGAGCCCGTCGGCCTAGCGTCGACGGCGGGGCGGATCCCCATCGGGCCCGTGTACGCGCGGCGCACCCGACCCGACGACAGGAAGCGTGAGGACGATGAAGGCACTCGTGTACGGAGGACCCGGGAAGATCGACTGGACCGACGTCCCCGATCCGCAGATCCAGCAGCCGACGGACGTGATCGTCAGGATCGAGACGACCACCATCTGCGGAACGGACCTGCACATCCTCAAGGGCGACGTGGCCGCGGTCGAGCCCGGTCGCATCCTGGGGCACGAGGGCGTGGGCGTCATCACGGAGGTCGGGTCGTCGGTGACGGACCTCGCGGTGGGCGACCGCGTCATCATCGCGTGCATCAGCGCGTGCGGGCACTGCTCCTACTGCCACGCCGGCATCTACTCGCACTGCCTCGCAGCCGAAGGGGCGCCGGGCGTCGGCTGGATCTTCGGGCACCTGATCGACGGCACCCAGGCCGAGTACGTGCGCGTGCCGTTCGCCGAGAACTCGGTCTACAAGGTCCCCGAGGGCGTCTCGAACGCGCAGGGCGTGATGCTCAGCGACATCCTGCCGACGGGCTTCGAGATCGGCGTGCAGTACGGCGCCGTGAAGCCGGGCGACGTGGTCGCCGTGATCGGCGCCGGTCCCATCGGGCTGTCGATCATCGCCACGGCGGGGCTGTACGGGGCCGCGAAGATCATCTCGATCGACCTCGACGCCAACCGCATCGAACAGGCCCGGCGGTTCGGCGCTACCGACGGCGTGAACTCCGGTGACGAGGACTGGAAGGAGCAGGTGCTGGCGCTCACGGACGGGCTCGGCGTGGACGTCGCCGTCGAGGCCGTGGGCATCCCGCTCACGCTGCAGATGGCGACGGAGATCGTCCGTCCCGGCGGCCACGTCGCGAACGTCGGCGTGCACGGCAAGCCGGTCGAGCTCGCGTTCGAGGACCTCTGGATCAAGAACGTCGTGATCTCGACCGGCCTCGTCAACACGAACACGCTGCCGATGCTGCTCAAGCTGGTCGCGAGCGGGAAGATCGACGCCGACGCCTTCGCGAGCCATCACTTCCGGCTGGCCGACATCCTCGACGCCTACGACACGTTCGGTCGGGCCGCCGAGACGAAGGCGCTCAAGATCGTCATCGACGCGTAGACCGGTCGCCGACTCCTTACGGTCTGCTGACGCTTCGGCCGCCGGAGCCCGGTGAGCCCGGACGCGGACGTAGCCTGAGGCCATGCCAACCGCGAGCCGACCGGTGCCCGCCTGGGCGCTGCCCGCCGTCGCGGGCATCGCCTCGGCGGCGGTCGGCGCGGGCGTGGGCGAGCTCGCCGCGGCGGTGATCGCGCCGGCCGCGTCGCCGTTCGCCTCGATCGGGTCGCTGCTCATCGACCTCGCGCCGCCCTGGGCGAAGGATGCCGCGATCGCGCTGTTCGGCACGGGCGACAAGCTCGCGCTGCTCATCGGCATCGGTGTCGTGCTCGCGGCGCTCGGCGCGTTCGCGGGCGTGCTCGAGGCGCGGCATCCGCGCTGGGGACGTGGGCTCTTCGCGTTCGCCGGCGTGTTCGGCGCGCTCGCGGCCGCCACGCGCGCGAATGCGTCGATGCTCGCGATCCTGCCCGCGGCGCTCGGCGCGATCGCGGCCATGGCGGCACTCACCCTGCTGCTGCGTCTTCTGCCGCTTCGATCCGGCGACGGAGGCCGCGCCGCGGGCCGCCGACGTCGCTCCGGCTCCCGCCGCACTCGATCGCCGTCGATTCCTCGCGTGGGCCGGCGGCGCGACCGCGCTCGGGGTGCTCGCCGCGATCGGCGCGACCATGCTCACCGCGGGATCGCGCGCGGTCGTCGCGGTGCGCGACGCGCTGCGGCTGCCCGCGCCAGTGCGCCGCGCCGCGGTGCCGGCATCCGCGGAGCTCGGGATCGACGGCCTCGCGCCCCTGATCACGCCGAACCGCGACTTCTACCGCATCGACACGGCGCTGAACGTGCCGCAGGTCGACCCGGCGGACTGGCGGCTGCGCATCCACGGCATGGTCGACCGCGAGCTCGAACTCACGTGGGACGACCTGCTCGCCCTGCCGCTGTCGGAGAGCATCACTACCCTCGTGTGCGTGTCGAACGAGGTCGGCGGCGACCTGATCGGCACGGCCGTGTGGCTCGGGTACCCGATCCGAGAACTGCTCGCCGAGGCGCGTCCGTCCGCCGACGCCGACATGGTGCTCTCGCGCAGCATCGACGGGTTCACCGCCTCGACGCCGCTCGAGGCCCTCACCGACCCCGGCCGCGAGTCGATCCTCGCCGTGGGCATGAACGGCGAGCCGCTGCCGCTCGAGCACGGCTTCCCGGTCCGGATGGTGGTGCCGGGCCTGTACGGCTACGTCTCGGCGACGAAGTGGGTGGTCGACCTCGAGGTGACGCGGTTCGACCGCGACCGCGCCTACTGGTCGGACCGCGGCTGGAGCGAGCGCGGCCCCGTCAAGCTGTCGTCGCGCATCGACGTGCCGCGGCAGGGGCAGACCGTCGACGCCGGCCGCGTCGTGGTCGCAGGGGTCGCTTGGCACCAGCACTCCGGGATCGCCGCGGTCGACGTGCAGGTCGACGACGGCGACTGGCAGCCCGCGACCCTCGCGACGGCCGTCTCCGCCGACACCTGGGTCCAGTGGCGCTTCGAGTGGGATGCCGCGTCCGGCCCCCACACCCTCCGCGTCCGCGCCACCTCGGCGGACGGCGAGGTGCAGACCGCCGAGGTCGCCCCGGTCGTGCCGGACGGCGCCACCGGCCTGCACGAACGCCGCGTCGAGGTGCGCTGACCCGGCCTCCCGCGCCGAGCCGCCGACCCCTCCTCCCCAACCTGCGAGGTCCGACGTTCTCGACTCCGCCCCCCGCTCGTTCCTGTCTCCGCTCGATCCGATGAGAGTCTTCCTTCCACGACAGCCCGGTACTCCGGTACTCCGGTACCGGACTCACGGCGGAAACCGTCGTGTGCGCGCGGCGCGGTGGCTAGCGACGCGAGCGTGCAGGCGTGCAGGCGTGCAGGCGTGCAGGCGTGCAGGCGTGCAACGAGGAGAATCGATGGCGGAGAAGCCGATCAAGGTCGACCAGGCGACGGATCGCGTCGTCACCGAACTGGCGTTCTTCCTCCGCTGCACGAAGAAGTCCGTCGTCGCGGCCGCCGTCGCCGAGTACGCGGCCAAGGCGGACTCCGTTCGAGCCGCCATGGCGGCCGGACCCGAGCGTCCCACCATGCTCGCGCTCGCACCGCTCGACCGGCTCGCGCTACGCCGCGGCGAACTCATCCGCGCGTTCGCCGCCCGGAACGCCGCCGACATCCGCGTCGCGGAATTCAAACGGGAGTCGATGGGCGCCTCCGACCTCGTCCTGCTGGCCGAGACGGATCCCCTGATGAGCGGGGCAGGTGAGGCGACGCGGCTCTCGCGGATCGCGTCCGACCTGCTCCACGTCCACGTCGAGGTGCTGTGCCTCAGGACGATGCGCCGGTTCGCGCCGGCGTCCCACCGGACGGCCCTCGAGCTGTCGCGACCGCTGTGACGCGAGGCGCGCCGCGGACCGGAGCCCGCTCAGGTGAGCGGCGGGGTCCGGGGCGGAGCGACACGGCGCGGCGCGAGGGCCTCGAACGCGGCGGCGAGACGCAGCAGGGCCGTGTCGTCGTAGGCCCGTCCGGCGAACGTGAGGCCCACCGGCATCCGGATGTCGCCCATGAGCCCCATGGGCACCGTCACGGTCGGGATGCCGAGGTGCCGCGGCACCAGGTTGCCGTTCGCGACCCAGACGCCGTTGCGCCAGCCGAGGTCGGCGGAGGCGGGGTTCACGTCCATGTCCGCGGGCCCCACGTCGGCGACCGCCGGGAACACGACGGCGTCGAGACCGAGTCCGTCCATCCACTGCTCGAGGTCGATGCGGCGGGTCTCCTCGAGCCCGCGCAGCCCGTCGGGCAGCTCGGGCATGTCGGTGAACGACGCGCCCGGGTTCGCGCGCACCCAGGCCGGGTACTCTGCGATGTCGTCGTCGAAGCCCGTGTACCGGTCGGGCAGGGCGCCCTCGGGCTGCGGGAAGATCCGCGCCCCGTCGACGTCGGCGAGAGAGTGCAGCGCCGGGTCGCCGTTGGCCTGCAGGAAGTCCTCCCAGCCCCACGCCGACAGGTCGACGATCTCGCGCTTCAGGTACTCCGGCGTCACGAGTCCGCGCGTCGCGATCGTCGGCGCTCCGGGGCGATCGCCCTCGTAGTTCGACACCACGGGGAAGTCGACGAGCACGACCTCCGCGCCGGCCGCCTCGAGGTCGCGGCGGGCCGCCTCCCACAGCTCGATCACCGAGTCGCGCGTGTCGATGCGCTGCCCGGTGGGCCCGCCGATGCCGACGCTCCCGCCGGGCTCCGCGTTGCCGGCCTCCGGGTCGGCGTTCACGTACATGCGGGGCACGCCGATGCGCCGGCCGGCGAGTGCGGTGCGGGCCGCGGCGGCATCCGTCACCTGCAGCGCCGGGTACGAGTCGGGGCGAACCGCGGATGCCGCGGGCAGCTCGACCCACGGCTGCGCCCGCCAAAAGTCACCGCGGGTCTCCGGGTCGTCGGCGACGATCACGTCGAGCACCTCGAGCAGGTCGGCCATGGTGCGCGTGTGCGGCACGACGACGTCCATCGTGGGCACGAGCGGCCAGTTGCCGCGCACCGAGATGACGCCGCGCGAGGGCGTGTAGGCGCACAGCGCGTTGTTCGACGCCGGCGCGCGGCCCGACGACCAGGTCTCCTCGCCGAGGCCGAACGCCGCGAACGACGCCGCCGTCGCCGTTCCCGAGCCGTTCGACGAGCCCGAGCCGAACGCGGCGGTCAGGTATGCGGCGTCGTACGGGCTCTCGGCGCGGCCGTAGACCCCGCGCTGCATCCCGCCGTTGGCCATGGGCGGCATGTTGGTCAGGCCGAGGCAGACGGCGCCCGCCTCGCGCAGCCGCTCGATCGTGAACGCGTCGCGCTGCGCGACGAGGTGCTCGAACGCGGGGCTGCCGGCGGCCGCGGTGAGCCCGCGAACGAGGTAGGAGTCCTTCGCGGTGTACGGGATGCCGTCGAGGGGCCCGCGCGTCTCGCCGCGCGCGCGCCGCTCGTCGGAGGCGCGCGCCTCGGCGAGCGCGTCGGGGTTCCGCACGACGACGGCGTTGAGGGCCGTCTCGGTGTCCGGCCCGTCGTACGCGTCGATGCGCGCGAGGTAGGCCTCGACCAGTTCGACCGCGGTCGTGCGGCCGTCCTCGAGCGCCACACGCAGGTCGGCGATCGACGCCTCCACGACGTCGAACGGCTCAGTCGTGCTCATCGGGTCGCCTCCACCTTCGGCTGCTGCTGCGTGATGCAGTGGATGCCGCCGCCGCGGGCGAAGATCGGCCGCGAGTCGACCGTCACGACCCGGCGGCCCGGGTACGCATCGGCGAGGATCGCCGCCGCCCGGGCGTCCGCTTCGGGCTCCCCGAAGCCGCACGCGACGACGCCGTCGTTCACGACGAGGTGGTTCACGTAGCTCCAGTCGACGAACCCCTCGTCGTCGCGCAGCGTCGCGGGGGCCGGCAGGTCGATGATGTCGAAGGCCCGGCCCGCGGCATCCGTCTGCCCCTCGAGCAGGTCGCGCAGCTCGCGCGTCACCGCGTGGTCGGGGTGCGCGGCGTCGGGCTGGTGGTGCAGCAGCAGGCGGCCGGACGACGGGATGGTCGCGACGATGTCGACGTGCCCGTTGGTGCCGAAGTCGTCGTAGTCGCGTGTGAGCCCCTGCGGCAGCCAGATCGCCTTGGTCGTGCCGATCGTGCGCGCGAGTTCGGCCTCGACGCGGGCCCGGTCGGCGTACGGGTTGCGGCGCGGGTCGAGCTGCACCGTGTCGGTGAGCAGCACCGTGCCCTCGCCGTCGACGTGGATGCCGCCGCCCTCGTTGACGAGCACCGAGCTGACGAGCTCGGCGCCGACGTGCGCCGCCGCGAAGCGGGCGATCTCGGCGGAGACCCGCCACTCGGCCCACTCGGGCGCGCCCCAGCCGTTGAAGATCCAGTCGACGGCGCCGAGGACGCCCGGCCGCTCGTCGTCGAGCACGAAGGTCGGGCCGAAGTCGCGCATCCAGAACTCGTCGAGCGGCGCCTCGAGGATCTCGATCTCCGACGACAGCATGCGCCGGGCGCGGTCGAGCTCGCTCGGGTCGACCACCATGGTCACGGGCTCGAACTCGGCGACCGCGTGGGCGACCGCGGTCCACGCCGCGTAGCCCTCCTCGCGCTCGGCGGCGCCCTCGCCGAGGGTGATCCCCTCGCGGGGGAACGCCATCCACGTGCGCTCGTGCGGGGCGGTCTCGGCGGGCATGCGCCAGGTCATGCGGGCACCTCCTGGGTGGTGGGGGCGGATGCTGCGGCATCCGTGTCGATCTTCTCAATGGGGCGAGCGGATGGCGCACCCGGCCGCTTCGCCGGGTCGCGGTACGGCGTCGTGGTGAGCCAGAGCAGGGCGTACAGCCCGCCGCCGAGCACCGGACCGACGATCGCGGAGAGGTCGGCGCCGCCGAGCGCCTCCGAGATCGGCCCGACGTAGAGGGTGGTGTTGGCCGAGAGCACGGCGACCGCGACGGCGACGACCATGGCGACGACGCCGGCGACGAAGACGCCGCCGCGGTACCAGAACGGGCTCGCCGGCGTGGTGTCGTCGAGCGCGCGGCCGTCGTAGCGGTTGCGGCGCAGCACGATGTCGACAGCGTAGATCGCCACGAGCGGGCCGAACACGGTGACCGACAGCTCGAGCGAGGCGCTCAGCGCGTCGAGGAAGCTCGGCGTGAGGAAGAGCACCCAGCCGGCGGCCGCCGTCGCGACGACGCCGGTGACGATGGTCACGGCGGCTCGGGAGATGCGGGCGCCGAGCGCCTGGGCGTAGAAGCCCGTGGAGTACGCCACGAGCACGTTGTTCGTGATGCTCGAGAGCACGATCATGCCGAGGAAGACCGGCGTGAACCAGGCGGGGACGATCTCGCCGATGGTCAGCTGCGGGTCGGTCATGTCGATCGCCGTGCCGGCGACGACCCCCAGGGCGCCGATGAGGACCGCGGGGATGAAACCGCCGAGCGCGGTGTACCAGGCGACCTTGCGCTTCGAGACGTCGGCGGGCAGGTACCGCGCGTAGTCGGCGCCGGTCCCCCACGACAGCGGGCTCGACGCGACGATCGCGAAGCCGAGCATGACGAGCGCCCAGTGGTCGGCGACCGGCAGCGGCGCGACCTCGTACGACCAGTCGGCGGCGCCCAGGACGAACCCGGCGAGCACGACGAAGACCACGGCGAGCGCCGCCGAGAACCACGGGGCGAGGGCGAGGATCGTCGCGTGGCCGTAGACGCCGATGATGAAGCTGAGGATGCCGACGACGGCGAGCACCGCCCATTCGCCGCCCGGCGGCAGGCCGATGCCGAAGTGGGCGAGCAGGGCGATCGCCGCGAGCGTGGCGAAGGCGACGTTGATGATCTCGTAGAAGATGCCGATCGCGACGCCGAGCCCGGCACCGAAGACCTTGTTGCCGCGGACGCCGAACATCGCGCGCATGATCGTGACGCTCGGGGCACCCGCGGCGGGGCCGCTGACGGCGAGCCAGCCGACGAGCGCCCACCAGAGGTTGCCGACGACGGTGATGACGAGCGCCTGCCAGAGCGGCAGGCCGAGCAGGACGAGCACGCCGCCGACCACGAAGTAGAGGTAGCCGACGTTGGCCGACATCCACACCCAGAACAGGCCCGAGGGGCGACCGTGCCGCTCGGTGGCGGGGATGTGCTCGATGCCGTGCGTCTCGACGTGGCCGACGCGGTCGGCGGCCGGCGCGCCCGGCGGGGTGGTGGGGGTCATGTGCGAACCTCGTCGTCCGGAAATTTATTGATCAGTTGATCAATAGTGCAGGAGGTTACATAGACTGGCCGCACGATGTCAACACCCGCCCGCGCGAGGGCGTCGCGCAAGAGCCCGGCCGAACGATCCGCCGAGATCGCGGATGCCGCGCGCGGCGTCGCCCTCGAACAGGGCCTCGCCGCCGTCACGCTGCGCTCCATCGCCGCGCGCGCCGGCGTCGCGCCCGCGCTCGTCGCGCACTACGAACCCAACATGGACGCGCTCGTCGCCAGCACGTTCAGCACCATCGTCGGCGCCGAGATCGACGAGGTCGCCCGGCTCATCGCCGCGCAACCCGAACCGCGCCGTCGCCTGGGCACCCTGCTCGACACCCTCCTCGACGGCGCACGCGACGACGTGACCGTGGTCTGGGTCGAGGCGTGGGCGCTCGGTCGGCGCAACGACGCGCTCGCGGCATCCGTTCGCGATCAGATGGACGCGTGGCAGGTCGTCGTGCAGGGCGTGATCGAGCAGGGCGTGGCCGAGGCCGGGTTCGAGACGGATGACGCGGCCGCCACCGCCTGGCAGCTGCTCGGCATGATCGACGGCCTGAACGCGCAGGCGCTCGTGCGCTGGGGCGACACGGGCGACCGGGGCTCGCTCATCCACCGAGCGGTGGAAGGACTGCTCGGTCTGCCGCGCGGGGCGCTCAGCGCGGCGCGTTCGGCTTCGGGAGCCGGTCGAACGACGAGGTGAGCGTGCGCTCGGCCGCGTCGGCGGTCAGCGGCGCCCCCGTGCCGTCCGAGTTCGCGCTCCAGTGCTCGGCTGCGTCGGCCGTGGCCGGCGACGCGACGAATGCCGCGGCGGTCGCCTGCTGGGGAGCCGGCGCTTCGACGTTCGCTGCGACGACCAGTGCCAGGTAGCCTCCGACGAGCACGACGGTCAAGATGATGCGGTCCATGGGGCCACCGTGCCGCGCGGGACGCGCCCCCACATCAGGGGGAGATCCTCAGAATCCCGTGAGGTTCCCTCAGATGAGTGCCACACTGGAGGGGTGCCGCGCGACGCGACCCAGCTCGTGGGCCGGGAGCGTGAACTCTCGTCCCTCCGACACGAGCTGGCTGCCGCCGCCCGCGGCTCCGCACGCACCGTCCTGATCCGGGGCGAGCCGGGCGTCGGCAAGACCGCGCTCATGCAGGCGGCCTCCGACGCCGCCGATGCCGCCGACGCCTCGACCGCGGTCCTCACGGCGCGGAACCTCCCCCTCACCACGCGCGTGCCGAACCTCGCCGTGCGAGCGCTGCTCAAGCACGCCGGCGAGCTCGAGCGCGCCGACGCCGCGCACCGGCCCGCGCCGCTCGCGCTCGACGACGCGGTCGATCGCCTGCTGGCCGACGGACCCGTCATCGTCGCCATCGACGACCTGCAGTGGGCCGACGCGAGCACCCTCGACGCGCTCATGTTCCTCGCCGGGGGCGCCGAGGACCGCCCGCTCGCGATCCTCGCCACCGTGCGGGCCGGTGCAGGACGACCCGTCGACCGCTGGGCCACCGACCTCCTCCGCCTGCCCGGAGCGCGGGCGCTCGACCTCGACCCGCTCGACCGCGCCGCGACGCGCGAGCTCGTGGCCGCGGTCATCGGCGGCACGCCCCACGAGACGCTCGTGAGCGACGTGTTCGAACGGACGCGCGGCAACCCGTACCACGCCCGGCTCCTCCTCGAGGGCGTCGACCCCGCCGCCGCCACCGCGCCCGCGACCGTCGCGCCCGACCTCGGCTCGGCCGTCCTGCAGGCCTGGTCGCAGCTGCCGCCGTCCACCCAGCACCTCTGCGTGATGCTCGCGCTGCACGGCAAGCCGGTCCGCTCCCGCGCGCTCGCCGCCGTCGACCCCGCCTGGGCCGAGGCCGAGCGCGACCTGCGGCCCGCGATCGCCACCCGGGTCCTCGAACACGACGCGACCGGGCGGCTCTGGTTCCACCATCCGCTCATCGCCGAGGTCCTCGTCGCCGAGATCCCGGAGGCCGAGCGACGCGACCGCCACCGGCAACTGGCCCGCAGCACCGAGCGGGTGATCGACTCGGGCGAGGCCTCCGCCGACCTGCTCGTCGACCTCGCCGACCACCTCGCCGCGGCGGGCGACCCGAACGGATGCCGCGACGCGAGCCTGCGCGCCGTCGACGCGCTCGCCGGCACCGGCGACCACGCCACCCGGCTGCGCCTGCTGCGCCGCTGCGTCGACCTCCAGGCGGCCGACGTGCACGCGGCGGCGCCCGCCGAGCGGCGGCACCTGCTCGAGCAGTGGGCGGATGCCGCGGCGGACGCCGGCGACAGCGACGACGAGTACGCCGCCGTCTCCGAGATGCTCGAGGACGCCGACGCCGACACCGAGCCGCTGCACGTCGCCGCACTGCTCCTGCGCCGCCAGCACCTCCGCTTCCGGGTCGGCGGCGACCTCGCCGACTCCGCCCCGGCCCGTGAGGCCCTGCGCCTGGCGTCCGACCATCCCGACAGCCGCGAGTACGCGCTCGCCATGGTCGAGGTCGCGCACGCCGAGATCCTCGAGGGCGACCCGGCGTGCGCGGTCCACGCCGCCGAGGCGGTGCAGCGGGCCACGGCGCTCGGCGACACCGAGGTGCTCTCGGCCGCACTCGCCACGACCGGCCAGGTCGCGGCGCTCATGCGCGACCTCCCGCGCGCCCGCGAGCTCGCCGAGCGCACCCGCGCCATCGCGCTGCCCGCGCGGCACTTCTGGTCGGCGATGCTCGCGTCGTTCTGGGAGGCGTACGCCGAACCGGACTACCGCTCCGCGGCACGCACGCTGAGCGCCATCCGTGCCGACCTCGAGGCCGCGGGGGCGCCGTACGTCGTCACCGCGACCGTGGCCCTCACCGAGGCGCGCACCCGGATCACGATCGGCGAGATCCCCGCCGCCCGCGCCGCCTTCCGGCACGTGCGCGCCGAGGATCCGCCGCGCTTCATCGACCTCGGGCTGCGGACCGCGTCGGCGCTGCTCGCCGCGTTCCAGGGCCGCGCGGACGACGCCGAGGCGCACCTCAGGCGCGCCGTCGAGCGCTTCCACGAGCCCCCCGCGTACACGCGATCGTCGATGGCGCACGCGCAGGCGCTCGCCCGGTTCGCGCGCAACGACCCCGCCGGGGCGCTCGCGGCCGTGATGCCGCTCATCGACGCCCGCGCGGGCGACAACTCGTGCGAGTGGCTCATCCCGCTCGCCGTCCGGGCCCTCGCCGACCTCGCCGACGAGGCGCGCGACCGGCACGAGGACCCGTCCGAGGTGCTCGACCGCCTCGACCGGCTCGACGCCGAGCACCCGCACGTGCTCGCGCGCACGCTCGGCGTCTCGTACCCGGCCGACCTGGTCGCACTCGACGCGCTCACCGCCGCGGAGCGCGCCCGGGCCAGGCGTGCGGCCGACGCCGGCGTGCTGTGGGCGGCCGCGGCCGAGGCGTGCAGGGCCGCCGACCTCGCATGGGAGGAGGCGTACGCGTGCCGCCGCGGCGCCGAGGCCGACCTGACCGGCGACGACGGCGAGCCGGCGCGGGGTCGCGAGCTGCTCCGGCGTGCGGCGACGCTCGCTCGGCGACTCGAGGCCGATGCGCTGCTCGACGAGGTCGAGTCGCTCGCGCTGTGGTCGCGCGTGCGCCTGTACGACGACGAGACGACGGATGCCGCGGCCCTCGACGCCGACGGCCTCGAGACGCTG
>NZ_LQGY01000008.1 GCF_001620055.1 Agromyces sp. NDB4Y10 | reverse complement strand
GCGCGGTCTCGGACGCCGCCGCTCGGCCGAGCCCGTCGACGCGCCGTCCGCCGCGCCCGCCTCCGCGCCCTCGGCGCCGTCCGCCGCCGACGTCCCGACGCCGGAGGCCCCCGCCGAGACGGCCGCCGCCGTGGAGGCGCCCGAGGAGCGACCGACCTCGGCGGAGCCGCCGACGGTCACCGCCGCCGCACCCAAGGTCACGCCGCAGATGATGCGCGACGCGCCGCCGCTCTACGTCGAGCCGGAGGTGACCGACGAGGTGACCGAGGAGGCCGCCGCGATCACCGCCGCCGCGACCGCACCCGTCGAACCGCTGGGCACGCGCGATCGCGCGAAGGCGGATGCCGCGGCATCCGTCGACGACGACGCGGACGGCCCACCGGGACGCCCCGCGCCGCCCGTGAGCGGCCGGCAGTCGGCGAACCTCACGCTCGCCGAGCGCCTCGGACTGCGCAGCCCCGCCGGACCGCGACCCGGCGACGACGACCAGGAAGTGGGGCCCGTCAAGTGAGGGTCGGACTCGTGCTCGGAGAGGCCGCCAACGGTCTCCGCCGCAACGCCACCATGGTGGTCTCCGTCGTGCTCGTCACGTTCGTGTCGCTCACGTTCGTCGGCATCGCGGCGCTGCTGCAGCTGCAGATCCAGCAGATGCGCGGCTACTGGTACGACCGCGCCCAGGTCGCCGTGTACCTGTGCACGGCGGTGTCGACGGCCGCGGGCTGCATCGACGGCGAGGCGACGCCCGAACAGAAGGAGGCCGTCGAGGCGCAGCTCTCGGGCGCCACGCTGTCGCCGTTCATCGACGAGTACTACTTCGAGGATCGCGACCAGGCGTACGAGAACTTCCAGGAGCAGTTCGAGGGCACGCCCGCCGCGGACTACGTCACGCCCGACGTGCTCAACGAGACGTTCTGGGTGAACCTCGTCGACCCGTCGCAGTCCGACGTCCTGGTCGAGAGCCTCGCGGGGCTCGCCGGCGTCGAACAGGTCGTCGACCAACGCCGCTACCTCGACCAGATCTTCAACGTGCTGAACGTGGCGAGCTACACGGCCGTGGCCGTCGCCGGGGTGATGCTCATCGCAGCCGCGCTCCTCATCGCGACGACCATCCGGCTGTCGGCGTACTCGAGGCGCAAGGAGCTCGGCATCATGCGGCTCGTGGGCGCGTCCAACCGCTTCATCCAGACGCCGTTCGTGCTCGAGGGCATCTTCGCCGGGTTGATCGGTTCGCTCCTCGCGGGCGGCGCGGTCGTCGCCATCGTGTACTTCTTCGTGCAGGGCTACCTCGCCGAGACGCTCTCGTTCACGTTCGTGGGGCTGGGCGATGCGCTGCTCGTGGTGCCGCTCCTCATCGGCGTGGGCGTGCTGCTCGCGGCGATCTCCGCGGCGATCGCCATCGGGCGGTACCTCCGGGTGTGATCCCGGCCGACGGTGAGCGGATGCCGCGGGGCGGACTAGACTGAAGGGCTTGCCGGCCGACGCCGGCGGCATCCGCTGTTCGAACGCTGCCAGGAGAGGAGCGCGCCATGCCGAGGGAGCAGGGCGAGAAGGTCGTCGCGACCAACCGCAAGGCGCGCCACGACTACACCATCGAGGACACCTACGAGGCCGGCATCGTGCTGTCGGGCACCGAGGTGAAGTCGCTGCGGCAGGGGCGTGCGTCGCTCGTCGACGGGTACGCCTTCATCGACGGCGGCGAGATGTGGCTCGACGCCGTCCACATCCCCGAGTACACCGAGGGCACGTGGAACAACCACGCGCCCCGGCGCAAGCGCAAGCTGCTGCTGCACAAGCACGAGATCGTGAAGATCAGCCACAAGACCAAGGAGGGCGGCTACACGATCGTGCCGCTCCGCCTGTACTTCAGCGACGGCCGCGCGAAGGTCGAGATCGCGGTCGCGAAGGGCAAGCGCGAGTACGACAAGCGCCAGGCGCTCCGCGAGAAGCAGGACAAGCGCGAGGCGGCGCGCGCGATCGCGTCGCGGCGCCACCTCGGCGAGTGAGGTCGCTTCGCCGGTCCGCTCCGCGGACTCCCAGCCGCCGGTAGGACACCCAAGGGTAGGCTCCGATCCGTGGAGATCTCGACGCGCATCCCGGTGCCGGGCACGTACAACTTCCGCGACGTGGGCGGCCTGCCGGCGCGCGGTGGGAGCGTGCGCCGCGGCGTGCTCTACCGATCCGACGGGCTGCACCGCCTCGGTGACGAGGGCCGCGAGGCGCTCCGACGGCTCGACGTCGGGGTCGTCATCGACCTGCGCGACGACAACGAGGCCCGGCTCATGCCCGACGACCTCGAGGGGCTCGACGTCGAGGTGCGCCGCCTGCCCGTCTTCGAGGGCTCGGGGGCCTCTCAGGGCGAGCACGGGATCTCGCTCGAGGCGCTCTACCACCGCATCGTGACCACGCACGCGCCCATCGTCGTCGACGCCGTGCGCGAGATCGCGACCTCGGGGGACCGGGCCGTGCTCGTGCACTGCACCGCAGGCAAGGACCGCACCGGCATCGTCGTCGCGCTCACCCTGCTCGCCGCGGGCGTGGACCGCGAGGCGGTCATCGCCGACTACATCCTCACCGAGACGCACCTGGCGGGGGAGTGGCTCGAGGAGATGGTCGCCCTCATCGGGCGGTACGGCATCCCGGACACCCCCGAGCTCCGCGCGCTCATGGGCGGCAGCCCGCGCGAGGCGATCGAGGTCGCCCTCGACGAGGTCGAGCGCCGGCACGGAACGGCACGCGACTACCTGCTCGCCTCGGGGCTCTCGCGAGCCGAACTCGACGCGCTCGAGTCGCTGCTCATCGAGCGCGGCTGACCGCGCCCGAGTGCGTCGGGCCGACCTCGCTGCTCGCGCCTACTCGGCGTGGAAGCGCGCGTCGACGGATGCCTCGATGACGAGCTTCGCGGGCGCGATCTCGGGTTCGGGCGCACCGTCCAGCGCCATCGCCCGCATCATCACGGCCTGGTGCGGTCGCGGCATCGGCTGCGGCGTGGTGAGCATGCCGCTGTCGGCGAGCTCGATCGCGACGGGCGCGCCGAGTCCGAGCGCTTCTGCGTAGACGGCCGCCTTGCGCACGGCGTCGGCGACCGCGGCGCGCTGCGCCTCCTCGAGCACGCGGTCGCGCGTGGCATCCGTCAGCCGCCACTCGATGCCGCCGAGCGTGAGGTGCGGCGCGCCGGTCACCCGGCCGAGCCACCCGCCGAGCGCCGACAGGTCGCTGAACACGACCTCGACATCGGCGTTGGCCTGGTGCACGAGCGGAAGCTGCCGGCCCTCGGCGTTCCACGGGCGGTGCGACCACACGCGCAACTGGCCAGCCGACCACGTGTCGAGCACGCCCGAGGCCTCGAGCTCCCGGACGTCCTCCAGGAGGCGCTCGTGCGCCTCGGCGACGTCGTGCAGGAGCGGCTCGCGGTCCCCTCCGGACGAACCGACGGTGAGCGACACCGCCCCGAGTTCGGGTTCGATGCGCACCTCGGCGCGTCCGCTGACGGCGATGACCGTGGCCATTCGGTTCCTCCAAGAACTCCGCTCGGGAATGGCGGAGCGGCCGCGCCTGTTCTAGACTGTAAGGCCGGGTGACGGGCGCTTCAACGCCTCGCCGCCCGGGCATGGCAACTCCACAGCGTGCGATTGACGGCCCGTCGATCCGACCCAGGTCGGGCGGCGACACATGGGGATGATCGGTTTCGACATCGCCTGCGAACCCACGAGAAGCGGGCCGAGGATGCAGGGTTATCTCGTTAACGCTCTCTGCAAAACAATAACTGCCAATAAGAAGCAGTCTGACTTCGCCCTCGCTGCCTAAGCGAGCCCGATAGTCCGTCAGCCCGGGTGCGTTCCCGACCCGGTCGCTGGCGTCATCTAGGGAACTTGCTGCGCGTCGTCGCCTGAGCGACGTGCGGGACTTTACTCAGGCTGGGCCTGTCGACTTGGGTGCCTGTGGCAAAGGTCGGGGCCGAGCAGAACGCTTGCACAGGCTGCGCCCGGAGAAGGCGTGGAATCACAGCGATGGACGGGGGTTCAATTCCCCCCATCTCCACCATCGGCCGTCATCGCACGACGTGAAGTCAGCCGCACGAAGGCCGCCCCCGAGGGGGCGGCCTTCGTCGTGTCCGGCGTCAGTACTGGGCGTCCTTCAGCGTGCCCGTGACCTCGCCGGCCGGGTCGGAGACCATGCACGACACCGTGCGGTCGTCCATGCCCTCCCACGACTGCTGCGTGGGCACGTACCAGGACACGTCGAGGGTCGATTGCTCGAACGGCAGTCCGATGAACGGTTCGAAGGCGGCGAGGCACGACTCCTCGGCGGCGGCGATCACGGCATCGTCGCCGGGGTACTCGCCGTCGGGGATCTGGAACTCGTGGAACACCTCGTCGCTGTGCGGCTCCCCGCAGGGGACGACCGGAACGGTCTCCACCTCGTCGGCCGCGATCATGTTGAGGCAGTCGCCCACGCGCAGCGCGAAGACGTCGGCGTCGGCCGACTCGACGATCTCCTGGGTGGTCTCGTCCCGCTCCGGCTGGGCCGGTCCCGACAGCAGGTCGCCGATCGCACCGCAACCGGTGAGCGACGCGGCGAGGAGGGCGGCGGCGGCGATCACGGCAGGGCGCGCGACGCGAACGATGGAGGGCAATTCGGTTCCTGTCTCGAGAGGGTGAGCCGCCGTCCGTGCGGGTGCGGCCGCGCCAGCCTAGCGGCACGCCACCGGTTCCGGGAGGGCGGCCGGCGCCTCAGTCGCGGCCGTTGACGTGACGCCGTGCCGAGAGACGCCCGATCAGCGAGCGGAGGCCCGTGCGCCCCGCGAAGACCGACTCCGCCTCCTGCGGTTCGGGCTCGGGCTCGCCCGCGGCGGCGCGCGCCGCGGCGGCCTCCGCCTCGCGCTCTTCGCGCCACTGGAGGTAGGCGAGGTAGGGGTCGTCGTCAGGACCCAGCGGTCGCTGGTCCTCGACCTGATGACGTCTCCGCCCCACCACCGGCTCTTCCCCCATCGAGGCCCCCCGGCCCTCATCTCAAGGGTACGCTCCGCGAGGCTCCGCGTCACCGCTCGTGACGCCGGACGGCACGTCAACGCAGGTGCGGGAGCACCTCGGCGCCGATGAGTTCCACGTGTTCGAGGTCGCGCACGTCGACGAGCTGGAGGTAGACGCGGTCGGCGCCGAGGTCGCGCAGGCGCTGCAGCTTCTCCACGGCCCGCTCGGGCGTGCCCGCGACGTTGACCTCGGCGAACGTCGCGGGGTCGGCCCCGATCGCGTCGAGCCGACGGCGGTAGGTGGCGTCATCCGTCGCCACGACCGTCGGCAGCGCCACGCTGAGGCGCAGGCTCGCCGGATCGCGGTCGGCCGCCTCGCAGGCGGCCCGCACGCGCGCGAACGCGACCGCGATCTCGTCCTCGCCCACGAAGCCCCGGTTGTACTCGGTCGCGTACCGCGCGGCGATCGCGGGCGTGCGCGAGGGACCGCCGCCGCCGACGATGACGGGCATGCGGGCCTGCACGGGCTTCGGCAGGGCGGGAGCGGCGTCGAGCTCGTAGTGCTCGCCGGCGAACGAGAACGTCTCGCCGACCGGCGTGGACCACAGCCCGGTGACGATCGCGAGTTGCTCCTCGAGCAGGCCGAACCGGCGGTCGGGGAACGGGATGCCGTACGCGCGGTGCTCCTCGGCGAACCATCCGGTGCCGAGGCCGAACTCGGCGCGGCCCTCCGACATCGCGTCGACCTGCGCGACCTGGATGGCGAGCACGCTCGGGTGCCGGAACGTCGCCGACGACACGAGCGTGCCGAGCCGGATGCGGCTGGTCTCGCGGGCGAGCCCGGCGAGCGTCGTCCAGGCGTCGGTCGGGCCCGGCAGCGGCGAGCCGTCGCCCATGCGCAGGTAGTGGTCGCTGCGGAACCATCCGTCGAACCCGAGCCGCTCGGTCGCCTGCGCCTGCGCGAGCTGCTCGTCGTAGCTCATGCCCTGCTGGGGTTCGGTGAAGATGCAGAGTTCCATGGCGGCCTCCGGTCGGTCGATCGCGTGCGGGTTCAGGTGCCGGGCGGGTCAGTCGGCGGATGCCGCGCCGCGATCGAGCACGCCCAGCACCGCGTCGTGCAGGCGACCGTTCGTGGCGAGCACGCTGCCGTCGCCGAGGTCCGTGCCGGCCGTCGAGGTCACCCGGCCGCCGGCCGCCTCGACGATCGGCACCGCCGCGGCGATGTCCCAAGGCTTCAGGTCGAACTCGGCCACCACGTCGACGAGCCCCTCCGCCAAGAGGCAGTACGACCAGAGGTCGCCGTACGCGCGATCGCGCCAGACCCGCTCGCCGAGGGCGAGCAGCGCCTCGAGCTGACCGGCGTCGCGCCACTGGGCGATGCTCTGGAAGCTCAGCGAGGCGTCGGCGAGCTCGGACACCTCCGACACCCGGATCGCGCGGGGCTCGGCGCCGGGCGCATCGGTGGTGAACGCCCCGAGGCCCTGCGCGCCCCACCAGCGACGGCCGAGCGCGGGCATCGACGCGACGCCCACGACCGGGACGCCGTCGACCGTGAGTGCGATGAGCGCACCCCAGACCGGGACGCCGCGGAGGAAGTTGGAGGTGCCGTCGATCGGGTCGACGATCCACTGGCGCGATCCGGAGCCCTGCGTGCCGTACTCCTCGCCGAGGACGCCGTCGCCGGGTCGTCGTTCGGCGATCAGGTCGCGAACGGCGCGCTCGACGGCGAGGTCGGCCTCGGTCACGAAGGTGCGGTCGGGTTTCGTGTCGACGCGGAGGTCGACGGCCCGGAACCGGTCCATGGCCGCCGCGTCGGCGAGGTCGGCCAGCTCGAGGGCGAGCGCGAGGTCGTTGTCGAGCGCGAGCGCCTCGACGTCGGGGTCGACCCCGTCGCGGGCGGGGTCGTGGGGTTCCGGCTGGGTCGTGGCATCCGTCACCCGGCCAGCCTAATCGCGGCGCGAGACGCCGACGGATGCCGCGGCGGAACGCCGATCCGTGCGCGGCTGCGCGTCGGGTTCGACGCGCGACGCGCCCGAGCGGCCCCGATTCGCGTTGGAGCGGCCCATCTGATACCGTTGTTCCTCGGTTCGGGGTTGATGCAGATCCCGCCGGAACGCACCTCTAGCTCAATCGGCAGAGCAACTGACTCTTAATCAGTGGGTTCAGGGTTCAAGTCCCTGGGGGTGCACGGATCAGCCCCGGAATGCTCTCGCCAGCATCCGGGGCTTTTTCGCGTCCGGGGACGCCGCTCGCGGCTCGACGGCGTCAGCGCACGGCCGCCCGGCCTCAGCGCACGGATGCGAGCGGCCGGTGGAACACGAGCAGGTCGCACTCGGTCGCGAGCAACGGCGCGAGCTCGGGGTGCAGCTCGGCGAGGTCGCCGGTCCGCACCACCCGGTATCCGAGGCGCTCGTACCAGGCGCGGAGAAACTCCTTCGACGGGTGGGCCCACGAGACGGGCACGAGGAGCTCGAGCTGCATCGTCCGGGCGCCGCGCCCCGCGGCGAGACGTTCGGAGAACGCGACGAGGTCGCGGCCGATGCCCAGCCCGCGTCGGTCGGGGTCGGCGGCGAGCATGCCGAACTCCGCGAGGTCGTCGTCGAGCGCGTGCACGCGCACCGCCCCGACCAGGCGGTCGTGCTCCCTCGCGGTGGCGATCTGTCCCGCAGCGACGAGCTCGGCGACCTGGTCGGGCGTCGTGCGCTCCGCACCCGGCAGCCAGAGGCCCGCCTCGGCCTCGTCGTAGACGCGGTTGACGAGGTCCGCGATCGATTCGACCAGCTCGGCGTCGGCGGCGGATGCCGCCGGTTCGATGCCGATGCGGGTGGTGTGCGGCTGCGGGTCGGTCATGGCGTGCCTCCGGTCGGGTTCGCGGCGTCCGTCGCCAGGAGGGCGAGGAGGTCGACGCCGGCGAGCACCAGCCCCTCGTGCGCGAACCCCGCGAAGCAGTACAGCGCGAGCAGCGTACCGAAGAGGGCCTCGCGGTACGAACCCGTGTCGCCGAGCACCGGCAGGGCGACGAAGCCGTTGGGCAACCAGATGCGGTTGATCACGGGCACGGGCCGGAGCTGCTCCGGCGGCCGCAGCACCCACGGCCAGAGCAGGCCCGGCAACCCGCCCGTCGTGAGGAAGTCCCCGGCGAGGTGCGCGACGAAGCCGACCGTGACGGCGAGCGGGAACCATCCGACCTGGTCGGGCGCGAACACGACGATGAACGCCCCGAGCAGCACGCCGAGCAGCCACGCGACCGGCCACGACGGCGCGTACCGCCGGGCCTTGAGGCCGAACGCGGTGAGGGCCGCGGTGCCGATGCCGGCGCCGACGGCGATCGTGCCGAACGCCTCGGTGGGGACGGTGAGCAGCGTCAGCGCCCACGCGGCCGCTGCGACGACGCCGATCGCGATCGCGGAGTGCGCGCCCTGGCGGTGGCCGCCCGCGAACACCCCGACCGTCCCGGTCGCGAGGCGCCCGAGCACCGGCACGGATCGTGCGATCGTCGCGCTGTGATGGTCGGCGTCGGGCAGCAGCGCCGCCCCCGCGCACACGGCCGTGCCCGCGAGCACGCCGACGGGATCGAGCGGGTACGTTCCGAAGGTGATGACGGGCATCGTGCTGGTGATCGCGATCCACGCGGCGGCGCCGCTGGTGGCATGGGTGACACCCATCATGTCGGTGCGGGTCTCCTCGGGTCGGCAGGGCGAGGACCAGTCTGGCGCAGACCGGCGACACGGGCGGACCGGTGCGTCGAGACGCCGGCCGGCCCGGCTGCGGCATCCGCTCAGTCGTCGACGCCGCGCGCCATGAGCGCCTCGCCGAGGTGATCCGCGGTGCGCAGCGCGCGCACGATCACGGGGACCGCGAACGCCGTCGGCGAGCCCTCGGCGCCGCGCGCCTTGCGCGCGTCGAGCACCTCGCGCACGAGGTCGGCGAGCAGGGGCACGCAGCGGATCGCCAGGGCCAGCGCGAGGCCGACGCGGTCGGCATCGATCCAGCGGCGGAACGGTCGCAGCAGCACCTGCATGGCGTCGAGCGTCGCCGTGACCGGCGTCGTGAGCGTGTAGACGGCCGCCAGCGCGACGGCGAGCACGAGCCGCACGCCCATGGTCGCGGCCGCCTCCCAGCCGGCGAAGATCCACTGCACGGGCACCGCGAACGCGAGGATCCACAGGATCGGCGACACCTGCCGCCACGCCACGCGGAACGGCACGCGCGCGAGCGCGAACAGCGCGACGACGACGACCGATGCCGCCCCGAGGGCCGGAAGCGACGGCAGCAGCGCCACCGTGGTCACGATGACGGCCAGCAGCCCGAGCTTCACCAGCGCGGGCGCGCGGTGCACCACCGAGGTGCCGGGATGGAAGACGCCGATCATGCGCCGCTCACCCGATCAGGGCCCGGTACGCGTCGAGCGCCGGGCGCGGCTCGTCGTCGGCGATCACGCGGCCGCCCTCCATCACGATGACCCGGTCGAACGACTCGAGCAGTTCGAGCTGGTGGCTGACGACGACCAGCTGCTCGTCGAGCGTCTCGAAGTGCTCGGCGATGCGGCGCGCGTTGCGCGCGTCGAGCAGCGTCGTGGGCTCGTCGGCGACGACGATCGACGGTTCGCCGACGAGGACGGCCGCGAGCGCGAGCAGCTGCTTCTGCCCGCCGGAGAGCCGGTGCGCCGGCCGGTCGGCGAGGTCGGCGAGCCCGAACCGGTCCAGGGTCCGCTCGACGCGGGCCGCGGCATCCGCCGGACTCAGCCGGTGGCGCCGCAGGGTGAACGCGACGTCCTCGCGCACGGTGGGCATGACGATCTGCGTGTCGGCGTTGGTGAAGACGAAGCCGACGCGGCGACGCACCTCCCGGCCGTGCCTGGCGACGTCCAGGCCGTCGACCTCGACGCGGCCCTCGGTGGGCGTCACAAGCCCGTTGATCATGCGCGCGAGCGTCGACTTGCCCGAGCCGTTCGCGCCGACGATGCCGACCCGCCGTTCGGTCAGCTCGAGCGTGACGTGGTCGACGACGCGCTCGTCGCCGAAGTCGTGGCTGACGTCCTCGAACCGGATGCCGCTCATGCCGCCCGCTCCACGATCATCGCGATGCCCTGTCCGCCGCCGATCGAGCACGCGGCGAGCCCGGCGCGGCCGTCGGCGTCGCCGTCGAGCATGCGCGCGGCGAGGCGCACGAGGAGAATGGCGCCGGATGCGCCCCAGGGGTGACCGAGCGCGATCGCGCCGCCGTCGGCGGAGATCGTCGCCTCATCGAGGCCGAGGTCGTCGCTCACCGCGAGCAGCTGCGCGGCGAACGCCTCCGTGATCTCGACGAAGCCGAGGTCGGCGACGGTGAGGCCGGCGCGGTCCAGCGCCGCACGGGCGGCCGGGGCGGCGCCGATGCCGGGAAGCGCGGGGTCGCCCGCCGCGACCGCCGCCGCGCGCACGCGCAGCGCCGGGAGACCGAGCTCCCGCGACACCTCGGGGGTCGTGACCGCCATCGCGGCGGCGCCGTCCGAGAACCCGCACGAGTTGCCCGCCGTGACGGTGCCGTCCGACTC
>NZ_LQGY01000007.1 GCF_001620055.1 Agromyces sp. NDB4Y10 | reverse complement strand
TCGCCACCGTCGCGCTGTCGGTCGCACTCGACCTGCGACGCCGCCGCGGCCGACGGACGGCCGCCGCGGACGCCCGGGCCTCGGCCGAGGCGCACCCCCGGCTCGGGCTCATCGGGCTCGCGGTCGGCGCTGCGCTCGTGTCAGCCCTCGCCACGCCCGCGCTCGCGGCCACCGAAGCCGGCGAACTCGCCGTGCCCCACGGGGAGCACGGCGCCCACGACCCGGGTCACCGACACTGACCCGCTCCGACGGCGGCCGGGGGTGCGTGGCGATGACGCCCCCGGCCGCTCCCTCACGTCAGCCCGCCCGCGTCGAGCCGCGGCTCAGGCGGGCAGCTCGTCGGCCGTGCCGAGGTCGCGCGCCGCGCCCGACATGAACCGCTCGACGTCGCGGTCGACGATGATGTCGCGCGGCACGAGCGGCCGGGCGAGGTAGAGTCCCTCGAGCGACGTCAGCCGCGACAGCGCCACGTACGTCTGCCCCGGGCTGAAGACGCGCGAGCCCAGGTCGACGATGGCGGTGTCGTAGCTCGCGCCCTGCGACTTGTGGATCGTCACCGCCCAGGCGAGCCGCAGCGGGAACTGCGTGAACTCGGCCACGATCTCGCGCTCGAGCTTCTTCGCCACCGGATCCCACGTGTAGCGGTACTTCTCCCACGTCGCCGGCTCGACCTCGTGCTCCTCGCCGTCGACCTCGACGCGCACCTCGCGGTCGAGCGACGTGACCGTGCCGATGGTGCCGTTCACCCACCGCGGCGCCTCGCCCCAGCCGCCGGTGTCGTTGCGCAGGAACATCACCTGCGCGCCCACCTTCAGCTCGAGCTTCTCGTCGGCCGGGTAGCCGCGGCCGCCGAACTCCCCGTTCACGTCGGCCTCGTTGGCGAGGGAGTGCCCGGGCAGCCGGTGCAGCGCCGTGCGGTTGATGCGGTTCACCGTCTCGTTCGTGGTCGCGAGCGTGATGGCGCCCTGCTCGGGCAGCGGGCGCCGCGCACCCGTGTCGTTCAGCACGCCGGCGATCTCGGCCGTCACCATGCCGTGCCGCACCGCGTTGAGCATGTGCTTGAACGCGTCGTCGTGCTGCCGGTGGATCTCGCCCAGCTCGAAGATGCGCAGGTCGGCCTCCTGCCACACCTTCGCGTCGAAGAACCACATCGAGCGGTAGGTGTCGGCGAAGTAGCGCCGCTCGTCGCCCGAGCCGGGCACGGGCGCGAGCTGGTACGGGTCGCCGAACAGCACGACCTGCACGCCGCCGAACGGCTCGTGCGGCCGCTGCCGGGCCTGGCGCAGCGAGCGGTCCATCGCGTCCATGAGGTCGGCGTTCACCATCGACACCTCGTCGATCACGAGCGTGTCCATCGCGTTCAGGATCTTGCGGACCGTGTCGTTCTGGTCGATCTCGGTGTCTGCGACGACGCCGATCGGCAGCCGGAACAGCGAGTGGATCGTCTGGCCGCCGACGTTCAGCGCCGCGACCCCCGTCGGCGCGCAGATCACGATCTGCTTCGACGTGTTCCAGTTCAGGTGGTTCAGCAGCGTCGACTTGCCCGTGCCCGCGCGACCGGTGACGAACACGTGCTCGCGCGTGTGCTCGATCGCCCGGAACACCGCCTGCTGCTCGGCGGTCAGGGTCACAGGCTGCACGGGTGGTCCTCCGGGGCGGGTGGGGTGACGGATGCCGCGCCGCGGGCGCCACCGCGGCGGGTCGGCGTCTTCACTGTAGACCGGCGCATCGGGCGCGGCGCCCGCCGCCGCGGCATCCGTTCACGGGCGCGTTGCGCTGTGGACAACCCGGGCGCCCGGCCGACCCTGTTTAGACTTGCCGGGTGGGGAGCTCGGGCAGACGCGGTGGGCGCCTGTCACCGGCGGCGATCGCCGGGTGGGCGGGCCTCTCGGTGCTGCTCGGCGGCGCCATGCTCGCCGCCCTCGGCGGCCTCAACCAGAGCCTCTACGGCGCGTCGGCGTTCGTGCAGCGCTACCTCGACGCGATCGCGCGCGACGACATCGTGAGCGCCGCCGCGACCCCCGGCGTCCGGCTCGATCCCGCCGACCTCGCGGGCGCCGGCCTGCCGGAGGACGTCTCGACGGCCATGCTGCGCTCGGGCGTGCTGCGGTCCGGTCCGGAGGACGTGCGGGTGCTCGGCGACGAGCCCTCCGGCGACCAGGGCGCGCGCACGGTCACCGTCAGCTACCGGCTCGAGTCGTCGATCGTCGAGACGACGTTCGAGGTGAAGCCGATCGAACCGCTCTACGGCGTGCTCAACCGGTGGGAGTTCGCCACGAGCCCGCTCACCGTCGTGCAGGTCACGGCGGCGCACAGCCCCATGTTCACCGTGGGCTCGCTCACACTCGACACGCGCGCCAACAAGACCGGCGACGAGCTGCTGGCGTTCACGCAGCAGGCGCCGTACCTCGCCGTCGCGCCCGCCGTCTACGAGTTCGGGTACGAGTCGACGCTGCTGGAGGCCGTCCCGACCCCGCTCGCGACGACGCCCGGCACGCCCGCCGAGGTTCGGGTCGACGCGCTCCCCACCGACGAGTTCGTCGAGCGCGTGCAGGCGAAGGTCGACGAGTACCTGGTCGACCAGTGCGCGACCCAGCCCGTGCTCAAGCCGGCCGGCTGCCCGTTCGGCGTCGACGTCGACGACCGCGTGGTGACCGAACCGGTCTGGACCATCGTCGAATCGCCCGCGGTGACGCTCGTGCCCGGCGAGGCCGCGTTCGAGATGCCGCCCACGCCCGGCGTCGCCCGGGTCGCGTTCGAGGCGCAGTCGCTGTTCGACGGCACGTTCTACAACTTCGAGCAGGACGAGGGCTTCATGCTCGCGCTCGAGGCCCGCGTCCGCTCCGACGGCTCCATCGCGATCCAGCTCAAGTAGCGCCGGGGCCCGCCAGCCGCTCGAGGGCGGATGCCGCGGTCGCGGCGATCTCGTCGACCCCGCCGGTCACCCCCACGCGCACCGCCCGCTCGTCGGCATCCGGCGCCTCGTACGCGTCGAGTTGCGACGCGAGCAGGGTCGCGGGCATGAAGTGTCCGACCCGCCCGCCGATGCGCTCGCGGAGCAGCGCCTCGTCTCCCTCGAGCGCGACGAACGCCGTGTCGGGCGCCACGGCCCGCAACCGATCGCGATGGGCGCGGCGCAACGACGAGCACGCGACCACGACCCCCGGCGCGCGCGCAGCGGCGAGCGCGGCGCCGACGAGGTCGAGCCACGGCATCCGCTCGGCATCGGTCAGGGCCCGGCCCCCGCGCATCCGCTCGACGTACGCCGGCGGGTGCAGGTCGTCGGCGTCGACGAAGTCGAGCCCCAGCCGATCGGCGAGCGCGACGCCCACGCTCGTCTTGCCCGCGCCCGCGACGCCCATGACGACGATGCGGCGGACCGGCTCGGTCGCGGGACCCTCAGCCGGCGGCATCCGTCACTCGCCCTTGCCGTCGCGTACGGCGAGCGCGGCCAGCTGCGCGTTGTACGACTCGAGCTCGGCCTCGTTGGTGCGTTCGGCGTGGCGGTCGCGGCGCCTGGTCTCCTTGGCGTCGCTGCGCGCCCACTGGATGGCGACCGTGATCGCGAGCGCCACGGTGGGGATCTCGCCGATCGACCAGGCGATGCCGCCGCCGAGCTGCTGGTCGGCGAGCGCATCCGTGCCCCAGCCCATCGCGCCGTACCAGTCGGCGAGCAGCAGGCCCGAGCTCATCATGATCGACAGGCCGAAGAACGCGTGGAACGCCATCGTGCCGAGCAGCAGCACGAGCCGGAACGGGTACGGCAGGCGGTACGGCACCGGATCGATGCCGATGAGCGACTGCACGAAGAGGTAGCCGGTGATGAGGAAGTGCGCCACCATCCAGGTGTGGCCGATGTGGTCCTCCATGGTCCACCGGAACAGCGGCGAGTAGTAGAACACCCACAGCGACCCGGCGAAGAGCACGGCCGCCACGATCGGGTTCGCGATGATGCCCGCGAACTTGGAGTGCACCGCGAGCAGGATCCACTCGCGACCGCCCCGGCTGCCGTCCTTGCGCGGCCGGATGGCGCGGGCCGCGAGCGTCACGGGCGCGCCCGGGACGAGCAGCACCGGCACCGCCATGGTCAGGATCATGTGGGCGAGCATGTGCGCCGAGAAGAGGTACTCCTCGTAGGCGCTCACGCCGCCGCTCGTCACCCACGCGAGCAGCAGCATGCCCGCGACCCATAGCACCGTGCGGTACACGGGCCACGCGTCGCCGCGTCGGCGGAGGCGCACCACCCCGGCGACGTAGAAGAAGATGCCGAACCCGCACGCGAGCAGCCAGAGCAGGTCGGGGCTCCACTCGGTGAGGTACCGGATCGCGTCCGGCGGCGGCGGCAGCGGCTCGCCGGTCAGCAGTTCGGCGGGCGTGCGCGCGAGCCCGCCCGAGGTCTCCTCGGCGACGGGCGTGGCGGTTCGCGCGAGCGCCGCGGCGACGCCCGACGCGATCCCCATGAACGCGAGCTCGACGACGACGAGCAGCCAGAACGTGCGGGTGACGGATGCCTCGGTGCGGGCCACCTGCGCCGAGCCCGGTCGCAGCATCCGCCCGATCATCACGCGCCGCTGCGCCGCGCCGAACAGGCCGAGGGCGACGAGTGCCGCCACCTTGCCGATGACGAGGAGGCCGTAATCGCTCATCAGCTGGTCCCACGTGCCGATGCGCAGCGCCGCGCTCGCATACCCGGAGATCGCCACCACGATGAAGCAGACCAGCGCGACGGTCGAGTACCGGGCGAGCACGATCGGCAGGCGGTCGCCCGTGAGCCGCGACTTCAGCACCACGAGCGTGAGCAGCCCGCCGAGCCAGGCGGCGACGAACACCAGGTGCAGGCCGAGCGCGGTGACCGCCTCGGAGTGGCCCGCGGTGCCCGCCGCGTGTCCCTGCTGGGCCATCGGCACGAGCGCCACCACCGCGAGCGCGGTCACGAACACCAGCGCCGTGTGGTTTCGCACGGCGAAGCAGAGCACCGTGACCGCCGCCGCGACGAGCGTCGTCGTGAGCCACGCCCGTCCCAGCTCGATCGAGGCGGCGAACTGGCCGAGCTGCGCGCCGAACCGGTCGCTCAGCTCGAACGGCGCGCCGGTCACGAGCAGGAAGGTGAGCACGCCGGTCGCGGCGCTCGCGACGGTGAGCACGGCAGCGGATGCCGCGGCCACGTCGAGCGCGAGGTCGAACTCGCGCCGCTTCGGGCTCAGCGCCCACACCGCGAGGACCAGCGCGCCGATCATGCCGGCCGCGCCGAGGTTCACGAACAGCTTCGCCGTGGGGACGCCCCAGCGCGCCACCGGGCCGGGGTCCTGGATCGGGTACGGGTCCGCTCCCCCGCCGAATGCCAGCCCGGCGATCATCGCGGCGAGCGCGACGGCGACGAGGGCGGCGGGGCCGAGCACGCGGACGGAACGGGTCACCGTACGAGCCTACGTCTCGCGGGCTGGGAAGCGTCTCGCCGGGCGCTCCGCCCGCGCCGCGGCATCCGCTCGCCCCGGTGCCGGCGCCTCGGCCGCGCTGAGTGCGCGAGGGCGCTGAGCGCGCGGATGCGCGACGACTGCGCGGCGCCTGCAGCGCGCGCTCGTCGCGGTTCCGCGCACTCGGGCGGCGGGTACGCCGAAGGGGCGCACCGGATGGAACCGGGCGCCCCTTCGGGAGTCTCGGAGTGCGTCGTGGGACGCGCGCGAGTTACTTCGCGGCGGCCTTGAGCTTCGAGCCCGCGGTGACCTTGACCGAGTTGCCGGCGGCGATCTGGATGGTCTCGCCGGTCTGCGGGTTGCGGCCGGTGCGCGCGGCACGGTGGGTGCGCTCGACGGCGAGCCAGCCCGGGATGGAGACCTTGGTGCCCGAGCCGACCGAGTCGGCCAGCGCGTCGAAGAACCCGTTCAGCACGGAGTCGACGGTGCTCTGGCTCTGGTTCGTCGCCGCAGCGATCTTGGCAACGAGCTCGGACTTGTTGAGCGACTTGTCAGCCATTGAATGTCCTCCTCGGACCTTCGCTGTGTGTCTACAGCTGTCGTGTGGATACGCGGAGTCGACCTTCGATCGCCCCCGTGGCCGTTCAGGCCGCCTCGAATGTAGCAGAGTCCCGCGGAAACACGCGGATTTCCGGGGTTTCGCGGGTGGTTCGGGCGGGGGTTGACGGATGTCGCCGAAGCGGTGCGTCGTCGGCGAGGGGCACGGCGACCCGTCGGCAGCGCGCGCGCAGACGACGAGAGGGGCGCCCCGGATGATCCGGGACGCCCCTCTCGGAAGCGGATGCCGCTCGGGCTTACCAGCTCGACTTGGTGATGCCGGGCAGCTCGCCGCGGTGCGCCATGTCGCGGAAGCGGACGCGCGAGATGCCGAACTTCGAGAGGTTGCCGCGGGGGCGACCGTCGATGGCGTCACGCGAGCGCACGCGGACCGGCGAAGCGTTGCGGGGCAGCTTCTGCAGGCCGATGCGGGCGGCCTCGCGGGCCTCCTCGGTGGCGTTCGGGTCGACGAGCGTCTTCTTCAGCTCGGCGCGCTTCGCCGCGTAGCGGTCGACGACCGCCTTGCGCTGCTCGTTGCGCGCGATCTTGCTCTTCTTGGCCATGTCCTAGCGCTCCTCTCGGAAGTCGACGTGCTTGCGCACCACGGGGTCGTACTTCTTGAGCACGAGGCGGTCGGGGTTGTTGCGACGGTTCTTGCGGGTCACGTAGGTGTACCCGGTGCCGGCCGTCGAACGGAGCTTGATGATCGGACGGATGTCCTGCTGCTTCGCCATTAGAGCTTCACCCCACGAGCCTGGATGTCACGGACGACCGCCTCGATGCCACGGGCGTCGATCACCTTGATGCCCTTGGCGGACACGTTCAGGGTGACGTTGCGACGAAGCGAGGGCACGTAGTACGTCTTCTTCTGCACGTTCGGGTCGAAGCGGCGCTTCGTCCGGCGGTGCGAGTGCGAGATGTTGTGTCCGAAGCCGGGGACGGCTCCGGTCACCTGGCACACTGCTGCCATTGGTCTTTCCTCCAATACCGAGGGGCCGGACGGCCCCTCCCAAGGTCACTTGTCTGCAGACGAGCCCCTCCGCTCGCGCGGTAGATACAGGGGGATTCATCCACGGTCTGGGCGGTGGAAGCGCCCAGCCAAACGTCGAGCTTACCAGATCGGCCCTGACCGGCCGAAACGGGGGCTCAGGAGGTCAGCGAGTCGACCCGTTCCCGGTTCTCGTCGATCCACTGCTCGACGACGGGGCCGTAGTCGTCGGAGTCGTTCTCGTTGAACATGGCGTTCTCGAGCGAGTAGAGCAGGTCGCTGTCCATCTGGAAGTCCTTCAGCCACCCGGCGAGCGTCGGGTGGGTCTCCTCGAAGCTCTTGCCGCCGAACGAGTGGATGCCCTCGGCGTCGCCGAGCGCGCCCTGCGGGTCCTCGAGGTCCTTCAGCGGGAACGCGTCGTAGGCCCAGTGCGGACGCCAGAGGGTCACGGCGATGTTCTCGCCCGCGCCGGTGGCCGCCGTGAGCTCGGCGAGCATCGCGGGGGTCGACGAGGTGAGGTAGTCCATGTCGTCGAGGCCGTACGTCGGGATGACCTCGTCGGAGGTGACGCGGTTCAGGCCGGAGCCGGGCTCGATCCCCACGAGGCGGTTGTCGAACGCGTCGGCGTTCGCGGCGAGCTCCTCGAGCGTGTCCACGGGGGCGTCCTCGTTGACCGCGATCGTGAGCTTCGCGTCCTCGTTCCAGGCCCCCAGGTCGACGAGGTCGTCGCCGTACTGCTCGATGTAGTCGGCGTGGGTGATGGGCAGCCAGGTGTCGAGCGTGACGTCGTAGTCGTCGTCGCTGAGGCCCTGGTAGACGGGGGCGGGGTCGGCGTACTCGAGCTCGACGTCGTAGCCCTGCTCCTCGAGCACGGCCTTCCAGAGCTCGCTCGCGGCGATGCCCTCGTCCCAGCCGTTGAACACGGCGATCGTGACGTCCTTCTCGTCGCCGTTCTCGAGCGTCTCGGCCGGGCCGGCGGCCGAGCAGCCGGTCAGGGTGAGGGCGGCGGTGGCGCCGAGGGCGAGCATGGTGCGCGTGAGGCGCTGCGGCATGGGTGGGGGTTCCTTTCGTCGGGCTTTCGGGGGTCTCGGGGTCAGGCGCGGGCCGGCTCGGCGCGCTCGGGCGCAGCCGTCGGGGGCTCGGACGCGGCATCCGTCGTCGCGGGCTCGGACGCGGCGGGCGCAGCCGAGGCGGGCTCGGACGCGGCATCCGTGGTCGCGGGCTTCGGACGCCGGGCTCGCGAACCGGTGCGGGGACGAGCCCGCCCGCCGAGTCCGCCCGTGATGCGGTCGAGCACGATCGCGAGGATCACGACCGACAGGCCCGCCTCGAAACCGAGGCCCACGTCGATGCGCGTGAGCGACTGCACGACGTCGCCGCCGAGGCCGCCCGCGCCGACCATGCCCGCGATGACGACCATCGAGAGCGAGAGCATGATGACCTGGTTGATGCCGGCCATGATCGACGGCATCGCGAGCGGGAGCTGGATCTGGCGGAGGATGCGCCACGGCGACGAGCCGAACGCGTGGCCGGCCTCGACGACCTCGCGGTCGACGCCGCGGATGCCGAGCTCGGTGAGCCGCACGCCGGGCGCCATCGCGAACACGATCGTCGCGACGATGCCGGGCACGACGCCGACCCGGAACAGGATCAGCGCCGGGATGAGGTACACGAACGCCGGCATCGTCTGCATGAAGTCGAGCACGGGTCGGATGACGCGCGAGGCGACGTCGTTGCGTGCGGCGAGCACGCCGAGCGGGATCGAGATCGCCACGGCGATCGCGCTCGAGACGAGCACCAGCGCGAGCGTGTCCATGGCGTTGTCCCACTGGTCGACGCCGACGATCACGAGGAAGCCGAGCACCGTGCCGACCGCGAGCTTCCAGCCCTTGGCGAACCACGCGAGCGCCGCCACGGCGATGATCACCGCCCAGAACGGCGGCGTGGACAGCACGAGGTCGACCAGGTCGTAGAACCCGGCGAACACGGCGCGGACGACCGCGAAGAAGCCGGCGAGGGCGTCGGTCAGGACGTCGATGACGGCCTCGGCGCCGTCGCCCAGGGGCAGGCGGAATTCGTTCATGCGCGGCTCCCCTCCATCGCGGTGGCATCCGGGGCGGCGATCGCGGCCTCCAGGCCGGGCACGGGATCGGGTTCGACGGGCTCCGTGCGCTGCAGCGTCGCGGTGATGACCGCGATCGGCACCGTCGCGGGCGGCACCGCGGCGAGCTCGTCGGTCGTCGACGGCACGTTGCCGAGCGCGGCGAGCAGCGTCACGCGCGGCACGACGCCGACGAGGCGCCCCCGGTCGTCGACGACGGCGAGCGGGATCTCCTGCTCGACCGAGCTGCCGAGCAGGTCGGCGAGCTGCTCGTCGACGCCGACGGTCGCGAGGTCGCGCACCGCCTCGTCGAGCCGCTTCTCGCCGCGCTGCACGAGCCGGAGCACGTCGCGGTCCTGGGCGATGCCGAGCAGCCGGCGGCCCGGGGCCACCACGAAGACCGTCGAGGTCTGCAGGTCGCGCATGACGCGGAGCGCTGCGCGCGGACCGGCAGTGGACGAGACGACGGCGCGGGGCGCCTCCATGACGCTGCCCGCGGTGAGCACGCGCGCCCGGTCGACGTCCTGCACGAACTGCGCGACGTAGTCGTCGGCGGGGTCGGTGAGGATCTCCTCGGCTGTGCCGAGTTGCACGATGCGGCCGTCGCGCATGACCGCGATCCGGTCGCCGAGGAACATGGCCTCGTTGAGGTCGTGGGTGATGAACACGATCGTCTTGCCGATCTCCTGCTGCAGCTCGACGAGCTGCTCCTGCATCTCGCGGCGGATGAGCGGATCGAGCGCCGAGAACGCCTCGTCCATGAGCAGGATGTCGGTGTCGGCCGCGAGTGCCCGCGCCAGGCCGACGCGCTGCTGCATCCCGCCGGAGAGCTCGGAGGGGAGCTTGTCGCCCCAGCCGACGAGGCCGACGCGCTCGAGCACGCGCTCGGCGCGCTCACGGCGCACCGCGGCATCCACGCCCTGGATCTCCAGGCCGTAGGCGGCGTTGTCCAGCACGGTCCGGTGCGGGAGCAGCGCGAAGTGCTGGAACACCATCGACACGTGATCGCGGCGCACGGCCCGCAGCTTCTTGGGGGCGACGCCGGTGATCGGCTCCCCCATGACCGTGACCGAGCCGGCGGTCGGCTCGAGCAGGCCGTTGAGCATGCGGATGAGGGTGGACTTGCCGGAGCCCGACAGGCCCATGACGACGAAGATCTCGCCGCGCCGCACGTCGAAGTCGGCGTCGACGACCGCGGCCGTGCCGAGGTCGGCGAGCTCGGCACGCGTCGCGCCGGCGCGGAGGCGGGCGAGGGCCTCGGCCGGCCGGCGGCCGAAGAAGCGCGTCAGGCCCCGCACCTCGAGGGCGGGCGCGTGGTCGGGCTGCGGCGCAGGGGCGGGCGCCGGGTCGGCGGTCGCCGAGGGGGCGGTCGCCGCTGGGGCGACGGATGCCGCGGGGGCGGCGGGGTGTTCGACGGTGCGGCGTTCGAGCATGGGGGCAGGCACTCCGTTGCACGCTCACGCCGAGGCGACCGGATGCGAGGCCGGCGCAGGAGCGTGCTCATGGTCACGGCCGGGTTCCGTGCGATCCGGGAGGCGGGCTTCGAGCTCCGGCGAGGGGGTGCAGGGTGCCGGGGCGAGCGCCGCGATCCAGCGCATCCGGTCATCGGGATCGGATGCCACACGCGGAACCGTACGACCCCGATCCCGTCGGCGTGAGCCGGTGGATCAGGGGCGCGGACTGGGCGTCATGGTCCGTCCTGGACCGTCGTCAACCGTATCCACGTTTCGACCCGCACCCCAAACCGAGCGGGCGCGCTGGGCCTCTGATCAGGGATTTCGTGGTCGCGACGGCGTCAGCGGTCGGCGTCGAGCGCTCGCGAGCACTCCGCGCAGAGCCCGAACACGTCGACGACGTGCGCGGCCCGGGTGAACCCGTGCTCGCCGGCGACGCGGTGGGCCCAGGCCTCGACCTCGTCGGCGGCGATCTCGACGGTGAGCCCGCAGTTGCGGCAGATCAGGTGGTGGTGGTGGCCCGTGCTGCAGGCGCGGTAGATCGCCTCGCCCTCGGGCGACTGCAGGCAGTCGGCGTCGCCGCTGGCGGTGAGGTCGCCGAGCGCGCGGTACACGGTCGCGAGGCCGATGGGCGATCCGCTCGCGTGCAGGGCCGAGTGCAGCGACTGCGCGCTGATGAACCCGTCGGTGGCGTCGAGTGCCTCGCGCACCGCTTCGCGCTGCCAGGTGTTGCGTTTCATGCGATCCGTGCGTCCTCCGCGGTCTCCACGGGGATGGGAGCCCGCCTCGAGGGTAGTCGCCGAAGCTTGGAGCCGCCCAACGCGATGAGCAGGAACGCGGTGGCGGCGAGCACGATCGACGGTCCGGCGGCGACCGCGGCGTAGCGCGAGACCAGCACGCCGATCACGCCCGACGCGGCGCCGATCACCGGGGCGACGACGAGCACGCCCCGGAAGGTGGGCATGACGAGCCGCGCGGCCGCGGCGGGCGCGGCGAGCAGCGCGATGGCGAGGATGGCGCCGACGGCGGGCAGCGAACTGACCACGGATGCCGCGGTGAGCCCCAGCACGAGCAGCTCGACGGGCCACTCGCGGAAGCCCGCGGCCCGGTATCCGGCCGGGTCGAAGGTCGAGAACACGATCCGCGTCCCGAAGGCGGCGACGATTGCGACGGATGCCACGAGCACGACCGTCGCGAGGACGATGTCGGCGTCGCTCACCGTGAGGATCGACCCGACGAGCAGCGACTCGGGCTGCACCGGCAGGCCCGGGATGATCGACTGCAGCAGGGCGCCGAGCGCGAACCCGCCGGTCAGCACGATGCCCGCGGCGACCTGCGCGCCCTGGTGCCGCACGCGAGCGATCGCGGTCATGACCCCGACGATGGCGACGGATGCCACGGCCGCACCCAGCGGAACGCTCACGCCGAGCGCGGCGGCGAGCACCGCACCCGGGTAGGTCGCGTGGGTGAGCGCCTGGGCGAAGAACGTGCGACGGCGCAGCACCACGAGGGCGCCGACGAATCCGGCGCCGGCGCCGATGACGACGGCGGCGAGCATGGCGCGTTCGAAGTACCCCATCACCGCTCCCCCGCGGCGGCCGGCGCCACCCGGTTGCGGGCGACCCTCGGCCGCGTCGCCCGGTCGGCCAGCAGGCGCAGCGCGAGGACGACGGCGTACACCGCGACGAAGACGGCGACCACGGTGCTCCCCGCGGGGAGGTCGACGCCCGCGCCGACCGAGATGGCGAAACCGGACGCCAGGCCCAGCCAGGCGCTCACCGCACCGACGGCCGCGGCGGCCGGGAACAGCCACCACAGCCGCCGCGTGACGAGCCGGGCCGCCGCGCCCGGGACGATGAGCAGGGCGAGCACGAGCAGGGCTCCGACGGTGCTCGCGCCCGCGACGACGACCAGCGCGATCGCGGCGTTCAGGACGAGGTCGAGCGCCAGGCCGCGGTCGCCGGCCGCGCGGCTCGCCGCCGGGTCGAACGCGCGGAACAGCTGCTGCTTGAGCGTCACGCCGACCATCGCCGCGGCGGTGAGCGACACCACGATGAGCGGGAGCACGTCGGCGGGCGCGATCGTCAGCACCCGGCCGAAGAGCAGCTCCTCGAGCGCCGAGGCGTAGTCGCTGCCGCGCGACACGACGATGACGCCGACGCTGAAGGTCGCCGTGAGGACCACGGCGACCGCGGCATCCGAGGCGATGCCGGCCCGCATGAGCATCGTGAGGGCGACCGCGCCGGCCAGAGCGGCGATCGCCGCGCCCGGGACCAGGCCGGCCGTTCCGGCGACGGCGAGGCCGATCGCGAGGCCGGGGAAGACCGCGTGCGTGAGCCCGTCGCTGACGAACTCGAGGCCGCGCAGGTTGACGAGCACGCCGACCACGCCCGCCACGACCGCGAGCACGAGCAGCACGAGGAGCGCCCGCCCCATGAAGGGCAGCGCGAAGGCCCCGAAGAGCGCATCGCCGACGGTCACCGCGGACCACTCCCCCGCGTGCATTCCCGAACCGGCATCAATGCCCCTCGTGCCCGGGGACGACGAGCGTGTGCTCGTCGATCTCGACCTCCACGCCGTCGAAGCACTGC
Organism: Agromyces sp. NDB4Y10; assembly: GCF_001620055.1. Classification (GTDB taxonomy): domain Bacteria; phylum Actinomycetota; class Actinomycetes; order Actinomycetales; family Microbacteriaceae; genus Agromyces; species Agromyces indicus. Next base: position 3,457 of record NZ_LQGY01000007.1, on the reverse strand, counting down.
TGCACGTTCTCGAGGGTGAGCACCTCGTCGACCCGTCCGCAGCCCACCTGCTCGCCGTTGACGAGGAGCGCGGTGTCGCAGACGGTGCGCGCCAGTTCGAGGTCGTGCGTCGAGACGATCACGGCCACTCCCCCGGCCTTGAGCGTCGTGAGCGTGTCGATGAGCGCCTCGCGGTTGGGCTGGTCGAGCCCGTTGAAGGGTTCGTCGAGCAGGAGCAGTCGCGGCTCGGAGGCGAGCGCCCGGGCGAGCAGGCCGCGCTGCCGCTGACCGCCCGACAGCTCGCCGAACCGGCGGTTCGCCAGCTCGGCGAGGCCGACCGTCTCGAGCACGCTTCGGACGACCTCCCGGTCGTGTCGTCCGGGCCAGCGCAGCAGTCCGAGGCGCCGGTACCGGCCCTGCATGACCACCTGCGCGAGGCTGATCGGGAAATCGGGGTCGACCTCGGCGGACTGGGGAAGGAAGCCGATCATGCCGTCAGCGGCATCCGTTCGGTCGCCGAAGCGCAGTTCGCCTTCGACGAGGGGCACGAGACCGAGGATGCCGCGCAGCAGCGTGGACTTGCCGGCCCCGTTCGGGCCGATCACGGCGACGGCCTCGCCCGGCCGCACGCTGAACCGCAGACCGGCCACCCCGGCGCCTCCCGGGTACCGGAAGGCGGCGCCCGTCAGGGAGAGCACGGGTGGTGGACCGGGTTCGCTCATGCGGTCATCCTCGCAGGACGTCGGGCAGCGCGGAAGGCTCGACGCCCCACGACTCGAGGATCAGCCGCGCGTTGTGGATCTGGCTGCCCAGGTAGGTGTCGCCCTCGCTGCCCGGCTGGCCGAGCGAGTCGCCGTAGAGGGCGTCGTCGCCGGAGTAGACCGTCACGCCCGCCTCGGACGCGATCGTCTCCGCCGCCTTCGGCGAGATGGACGCCTCGGAGAACACGGCCCGGACTCCGGTCTCGCGGATGCGCTCGACGAGGGCGTCGATCTCGGCCGCGCTCGGCTCGGCGTTGTCGTCGAAGCTCGGGATGACGCTGCCCACGAAGGTCACGTCGTACGCGTCGAGGAAGTAGGTGAAGGCGTCGTGGTTCGTCACGAGCAGCCGCTGCTCGACGGGCACCTGCTCGACGTTCTCCTCGATCCAGGCGTCGAGCGCCGCGAGCCGGTCGAGGTACTCCGCCTCGCCATCGCGCACCACGTCGGCGTCGACGCCGTCGAGCTCGGCCAGGCCATCGGCGATGTTCTCGACCATCGTCGCGGCGAGCTCGGGGTCGGTCCAGATGTGCGGGTTGCCCTCGCCGTGGTCGTGGCCGTGGTCGTGGTCGTCCTCGGCGTGGGCCTCGTCGGCGTGCTCGTCCTCGGCATGGGCCTCATCGGCGTGCTCGTCCTCGGCATGGGCCTCGTCGGCGTGCTCGTCCTCGGCATGCGCGTCGTCGGCGTGGTCGTCGTCGGCGTGCTCGTCGGTAGCGGCCAGCTCGATGCCGGTGCTCGCGTCGATGAGAGTGCCGTCGAAGCCCGACGCCGCGATCGCGTCATCGAGCCAGCTCTCGAGCCCGGCGCCGTTGACCACGAGGGCGTCCGCCTCGCCCAGTGCGAGCAGCTGCGCGGCGGACGGGTCGAAGGAGTGCGCGCTCTGGCCCGCACCGAGCAGCGGCGTGACCTCGACGGCCCCTCCCCCGACCTCGCGCGCGAAGTCGGCCACCTGGGTGGTCGTCGCGACGACGGTCGGCGTGCCGTCGCCCGACGCGCCGGCGCCGGTGGCGCATCCGGCCAGCAGCGTCACGGATGCCGCGGCGAGGGCGGGCGCGAGCAGGCGGACACGACGATTCGGTGCGGTGGGCATGAGTCGAGGATAGCTTATTGATAATGATTGTCACAACCAAGAGGCCGCCGAGACCGGCCGCGGGATCATGACGCCGGGTTGTGGACGACCTTCCCGAAGGACGGTGGTCCGTGCCAGAGTGTCAGCCGTGGAAATCGCCACGGCCCGAATCACCCTGCACCCGTTCACCGTCTCCGATGCCGAGCGCCTGCTCGCCGGCGACGTCGACCCGCTCGACGGCTGGGAGGGCGGCTACTCGTTCACCGACGAACCCGAGCTGCTCGCCGAGTACGTGCGCGCCGTGCAGCGCAACGGCGACCCCGCGCCGTTCGGCCCCTACCTCGTGCGGCGCGCCGACGGGGGAGCGGAGGACGGTGCCGCGATCGGCGGGGTCAACCTGTTCGGGCCGCCGGATGACCGCGGTGCGGTCGAGTTCGGCTTCGGCCTGGTGCCGGCCGTGCGCGGCGAGGGACTCTCCCGCGACGTCGTCGCCGAGGCGGTCGCCCTCATCCGTTCGACCGGGGCGGCGATCGCCCGCGCCGAGTGCGAGATCGCCAACCTGCCCGCCCGCCGGGTGCTCGAGCACGCCGGCCTCGCCGAGGTCGCCCGCAGCGACGACTCGGTGGTGTACGAGCTGCGGCTCTAGCCCGGGCTCACTCGAGCAGGAGCGCCGGCTCCTCGATGATCGACGCCACGTCCGCCAGGAACCGGCTCGCCACGTCCCCGTCGACCACGCGGTGGTCGAACGACCCGCCGATCGTCGTCACGTAGCGCGGCCGCACCTCGCCGTCCACGACCCACGGCTTCTGCTTGATCGTCCCCAGGGCGACGATCGCCACCTCGCCCGTGTTGAGGATCGGCGTACCGGTGTCCATCCCGAAGACGCCGATGTTCGTGATGGTGATCGTGCCGCCCTGCATCTCGGCGGGCTGCGTCTTGCCCTCGCGCGCCGTGAGCGTCAACTGCTCGAGCGCCGCGGCGAGCTCGACCATCGACATGGCCTGCGCCTCCTTGACGTTCGGCACGATGAGCCCCCGAGGGGTCGCCGCGGCCACGCCGAGGTTCACGTAGTGCTTGACGATGATCTCGTCGTCCGTCCACTGCGCGTTCACGGTGGGGTTCCGGCGAGCGGCCCAGATCATCGCCTTCGCCATGATCAGCAGCGGCGAGACCTTGACGCCGGCGAAGTCCGGCGAGGCCTTCAGTCGCTTGACGAACTCCATGGTGCGCGTGGCGTCCACGTCGACGAACACCGACACATGCGGCGCGGAGTATGCACTCTGGACCATCGTCTGCGCGATCGCCTTGCGCACGCCCTTCACTGGGATGCGCGTCTCGCGATCGGTCGGCGCTTCGGGCGTCTGGATGTTGCGGAACACGCTCGCCTGCTGCGCGTCGCGGATCACGTCGTCGCGGGTGATGTCGCCGATCGGTCCCGTCGGCGTGACGCGCGACAGGTCGACGCCGAGATCCTTCGCAAGCTTGCGGATCGGCGGCTTCGCGATGACGGGCACGCCCGCGTCGTAACGCTCCGCCGGGCGCGACGGCGCCACCGCGACGGGCGGTTCGGCGGCGATCGCCGAGGCCGGCAGCCGCGCGGGCGCCGGCTCGGCCGGTGCGGGCGCGGGCGGTGCGAGGTGCTCGTGCGCCC
>NZ_LQGY01000006.1 GCF_001620055.1 Agromyces sp. NDB4Y10 | reverse complement strand
GGCGGCACTGTCCACCGTCGTCGCGCTCTGGGCGCCCGGCGCGTGGCTGTACGCGTCTGTCGCCGTCGCCGGCGTCGCGTACGCAGGAATGCAGTCGCTCCCGATGGCGATGCTGCCCGACGTGATCAGTCACGACGCCGCTCGACACGGGACCGGGCGCGCCGGAGCTTTCGGCGGCGTGTGGACGGCCGGGGAGACCACCGGCTTCGCCCTCGGCGCCACGGTGCTCACGGTCGTCCTGGCCGCCACGGGATACGTGGAACGCACCGCGGCCATGCTCGTCTGGCAGCCGCCGGCGGCGATCGCGGGCATCGTCCTGAGCTTCAGCGTCGTCCCCGCCGCCCTCGTGCTGGCGAGCCTGATCCCGCTCGCGCGGTACCGGCTCCGACGCGCGGACATCGAGTGACCGCTCCGAACGGCGGCCGCAGCCCCGGACGTAAGCTGAGACGACCGCCGCGAAGGAGAGCGCCGTGACCCCGGACACCCTGCCCCTGGAACGCCGCGAAGAGATCGACGCCGCCCTCGCCGCGGTGGCGAAGGGCGCGCGGACGTGGACGCTGCTCACCCTCGGTCAGCGCCGAACCCTCCTTCGACGCGTGCGCGCGTCCGTCGCCGCCGTCGCCGCCGTCGGCGCCGCCGGGGTGGACGGCCGGGGCGCGGTTCCATCGGTCATGGGGTTCCTCCGTGTGCGGGGTGCGCGGCGGGCGGGATCCCGCCTCGGACCAGCGTCGTCCCGGACGCTATGGGCCGCCCATGATCGGGCCCGAAGCCCACCGAGAACCGGCCGCCGTGCCGGGTGCTCGCGTGCCGGCGCCGAGCGTCAGGGCCGTGTCGGCTCGTCAGCCGCGTCGAGCACACGTCGCGCGTCGGCCTCGAGCTGGGCGAATCGACGCCGTTCGACCTCGTCGTAGTCCTGGCGCGCAACGGAGGCGGAGAGGCGGTCGAGCTGCTCTCGCAGCGCTGCACGTCGTTCCGCATCGCGAGTGCGCCACGCGACGTCTGCGATGAGCCCGTAGAGCCGGGACACGACGTCGGGATCGCCGGCGCCGTATCGTCGCGGCTGTTGCAACGCGGTCTCGAGGAGGGCTGCGAAGTCGGTGCGACACGGCACCAGCCGGGCGCGTCCGGCCGCGTCCACGAGGGACGGCGGTTCCGGGGGAAGCTCGGCCAGGTCGGCCAGCACCGCGGCCAGGTGGCTGAGGGCGTGGACGGCCGTCGTCGGGTCGTTGACGCCGGGCGACAGGGCTTTCGTCGCGATGTCCGCCAGCTGGCGTACCCCGTATCCGATGTCCTGGCGGGGCGTGCGCTCGTACGAGATCGAGACCGCGTTCCTGATGCCATCGCCGACCGGATCGGCCCCCGCCCGATCGGGGATCGCCGATGCGTCCTCGGCCGTCCACCACGAGGCCATCGGCGTGCCCGCCACGATGCTCGAGCCGACGGCCAGCCGCTCGCGGATGACGACGTCGTGCTGTTCGGCGAGGTCGACGAGGCGGGCCCGGTCGATCGACGTGACGAAGCCGGACCGGTTGGCGACGACCCGATGCTCCGGGCGATCCGCCGGTGCGGTCGGGATCGTCTCGGTGCCATCCGGCCGGTCCTCCGCGAGGAGCTCCACGGTGCGCGACGCCTCCGAGTGCACGTCCTTGAGCATGGTGTCGACCCGGAGGATCCGCGCGAGATGGCCGAGGAAGAGGATCAGCACGAGCATGCTCACGACCGTGAGCAGCACGGCGAACGTGACGGAGATCCGCGGCACGGCGAGGTTCCCGCCCGCGTCGGAGACGGTGCGCAGCACCACCAGCGCGTAGGCGAAGGTGCCGAGGAAGGCCGCGAGCGTCCAGTGGACCATCGGGTCGGAGGCGAAGAGTCGCAGCAGCCGGGGCGAGGCCTGGCTGCTCGCGAGCTGCAGCGCGACCACGGTGAGGGAGAACGTGAGCGAGGTCGCAGTGATCAGCGACCCGCTGATGGTCGTGAGGACGGCGCGGGCGGCGTCGACGCCGCCGCTGAAGACCCAGGCCGCGATCGCGGACGGCAGCTCCTCGTCGACGGCGCGGTCGAGTTCCGGCAGCAGGACGCCGAGCGCGACGCCGACCAGGAGGGCCGCGGCCGGGATGGGCCAGAGGCGGGAGGCCACTGCTTCGGAGAGTGCGGAAAGCCTGCGCCGGGTCCCGTTCGATCGATCGGACATGCCACCCCCTCGTCGGCAGCCTACGCTGGGCCTCGACCGGAGGGAGTCTCCACATGCCCGACACCGCCACCTGGCCGCCCGGAGCCGTCCTCGCGATCGCGCTGCTCGCGGTCGCGGCATCCGTCTTCGTCGTCTCGGCGATCGCCTCGCTCGTGGTGCGTGCGGTCGCGCGGCGTCGCAGTTCGGCGAACATCCTGATTCGGCGGGCGCGCTGGCCGTTCCGCACGGTGCTCCTCATCGGCGGCATCGCGATCGCGATCGCCCTCGCCTTCCCGGACGAGCCGTGGCGGCCGGTCGTCGACCACGCCGTGCTCATCGCGCTCATCGGCGCCGGCGCGTGGCTCGTGGCGCAGGTGCTGCTCTTCCTCGCCGACGTCGGCGAACGCCGGTACGACGTGGGCGTCGCCGACAACCGGGTGGCCCGCAAGGTGCACACGCAGTTGCAGGTCGTCCGCCGGCTCGTGGTGGTCGTCGTCGCGCTCGTCGCGATGGGGGCGATCCTGCTCACGTTCGACGGCGTGCGCGCGGTGGGCGCGAGCCTGCTGGCCTCGGCCGGCATCGCGTCGATCGTCGCCGGTCTCGCGGCGCAGTCGGTGCTCGCGAACGTGTTCGCGGGCGTCCAGCTGGCGTTCTCCGAGGCGATCCGCGTCGACGATGTGGTGGTCGTCGAGGGGGAGTGGGGCCGCATCCGCGAGATCACGCTCACGTACGTCGTGGTGATGACCTGGGACGAGCGGACGGTCGTGCTGCCGTGCACCTACTTCACGACGAAGCCGTTCCAGAACTGGACCAAGTACGGCAGTGCGCTCATCGGCTCGGTCGAGCTCGACGTCGACTGGCGGGTGTCGACCGACGCCATGCGGGAGGAGCTCGACCGCGTGCTCGACGGCACCGACCTCTTCGACGGGCGCACGAAGGTGCTGCAGGTCACCGAGGCGACCGGCGGGCTGGTGCGCGTGCGCGTCCTGGTCAGCGCGGCCGATTCGGCCGCCCTGTGGGACCTGCGCTGCCTCGTGCGCGAGGAGCTCGTGGAGTGGGTGCGCGACCAGGACCGCGACGCGCTGCCCCGCCAGCGCGTCCTCCTCGGCGAGGCCGGCGAGGCGACGACCGACGAGGGGCGAGCGGATGCCGCGCCGCGGGCCCGACGCCCCGACGACGCCGCGCCGCGCGAGCGCGCCGGGCTCTTCTCGGGCAGCGATGAGGGCGAGCAGCGCGCGTCGGAGTTCACGGCTGCGATCCCGGTCGTCGAGCCCGGCGCCGAGGACCCCGACGGCGCCCGTCGCTGAGCAGAGGTGCGCATGCCTCAGTTGTTTTGATCCATTCAAAACAACTGCTAGGTTCGAGGCATGGCGACCGCGATGCACCGAGACGAGGCCGAGGCGCACCTGCGCGCCGCCGGGCTCAAGGTGACCGCACCGCGCCTGGCCGTGCTCGAGGCCGTCACCGGCAACGGGCACCTCGACGCCGACGCGGTGCACGCCCGCGTGGTCGACGCCCTGCCCGGCACGCCGCTGCAGTCGGTCTACAACGTGCTCGGCGCCCTGCACGGCGCCGGTCTCCTGCGCCGCATCGAGCCCGCCGGCTCTGCCGCCCTCTACGAGAGCCGCATCGGCGACAACCACCACCACGTGGTGTGCACGCGCTGCCACGCCGTCGCCGACGTCGACTGCGTCGTCGGCGAGGCGCCCTGCCTCGTGCCGTCCACCGCGGGCGGCTTCGCCATCCACACCGCGGAGGTCACCTTCTGGGGCCTCTGCGCCGACTGCCAGCGGGAGGCCACCGGCTAGTCCGGCGGCATCCGCTCGCCCCGGCGCCCCTGCGCGCCGACCGCCCGACCGGGGCGGTGCTCGTCGTGCCTGCACGTCCTGTCCCGACCCGGCCGCGGCATCCGTTCACCGAAGAGAGAAGGACGACATGTCGAACCCCGCGAACCCGCCCGTCACGACCACGCAGACGGGCACGCCCGTCGCGAGCGACGCGCACTCGCTCACCGTCGGCGCCGACGGCGCCACGGTGCTGCACGACCGGTACCTCGTCGAGAAGCTCGCGCAGTTCAACCGCGAGCGCATCCCGGAGCGCATCGTCCACGCGAAGGGCGGCGGCGCGTTCGGCCGGTTCGAGGTCACCCACGACGTGTCCGCCTACACGCGCGCCGCGCTCTTCCAGCCTGGCACCGAGGTCGAGACGCTCCTGCGCTTCTCGTCCGTCGCCGGGGAGCAGGGCTCGCCCGACACCTGGCGCGACGTGCGCGGCTTCTCGCTGAAGTTCTACACGACCGAGGGCAACTACGACATCGTCGGCAACAACACCCCGGTGTTCTTCATCCGCGACGCCATCAAGTTCCCCGACTTCATCCACTCGCAGAAGCGCCTGCCGGGCTCGGGCCTGCGCGACGCCGACATGCAGTGGGACTTCTGGACCCTCTCGCCCGAGTCGGCCCACCAGGTCACCTACCTCATGGGCGACCGCGGCCTGCCGAAGTCGTGGCGCGAGATGCAGGGCTACGGCTCGCACACCTACCAGTGGATCAACGCCGCCGGCGAGAAGTTCTGGGTCAAGTACCACTTCCGCTCGCAGCAGGGCGACCTCCACCTGGATGCCCCGACCGCCGAGGCCATCGCGGGTGCCGACGCCGACTTCTACCGCCGCGACCTCTACGACGCCATCGAGCGCGGCGAGTTCCCGAAGTGGGACCTGCACGTGCAGGTCATGCCGTACGAGGACGCGAAGACCTACCGCTTCAACCCGTTCGACCTCACCAAGGTGTGGCCGCACGGCGACTACCCGCTGATCCCGGTGGGCACGCTCACGCTCGACCGCAACCCGCAGAACTTCTTCGCCGAGATCGAGCAGGCCGCGTTCTCGCCGGCGAACACCGTGCCGGGCATCGCGATCAGCCCCGACAAGATGCTCATGGCGCGCGTCTTCAGCTACCCCGACGCGCAGCGGTACCGGGTGGGCACGAACTACAACCAGCTGCCGGTGAACGCGCCGCACGCGGCATCCGTGCACAACTACTCGCAGGACGGCGCGGCGCGCTACCACTTCAACGCGCCCACCGCGCCGGTGTACGCGCCGAACTCGTTCGGCGGACCGGTCGCCGACGCCGCGATCGCGGGCGAGGGCGGCTGGGAGGCCGACGGCGAGCTCGTGCGCACGGCGTACACCCTGCGCGCCGAGGACTCGGACTTCGGCCAGGCCGGCACCCTCTACCGCGACGTGTTCTCGGCGGAGGCGAAGGCGCGCTTCCTGGAGACGCTGTCGGGCCAGGCGCACGCGATCACGATCGACGAGATCCGCGAGCGGTTCTTCCGGTACTGGACGAACGTCGACGCCGAGCTCGGCACCTCGCTGCGCGAGGCGTACGCCCGGGGCGTGAACGCCGAGGCTCCGCAGCAGCCCGACGCCGACGAGGACGCCGCGGCCTAGTCGCGGATCCCGGTTCGTCCGCTCCGCGCCGATTGTTGGACGATCGGTGCGGAGCGGACGGTCGACTCCGGACGCGCGTCTCTTGCCCCCATGCCGACCACGTCCGTAGGCTCGGGCCCACGTCCTTGGGAAAGCCTCTTCCGGATGGCCGTCCCGAGGACGCGTGCCGCCTTCACCGGCACGTCCGTTCCATGGGGGAGTCACCGATGACCTACGGCCCGAAGCCACCGCACCGCCACCGCCGCACCACCGCCATCGCCGCCGCCGCGGCGTTCGCCGTCGCCATCCCGTTCACGTCGGGCGGGCCCGCGCTCGCTGGGCCCAACTTCCCGTCGCCCGAGGGCAACACCAACATCTCGAGCATCGTCACCTACGACGACCTCATCACCCAGCTCGAGCGACTCGAGAAGACCTCGCGCTTCGACGTCGACGTGTTCACCCTCGCCGAGGTGGGCACCGCCGTGTCGACCTCCGAGCAGGGCCGCGACCTCTACGTCGCGACCGTCGGCGAGGGCGACGAGCACGTGTGGCTGCAGGGCCGCATCCACGGCAACGAGCCGTACGGCACCGAGTCGCTGCTCGCCGTGCTGAAGGAGATGGGCACCAACGGGTCGGCAGACTGGCAGCTCCTCCGCGAGACGTACACGTTCCACGTGATCCCGATGTACAACCCCGACGGCTCGGAGATGAACATCCGCCAGACCGTCCTGCAGGACGGCACGTCGAAGCGGATCGACCTCAACCGCGACTGGGGCGTGGGCAAGTTCGAGGCCGCCGAGTCCGAGGCGTTCTACGAGTACTGGACCATGGTCGACCCGGCGTTCGCCATCGACATCCACCACCAGGGCCTCAAGCGCGAGTACGGAACCGGCGACGACGTCACCCTGTCGCTCGGCATCTCGCTCGCGCCCGGCGGCCCGACGCTGCCCGGCATCAAGGGCGGCGAGTACGACGTGCTCACCCGCCAGATGCACGTGCACGTCTACGACGAGCTGCAGAAGGCCGGCTACATCAACATGGACCGCTACCAGGTCGGCGGAAGCCTCGAGATCGACATCAAGGGCGGCGTCGTGTCGGCGATGATGCTCGGCCTCGACCACGACGGGCTCAACCCCGAGGGGCACAGCAACCCGGCGATCTTCTTCGAGACCAGCGGCAACACGAGCGACGGCAGCCTCGGCCAGAAGGCGCGCGGCAAGTCGATCCGCCAGAACGTGCTGGCGCTGACCGAGCTGCTGGTCGGCATGGCCACCGGTGAGGTGCAGCAGGAGGACCCGGCGCGCTGGGACGAGATCCCGCACGCGCCCGTCACCGGCTACCAGACCGACACCGGCGTCATCCCGATCGGGTACTGAGTCCCGGTCCGACGAGGGGCGGGGTGGCCGGCGGCCACCTCGCCCCCTTCCCGTCTCCGGGAAGGGCGTCGGTCGCGGCGGGCGCCGTCGACGCGCCGCGAGGGGACGCGAGCCCGCAGGGCCGCGGCGTGTCGCGTCCCCTCGGCGAGCGAACGAGTCCGGCGTCGCGGGCGCGGCGCGCCGCGGGAAGGCCGGAGCGGCTACGCCTCGACGAGCGAGCGGCGCACGACGCTCGCGAAGAACCCGAGCCCGTCGACGCCCGACCGCATCGCGGCCGCGGTGTCGGGGCCGAAGCCGGGCTCGACCGCGTGCTCGGGGTGCGGCATGAGGCCGACCACGTTGCCGCGCTCGTTCGTGATGCCTGCGATGTCGCGCAGCGACCCGTTGGGGTTCACGCCGACGTAGCGGAACACCACGCGGCCCTCGCCCTCGAGCCGGTCGAGCGTCTCCTCCGACGCGATGAAGCCGCCCTCGCCGTTCTTCAGCGGGATGGTGATCTCCTGGCCCTTCGCGAACTCGGTGGTCCACGCGGTGTCGTCGTTCTCGACGCGCAGCACCTGATCGCGGCAGATGAACGCGCCGTGGTCGTTGCGGATGAGTCCGCCCTCGAGCAGGTGCGCCTCGGTGAGCATCTGGAAGCCATTGCAGATGCCGAGCACGGGCATGCCCCGGTTCGCCGCGTCGACGACCTCGGTCATGATCGGGCTGAGCGAGGCGATCGCGCCGCACCGGAGGTAGTCGCCGTAGCTGAACCCGCCGGGCAGGATGAGCGCGTCGACGCCCTCGAGGTCGTGCGAGCCGTGCCAGAGCGCGACGGGCTCGCCGCCCGCGAGGCGCACCGCGCGCTGGGCGTCGCGGTCGTCGAGCGAGCCGGGGAACGTGATGACGCCGATGCGCATGCGGGGGCCTCCGTGGGTCTCGGTCAGTGGGTCTCGCCCGCGGGCGCTTCGTACCCGTCGTGGTGAGCGGATGCCGCATCGGCGGCCTCGGCCGCGAGCTCGGCGTTCGACTGCTCGTAGTGGATGCCGACCACGTCTTCGATGACGGCGTTCGAGAGCACGTTCTCGGCCAGCGCCGCCACCTCGGCCTTGATCGCGTCGTCGACCGGTCCGTCGACGGTGAGCTCGAACCGCTTGCCCACCCGGACCCCGGTGATCGACCCGTGCCCGGTGCGGGCGAGGGCGCCGGCGACGGCCTTCCCCTGGGGGTCGAGCAGTTCGGCCTTGGGCATCACGTCGACGACGATGGTGGGCACAGCGGTGCTCCGTTCGGTGGGGACGGTGAGGGTCGCTCCGATTCTACCGGGCGCCGACCCGCCGGTCGTCGCCGGTCGTAGACTGCGGCGATGGGGGAGGTGGGCGTGCGGCACGAGCCGCTCTCACCGGCCGACGCGTCGAACATCGTGATCGACGCGCCGGACCAGGTCAACGCGTTCCTCATGGCGGGCCTGCTGGCTCCGGGCGGCGTCGTCGCATCCGACGGGACGGTCGACCTCGCGGTCCTGCGCACCCGATTCGCCGCGCGCCTCCCGCGGGAGGCGCGGCTGTCGCAGCGCGTCGCCCGGGAGGGTCGACGCCTGGTGTGGGCCGAGACCGCGGTCGACCTCGACCGGCACGTCCGGCTCCTGGACGCCGTCGACGGTCCGGCGGGCTTCGAGGCCCTGTGCGCGCGCCTCATGGTCACCCCGATGCCGATGGACCGGCCCCTGTGGGAGCTGCTCGTGGTACCCGGCGCGGCGCCCTCGCGGGTCGGGCTCGTGCTGCGCATCCACCACGCGCTCGCCGACGGCATCGCCGCGGTCCGGCTGGTCGAGGTGCTGCTCGGTGCGGGTGAGGGGCCGACGGATGCCGCCGCGCCGGCCGCGTCGCCGACGGCCCCGCGCCCGCGTCGCAGCCTGCGCGAACGGTTGCGGACGCTCGGCTCGGGGTGGGAGCGGACGACCGCCGTGTTCCGGCCGGTCCTGCCGCCGACGGTGCTGCTCGGGCGGATCGGGCCGCGACGCGGCGTCGCGTTCGTCGACGCATCGCTCGACGCGCTCGCGCGCGGCGCCGCAACCGCCGGGGGCACCGTGAACGATGCGCTCCTGGCGGCGGCGGTCGCGGCGGCGGAAGCCGCGCTGCGGGAGCGCGGCGAGCCGGTGCCGCCCGCCGTTCCCGCGAGCGTGCCGGTCGCGCTCGCCGACCGGGGTCGGTCCGGCAACGCCGTGGGCGTCATGCTCGTCCCCCTGCCGACCGGAGAACCGGACCCGTCGACGAGGGTGCGGCGGATCGCCGACCTGACTCGGGCGCGGAAGGCGGACGCGCGGTCGCGCGGGTCCTACGAGCTCACCCGTACCCGGTTCGGCACCGTGCTGTTCCGCCGACTGGTGCGGTACCAGCGGCTGATCGCGATGTTCGTGACGAACGTGCCGGGGCCGCGGCATCCGCTCGCCGTCGCGGGCGCCCCGCTCGAGCGGGCGTGGCCACTCGCGCCCATCCAGGGCAACGTCCGCCTGGGGGTGTCGGCGCTGTCGTACGACGGGCGGCTCCACTGCGCCGTGCACTGCGACGCGGACGCCGTGTCGGCGCGGGTGTTCGGCGACGCGCTCCAGGGCGAGCTCGACCGGATCGCCGCACTCGACGGGATGCCGGGCCCTGCCGTCGGCGGGTGAGGATCAGCGCCGGAAGATCGCGCGCGCGATGGCGCCGACGCCCACGAGGAGCGCGATGCCCGCCGCGACGGCCACCCCGAGCACGAGGGCGGGGTTCTCGCGGTACTTCTCCTCGAGCCAGTCCGACGCGTCCTCGAAGAGGTCCTCGGCGTCGTCGAGCGCGTCGACCGCGACCGCACGCGCCTGGCTGGCCGCATCCGAGAGCGCCGCGGCCCCGCGTTCCGCCGCCTCCGCCGCGGCGTTCCGCATGGCCTCGAGCGACGCGTCGGCTTCGCGTGCGGCCCGATCGGCCGCGGTCTTGGCCTCGTCGACGGCCGCCTCCACCCGCTTGTCGAGCTCGTCGCTCGGCTGGTTCGTCGCATCCGTCATGGACCCGTCCCTTCCATCGGAGCGTTCACGCCGACCCGGGGTCGGCGTGGTGATCCGGCCATGCTACGCGCGTCCGCCGACGCCGTGGTCCTTCGAGGCGTCGTCGGCGACGACGCCGTCCTCCGTGGTGGGCAGCTCGCGCAGCTCCGGTCCGCCGTGCGCCGCCGGGTCGTCGTGCTCCTCGGCGTCGCCGTCCGCCGCGGCCGTATCCATCGACGTCACCGGCTGCTTGGGGTCGGGCGAGGCGCTGCCCGGGCGACCGTACGACCCGGTGCTGCCGGTGGAGGTGCCGGTGCCCTCGGTGCCGTCCGTGCCGCCCATGCCGTCAGATCCGTCGACGGCCCGGCCGTCGCCGCTCATCGACGCCGTCCGAGCGCTCGCGCGATGATGCCGAGGACGACGAGACCCGCCACCGCCGCGCCGATCACGACGCCGGGCCGGCGCCGGTACTCCTCCTTGACCTTCTCCGACCATTCGCCCGTGACGCGCTTGGCGTCCTCGGCGAACTTGTCGAGGTCGGCGCTGTCGGCGGCCTCGCGAAGCTTCGCGGCCGCGGTGCGGGCGGCTTCGGCCGCCGCATCCGTCGCCTTGCCGATCGGCGTGCCCGACGGGGCGCCGACCGAGTCGACGGCCTCGCGGTCACCGCTGTCGACGTCCTCGCCGGGGCCGGCGGGCGCCGCGGTCGAACCCTTCAAACCCTTCGACAAACCCTTCGAACCCGTCGAACCCGTCGAACCCGTCGAACCCGTCGAACCCGTCGAACCCGTCGAACCCGTCGGACCGGTCGGACCCGACGATCCCGAAGTGGTCGTCCCGGTCACCGATTCCGAGCCGATCGGCGGCGTCGGGGGCATCGTGGTCGAGTCCTCGGCTCCCGAGGCTCCGGCGTCGGTGCGTGTCGTCTTCTCGTCGCTCATGCTCGTCGCTCCTTCGGTCGAGGCGTCCGCGGATGCTGCGAAGCGCCACCGGAGCAGTCTCGTCCGTCCGGCCGGTGAGGTCGAGGCCGTTGACACGTCGGCGGACACCGCGTAACGACGCCCGTGCACCCCGTTCGGGGGTGGCGGGCGACCCGGTGGGCGAGGATCATCCGCCCTATGACCCTCACCGCGCAGGTCCTCGCCGGGCTCATGGCGCTGACCCTGATCGTGGTCGGCGCGCTCGAGACCTTCTTTTTCCGCAGCGCGGCGCTCTACCCGATCTTCCTCATCGAACCGGGCGAATACGATGCCGTCGCCCTCTGGACTCGCAACGTCGGCGTGTACAACATGCTGATGGGGATCGCGACCGTCATCGGGATCGCCCTCGTGCGGCGCGGGCAGGTGGCGGCGGGTCGGGCGCTCGTGCTCGCCTTCGGCGGCATGCACGTGGTGCTGGGACTGACGCTGCTGTTGACGGCTCCGGAACTCTGGCTTTCGGCACTGTCCGAATCCGGACTCGCGCTCGCGGTGGTGGTTGCGGTGCTCGCGGGCGACCGCCGCGCCGGCCGTGAACGCCACCGTGCCGACGCGTCCCGCGCGACCTAACCCAGCCCCGCGCGCTCGGCGAGGACCTCGCGGAGCACCTCGCGCGTGACGTCGAGGCCGCGATGCACCTCCTCGAAGCTCGTCGAGAGCGGCGCGAGCCCGATGCGCAGCCCGCCGACGTCGCGATAGTCGGGGATCACGTCGCGCTGCCAGAGTCGCGCCGTGACCTCGCGCATCGCCTCGTGCTGCAGGATCACGTGGCCGCCGCGCTCCTCGGGGTCGCGCGGCGAGCCGACCGTGACGCCGAGCGGCGCCAGCCACTCGTCGGCCAGGTCGATCGCGAACTCGGTGAGCGCGACCGACTTGGCCCGGATGGCGGGCATGCCCGCGTCCTCGATCATGCTGAGCGTCTCGCGCATCGCGATCATCGCCGAGATCGGCGAGGTGCCGCTGACGAAGCGACGGATGCCGCTCGCGGGCACGTACTCCGGCCCCATGGCGAACAGGTCGGCCGTGCCGAACCAGCCCTGGATCGGCTGCCGCAGCAGGCGGTGCAGATCGTCGCGCACGTAGGCGAACGCGGGCGAGCCGGGCCCGCCGTTGAGGTACTTGTACGTGCAGCCGACCGCGAGGTCGAAGTCCCAGAGGTCCGCGTGCACCGGCACCGATCCGGCCGAGTGGCAGAGGTCCCACAGGACGAGCGCGCCGCTGTCGTGCGCGATACGGGTGAGCTCCGGGGCGTCGGCGAGGTACGCCGAGCGATACGAGACGTGGTTGAGCACCACGAGGGCGGTCTTCGGGCCGACGGCCTCGGCGAGCTGCTCGGAGGTCACGCCGCGCGTGAGGTCGACGTCGATCCAGCGGAGGCGGCATCCGGTCTCGTTCGCGATGCCCTCGAGCACGTACCGGTCGGTGGGGAAGTTGTCGCGATCGACGACGATCTCGCGACGCTCGGGGTCGCGAGCGAGCTGCGCGTCGACGGCGGCCCGCGCGAGCTTGTAGATGAGCACCGTCGTCGAGTCGCCGATCACCGTCTGGCCCGCCTTGGCCTGGATGACCGCGCGGCCGATCTGGTCGCCGATCTCGTACGGCAGGTTCAGCCAGGACTCGTCCCAGCCGCGGATGAGGCGCCCGCCCCACTCCTCGCGCATGAACGCGGCGACGCGGTCGATCGCCGACGCCGGCGGCCGGCCGAGCGAGTTGCCGTCGAAGTAGACGAGGTCGGTGTCGGCGCCGACGAAGCGCTTGCGGTGGTGCGCGAGGCCGTCGGAACGGTCCATGCGCCGGGCGTAGGCGAGCCGGGGGTCCATGTCAGCGGGGCTCCAGTTCCTCGGTGGGGACGATCCGGGCGGTGGCGAGCCACGCGGCGAACGCCTCGGGCTCGGCGAGGTCGGCGCCCGCGGGCGCCGGGTCGGGCACGAACGTGGCCACGCCCGCATCGGTCCAGTCGGCGGTGCGCTCGGGCCACGGGTCGGCGAGCGCGGCGATGACGGCGGATGGCGCGAGCCCGGCACGCACGAGCGCGGCGACCTCGTCGGGGTTCACGCCGGGGGAGAGATCGCCGTTGCCGAGGTCGGTGCCGTAGAGCACGCGGCCGCCGGCGGCGTGGAAGCGGCGCAGGTTGTCGATGGCGACCTCGGCCGCCGCCGCGTCGTCCCGTACGTGGATCGCGAGGGTCGAGATCCACGCCTGCCCGCCGGCGACCGCGGCGGCGACGAGGGCGTCGTCGAGCCGTTCCGTGAACGGCGCGTGCACGAGCACGTCGACGCCCGCCTCGATGGCGAGCGCGGCCATGCCCGCACCCTCGGCGTGGGCCGCGACGGGCAGCCCGCGGCTCCGGGCCATCGCGAGGACGGCGTCGAGGGTCGGACGGTCGAAGACCGGCCCGGCGGACGCGTTCAGCGCGACCTTGACGACGGAGGCCCCGAACCGGTGCTGCTCGTCGACGGCGGCCTCGATCGGCCCGGCGAGCGCCCGGTGCTCGAGCGCCGCATCGCCCGCGCCCTCGCCCGCGCCGACGAGCCGGAGTTCGCGGACGCTGCCCTCGGGGGCCCACGACCGGCCGGCCGGGTAGCCGCCCGGCGCCGTGAGGAACGCCCCCGCGTACCTGACGTGCGGCAGGCCCTCGGTGCGCGCGATCGTCGCGATCGCACCCGGGTCGGCGCCGAGATCGACGACCGCGGCGACGCCGCGCGCGACCGCGGCATCCGGATCGGTCAGCTGCAGGTGCACGTGGTGGTCGACGAGCGGCGGCAGCATCGTGCCGGTCTCTCCCGGGTGGTCGCCGTTCAGCGAGCGGCGCACGGGTCGCGCAAGCGGTCCGAGGGCGTCCGAGGTGCCGGCGGCATCCGTCATCGCGGTCACCCCGGGATCTCGGTGCGGACGGCGAACAGCTCGGGGAAGAACGTGAGCTCGAGCGCTCGCCGCAGGAACGGCGCGCCGCTGGAGCCGCCGGTGCCGGTCTTCGAGCCGATGATGCGCTCGACGGTCTTGAGGTGCCGGAACCGCCAGAGCTGGAAGTTGTCCTCGAGGTCGACGAGCTCCTCGCATGTCTCGTACGCCGACCAGTGGCGGTCGGGATCGGCGTAGATCGCGGCGAAGACGGGTACGAGTTCGGGCCGGAAGGTCCAGGCTTCGGTGACGTCGCGCTCGAGCACCTCGGCGGGGATGTCGTAGCCGGCGCGCGCGAGCAACCGCAGGAACTCGTCGTAGATGCTCGGCGACTCGAGGGCGTGGCGCAGGATGGCGGTCGCCGAGGCATCGGCTTCGAAGACCTGCATCATCCTGGCGTTCTTGTTGCCGAGCACGAACTCGACGGCGCGGTACTGGTAGGACTGGAACCCGCTCGCGTTGCCGAGCACGCCGCGGAACTGCGCGTACTCGGTGGGCGTGAGCGTGGCGAGCACCGACCACTGCTCGGTGAGGGTCTTCTGGATGTGCTTGACCCGTGCGATGCACTTCAGCGCGGGGGCGAGCTCGTCGGCGCGCATGAGGTCGCGTGCGGTCTCGAGCTCGTGCAGCACGAGCTTCAGCCAGAGCTCGGTGGTCTGGTGCTGGATGATGAACAGCAGCTCGTCGTGGTGCTCGGGCCGGGAGATGGGGCGCTGCGCCGAGAGCAGCGTGTCGAGGTCGAGGTAGCCGCCGTAGCTCATCCGGTCGCTGAAGTCGGTGACGACGGATGCCTCGATCCGCCGCGTGTTCGCCTCGACCCCGTCGTCGGCGAGCTGCTCGTCGTGTGCTGCCACCCGGCCAGCCTAGCCAGCGGGCCGGTCGCGCCGTCAGGGCCGTCGGGACGCTCGGGTCCGGGACTCCGGACGGGTCGGTGGGCGCGGGTAGGGTCGGCGCCATGGAGGAGACCTACCGGTTCACGAGCGAGCTCTACCGGTGGAGCGAGCGGGCGTCCGACACCTGGTACTTCGTGGACGTGCCCGCGGAGGAGTCCGACGAGATCCGCGACCGCCCCCGGATGCCGCGCGGGTTCGGTTCGATCCGCGTCGAGGCGACGATCGGCGGCACGACGTGGCGCACCTCGATCTTTCCCGGCCGCGAGCGGTACGCGCTCCCCGTGAAGCGCGCCGTGCGCGAGGCCGAGGGGGTCGAGCCGGGCGAGCCGGTGGAGGTCGTCATCCGCACGCTCGACTGATCCCGTTCGGGACGACGCGGCGGATGTTCCCCCGGGCAGTGGGCTGCCCGCCATCCGCCGCGTCGCGGTTCGCCACGTGGGCGAGCGTCCCCCGGTTCGGGTACCAAGCGGAGGATGCTGTCCGAATCCTACCTGCCGCCATCGGGGGGAGCCAAGCCCCCAGGGCGCGGGCACAAGGGCCCGAAGGACTCGCAGGCGACGGGCGTAGATTGTGGTCGTGGAATCCCCCGTGACGATGCGCAGGGATGCGCGACGCAATCGCGAGCGCCTCATCGTCGAGGCGAAGCGACTCTTCGCCGAGCGCGGCGTCGACGCCCCGCTCGACGAACTCGCCAACCGGGCCGAGGTGGGCGCCGGCACGCTGTACCGGCACTTCCCGTCGAGGGACGCGCTCATCCGCGCGCTGTACGACGACGGCGTCGCCGAGCTCCACGCGTACGGTCCCCGGATCCTCGAGGCGCCGACGGGCTGGCAGGCCGTCGAGCGCTGGCTCGAACTCCTCTCGGGCTGGCTCGCCGAGCGCCCGTACATCCCCGGCATCATGCGCCGCATGGCCGAGATCGAGCCCGACCACCGTCCGGGCATGGAGTTCCAGGCGCTCATGGACGGCATCGTCGAGCGCGCCAAGGCCGAGGGGTCGCTCCGGCCCGACGTGACCGCGGTCGACCTCAGCATCCTCGTCGACATGCTCGGCTCGCTCGGACAGTACGGCGGTGCGTACCTCCCGTACTGGCGCCGTCAGCTCACGATCGTGATCGACGGCCTGCGAGCCCGGCCGGATGCCACGCCCCTGCCCGGGGTCGCGCTCGAATTCGATGCGTTCCACGACATGTCGCACCGGAAGCGCCCGGCCGACTAGCGGGGCGCCGAGCCGCGCGAGCCGCGCTCAGAGCGCCTGCGTCAAGCGCTCCACGAGCGCGCGATACCGCTCCGCCGTCTGCTCGACGACCTCGGCCGGCAGGACGGGCGGTTCCTCGGTCTCGTCCTGGTTCCAGTTCGCGGCGAGCCAGTCGCGCACGATCTGCTTGTCGAAGCTCGCCATCCGCACCTCGGGCGTCGGGCCGGTCAGGTACGCCTCGAGGTCCCAGTAACGGCTGGAGTCGCTCGTGAGCACCTCATCGGCCAGGGTCACGATGCCGAGTTCGCGGTCGGCCCCGAACTCGAACTTCGTGTCGGCGAGGATCAGCCCGCGCTCCTCGGCGACCTCCGAGGCGTGCGTGAACACCGACAGCGAGAGCGCACGCAGCTGCTCGGCGACGGTCTCGCCGACGAGCTCGACGGTGCGCTCGTACGTGATGTTCTCGTCGTGCTGACCCAGGGGGGCCTTCCACGCGGGGGTGTAGATCGGCTCCGGCAGCCGGTCGCCGTCGGCGAGGCCCTCCGGCAGGCGGATGCCGGCGATCCCGCTGGTCTCGACGTACTCCTTGTACCCGCTGCCGGTGAGGTACCCGCGCACGACGCACTCGATCGGGAACATGTCGAGTGCGCGGCAGAGCATCGCACGGTCGGCCACCTCGGCCGGCACGGGCGGAAGGTCGTGGTAGCGGTCGTCCTCGGCGTAGGCGAGGTGGTTCGGCACCTCGGGCAGGCGGTCGAACCACCAGCGCGTGAGCGAGGTGAGCAGCGCTCCCTTGCCGGGGATCGCGGGTTCCAGCACGTGGTCGAACGCGCTCACGCGATCGCTCGCGACCACGAGCACCACGGGCGAGAGCGACATGGGGTCGCCCGTCCAGGTGTCGTCGTCGGTCATGAGCACGGTGGGCACGTACAGGTCGCGCACCTTGCCCGAGTAGACGTGCGTCCAGCCGTCGAGTCCGTTCGCGTCGGTCATGGCCGTCTCCTCCTCGTCACGGATGCCGCAGCCCGGCGGGTGCGGCGAACCTCGTCAGTCCGCGACGCGCGCGGCGATGTCGGTGCGGTACTGGCCGCCTTCGAGACGCAGGTGGCCGATCGCCTCGTACGCGCGGCGCCGGGCCTCGGCGAACCCGTCGCCGACGGCGACGACGTTGAGCACGCGCCCGCCCGTGGCGATGAGGTGCGGCTCGGTGTCGTCGGCGGTCGAACCGACGGCGGTCGCGGCGTGGGCGACGTGCACCCCGGGCACGGATGCCGCATCCAGGAGCCCGTCGATCCGTCGGCCGGTCTCGGGCGACTCGGGGTACCCCTCGCTCGCGAGCACGACGGTGACCGCGGCGTCCGGACGGAACTCTGGGCGCGGCTGCTCGGCGAGCCGGCCGGTCGCGGCCGCGTAGAGCAGGCCCGACAGCGGCGTCGCGAGGCGCGGGAGCACCACCTGGGTCTCGGGGTCGCCGAAGCGCGCGTTGAACTCGATGACACGGATGCCGCGGCTCGTGATGATCAGCCCGGCGTAGAGCAGCCCGATGAACGGCGTCTGCTCCTCGTCGAGGCGGCGGATCGTGGGCAGGGCGATGGTCTCGATGACCTCGTCGACGAAGGCCTGTTCGCTGCCGAAGCGCTCGTCGAGCCAGGGCAGCGGCGAGTAGGCGCCCATGCCTCCCGTGTTGGGGCCCTCGTCGCCGTCGCGGAGGCGCTTGTAGTCCTGGGCGGGCGAGAGGGGCAGCACGTTCGAGCCGTCGGAGAGCAGGAACAGCGAGACCTCGGGGCCGTCGAGGAACTCCTCGACGAGCACCGGCCCCTGCTGCAGGTAGTGCGCGGCGTGGGCGATCGCGGCCTCGCGATCCTCGGTGACGAGGACGCCCTTGCCGGCGGCGAGGCCGTCGGCCTTCACGACGTACGGGGAGCCGACCTCGTCGAGTGCGGCGATGACCTTGGGCAGCGAGTCGACGAGCTCGGCGCGACCGGTCGGCACCCCGGCGGCCTCCATGATGCGCTTGGCGAAGGTCTTCGATCCCTCGAGCTGCGCCGCCGCCTTGGCCGGGCCGAAGGTCGCGATGCCGCGCGTGCGCAGGGCGTCGGCGACGCCGGCGACGAGCGGCGCCTCGGGGCCGATGACGACCAGCTCGATGTCGTTGTCCATCGCGTAGTCGGCCACGACGACCGGGTCGGTCGGGTCGAGTGCGATGGTCTCGACGCTGCCGCGCGCCGACGACGTGGCGGATGCCGCGATGCCCGCGTTGCCGGGCGCGGCCACGATCTCGTGCCCCGCCTCCTCGTCGAGCAGGGCGAGGATGATGGCGTGCTCGCGCGCGCCCGAACCGAGGACGAGGATTCTCACCCCGTCAGGCTACCGGAGCGCCCTCCCGGCGACACGGGCCGTGACATCTGGGGGAGGATGGGCGCATGGCACGCGCGCGGATCGGGGACGACATCGGGAGGGCCGCCGTCGCGGTCGTCGTGCAGGTCGGCGGAGACGGGCTCGCGTCGGGAGAGGCGCCGTCGGTCGACCGCACCACGCTCGCGCTCGCGGTGCGCTACACCCTGCAGTTGCTCGCCGAGCAGGCGCCGGGCGGGTCGGTCGAGGTCCGCGTGCCGCCGTACGGCGCCGTGCAGTGCGTCGAGGGTCCGCGGCACACCCGCGGCACCCCGCCGAACGTCGTCGAGACGGATGCCGCGACCTGGCTCGCCCTCGCGACCGGCCGGCTCGACTGGGAGGGCGCCCGGTCGAGCGGGCGGGTGCACGCCTCCGGGCAACGCGCCGACCTCACCGGCACGGTGCCGGTGATCGACGCCGAGCGGCTCCGCTGACGGCGCCCATCCCGCGCTGAGGCGGGTGGGGGAGAATGGCACGGTGACCGATGCGCCGAACCGCCCCGAGCCGACCGACCCCGAGCCGAGCACGCCGGGCGAGCCGACGCGACCGGCGGCGCCGGAGGCATCCGTCGACCGGGTCGTCG
Organism: Agromyces sp. NDB4Y10; assembly: GCF_001620055.1. Classification (GTDB taxonomy): domain Bacteria; phylum Actinomycetota; class Actinomycetes; order Actinomycetales; family Microbacteriaceae; genus Agromyces; species Agromyces indicus. Next base: position 32,583 of record NZ_LQGY01000006.1, on the reverse strand, counting down.
CGCCCGAGGCCGACCACCCGCGCGTGGAGCGCATGGAGGTCGAGCCCGAGCCGGGCGAGCACCTCGAGACCGACGTGACGAGCGACGCGGTGACGGTCCGCCGTGCGCCGCGCTATCCCGCGTTCATCCTCGCCGGGGTCGCCCTCGGCGTGGTGGTCGCGCTCGTGCTCACGTTCGCGTTCCCCGAGAACGCCGAGTTCGATCGTGGGCAGGTGTTCGGCTTCCTGCTGCTGTGGGCGGGCGCGATCGGGGCCGCGGTCGGCGGCATCGTCGCCCTCCTCGTCGATCGGATGCTCGCGCGTCGGGGCCGCTCCGCCGTGGCCGAGCACGAGGACACGCACTACGTCGACGACGACCGCGCGTCCTGAGCCGGCGGGGCCGGTGACGGTCCTGTTCCGCGGGCCCCGAGCAGCATCCGCTCGAACTCGTCCACGCTGCCGCCCGCGCGCTCGAGGTCGGCGCGACGGAGCACCGCGCGCCAGCCTCCCGCCGGATCGCGCGCGAGCACCACGGGCAGCCCGGTCTCCGCGATGACCGCCTGCGCGGCGGCATCCGTCACCTCGTTGCGGTGGGCGAGCGCGAACGACGCACCGAGGCGCGCGACCATCGCGTCCCAGGCCGGCTTGCGCCGCCAGGTGTGGGTGATGTCGCACAGGGCGCACTCCGCGCGACCCAGCAGGTGGCCGATGACATACCTCACCTCGCCGACCACGCCGCCGTCGGCGTCGTACACGCCGAGGTAGTCGATCGTCGGTGCAGCGGATGCCGCGGCATCCGTGGTCTCGCCCATGACCGCATCGTGCCAGCGCACGCTGGAGAAGCGCCGTGGCCCGGCTGGAAGGACGCCCGGGCGGCGTCAGCTGAGCTGGGTGCGCTCCACCCAGTCGAGGTACTCGGGGGTGACCGTGCCCGTCACGTACTCGCCCGTGAAGCAGGAGAGGTCGAGCTCGCCGATGCCGGTGCCCTCGGTGATCGCCGCCTGGAGGTCCGCGACCTCCTGGTAGATCATGTTGTCGGCGTTCAGCTCGCGAGCGATCTCAGGGATCGGGCGGCCGTGGGCGATGAGCTCGGCGCGGCTCGGCATGTTGATGCCGTAGACGTGCGGGTAGCGGACGGGCGGCGCCGCCGAGGTGAAGGTCACCTTGTTGGCGCCCGCCGCGCGGGCCATCTCGACGATCTCCTTCGACGTGGTGCCGCGCACGATCGAGTCGTCGACGATGAGCACGTTCTTGCCGCGGAACTCGGTGCCCATGGCGTTGAGCTTCTGCCGGACCGAGCGCTTGCGCTGCGCCTGCCCCGGCATGATGAAGGTGCGGCCGACGTAGCGGTTCTTGTAGAAGCCCTCGCGGTACTCGATGCCGAGCTTCTGCGCGACCTGCATCGCGGCGGGGCGGGACGAGTCGGGGATCGGCATCACCACGTCGATGTCGCCCTGGTCCATGTGGGTCTCGATGGTGGTCGCGAGCCGGTCGCCCATCCGCAGGCGCGCCTCGTACACCGAGATGCCGTTCATGACGGAGTCGGGTCGGGCGAGGTAGACGTACTCGAACGAGCACGGCACGAGGCGGGGATCCGTCGCGCACTGGCGCGAGATCATCTCGCCGTCGAGGGTGATGAAGATCGCCTCGCCGGGCTCGACGTCGCGCACGACCTGGTAGTCGCCGTTCTCGAGCACGAGCGACTCGGATGCCACGATCCACTCGTCCTTGCCGGCCTCGGTGGTGCGCTTGCCGAGGATCAGCGGCCGGATGCCGAACGGGTCGCGGAAGGCGAGCAGCCCGTAGCCGGCGATCATCGCGATGACGGCGTAGGAGCCCTCGACGCGCTCGTGGACGAGCTCGACGGCGCGGAAGACCTGGTCGGGGTCGAGCTCGAGGCCCGTGATCTGGCCCTGCAGCTCGGTGGCGAGCACGTTGAGGAGCATCTCGGTGTCGCTCGTGGAGTTCACGTGGCGCCGGTCGATGCGGAACAGGTCGCCCGACAGCTCGCGCGTGTTCGTCAGGTTGCCGTTGTGCACGAGGATGATGCCGTACGGCGCGTTCACGTAGAACGGCTGCGCCTCCTCCTCTCGCTCGGCCGCACCCTTGGTCGTGTAGCGCACGTGCCCGAGGCCCATCGTGCCGAGCAGCGACCGCATGTCGCGCGTGCGGAACGCCTCGCGCACCTGGCCGCGTGCCTTGTGCATGTGGAACACGGAGCCGTCGGCCGTGGCGATGCCCGTCGAGTCCTGGCCGCGGTGCTGCAGGAGCAGCAGGCTGTCGTAGATCTGCTGGTTGACGGGCTCGGTGGAGACGATGCCGACGATGCCGCACATGCGCGCGATGGCTCCTCGTAGGGGTGGGTGGGAGTCCGAGCTGGACGCTCAATCCTCCCACACGCGCGCGTGTGAGCCGGCTGGACGGATGTCGGTGCTCACCTGAGCACCGGCGTGCGCCGTGGTCCGCCGAACGCGGCGGCGGCGCAAACGATGAACGCTACTGCACGGAAGGGTTCTTGTGCCGACCTTTTCGGGATAGCGGTATCACGCTGTCGGAATCCGCGAAATCGTGACCCCCTTCTACCCCCGAACGGGGGGTGCATGTCAGGCTCACCGCACCGAACACACCCGGGCCGGAACCCTACCTCCGGCTCGGAACGCCTACAGAAAGGGCAACCGATGAAACGCTCCTTCCGTGCCGGCCTCGCCGGCGTGGCGCTCGTCGCCTGCAGCCTGCTGGCTGCGCCGCTCGCCGCGAACGCCGCACCGCCGGAGGTGCCGCCGGGCGTCGACCGCCGGGCCGTCCCGGCCGCCGAGCAGGCTGCCGCCGCCGAGTACTGGACGCCCGACCGCATGCGCTCGGCGATCCCCGCCGACGTGCTCCTCCAGGGCAAGCGGGCGACGACGCCCGCACCCGAGGTCGCCGCCGGCGCGCCCGTCACCTACGGCAAGCCCGTCAAGGGAGACGCGCCGCAGCCGAAGGCCACGAACGAGAACCCGGTGCGCAACATCGGCAAGGTCTTCTTCACCCTCAACGGAGCGAACTACGTCTGCTCGGGCAACTCGGTGAGCGCGCCGAACGCCAGCCTCGTCTCGACCGCGGCCCACTGCGTCCACTCCGGACCGGGTGCCTACGCCACGAACTGGGTCTTCGTCCCCGCCTACCAGAACGGCAGCGCCCCGTACGGTCGCTGGACCGCGACGGCGCTCGTCGCCCCCTCGCAGTGGACGCAGAGCGGCGACATGAGCTACGACGTCGCCTTCGCGAAGGTCGCGCCGCTGTCGGGTCGCACCCTCGCCGCGACCGTCGGCTCCACGGCGATCGCCTTCAACCAGGCGCGAGGCCTCTGGTACAAGGCCTACGGCTACCCGGCCGCGTCGCCGTTCAACGGCCAGACGCTCAAGGGCTGCTCGGGCACCGCGACGCAGGACCCGTACCGCCAGACCATGTCGCAGGGCATCCCGTGCGACATGACCGGCGGCTCGTCCGGCGGACCGTGGTTCCTGTCGTCGGGTGCGCAGAACTCGGTGAACAGCTTCGGCTACAACGCCATCCGGAACGTCATGTTCGGGCCGTACTACGGCACGGTGGCGCAGAGCACCTACTCGGCCATCGCGTCCTACTGACGCGATCAGCGGGGCGCCTCGGGACGGGCGCCCCGCTCCCTCCGGGTGCCGAACGCGACCCGGCACGCCCCGCACCGACCTCCGACGAAAGGACCATCCGTCCATGAAGCTCACCTCCTTCCGCGCCGCCCTCACCGGCGCGGCACTCGTCGCGTGCGGCCTGCTGGCCGTGCCGACCGCGGCCTCGGCCGCACCGCCCACGCCACCGCCCGGGATCGACCAGCGCGCCGTCCCGGCCGCCGAGGCGGCCGCGGCATCCTCGTACTGGACCGCGGAGCGCATGCGCGCGGCGATCCCCGCCGACGTCCTGCTCGCCGGGAAGACGGCGTCGACGCCCGCGAGCAAGGTCGCCGCGGGCGCCCCGACGACCTACGGCGGGTCGGCGACCGCGATGGCCGCGGCCGAGGCGCCGGTGTCGAACATCGGCAAGGTGTTCTTCACGCTGAGCGGGAAGAACTACGTCTGCTCGGGCAACTCCGTGAGCGCCGCCAACGCGAGCCTCGTCGCCACCGCCGCGCACTGCGTGCACGGCGGCAAGGGCAAGTACGCGACGAACTGGGTGTTCGTGCCGGCGTACGAGAACGGCAGCGCACCGTACGGCCGCTGGACCGCGACGACGCTCACCGCCCCGACCCAGTGGACGCGCGGCGGCGACATCACCTACGACGTCGCCTTCGCCAAGGTCGCCCCGCTCAACGGCCGCACCCTCTCGGCGACCGTCGGCGCGACGCCCATCGCGTTCAACCAGGCGCGCGGTCTCGCCTACGACGCGTTCGGCTACCCCGCCGCCGCACCGTTCGACGGGCAGACCCTCCAGTCCTGCGCGGGCACCGCGAGCCCCGACCCGTACGGCCAGACGCAGTCGCAGGGGATCCCGTGCGACATGACCGGCGGCTCGTCCGGCGGACCGTGGTTCCTGTCGTCGGGCGCGCAGAACTCGGTGAACAGCTTCGGCTACAACAACATCCCCGACGTGATGTTCGGGCCGTACTACGGCTCGGTCGCGCAGAGCACCTACGCGACCGCCGCCGCGGGCTGACCCACCGAACCGGAGCGCCTCGCACACTCGTCGGTGCGGGGCGCTCCGTCGCGCGCCCGCGAGCGGAGGCCCGGTTACCGCGCGTGCAGTTCCACGAACGTCCGCAGCATCCGACTCGGCTCGGACACCTCGGCGCGACGGGCCGACGCGAGCGTGAGCTCGAGCTCGTCGGCGGCGAAGTACCCGTGGTCGGCGTAGGCGTGGATGCGCACGATGATGCCGTCGAGGTCGAGCTCCGGGTGGAACTGCGTCGCATAGACGTTCCGGCCCACGCGGAACACCTGCACCGGACACCCCGGCGACGAACCGAGCAGCGTCGCTGCGCCCGGCAGCGTGCGGATCGCCTCCTTGTGCCCCACGAACGCGTGGAAGGTGCGGGGCATCCCCGCGAGCAGCGGGTCGACCTCGCCGGCCTCGGTCAGCGTCACCGGCACGACGCCGATGCGCTCGCCGTAGGTGCGGTCGATGGTCGCGCCGATGTGCGCGCCGACCGTGCCGACGCCGTAGCAGGCGCCGAGGAACGGGAAGTCGCGCGCGATGACCCGGTCGAGCAGGCTCGCGAACTCGGCCTCGACCCGGTGCTGCACCGCCGACTTCCGCTCGGGCGGATCGGACGCGTTGAACGGGCCGCCGCCGACGAAGATGCCCGAGAGCTCGTCGAGGTCGAGGGGCGGCATCCGCTCGGCCTCGAGCCGCACCCGGAGCAGGTCGCGCTCGTCAAGCCCGGTGGCGCGCAGGAAGAGCGCGTACTCCTGGTCGGCGGGCACGTCCTCGGCCCGCGTGGCGAGGAGGACGAAGGGCTTCACGGCCCCACGATACGCGCGAGGCGGGGTCCGCGTCAGTACTGCGAGGGCGTCGCGAGCACCGCCATCGTGCAGCGCGACACGCACACCAGGCGCCCCTGCTCGTCGGTGATGCGGATGTCCCACACCTGGGTGGTGCGCCCGCGCGTGATCGGACGGGCCTCGCCGTACACCCAGCCCTCGGTGACGGGACGCACGTGGTTGGCGTTGATCTCCATGCCGACGCAGTAGAACTGCGCGGGGTCCACCGTGAAGGAGGCGCCCCAGCTCGCGAGCGTCTCGGCGAGCGCGACGGACGCGCCGCCGTGCAGCACGCCGGCGGGCTGGCGGGTGCGGTGGTCGACGGGCATGCGGCCCTTCAGCGAGTCCTCGGTCAGCTCGGTCATCTCGATGCCGAGGGTGCGGATCATGGCGTGCTCGCCGCGCGAGTTCGCCCACTCCAGCGAGGGCTCGCCGAACCAGATGCTCATGCGCTCGAGTCTGCCACGGGCGCCGAGCTCGGCGGCGGGGTCTCGGTACGGGCGCTTCGCGTCCTACTCGACCACCGGGGCGCTTCGCGTCCTGCTCGACCACCGGGGCGCGTCAGGCGAGTTCGGCGATGATCGGGTGGATCGCGTCGTCGAAGGCCGCGGCATCCGCTCGCAGCTGGTCGGTGACGGCGACCGTCTTGCGGCCGATCCACCAGACCCCGGATGCCGCGAGCGGGAGCACCTCGACGTTCAGCTCGAACGAGTGCGCGCGCCGCCCCACCTCGCGCTCGTGCTCGGCGATCGTGCCCGCATAGGCCCGGTACGTGTCGCCGGAGCGGGCGGCCGACGCGGTCCGGTAGCGCTCGTGCGCCCAGTCGGCCCAGGCGAGCGCGGCCTCCGCGTGCGGCCGGATCGAAGCGGCGAGCGCCTCGGCGCCCGAGACGGGGAGGGCGATCGCCGTGCCGTACTCGTCGATGAGCTCGAGCGGCACCGGCGAGGGGTGGTCCTCGGGCTCGACGGTCATGGCCCACCATTCGCGCCACTGCTTCTCGAGGGCGTCGTGCGCGTCGACGTCGCGCGGCACGGGGTCGGAGCCGATGCGGCCCACGTCGCGCAGGCGCGGCAGCTCGGCGGGTGAGGCGATGCCGAGCACTTCGCGCAGGTAGAGGGCGAGCAGCACCCCGGTGCTCGCGTTCTCGCGAATCACCCACGACGGCGTGGACCCCGCGTGCATGTCCCGATTCTACCGCCGGCCCCCGTCACCGGGCCCGGCGGCGCGCAGCCGCACGGGTAGCCTTGTCGCGTGAGCGCCAACTCGTCCTATGCCGCTGCCGGAGTCGACACCGCCGCCGGCGACCTCGCCGTCGAACTGATGAAGGAGGCGGTGGCGAAGACCCACGGGCCGAACGTGCTCGGCGGCGTGGGCGGGTTCGCGGGCCTGTACGACCTGTCGTTCGCGAAGGACTACCGCCGGCCGCTGCTCGCGACCTCGACCGACGGCGTCGGCACGAAGATCGCGATCGCGCAGGCGCTCGACCGCCACGACACCATCGGGCAGGACCTGGTGGGCATGGTCGTCGACGACATCGTCGTGGTCGGCGCGACGCCGCTGTTCATGACCGACTACATCGCCTGCGGCAAGGTCGTGCCCGACCGGATCGCGTCGATCGTCACGGGCATCGCCCGCGCGTGCGCCGAGACCGGCACGGCCCTCGTCGGCGGCGAGACCGCCGAGCACCCGGGACTCATGGGCGTCGACGACTACGACGTCGCGGGTGCGGCGGTCGGCGTGGTCGAGGCCGACCGCGCCCTCGGCGCCGAGCGCGTGGTCGACGGCGACGCGGTCATCGCGATCGAGTCGAGCGGCCTGCACTCGAATGGCTTCTCGCTGGTCCGCAGTATCCTCCGTCAGGCCGAGATCGGCTACGCGGATCGGTCCGATGACCTCGGCACGACCTGGGGCGAGGCGCTCCTCGAGCCCACCCGCCTCTACTCGGGGCCGCTCGTGAAGCTGCTCGCGCACGAGACGCTCGGGACGGCCGTGCACTCGCTCTCGCACGTGACGGGCGGCGGCATCGCGGCGAACCTCGCGCGCGTGCTCCCGCGCGGCTCATGGGTGGAGGTCGACCGCTCGACGTGGTCGCCCCAGCCGGTCTTCCGTGTGCTCAACGACCTCGCGGGCGCCACGCTCGAGTCCACCGAGGGCACCTGGAACCTCGGCATCGGCTTCTTCGCGGTGGTCGCGGCCGACGCCGCGGCATCCGTCATCGCCGAGCTCGACGCGCTGGGGCTGCCGTCGTGGCAGGTCGGGACCGTCGGGTTCGGCGACCGGCCGGGGGCCGCGGAGGGCGGGCCCGACGCTTGGGAGCAGGGCGCCAAGGGCGTCGACGGGGGCGCCGTGCGCCTCGTCGGGACCTACGCGAGCTGACCGTGCGCGCCGCGGTCTCGATCGGCCTCGCCGGCACCACCGACCACGACCTCCTGCGGGCGCTCGCCCCGCGGCTCGAGCGGCTCGGGTTCGACGGCGTCTGGCTGAACGACGTGCCCGGCGGCGACTCGCTCGCGGGGCTGCGGGCCGTCGCCGAGGTGACCGACCGACTGCGCCTCGCGACCGGCGTGATCCCGCTCGACCGCCAGCCCGCGGCGAGCCTCGACCTCGGCGGCCTGCCCGTCGAGCGCACGACCGTCGGCATCGGCTCGGGCGGCTCGCGGCATCCGCTCGGCGTGGTGGCCGACGGCATCGCCGAGCTCCGGGGTCGAACGGATGCCGCGATCGCGGTCGGCGCGCTCGGCCCCCGCATGCGACGGCTCGCCGCACGGCAGGCCGATGCGGTCGTCCTGAACTGGCTCACCCCGGCCGCCGCCGAGCAGGCGATGGCCGAGCTGCGACGCGATGCCGGGGATCGAGCCGACCGGGTGCGGGGCGTGCTGTACGTTCGCACGATCGCCGACGCGGCCGCCCGGGCGGCCCTCCGGCGCGAGGCCGATCGGTACGGTTCGTTCCCCTCGTACGCGGCGAACTTCGCGCGCCTCGGCGTGCAGCCCATGGACGCGACCATCGACCGCGGGGAGCGCCTGGCCGCGTACGACGTCGTCGACGAGGTCGTCCTGCGCGCGATCACCGCCGACGGGACGCTCGACGAGCTCGAGCGCTTCGCCGACGAGGCGGCGCGCTGGCGGACCTCGCTCGCCTGACCCGGTCCGGCGCCGGCGGGTGCCCCGCTGCGGGACCATCGGCCGTGTCCGCCTCGCGCGGGCCGCCGCTACCGTGGCCGCATGAGCCTCCGGTCCGAGACCCCGGCCCCCGCGGTCGCCGAGCGCGCGGGCACGCCGGTGCGCCTCGGCCGCTGGACGGCCCTCGTGGTCGCGGGCGAGGGCGTCGGCTTCCTCATCCCGGTGACCGGCTTCTGGATCGCCTCGGCGCTGGGCCTCGACGGCTGGGCCGCCTGGGGGCTGCTCGTGGTCGCAGGCGCGGGCGAGGGCGCGCTGCTCGGGCTCGGACAGTCGCTGGCGCTGCGGGGCACGCGCGCCGCGGTGCGGGTGGGGCGATGGGTGGCGGCGACGGCGGTCGCGGCATCCGTCGCCTGGTCGATCGGGATGCTGCCGCCCACCCTCGCCGACCTCGGCTCGCCGCTCGACTTCACCGCGCCCGCCACGTGGGTCGCGGTCGGCGCGGGCGGGCTGGTGCTGCTCGCGACGATCCCGGTGGCCCAGTGGCCGGTGCTCCGCGCCGCGGGCGTGCCGCGCGCCTGGCGGTGGGTGCCGCTCAACATGGCGGCCTGGCTGGTCGGGCTGGGGTTCACGTTCCTGCCGTCGCCGTTCATCGACGAGTCGACTCCGACGGCGCAGCTGTTCGCGTGGTTCGCGATGGGCGGGGTGCTCATGGCGCTCACCGTCGCGCTCGTCACCGGGTGGGGCCTGCGACGGATGACACGTCGCTGACCGGGCGACACGCGGGACCTTGTGCCTCGGGCCGCGCGCCGGACGGCCGGTACCGTGATCGCAATCGCCGTGGCGGATGCCGCGACCGCAGCCTCCGGCCGGCGACCGGCGGCGACGGGGCGCGCCGGATCCGATCGTGGGGGAAGGCGATGGGGGAGTCGATCGAGTCGGCCGAACGGGCCGGTGCCGACACCGCCGGCGCACCGGAGTCGCGCCCGCGCCGCCCCGGTCGAGCACGGACCGTCGCGGGCGCCGTCGCGCTCGTGCTGGCCGCGGCCGGCGCCACGGCGGTGGGCGTGCAGCTGCTGGGCGCCGACGACTCGCGCGACCTCGTCTCGTTGCAGTCGATCGACTTCGCCGACGAGCCCGATGGACCGGTCGCCTCGGACGACGGCTGGACCGCGGAGGTCGCCGGGTCGGTGCTCCGGCTGCGGGCCGTCGCCCCGGGCGCGATGCAGCCGTTCTGGACCGCCTCGCCCGCCACCGACGCGATGACGGTGTCGGCGACGCTCGACCTGCCCCCGGGCGTCGCCGGAGACGAGCTGTTCGTCGGCGGGATCACCGTGCTGGGGGAGTCCGGCGCCGGCTGGGGAGTCGCGTGCGGGTCCGACGGCGACGCGTACGTGCTCGCCGTGTGGGACGGCCGCAGCCAAGCCCTCGACCGGGTCGCGGACGCGGGCTGCGACGGTGAGCGGGTCAGCCTCGAGCTCGCCGCGGCGAGGTCGGGGGAGCGCACCGACACGATCGAGGTGCGACTTCCCGACGGCGGACGCGTGGTCCTGAAGCCCGGCGAGGTCCGCGGTCCGTTCACCGGGGCGGGATTCGTGATGGCCTCGGCGGACCGCACGCTGACGGTGCCCGGCCTCGACGTGCGCACCTACGAGGTGCGGGTCGAGCCGGCGCCGACGAACGGCGCAGGCTCGTAGGCGGCCGCCCTCGCGTCAGCGAGGGGATGCGGTGGGATCAGGAGGCCCGGTGCGTTCCGTCGTCGGCCACGAACGAGTCGTCGTCAGCTGCGTACTCGGCCCACTTCGACGCTTCGTCGTCGTAGTGGTCGTGGTTGGAAGCCGTGAGCTCGCGCTCGAGCGCGCTGTAGTCGGTCGCGGGGCTGAAGTACTTGAGCTCCCGCGCGACCTTGGTGTGCTTGGCTTTCTGACGGCCGCGCCCCATGCGTGACCCCCTTACGACGTCTGGCCGGGTGGGATGTACGTCACCCGGCTCTTCTGATAATGATCAATCCCGGCCGATAGTTTAGCACCGCCGGGACGCCCGGACGCCGTCCCCCGCGGCGCCCGCGGAGTTGCCTTCCTCGCCCGCGGTGAACGCGGGAACGTGCTGAGATAGACGGGTGGAATCGATCCCCGAGCGCGTGAAGGTGGCGGTGATCGGCGCCGGTCAGGCGGGCCTGTCGGTGGCGTTCTACCTGCGGCGATTCGAGCTCGTCGCCGACGAGGACTTCGTCATGCTCGACCGCGCGCCGGGGCCCGGCGGCGCCTGGCAGCACCGGTGGTCCTCGCTCCGGCTCGGCACCGCCCACAAGGTCAACGACCTGCCCGGCATGGCCGAGCTGGGCCTGAGCTTCGAGACCGCCGACCGGTCGCTGCCGGCCAAGGAGGTCGTCGCGGACTACTACGGGCGGTTCGAGCAGCACTACGACCTCCGCGTGCACCGGCCGATCGACGTGCGGCGCGTCGCGAACGACGGTGTCGACCTGCGCATCGAGTACGGCGACCTCGCGCCGCAGCCCGTGGAGGAGGAGAAGGCGCGCGGGTTCTTCGGGCGCCGGCGCAAGACGTTCCGCGAGCCCGAGCGGCCCGAGACGCCGGTCGGCGAACTGCGGACCCAGTTCCTCGTGAACGCGACGGGCACCTGGGGTTCGCCGTTCGTGCCGTACTACCCGGGCATGGGCGACTTCCGGGGCCGGCACGTGCACACCTCGGACTACGTGGACGCCGAGGCCTTCCGCGACCAGCACGTCGTGGTGGTCGGCGGCGGCACGTCGGCCATCGGGTTCATGCTCGAGCTCGAGGACGTCGCGGCCGAGCTGACCTGGGTCTCCCGTCGGCCGATCGACTGGCTGGACCGGCAGGAGCTCGACCTGGAGGGCGCGTCGGCTGCCGTGGCCAAGCAGGACGAGGCGGCGCGCGCGGGCCGCGCGCTGCCGTCGATCGTGAGCGGCACCGGTGTGCCGAAGAGCCGCCGCATCGCGGCCGGCATCGAGCGCGGGCTGCTCGTCGCCAAGCCCATGTTCGAGCACATCGAGGCCGACCGGGTCGTTTGGAGCGACGGGTCGTCGGCCCGTGCCGACGCCATCATCTGGGCCACCGGGTTCCGCCCGGAGCTGCGCCACCTCGCGCCGCTCAAGCTGCGCGAGAAGGCGGGCGGCGTCACCGTGGGCCAGGGGGCCTCGTGGAACGACCCGCGGGTGTTCCTCGCGGGCTACGGTCCGCAGGCGTCGACGATCGGCGCGAACCGCGCCGGGCGCATGATCGCCCGGCAGATCATGGCCATGATCTAGCGAGCGGTGGCGACGAGGTCGGCGACCCAGTCGTTCGCGTGCAGCACGCGCCCGTTCGCGACCTCGAAGGCGGCCTCACCCAGGAGCCGGAAGCCGGCCTTGCGGCACACCGCGTTCGACGCCGGGTTGTCGACGCGAGGGAAGGCATGGACCGGGAGTCGCTCGCCACGTTCGCGCGCCGTGTCGAGCATCGCCATGACCGCGGCCGGGGCGATCCCGCGACCGCGGTACGCCGCCTCGACCGACCACCCGGCCTCGAGAACCGGCCGGCCCTGCCACTCGCGGCGCCAGAAGCCGACGATGCCGACGCCCTCCGGGTGCTCCGGGATGACGATGCGGAACTGGTGCGCCGTGCCCTCGCGACCGAGGCGGAGGTAGCGCTGGTGCCGCGCACGCACCGCGGCGTCGGTCTCGGGGCCGCCGAGCTGGTCCATGAGCTCCGGCGTGTTCGCGCGGCGGAGCAGCTCGAGGTCGTCCTCGGACCAGGCGCGCAACGTGACGTCCGTCATGGGTTCCCAGTCAACCCGGCGCCGCCGACATCTGCTCGATCCGCCGCGAACGCAGGAGGACCCGCATCATGCCGCGACTCGGGAGCGGTCATGATGCGGGTCCCCTGCCCGGCCGATGGCGGCGGGCGCCGTGCGGTCAGCGCTGGGCGAGCTCCTGCAGCACCTCGGCGCGGACGTCGGCGAGGCGCGAGCGCAGCAGTGCGACGGTGTCGGCGTCGACCCGGCCCCGGTTGGCCTGGCTGCGCAGCTCGCGCCGGATCTGCTGCCGGAACTCGGTGATCGCGAGGTCGGCCTCGTGGACGGCGCGGGTGGCGTCCGCGCTCGGCTGCGGGGTCGGGTGCTCGGTGGACGCGGCCTTCTTCGCCTCGCGCGCGGCGTTGGCGAGTTCGGCGCGCAGCGTGCGCATCGCGGCATCCACCTCGGCTCGCACGCCCTGCGCGAGGCGGCGGACCGAGTCGGTCACGTCATCCTCGATCGCGTCGAGCTCGTGGCGGCGCGACTCGAGCTCGGCACGACCGGCGTCGGTGATCTCGTAGACCGACTTGCGACCGTCGGTGCGCTTGGAGACGAGCCCCTCCTCCTCGAGCTTCGCGAGCCGGGGGTAGATGGTGCCAGCGCTCGGCGAGTAGGTTCCGCCGAAGCGCTCGGACAGGGCCTGGATGAGCTCGTACCCGTGTCGCGGCTGCTCCTCGAGCAGCGCGAGCAGGTAGAGGCGCAGGTTGCCGTGGGCGAAGACGGGCGGCGTCATGCGGATGCCTCGCCCGTGTCGGCGGTGGCCCCCGCGGTCTGGCGGCGGATCACCGAGATGTTCCCGGAGACGCTGTTGGCGGCGAGGTCGAGCCAGGTGCCCTGCAGCTCGCCCGTGATGCGCTCGAAGCCCTTGCCGAGCATGCCGCGCATCTGGGTGTCGTCGAGCAGGAGCGAGCCGCTGACCGTGTTGACCCGGTAGCGGGCGCCGCTGCCGGCGTCGAAGCGCACGGTGAGGTCGCCCGACACGGTGTTCGTGTCGACGCGGCTCGGGGTTCCGCGCACGTCGAGGATCATGTCGCCCGAGACGGTGTCGGCCTTGAACGAGCCGACCTCGCCCGTGACGGTCACGTCACCCGAGACGGTGTGGGCGACGACGCGGCCGGTGTGGTCGCCGACCGAGACCTCGCCCGAGACGCTCGAGCACTCGATGTCGCCGGCGTGGTTGTCGATCACGAGGTCGCCGTTGACGGCGCTGAACTTGCCGTCGTTGTCGAAGCCCGACACGAGCGCGTCGCCCGAGACCACGCCGAGCTTCATCGCGACCGCGCGCGGCGCGAGGATCGAGATCTCGGCCTTCGCACTGCCTCGGAAGCCCTTGAAGACCTCGATGAAGTTGTCCCACCGCAGCTGCGGGTGGTCGATCTCGAGCGAGTCGCCGTCGATCTGGATCAGCAGGTCCTTGCCGGTGACGCTCGACACCTCGACGCGGGCGCCGGGCTCGTCGTGCGCGATGATGTCGACCTTGCCGCCGATGAGGCTGACCTTCAGCTTGCGGACGAGCTCGAGGTCGATGACCCGGGTCTCGCCGGGGTTCACGACCCACTTCTCGATGGCCATGCGGTGCTCCTTCGTTCCTGGGCGAGCGGATGCCGCTCCGCCGGCGCCCGACGGGCGCGTTTCGCGATATATCGCGTTGTTCGCAAGTCACGATATATCGCGTGTGCAGCGAGGTCAAGGGTCGGGCCGCGGCATCCGCTTGACCTTGACGCGGCGTCAACTTCTAGCATCGGGTGAAGCGGATGCCGGAGGAGAGGAGACGCGCATGGACTGGTCGATCCAGGAGGTCGCCCGGCTCGCGGGCACCACGAGCCGCACCCTGCGTCACTACGACGACATCGGGCTGCTCGAACCCGCGCGCATCGGATCCAATGGCTACCGCTACTACGACCGAGCCGCGCTCGTGCGGCTGCAGCGCATCCTGCTGCTGCGCGAGCTCGGGCTCGGCCTGCCGGCCATCGGGGAGGTGCTCGACGGGCAGCGCGACGAATCGCGTGCGCTCGCGGGGCACCTCGAGTGGCTGCGGCAGGAGCAGGACCGGCTGGCGCGACAGGTCGCGTCGGTCGAACGGACCATCGAGGCATTGGAGGGAGGTGAACAGATGATGGCGAAGGACATGTTCGACGGGTTCGACCACACGCAGTACCGCGACGAGGTCGAGCAGCGCTGGGGCGCGGAGGCGTACGCGCAGGGCGACCGCTGGTGGCGCGGCCTGCGCGACGACGAGCGGCAGGCGTGGAAGGAGCGCACCGCCGCACTCGGTCGCGACTGGATCGCCGCCGCCGAGTCGGGCGTCGCGCCCGACGGCGAGGAGGCCCAGGAGCTCGCCCGGCGTCACGTCGAGTGGCTGACCGGGGTGCCCGGCACGCCGGCCGCCCATCCGGGCGGCGACGTGAAGGGCTACGTCATCGGCCTCGGCGAGATGTACGTGGCCGACGACCGCTTCGCGGCCAACTACGGCGGCGAGGCGGGGGCCGCCTTCGTGCGCGACGCACTGCGCACGTTCGCCGAGGCGAACCTGTAGGCGGAGCCGCTGAGGCGAATCATCAGGCGGATGCCGCGGGAGCGCGCCCCGCGGCATCCGCGCGTCGCGCGGGCGAGCCGGCCGGCTCAGCCGTAGCAGTCCTCCTGGTGGACGAACCAGCCGCCGATGATGGAGCCGAAGCTGCCGAATCCGAAGCCCTTGATCTCGGCGACGCGGGCGGCGATCGCCCCTGGGCTCCCGGTGGCCTGCGGCTGGAAGACCACCCCGACGCACGACGCGTTGGGGTTCGGCCCGTTCTCGGCCGCGACGGCCGGTCCGGCGATGCCGATCGAGCCGATGACGGCGAGCCCGGCGGCTCCGATGATGATGGCGCGTGCGCGCATGTCGTGCCCCCTCCGGTGGGCCGCGCGGCTCGCACGGGTCTCGGCGAACCTGCCTCGCGGCGTCCTGGCTGCGACGCTATCCACTCGGGTCGGTGGTTGGCAGGTGGCGGATCCGCCACCTGCCGGCGACGGCGTCGTTCGGGAGCTCAGGCCTGCGCCGGCGACGGATCGGTGGCGGGGTCCGGGATGTCCCGGTCCCGGACCGCCGCCGGCTCCGTGGCATCCGTCGCCCGCCGCTTCACCGCGAACATCGGGATCGTGTAGCCGCACAGGGGCCCGATCAGGAGGGCGAACGCCAGCGTGCCGATGCCCACGTTGCCGCCGAGCAGGAAGCCCGTGACCAGGACGGTCACCTCGATGCCGGTGCGGACGACCCAGATGCGCCATCCGGTTCGGCGATGCAGGCCCGTCATGAGGCCGTCGCGGGGGCCGGGGCCGAAGTGCGCGCCGATGTAGAGGCCGGTCGCGACGGCGAGCACGACGATCCCGCCGAGCAGCATGACGATGCGCGCCCACAGGTCGAGGCCGGTCGGGATCATCCACAGCGACAGGTCGGCGAACGGGCCCACGAGCAGCGCGTTCATGACGGTGCCGAAGCCCGGCTGCTGGCGGATCGGGATCCACAGGAGCAGCACCACGCCGCTCGTGATGATGGTGATGAGGCCGAAGCCGAGGCCGGTCTGCTTGGCGATGCCCTGGGTGAGCACGTCCCACGGGGCCACGCCGAGTTCGCCGCGCACGATGAGTGCAATGCCGAGCCCGTAGAGGTACAGGCCGACGACGAGCTGCACCAGGCGGCGCGCGAAGACCGGCGCGGGGTCGGCGGTGCGGAGGCCGCGGAACGTGCGGAGCGACATGGTCACAATCCAATCCCCCGATTGGCCTTCCCGCAAAGAGCCAATTCGCCTATGGTGGCTTCACCATGGATGCCACCCTGAGCGCTCGCGCGCTCGACACCCTCCTCGGCGACTGGCGCTCGAGCGGCGGCAGCGCCTACCGCGCCCTCGCCGATCGCATCAGACTGCTGGTGCTCGACGGGCGGATCCCCGTCGGCACGCGGCTCCCCGCCGAGCGCGACCTCGCCGAGCGGCTGGGCCTCAGCCGCACGACCGTCACCGCGGCGTACCGCGAACTGCGCGAGCAGCACCTGCTGCACAGCGTGCGAGGCTCCGGCAGCGTGGCGCGGCTGCCCGGCGCGCCGGCGGTCCTGCCGGCACCGCCGGCCGCCGACTACGTCGACTTCTCGAAGGCGGCGCCGCCCGCGCTGCCCTGGCTCGCGGATGTCGCGCGCGAGGCCGTCGACGAGCTGCCCGCGCACCTCGGCGACCCCGGCTTCGACCCGATCGGCGTGCCCGCGCTGCGGGTCGCGATCGCCGACCGCTACACGGCGCGGGGCCTGCCGACGAGCCCCGAGCAGATCATGGTCACGATCGGCGCGCAGCACGCCATCGCGTTGCTGTCGCGGGCGCTCGTCGGGCGCGGTGACCGCGCGCTCATCGAAGCGCCCACCTACCCGCACGCGTACGAGGCGCTGCGCGGGTCCGGTGCCCGGCTGGTGCCGGTCGCCGTCGCCCCGCACGACGTCGGCCCGGAGGGATTCGGTCCGGTCGACGAGGCCGACGACCTCGTGCGCGCCATCCGTCACGCCAACCCGGTCGCGGCGTACCTCATGCCCGACTTCCAGAACCCGACGGGCCGATCGCTGAGCGCCGAGGCGCGGGAGCGCGTGCTCGACGCCGCAGCGCGCCAGGGCACCGTCGTCGTGGCCGATGAGACGACCGCCGAGCTCGACATCGACCGTGCCGAGCACCCGCTGCCGCTGGCCGCGTACGGCAACGCCGTCATGGTCGGCTCGGTCGGCAAGACGGTCTGGGGCGGCATCCGCGTGGGATGGATCCGCGCCGACCGGCCGCTGATCCGTCGCCTGCTCGCGGTGCGTTCGCCGGGCGACCTCGGCACGCCCATCCTCGAACAGCTCATCGTGGCGCGCCTGCTCGGACGGATGGACGACATCCTCGAGCTCCGCCGGGAGCAGTTGCGCGCCGGGCGGGAGCACCTCGAGTCCCTCCTCGCCGACGCGTTCCCCGGCTGGCACGTGCCGCACGTCGACGGCGGCATCGTCACCTGGGTCGGCCTCGGAGCCCCCGTCAGCTCCCAGCTCGCGCTCGCCGCCCGCACCGAAGGGCTCATCGTCGCTGCGGGGCCGAGGTTCGGCATCGACGGCGCCTTCGAGCGCTTCCTGCGGTTGCCGATCTGCTACCCGCCCGAGGTGACGGATGCCGCGGTGCAGGCGCTCGCGCGGGCGTGGGGCTCGCTCGCCCGCACGCCCGTGCCCGACCAGAGCGTGCTCGCCGCGGTCGTCTGACTCGCCCGGGTCGCACCGGGCGCCTCGCGGGCAGCCCGACGGCCGGGCAGGCGGCGGGTTCGCCGTACCTGCCCGGCCGAGGGCGTGTCACCCGATCAGTCCCGTGCCGCCGCCATGCGCCGGTAGCCCACGAGGAGCATGCCGGCGAGGACCAGCAGGAGCGCCGCGAGTCCGAGCCCGCCGGTCTCCGCGCCGGTGGACGCGAGGGCCGAGGGTGCGGTGGTCATGCCCGCCGCAACGGTGCCCGACGTCATGACGCTCGACGGCGCGGCGCCCGGAAGTGCGGCGCCACCCTCACCGGGCGTGCCGGGGGTTCCCGGAGTACCGGGGGTTCCAGGCGTACCGGGGGTTCCGGGGGTTCCAGGCGTGCCGGGGGTTCCCGGGGTGCCAGGGGTGCCGGGGGTTCCCGGCGTTCCCGGCGTTCCCGGGGTCACGTCCGTGCTCGAGCCGCCGGTCGACGAGTCGCCGATCACGGAGACGGCGTTGCCGCCGACCGTGATCGGGAGCGAGACGCCGGGCACGATCTGGGTGCCGCCGAGGATGGAGTCCTCACCGTTGGTGCCCGCGCCGTTGCCGGTGCCCGTGCCGGGCTGGACGGCGGTGTCGGCGCCCTCCGAGGAGGAGTCGCCGAGGACGGAGATGGCGTTGCCGCCGACGGTGACCGGCGCGGTGGCGCCGGGCACGATCTGGGTGCCGCCGAGGACCGAGTCCTCACCGTTGGTACCGGCGTCCGAGCCGGATCCGGTGCCCGCGCCGGGCTGGACCGCGGTGCCGGCGCCCTCCGAGGAGGAGTCGCCGAGGACGGAGATGGCGTTGCCGCCGACGGTGACCGGCGCGGTGGCGCCGGGCACGATCTGGGTGCCGCCGAGGACCGAGTCCTCACCGTTGGTGCCGGCGTCCGAGCCGGATCCGGTGCCCGCGCCGGGCTGGACCGCGGTGCCGGCGCCCTCCGAGGAGGAGTCGCCGAGGACGGAGATGGCGTTGCCGCCGACGGTGACCGGCGCGGTGGCGCCGGGCACGATCTGGGTGCCGCCGAGGACCGAGTCCTCACCGTTGGTGCCGGCGTCCGAGCCGGATCCGGTGCCCGTGCCGGTGGTGGTGCCGGTCTCGGCGCCCTCCGACGACGAGTCGCCGATCACGGAGATCGCGTTGCCGCCGACCGTGACGGGTGCCGCGACGTCGGCGACGCCCTGCGTTCCGCCGGCGGCAGAGCCATCACCGCTGGTGGTGGCATCCGTGCCGCCCGAACCGCCGCTCGACGAGGTCTCGGTGCTCGCACCGCTCGACGAGGAGTCGCCCGCGACCGAGACGGCGTTGCCGCTCACGGTCACCGGCGCGGCCACCTCGACGATCGCCTGGCTGCCGGACCCGACGCCGTCCTCACCGGAGGTCACGGCCACGGGCTGGGATCCGCCGGAGCCGGCGTCACCCGCGGATGCGCCCGTCGAGGCGTCCGACGACGTCGAGTCGCCGGCCACCGAGATCGCGTTGCCGCCGATGGTGACGGGCAGCTCGACGGCGATCCCGGCCTGCGTGCCGGAGGCGATGCCGTCCTCGCCGGTCGTCTCCGAGGCGTGGGCCACGCCCGCTCCGAGGAGCATGAGCCCCCCGGTGAAGAGGGTCGCGTACAGCGCCCTCGAAACGTATCGCTTCATGATTCCTACTCCTGAACTGGTTGGGTGTGCGCGCTGCCGGATGGCAGCGGCGACCGTCTTCCGCCGGCGGAGCGGCGGAACGGCACCCGTCAGTCAGGGGTGGTGTCGGTGTCGTAGATCGGCGACGACGGCAGCGCGTCGTCGACCGCGTGGAGCACCAGGGACGCCATGGCGTCGAGATCGTGGGCGGCCGAGGCCGCGTCGGAGCCGGCGATGCCGCCGGATCCTGCCGAACCGGAGGTCGAGCCGCCCGCGGGCGTGCCGGCGCCCAACGGCGCGTCGGCGGCGCCCCCGGCGAGACCGGGGGCCGGCGCGAGCGCGCCGAGCGGCGGTGCGGTGCCCGGCGGACCGGAGTCGGAGGTGAGGGCCGCCGCAGGAGTCGCCGAGTCGTCGCCCGGCGGTGCGCCGGACTGGGCGCCGACGCTCGACTCCGCAACGACGAGCACCGCACCGCCGGTCTCCACCGGGAGCGGCACGACGGCCTCCGTCGACCCGGGCGCGATGCCGAGGTCGGGAAGCGAGGGGAGCACGCCGCCGTCGGGCAGCGGGCCGAAGCGACCCACGACCGTGCCGAGCGCGTCGTCGACTCCGCCCGCGACCGGGCCCAGGAGCCCGTCGAGGGGGGCGTCGTCGAGCACCGGCCCGACGATCGGCAGCAGCCCGACCGTGGTGTCCAACGTGTCGACGAGCGAGCCGACCGGGCTCGAGCCCGCGACGTCGCCCACGGTTCCGGCGACCTCGGCGACCGTCTCGGAGGCCACGGCATCCACGTCGTCGACGGCGCCGGATGCGGCATCCGTCACCGTGTCGACGACGACCGGAACCGCCTCGACCACCGGTTGCGCGGGCGCCGGAGCGACCGGCTGGACGGCCTCGACGGTCGTGGTGACGGGCGCGGTGACCGAGGTGACGACCGGGTCGACCACCTCGTCGACCACGGTGTCGACGGTGCCGCCGACGGTGCCGACCACCGAGCCGACGGTTCCGAGGACCCCCTTGGGGTCCTCCTCGGCCGATGCGCTCGACGGGCCGGCGGCGAGGCTCACGACGACCCATGCGGCCGCGAGGCCCGAACCGAGGAGCGCGGCGCGCAGCAGTGGCGTGCGGTTCACCGCGATCGCCGTTCGCATGCGCCACCCCCTGGTCATACGTGATTCGGAGGTTACCGTCCATTCGGATGGGATTCCACCCCCTCCGGCGATGGAATCCCACTTTCGGAGGACTTCCGGGCCCCTCACCCGCTGCGAGAATCGACACCATGTCCCTGCTCGCGAAGCTCAGCATGCGAAACCGCGCCCTCATCGCGCTCGTCACGATCGTGGTCGCGATCTTCGGGGGCATCGCGCTCACGAACCTGAAGCAGGAACTGGCGCCGTCGATCCAGCTGCCGCAGCTCAGCATCATCACCGCGTACCCGGGGGCGTCGCCGGATGTCGTGAATGCCGACGTCTCCACGCCGATCGAGACGGCGATCCAGGGCATCAGCGGCCTCGACTCCACGTCGACGACGAGTTCGACGGGCGTCTCCCGCGTGGTCGCGAGCTTCACCTTCGGGACCGACCTCGCCTTCGCCGAGCAGAAGCTGCTCTCGGCGGTGAACCGGATCGCGCCGCAACTGCCCGACGACGTCGATCCGCAGGTCATCGCGTTCAGCTTCGACGACCTGCCCGTCACCGCCGTGGCCGTCACCGGGGCCGACGATCCGTCGACCCTCTCCGACGAGATCACCCGCACGACGCTGCCCGAGCTCCGCGACATCGACGGGGTGCGCGAGGCGACCCTCGTCGGCGACCAGGGACGACGGGTCGTCATCACGCCGGATCCCGCGGCGCTCGCGCAGTACGGGCTCACGACGCAGGCCATCCGCGACGCGCTCGCCCAGAGCGGCGTCCTCCTGCCCGCCGGCCAGATCACCGAGGGCGACTCGACGTTCGCGGTGCAGGCGGGCACGCGGCTCGGCAGCGTCGAGGAGGTCGCCGCGCTCCCGCTGCTCGGCGCGACCGAGCAGCAGCCGGCTCCGGAGTTCCCCGAGGGCGAAGGCGACGGCGCCTTCCCGGGCGTGGAGGGCGTCCCCGGCGTCGACGCCGACACGGGCACGGTCGCCGTGCCCGTCGCGTTGACCATCGGCGACGTGGCGTCCGTCGAGCTCACGGCCAACCCGCAGGCGAGCATCTCGCGCGTGAACGGCGCGCCCGCGCTCGCCATCTCGATCACCAAGCTGCCCTCGGCGAACACGGTCGAGGTCTCGAACGCGATCGCGGCGGCGTTGCCCGACCTGCAGGCCGCGCTCGACACCACCAATCCCGGCGCCGAGTTCACGGTCGTGTTCGACCAAGCGCCGTACATCGAACGCTCCATCGAGACGCTCGCGGTCGAGGGCACCCTCGGCCTCGTGTTCGCGGTCCTCGTGATCCTCGTGTTCCTGCTGTCGGTGCGGGCCACGCTCGTCACCGCGATCTCGATCCCGACGTCGGTGCTCATCACGTTCATCGGCCTCCAGGCGGCCGACTACACGCTGAACATCCTCACGCTCGGCGCGTTGACCATCTCCATCGGACGCGTCGTCGACGACTCGATCGTCGTCATCGAGAACATCAAGCGGCACTACGTCGCGGGCGTCGACAAGGCGTCGACGATCATCCACGCCGTCCGCGAGGTCGCGGGCGCGATCACGGCCTCCACGATCACGACCGTCGCGGTGTTCCTGCCGATCGCGCTCGTCGAGGGCGTCACGGGCGAGCTGTTCCGTCCGTTCTCGCTGACGGTCACCATCGCGCTGCTCGCGTCGCTGCTCGTGTCGCTCACGATCGTGCCGGTGCTCGCGTACTGGTTCCTCAAGCCGGCCAAGCCCGCCAAGGGCCAGACCGAAGCGGATGCCGCAGCCGCGGCCGCGTTCGTCGACGACGTGTGGCTCGCGCCCGAGCTCCGCGACGCCGACGGCGGCACCGGGCTGCGGCCGAAGGCCGGCGCGGCGGCGGCCGGCCCCGCGGCATCCGCTGCACCCCCGCGCGCCGGCGCGGTCGACGAGCTGGAGCACCCGTCGCGACTGCAGAAAGGCTACCTGCCGGTGCTCGGGTGGACCCTGCGGCACTCGGCCATCACGATCATCGCCGCGGTGTTCGTGCTCGCCGGGACCGTCGCGCTCGCGCCGTTCATGAAGACGAACTTCCTCGGCGACAGCGGCCAGAACACCTTCCGGGTGACCCAGGAGCTGCCGGTGGGCTCGAGTCTGGAATTCCTCGCCAGCGCGTCCGAGCCGGTCGAGGAGGCCATCCGCGGCGTCGAGGGCGTCGAGACCGTGCAGACCTCGATCGGCACGTCGACCGGCGGCGGGGCGCTCGCCGCGTTCGGCGGCAGCGGCAACACCATCGCCTACAACGTCACCACCGACGAGGGTGCCGACCAGGCCGCCCTGCAGGCCGAGGTGCGCGCCGAACTCGAGGAGCTCGACGACGTCGGCGAGATCACGCTCGCCGTGCAGAGCGGGTTCGGCGCCTCGAGCGACATCGAGGTCGACATCACCGCGTCGAACCAGGAGGACCTGCGGGACGCGACGCAGGCCGTGGTCGACGAGCTCGCGGGCCTCGATTCGCTCACCCAGGTCACCTCGAACCTCGAGGCGTCGCAGCCGTACATCGCGGTCTCGGTCGACCGCGCGGCGGCGGCCGAGGCGGGTTACTCGGAGGCGGCGCTCAGCGGCATCGTCTCGGCGTCGATGCAGCCGCAGGCGGCGGGGTCGATCGTGATCGAGGAGCAGACCCTCACCATCTACCTCGCGGCGGAGGAACCGCCGACGACGGTCGAGGCGCTCTCGGCCCTGCCGGTGCCGACGCCGACCGGCACGGTCCGGCTCGACTCGCTCGCGACCGTGGAGCAGGCCGAAGGTCCGGCCTCCGTGACGACCGTGAAGGGGCTGCGCAGCGCGACCGTCGCGGCCACGCCCGACGGCGACGACCTCGGCACCGCGAGCGCCGAGGTGCAGGCCGCGGTCGATGCGGTCGACCTGCCCGACGGCACCTCGGCGTCCATCGGCGGCGTCACGGCCGACCAGCAGGAGTCGTTCTCCCAGCTCGGACTCGCCCTCCTCGCCGCGATCCTCATCGTCTACATCGTCATGGTGGCCACGTTCCGGTCGCTGCTGCAGCCGCTGCTGCTGCTCGTCTCGGTGCCGTTCGCCGCGACGGGGGCGATCCTGCTGCAGGTCGTGACGGGGATCCCGCTCGGGGTCGCGTCGCTGGTCGGCGTGCTCATGCTCATCGGCATCGTGGTGACGAACGCGATCGTGCTCATCGACCTCGTGAACCAGTACCGCGACCGCGGCATGACCGTCCGCGACGCGCTGCTCCACGGCGCCTCGCGGCGACTGCGGCCGATCCTCATGACGGCGCTCGCGACGATCTTCGCGCTCATGCCGCTCGCGCTCGGCATCACGGGCAGCGGCGGGTTCATCTCGCAGCCGCTCGCGCTCGTCGTGATCGGCGGACTGCTGTCGTCGACGGTGCTCACGCTGCTCGTGCTGCCCGCGCTGTACGACCTCGTCGAGGGGTCCCGCGAGCGACGGCGCGCGCGGCGTGCGGCGCGACAGGCCGAGGCGACGGATGCCGCGGCATCCGTCGACGTGCGCCAGTAGCCCCGAGGTCTGTCGGGCCGGCGAGGCTCGCGAGGGAGTACCCTGAGGGGTATCGGACGCGACCTCGGAGGTTCCCTCATGCGCCAGTCCACCCGGTACTCGGCCCGCGCCGTGGGCGCCCGCCGCCTCGCCGCCGCCACGGCGGTCGCCCTCGCCCTCGGCCTCAGCGGCTGCGTCATCGCGACGAACGACCTCGACCGCGATCGGGACCGCGACGGCATGGGCGGCATGCCCGGCAGCTCGCAATCGGGCGACGACTTCTCGCGCGGTGACGTCATGTTCGCGCAGATGATGATCCCGCACCACGAACAGGCGATCGAGATGAGCGACCTGATCCTGGCCAAGGACGGTGTCGACCCGGCGGTGGTGGAACTCGCGGAGCAGATCAAGGCCGCCCAGGGGCCGGAGATCGAGCAGATGGAGGCCTGGCTCGAGGAATGGGGCATGCCGAGCATGATGGACGGCGGCCATGGCGCGCACGGCGGCATGGACGGCATGCTCACGGAGCAGGAGATGGACGAGATCGAGGCGGCCGACGGCGCCGACGGCGAGCGGTTGTTCCTCGAGGGCATGATCGAGCACCACGAAGGCGCCATCGACATGGCGGAGCAGCACCAGCAGACCGGGGAGAACGCCGAGGCGCTCGAGCTCTCGGCGTCGATCATCGAATCGCAGACCGGCGAGATCGAGCAGATGCGGGAACTGCTCGGCGACTGACGCCACCCGACCACGGCGCCGGGTCTCCGCGGGTTCACCGAACCTTCACCGGACGGTCGTGTCGCGCCCACCGCACGGGCCGGGCGGAGTCCGTACGTTCGATGCATGTCGACCGAGGTGCCGCTCCACGAACGCGTGCACGATGCGCTCCGCGAGCGCATCGGGCGCGGCACCTGGACGGCCGGGATGCGGCTGCCGAGCGAGGCGGCGCTGTGCCGCGAGTTCGGCACGTCGCGCGGGCCCGTCCGCCGGGCGCTGCTCGCGCTCCGCGAGGAGGGCTACATCGTCGGCGGTCGCGGTCGCGCGCCGGTCGTGGCCCGCGTGGTGCCCTCGCAGCCGTTCTCGACGTTCTCGTCGTTCACCGAGTGGGCGCGATCGATCGGGCGGACGCCGGGTCAGCGCACCATCGAGGCCGCGCGCAGGCCGGCCCCCTCGGCGGTGGCGGGAGTGCTCGGACTCGACGAGGGCGCGTCGGTGGTGCAGGTGGTGCGGGTCCGGTTGCTCGACGACGTGCCCACCATGGTCGAGCGCACGTCGTTCGCCCCCGACATCGGCGCCCTGCTCGCCGACATGGACGCCGACCGCGGTTCGCTGCACGCGCACCTCGTCGCGAAGGGCGTCGACCTCCGGCGGGCGCGGCACACGATCGACGCGGTCGCCGCCAACCCGCTGGATGCGGAGGCGCTCGAGGTGTGCGCGGGCAGTCCGCTGCTGCGCGAACGCCGCATCACCTTCGACACGGCACGGCGGCCGCTGTCGTACGCGGACGACCGGTACCGACCCGAGCTCGCGACCTTCACGATCGAGAACGAGGTCGACCGGCGCACGCCGCTGCGTCGATCCCATCCGGTCGAGGGGAGGCGCCGGTGATCACGCTCGCCGTCCTCGGCTTCGAGGGTGCCGCCATCCGGCGCCGGTCGACGGATGCCGCGGGCTTCCCGAACGCCCCCGAGCCGATCCGCGGCGTCGAGGCGACGCTCTTCGAGCTCCGGCGACGCGGTGTGCGGATCGCGCTCGTGTGCGAGGCGACCCGCTCGGTGGCCGAGGCGACCCTGGCCGCGCTGGGCTGGCGGGTCGGGGCGGCATCCGACGGGCTCGGCGTCGTCGACGCCGTGGTCTGCGCCGACGAGGTGGCCGTGGCGCCGCCCGCACCCTACGCCGTGCACCACGCCATGGAGCTCACCGGTACGTCCGACGTGCGGCAGGTGCTCGTCGCCGGCGACGGCTTGCCCGTGCTCGAGGCGGGCCGGGCCGCGGGTGCGGGCTGGGTCGTCGGCGTGCTCACGGGGGCGGCCCGCCGGGACGAGCTCGAGGCGGCGCCGCACGACGCGGTGCTCTCGTCGGTGAACGACCTGCTCGCCCTCGCGGTTCCGGCGGCTCCGGCCCGCTGAGGCGTCAGCTGCGCGGCAGGTCGGCCGCGCGTGCCGCCTCGGCGGCGTCGAACTCGCGTCGCAGGTACTTCGGCGCCTGCACGCGCCAGGCCTCGGTGACGAGCTCGCCGAGGTGGTCGGCATCGATCCGCGCCATCCGGAACGCCACCTTGGGCTCGCCCCACGAGGTCGTGGTGCGCAGGAACACCTCGGGCGCCATCTCGACGAGGGCCAGCGCATCGACCGGGTCGCCCACCTTGACGCCGACGACGAGCTCGGACGCGATGACCTGGCGCATGTCATCGGGGATGCTCGGCCACGGGTGGCATTCCCACGCGAAGAGACGACGCCGCACGAACCAGGCGGCGCCGCCCGTCGTCGCCCGCTCCTCGCTGCCGGGCAGGGCGCGGGCGATGCGGCGGACGTCGTCGAGGGTGGCCACGCCGTCGAGCCTATGGCGCACCCCCGACGACGGGAGGCGGCGGTGCTAGGCGCGCTCGAGCACCGCTCGAGCCGACGCCTCGGGGCGCAGGTCGAGCCGGCGCAGCAGCTGCGCGTTCGCGGCGACGATGATCGTCGACAGCGACATGAGGATCGCTCCCACCGACATCGGGAGCACGAACCCGATGGGGGCGAGCACGCCCGCCGCGAGGGGGACCGACACGAGGTTGTACCCGGCCGCCCACCACAGGTTCTGCTGCATCTTGCGGTACGACGCCCGCGAGAGCTCGATCACCGACAGCACCGAACGCGGGTCGCTCGACGCGAGGATGACGCCCGCCGAGGCGATCGCGACATCCGTGCCCGCCCCGATCGCGATGCCGACGTCGGCCTGCGCGAGGGCGGGAGCGTCGTTGACGCCGTCGCCGACCATCGCGACCGACAGGCCCTCCCGCTGCAGCTCCTGCACCTTCGCGGCCTTGTCCTCGGGGCGCACGCCCGCGAACACCCGGTCGATGCCGAGGTCGGCGGCGACGGTGCGCGCGACGGGCTCGGCGTCGCCCGTGATCATCACGACCTGGATGCCCAGCGCGTGCAGCGCGTCGACGGCCTCGCGCGACTCGGGACGCACCTCGTCGGCCAGGGCGAGGGCGCCCGCCACCTCGCCGTCGACGACCACGTGCAGCACGGTCGACCCGCGCTCGGCCCACGTGGCCGACTCGGGGAGCGCCTGCAGGCCCTCGCGGGCGAGCAGTCCGGGACCGCCCACGTGCACCTCGCGGCCGTCGACGCGCGCCGTCACGCCCACGGCGGCCGACGCCGCGAAGCCGGATGCCGCGCGAAGCCGCAGTCCACGGTGCTCGGCGTCGGCCACGACGGCCTTCGCGAGCGGGTGCTCCGAGTCGTGCTCCGCGGAGGCCGCGAGCGCGAGCACCTCGTCGAGGTCGTGGCCGGGGGCGGCCGCGGCATCCGTCACCGCGGGCTCGCCGCGGGTCAGCGTGCCGGTCTTGTCGAAGAGCACGGCGTCGACGGTGCGCATCGTCTCGAGCGCGAGCCGGTCGGTCACGAGGACCCCGCCGCGGGCCGCGCGCTCGGTCGCGATCTGCACGACGAGCGGGATGGCGAGCCCGAGCGCGTGGGGGCAGGCGATCACGAGCACGGTCACGGTGTGGATGACGCCCTCGTCGGGCAGTCCGACGAGCGCCCACGCCACCGCGGTGATCGCCGCCGCGACGAGCGCGAACCAGAACAGCCATCCCGCCGCGCGGTCGGCGAGGCGCTGGGCGCGCGAGCTGGAGGCCTGCGCCTCGGCGACGAGCCGCTGGATGCCGGCGAGCGCCGTGTCGTCGCCGACGGCCGCGACCCGCACGCGGATGGCGGTGTCGGTCGCGACCGTACCGGCCACGACGCGTTCGCCGGGCCCCCGACTCACGGTGCGCGACTCGCCGGTGATCATCGACTCGTCCATCGCCGCCGTGCCGTCGACGATGTCGCCGTCGGCGGGGACGCGGCCACCGGGCCGGACGATGACCACGTCGCCGAGCCGGAGCTCGGCGGGGGAGACGGTTTCGATGCCCGCGTCGGTGACTCGCTCGGCCTCGTCGGGCAGCAGGGCCGCGAGCGCGTCGAGCGCCGACGAGGTCGCGGCGAGCGACCGCATCTCGATCCAATGGCCGAGCAGCATGATCACGATGAGCAGTGCCAGCTCCCACCAGAAGTCGAGGTGGTGGGGGAAGAACCCGAGGCTCGCGCCGAGGGAGGCGACGTACGCGACCGTGATGGCCAGGCCGATGAGGAGCATCATGCCGGGCTTGCGGGCCCTCAGCTCCGACCATGCTCCCGTGAGGAACGGCGAGCCGCCCCAGAAGTACAGGACCGTGCCGAGCACCGGGGGGATCCACATGACGATGGGGGTGTCGGGCAGCTCGTAGCCGAGGAGGTCGGCGAACATGCCTGAGAAGGCGATGGTCGGGACGGCGATGACGAGCATGATCCAGAACAGTCGGCGGAACTGGCCGACGTGGTCGCCGTGCCCTGCGTGCCCGGCGTGCGAGCCGTGACCGGCGTGAGGATCGTGGCCGGCGTGCGCGTCGTGGTCCCCCTGCGGATCGTGGCCGGCGTGCGAGTCGTGACCGGCGTGGCTCTCGTGGTCGTCGCGCAGTGCGGCGGCGTCGACGCCGCCGTGACGGTCGTGTGCGGGGGTCTCGGGGTGCGTGTCCATGATGGCCTTCCCTGTTCTGCGAGGAACTATACCCCTAGGGGGTATCAACCACAACGTTTCCGACGCGCGGGCATTCCCGACCGTCCGGGATCGCGGACATCGGCCCTCGCGTGGCGGACGACGCGGGCTCCCGCGTTGCTACCGTCGAGGCCATGACCGAGACGGCGCTGTCGCACGATCCGCTCTGGCCGCGCGCGGGCGACTGGCCCGACTTCGACGCGATGGCCGCCGACGAGCACGCCGACCTCGCGGTGCTCGGCGTCCCCGCCTTCCGGACCTCGCTCTCGCCGACGGCCGCGCATGCCACCCCCGCCGCGATCCGTGCGGCGCTGCGTCGCTACAGTCCGGCCCTCGCGGCGGACCGATCGCGCGACCTCGGCTCCGACCGTCCCGCCGGCAGCGTCGACCTGGGCGACCTGCGCCTCGTCGACGCCGGTGACGTGGCCGATCCCGACGGCGAGGCCGGCGAGGCCGTCACCCGCGCCCGCGTGGCGCAGGTGCTCGGCCGGTCCGACGCGCTCATGGCGCTGGGCGGCGACAACTCGGTCACGGTCGCCACCGCGCTCGGCGCTTGGGGTTCCGACCTCGCCACGGCCGGCCTCGTCACGATCGATGCCCACCACGACCTCCGGGACGGCATCTCGAACGGCTCGCCCGTGCGCCGGCTCATCGAGGCCGGCCTCGATCCGAGCCGGATCGTCCAGATCGGCATCCAGGACTTCGCGAACTCCGCCGCGTACGGACGACGGGCCGAGGAGCTCGGCATCACGGTCGTGCACCGCGATGAACTGCACCACCGCGCGCACCCGTCGCTCGTCATGGCCGAGGCGCTCGAGATCGCCGGGGCGGGCGGCGGCCCGGTCCACCTCGACATCGACGTCGACGTCTGCGACCGCGCGGTCGCGCCGGCCTGCCCGGCGTCGGTCCCGGGCGGCCTGCAGGCGTGGGAGCTGCGGGCGCTCGCGCGTGCGGCGGGGCTCGACCGACGGGTGCGCAGCGCCGACCTCGTCGAGATCGACGCGACCACGGATGCCGCGGACGGCCGGACCGTGCGCCTGGCCGCGCTCTGCGTGCTCGAGTTCGCCGCGGGTCTCGCGGGCCGGGCGAGCGGTGGCAGACTCGGCGCATGAAGACCCTCGTGCTCGTCCGTCACGCGAAGTCCGCGTGGGCCGATCCGACGCTCGCCGACCACGACCGGCCGCTCAACGACCGCGGCCGGCGCGACGCTCCCGAGATGGGCCGACGGCTGAGGGAGCGCGGCACCAGCCCCGACACGATCCTCTCCAGCACGGCCGTGCGGGCGCGCACCACCGCCGAGGCGCTCGCGACCGCGCTCGCCGTCGACCCGGCCGCGGTCGTCCTCGACGAGCGGCTCTACGGCTCGTCGCCAGAGACGATCCTCGACATCGTGGCGGAACTCGACGACGGGCTCTCGACGGCGCTCGTGGTGGCGCACGACCCGGGCCTGTCGGACCTGGCGTTCCGGCTCTCGGCCGAGATCGAGCACATGCCGACGTGCGCCGTGGCGGAGTTCAAGTTCTCCGCCCGGTCGTGGGCCGAGCTCGCCGACGCCGATCCGGTCGAGATCCGCTTCGACACCCCGCGCTGACTCAGGCGGCCGGAGGGATCGTCTCGTCGCCGGTCGCGGCCTCGCCCGTCGCGGGGTCGCCGGCCGCCCGGTCGCCGCGCATCGCGCGGTACCGCTCGGCGGTGAGCACCGTCACGCGGTCGCCGTCGGTCTCGCCGGCCTCCTCGAAACCGAGTCGCACGGCGAGCAGGTGCGAGGCCTCGTTGCCCATCGTCATGATGGCGACGACGGTCGCGGCGTGCATGCGGTCGAACGCGAGCCCGAGCATCCCCTCGGCGGCCTCGCGGGCGAACCCGCGGCCCTGCCATTCGGGGCCGACGAGCCAGCCGATCTCGAGCCGTCGCGTCTCGGGTTCGAGCGAGCGCAGGTGCAGCGACACGTCGCCCACGAGGCGCCCGTCGTACTCGACGCCGAGCGCGAGGAAGTCGTTGAGCTGCTCGAGCCGGGTGTGGCGCGTGCGGTGCATGAGGTGCAGGTACGACTCGGCGCGCGTGCGCAGCGGCCATGAGAGATGCTCGATCACGGCCGGATCGGACTGCCACGCATACCACGTGGGCGCGTCGGCGAGCCGGTGCGGGCGCAGCAGGAGTCGTTCGGTCCGGATCACCGGAGCTCGCAGCGGATCGGCGATCCTGGGCCCGCGCATGAAGCGGGGCCGGCGGGGCAGCGCGGCCCGGACGAGGTCCCCGAAGCCGGCGTGGCGCTTCGGTGATCCGTCTTCCGTCCGGCTCATCGGCGGCCCCCTCGTGGTCGCATTGCCACTATTCTTCCGGAATCCAGCCTGTGAGAGCGCCTCAAGACGGACGGGTTGACAAGTTCCGTTCCGGTCCGGGGTGGTCCGCGGGCTGCGAGAATCGACGCATGCCGCCACTCGATCCCACCTCGCCGCGGTACGCCCGGCAGCGCGTCCTCCCCGGGTTCGGCGCGGCCGGGCAGCAGCGCCTGGCCGAGTCGCACGTGGTCGTGCTCGGCGCCGGCGGCCTCGGCAGCGCGGTCGTGCCCATACTCGTCGCGACCGGCGTGGGTCGCCTCACGATCGTCGACGACGACCGCGTCGATGAGACCAACCTGCACCGGCAGCTCCTGCACGAACCGGCCGACGTCGGGCGGCCCAAGGTCGACTCGGCGGCGGATGCCGCGGCGGCGCTCTCGCCCGACACGGAGGTCGTCGCCGTGCCGCACCGGTTCGACGACGAGCGCGCCGACGAACTGCTCGCGGGTGCGGACCTCGTGATCGACGGCACCGACGACCTCGGCACCCGCTACGTCGCCGACGCCGCGGCGGCCCGCGCCGGCATCCCGTTCGTGTGGGGTTCGGCGGCCCGGTTCGGCGGGCAGGTCGGCGTGTGCTGGGACGCGCGCGGCGTCTCGTACCGCGACCTCTTCCCCGAGCCCCCGGCCGACGCCGGGCTGAGCTGCGAGGTGGACGGCATCCTCCCGTCGGTGTGCACCGTCACCGGGGGCCTCATGGCGACCGAGGCGCTCAAGGTGCTGACGGGCATCGGCGAGCCGCTCCTCGGACGGGTCGCGGTCTACGACGCGCTCTCGGGCCGCACCCGGGAGATCGCGTATCGCCGCGATGCCGCAGCCGCCGCCTCCCACGGCAGCGCCCCAGGCCCCGCCCCGGGCGCCGTCGGTCGCGGAGGAACGGACGCGCCTCGCCCGAGGCCCGCGACGGCCGATGTCGATGCCCGATCCCTCGCTGCGGAGCTCGCCGACGGCGCGGCGCCCGTGCTCCTCGACGTCCGCGAGCCGTGGGAGGTCGAGATCGCCGCCATCGACGGGTCGGTGCTCATCCCGCTGGGCGAGCTCGGCGATCGGCTCGGCGAGCTCGACCCCGCGGCATCCGTCGTCGTGTACTGCCATCTCGGGGTGCGATCGGAGTACGCCGCCCGCATGCTCGCGGGCGCGGGCTTCGCCGACGTCCGCAACCTCACGGGCGGCATCGACGCCTGGTCGCGCACCGTCGACGAGGGCGTGGTGCGGTACTGATGGGCGAGCGGATGCCGGTCGAGGAGCACGCCCGCTTCGTGCGGTCGCTGCTCGCGCCCCTCGGCGCGCGCCCCTCGGAGGTCGTGGCGCTCGCCGACGCGCTGGGGCGGATCACGGCCTCGCCCGTGGAGTCGCCGCTCGACCTGCCGCCGTTCCGGAACTCGCAGATGGACGGGTTCGCGGTGCGCGCGGCCGACGTCGCCGCCGCGCCCGTGGTCCTCCCCGTCTCCGGCGAGGTCGCCGCGGCCCCCGGCGCGCCGGCGGCGCTCGCGGCGGGCACCGCCGTGCGGATCATGACGGGCGCGCCCGTGCCCGACGGCGCCGA
>NZ_LQGY01000005.1 GCF_001620055.1 Agromyces sp. NDB4Y10 | reverse complement strand
GAGCAGTTCCCGGGCCAGCGCCGTCCGCACGGGCAGTGCGCCGACCGCGACCGGGTCGAGCACCCACGGCGTGCCCGCCTCCGCGGCGGCGGCGACGGCCTCGCGGGCCGCGTCGCGCTGTTCGGGCTGCGGCGTGCCGAGGTTCACGAGCAGGCCGCCCGCGACGCGGGCGAACGCGCCGGCCTCGCCGGTGAGGTCGACCATCGCGGGGGCGGCGCCGATCGCGAGGAGCACGTTGGCGGTGACGTTCGTCACCACGCTGTTGGTGATGCAGTGGGTGAGCGGCGACTGCTCGCGCAGGGCGCCGAGGAGGCGTGCGGCGGTCTCGTGGGCCGTGGCATCCGCGTCGGATGCCGGCACGGCCGACTGGTGGGCAGGGTCGATGGACAGACGTGCGCGCATGGCGACATCCCTTCGCTAGTCCGAACTAGATCAGGTTCGACGGGTGTGATCTCAGCCGCTTCATCCCGCTCGGCGGGTGGGGCGGCACCCCGTGTCACTGCCGGCGAGCCTAGCGGCCGGCGAGCGGATGCCGCGAGCACGCGTTCATTCCGCGACATCCGCGTCGCGACGTCGTAGCATCGCTCCTGCGGGCCCCCATCCCGCCACCCCGATCCGCTTCCCACCCCTCCGCTCCGCACACCCCCGCTGCCACCAGGAGTCCGGATGACCGACCTCGCCGACGACGATTTCGCCCCGACACCGGGCGCGCCCGCGGACGTGCGCGCCCCGGTGACGCCGTCGCACGCCGAAGGCCGAACCGGCGCGCACGCGCAGCCGATCGAGGTGCCGAGCGTGCCCGCCCGCCGGTCGGTCGTCGACCGGCGCCGGTACTTCCTCAGCAGCGTCGAGCCGAGCGGCGAGTTCGACGCGGTCATCATCGCGGTGACGGATGGCGCGCGCCGCCGCTACTTCACCACGCGCGACGGCGTGCGGATGGACGAGGTCGACCACGACTGGTTCGACCGCCGCAGCAGCGAGGGCGGCCGGTCGCTGCTGGAGCTCGACGACCGCGAGCTCGGCGAGCTCGAGGCGGAACTCGGGTTCGTGCGGCCCGTCCGCGGCCGCGACCCGATCGCCGAGGCGGAGGAGGAGGCCGGAGACGACGTGGATGAGGACCCGCAGCCCGAGCGAGACGATGACGCGGAGGCCGTGACGGAGGACGCCGAGACGACCGCCTCGGAGTCGCGACGCTCGACGTTCGTGCACGCCGCCCCCGCGGCATCCGTCGACGAGACCGAGCCGGTGGCATCCGTCGACGAGGCCGAGCCTGCGGCATCCGTCGACGAGGCCGAACCGGCGGCATCCGTCGACGACACGGAACGCGAGACCGCACCCGACGCCGACCCGGAGCCCGAGCCCCAGCCCGCCGCCGCCGAACCCCCGGCACTGGCCGGGACGGAGGCCGTCGAGCAGGTCGCGCTCGCGAAGGGCATCGCGTTCGTCGCGCACCGCGGGCAGCTCGACCGGGGCGGCGCGCCCTACATCGACCACCCGGGTCGCATGGCCGAGCGGTTCGACCCTGCGACGCACCCCCTGGAGGCGGCGGCGGCCTGGCTGCACGACGTGCTCGAGGACACGCCCGTGACCGCGCAGGAGCTCTTCGAGGCCGGGGTCCGGCCCGACGTCATCGAGGTCGTCCGGCTGCTGACGCGCTCGCCGGAGGTCGCGGCCGAGGAGTACTACGCGCGGATCCGCGCCCACGACGCGGCCCGGCGGGTGAAGCTCGCCGACATCGACGACAACACGGCGCGCTGGCGCCTGCGTCGGCTCGACTACGAGACGCAGCTCCGGCTGGTCGAGAAGTACCGGGTGGCCCGCCGCGCGCTCGGCGGCTGACGGTGCGGCGCGACGGCCATCCGGTCGGGGGTCAGCGCAGCACCGACACGCCCAGCGTGGCGAGCACGCCGAACGCGACGCCCCACATGACGATCGAGATCGTCTGCCAGAGGATCACCGCGTTCTTCGACGCGCCGAACGACACCATCGCGGCCGAGGTGATCTGGCTCGGCAGGATCGTCTGCCCGAGGAGGCTCACGCCCGGCACGCCGTAGCGGTCGAACCGTTCCCGGAGCCGCCGGCGTCGCGGCGACTCCTCGATCGGGTCGCCGTCGAGGTCGTCCCCGCGGCCGGCGGAGACGCGGGTGCGCACGCGGTGGGCGCTCAGCACCACGACGACCATGGAGACGAAGTTGCCGACGATCGCCGCGATGATCGCGACGACCGGGTTGAGGCCGGCGAGCACGCCGATGACGGCGCCGGCGTACGACTCGACGAACGGGATGGCGGCGGCGAGCATGACCCCGAACCACTGGAGGAAGACGGGGAGGGAGGAGGTGAAGTCCTGGAGCGCTTCGATCATGCCTCCAGCCTCGCGTCGGGCGCCGGTCCTGCCCAGTGTCGCGGCGTCACCGATTGACGGGTGATCGCGCACGCAGGACCGTGACATATGTCATGGGCGTACGCTCGGCGGCATGGCTCCACCACGCGACTCCGCCCGCGGAGTCCACGCCACCTGGCTCTACACGCTCAGCTCGATCGTCTTCGTGCTCATCCTGCTCGACGGGTTCCTCCTGCTCGCGCTCGCCGAGGCGATGGCGGACGGAGCGGATCCGGCGACCGTGGCGCTCGTCGTGGCGGTGCTCCTGTCGGTCGTGGTGCAGGTGCGGTACGCGTGGTTCCTGCGCGTCGGCCGCGGTGGCGGGCTGCCCGCGACCGGGTGGACGGTGGCGCTGCTCGCGCCGGCGGGAGCCGCATGGGTGATCGGCCTCATCGCCCCGGGAGGGTCGCTGCTCGGCGCGCTGCCGCTGTGGGTGGCGATCTGCCTGGTCGCGGCCCTGCTACCGAAGTCGGCGCGCTGGGCGCTGATCGTCGGGGGCGCGGCGCTCACGGCGTGCCATCCGCTGCTGGCGGGAGTGATCGGCCGCGGCGTCGAGGCGGGCGCCGGGCCGGGCGCGGGCGTGCTCCTGTTCTACTCGGCGTTGCTGCCGTTCATGGTCCTCACGAGCCTCTGGTGGTGGCAGATCGTGGTCGAGCTCGACCGTCACCGCCGTGCGGCCGCCGAGCTCGCGGTCGCGCAGGAGCGGCTGCGGTTCGCCTCCGACCTGCACGACATCCAGGGCCACCACCTGCAGGTCATCTCGCTAAAGTCCGAGCTCGCCGAGCGGCTCCTCTCGATCGATCCGGATGCCGCGCGCGAGCACGTGCACGAGACCCGCCTGATCGCGAAGCAGGCCCTCGAGGAGACCCGCCGCCTCGTCGCCGGCTACCGCGAGGTCGCCCTCGACGACGAGCTCGAGAACGCCCGCGAGGTGCTCGCCGCCGCGGGTGCCCGGTGCGAGCTGCACGTGGGCGACCTGCCGACGGATGCCGCGACGCGGACCGTGCTCGCGTCGGTGGTGCGCGAGGCGACGACGAACATCCTGCGGCACAGCGAGGCGTCGCACGTGCGGTTCGCGCTGGCGGCCGCGGACGACCGGGTGACGCTCGAGATCGAGAACGACGGGGTCGCCGACCCCGCTCCGGACCTCGCTCCGGACCTCGCTCCGGACGGCGCGACGGCCGAGGCGGTGACGGATGCCGCGCGGCGGGTGCCGGGCAGCGGACTCGCCGGGCTGCGCGAGCGACTCGCCGCGGTCGGCGGACGGCTCGACGCGGGGCCTCTGGCGACGGGCGAGCGGTTCGTGCTCCGGGCGACCGTGCCCGTCGCCGTCGGCGCCACGGCCGGGGTGGGCGAATGAGTGCGGGCGCGGACGCGGCGGGTGGCGGCATCCGTCTGCTCATCGCCGACGACGAGCACCTCATCAGGGGCGCGCTCGCAGCGCTGCTCGGCCTCGAGCCGGACATCGAGGTGGTCGCGAGCGTCGACAACGGCCTCGCGGCGATCGGGCAGGCGGCGGCGACCCGGCCCGACGTGTGCCTGCTCGACCTCGAGATGCCCGGCGCCGACGGGATCGAGGCGGCCACGCGCATCCTCGCGACGGTGCCGACGCGGGTCGTGATCGTGACGCGGCATGCACGGCCGGGCGTGCTGCGCCGCGCGCTCGCGGCTCGCGTGTCGGGGTTCGTGCCGAAGTCGACGCCCGCCGAGGAGCTCGCGCACGTCATCCGCGACGTGGCCGCCGGACGCCGTTACATCGACCCGGAGATCGCCGCGACCGCGCTCACCGCCGAGCGCTGCCCGCTCACCGACCGCGAGCTCGACGCACTCCGCTTCAGCCGCTCGACGATGAGCGTGGTGCAGATCGCCGATCGGCTCCATCTCGCGCCGGGCACCGTGCGCAACTACCTCTCGTCGGCGATGACGAAGCTCGGCGCCGCCTCGCGGCACGAGGCCGCCGAGATCGCGTGGCAGCAGGGGTGGATCTGACCCGGACGGGCAGGGCGCGCCGCGCCGCGCTCGCTCAGACGTGGTCGGCGAGCGCCGCGCTCTCGGCCGACGCCGAGGCGCCCGGCCAGCCGCCGCGGTGCCGGCAGGCGGCCGCGGCCCAGCGGGCGCCGCGCTCCAGGGCGACCTCCTGCCCCAGTCCTCCCACACGGGCATCGAGGTAGCCCGCGATGAAGGCGTCGCCGGCGCCGGTGGTGTCCACGACGTCGGTCGGCATCGCGCGCTGCGCGAACCACGCCGAGCCGTCCGTCGCGACGGCGCCGGCGGCGCCGCGCGTCACGACGGCGAACCGGGCGCCGCCCTCGAGGGCGGCGACGGCCCAGGCGCGGGCATCGCCGTCCTCGCCGACCGACCCGAAGGCGACGTCGAGGTCGGTGAAGCCCGTGGACACGGCGCAGTCCTGGCTGACGATCGGCCCGCTGCCGCGGGCGTCCCGCCGCCAGCGCAGCTGCGCGCGGAGCTCGTCGGCTCGGGGCAGCATGCCGACGTGCACCCAGCGGGCCCCCGCCAGCCGCTCGAGCTGCGCGTCGCTCGGGAAGTAGTCCGCCGTCACGCCGAAGTCCTCGTGCTCGAAGACGCGGTCGCCGTCGGTCACTCGGATGGTCGTGACGGCGGTCGTCCCGGGCAGCGTCACGAGGCCGGCCGGGTCGATCCCGGCGCGATGGAGACCGCGCGTGATCGTGCGCGCGTGCGCGTCGGCGCCCACGGCACCGAAGTAGGCGACGGTGCCCCCGCGCATCGCGAGCTGCGCGGCGACGTTGAACGCGTTGCCGCCCGCGAACCGGGCGGACTCATCGCCGACGTACCGGTCGATCGTGTTGTCGCCGACCGTCGCGACGACGAGGCCGCTCGACCCGCGGGAGGCGTGCATCATGCGTTCCCGGTCGGC
The DNA here is from genome assembly GCF_001620055.1 of Agromyces sp. NDB4Y10. Lineage (GTDB taxonomy): Bacteria > Actinomycetota > Actinomycetes > Actinomycetales > Microbacteriaceae > Agromyces > Agromyces indicus. The sequence goes on along the minus strand of NZ_LQGY01000005.1, from coordinate 69,520 downwards.
CTCAGTACTGCAGCTGCCGGTAGTAGCGGCGCGTCGTGAGCGGGTGGTCGCGGAGCACCTCGAGGTGGGCGCTCACCCGCTCGAGGGCGGTCGCGAGCAGCGCGGGCGCCAGGAGCGCGCGCACCTCCGGGGTGAAGCCGAGCAGCTCGAAGTCTGCGGTGTCGATCACCTGCAGGGTGTCGGTGATGCGCGGCACGAACGCCTCGACCCGCTCGACGAGGGCGCGGCCGGCATCCTCGCCCTTGAGCGCGATGACGCTCACGCCCGGCTCGAGCAGCTCGAGCGTGCCGTGGAAGAAGTCCGAGGCGTGGACGGGCCGCGTGCGGATCCACTGCATCTCCTCGAGGATGCACATGCCGTAGTAGAACGCCTCCGGCCAGCTCGCGCCGGCGCCCGTGATCACGTGGTAGTCCGACCCGGCGATGACGCGCGCGAGCTCGGCCGCGCGCGGCTCGAACGAGCGCTTCACGCCGAGCAGCGCGTCCGGCAGGGTGGCGAGCTGGGCGAGCACGGCGTCGTAGTCGTCGAACTCGCCGCGGGCGCGCATGATCGACAGCGCGATGAGCAGCGACTGCACCGTGAACGTCTCGCTCGAGGTGTCGTCGGCGGCGAACGTCGTGAGGTTCCGGTCGGCCCGCTCGGCGAGGGGCGTGTCGGCGTGCCCGGTGAGGGTGAGCACGGTGGCGCCGCGCTCCTGGGCGTACTCGAGCACGCGGATGCTCTCGGCGGTCGTGCCCGAGAGCGACGGGATCACGACGATCGAGCCGGGGCCGAGGTGCACCGACCCGGTCTCGACGAGCTCGGCGGGCATCTCGTGGAACGTCGGGAACGTCGACCGGGTCTGCAGGAGCCGCACCGCGGGCTGCATGAGGATCCCGGCACCGCCCGAGCCGAGGAAGAAGACGTTCGCAGCCCCGGCGTCGAGGCGCTCGCGGATGAATGCGTCGATGGGTCCGGCGAGCGCGACGGCGCCGGCCTGGATGCCGAGGAAGCGGGCCTCGTCGAAGTTCAGCATGGTGGTCCTTTCGTGGTGGTGGGGTCGTGGCGGTGCCGCCCGGATGGCGCGGCGCCGCGAGGTCAGGCGGCGGAACGTGCCGCGAGCTCGCGCTCCACGGCGGCGAGGCATTGCTCGAGCGCGGGTCGCGGGTCGAACGCGTAGGTGCCGTCGCCGAAGAGCTCGAACGTGGCGAAGCCGTCGTAGCCGCGGCGGGCGAGGGCGGCGAGGATCTCGCCGAGCGGCAGGTCGCCGTCGCCCCAGGCGAGGTGCCCGGCCGGCGTGCCGTCGACGAGGTGCACGTGTCGGATCCGGTCGCCGAGGGCGTCGAAGTAATCGTCGACGGTGTCGCCCGCGACGGCCATCGCGACGGTGTCGAGCGCCGCACCCAGGTTGGGCGCGTCGATCTCGTCGAGCATGCGCGCCAGCGTCGCGGCGTCGTTGACCAGGTTCGACTCGACCCGCTGCAGCGGTTCGAGCACGCACTCGAGCCCGAGCGTGGCGGCATAGGCGGCGATCTCGCCGATCGCGTCGACCGAACGCCGCCACGCGGCATCCGTCGGCTCGTCTTCGAAGCCCCGCCCGGGCGTCAGGAACAGCATGGGCGACCCGAGTTCGCCGCACAGCTCGGCCGCGCGACGGAACATCGCGATGCTCGACGCCCGCAGCCACGGCACCGGCGAGGCGACGTTCACGGGGTAGATCACCTGCTCGGGCGTCAGGCACTGCACCGCGAGGCCGCGTTCGGCGAGCCGGCGACGGATGCCCCGGGCCTCCTCGGCGCTCACGTGCGGCACGTGCAGGTGCGGCGCGATGCCCCACAACTCGACGCGTTCCCGGCCGAGGTCGACCATGTCGTCGAGGAACCGGTCGAACGGCAGGTGCTGGTACGAGAAGTTCGACCCGGTGATCCGGTCGAGGCGGATGCCGCTCACTTGCCGATCCCGTCGGCGAGGCCCTTGATGAAGTACCGCTGGCAGGCGAAGAACAGCACGACGACGGGAAGCGCGGCGATGACCATGCCGGCGAACACGACCGGGTAGTCGGTGCCGTGCTTGCTCATGAGGCTCGTGAGTCCCACCGGGAGCGTCTGCATCTCGGTGCCGCTCGTGAACACCATCGCGAACAGGTACTCGTTCCAGGCGAAGAGGATGTGCAGGATCACGACCGAGATGATGATCGGCCGGCACATGGGCAGGATGACGCGCCAGAACGCGGTCCACCGGCTGGCGCCGTCGACCTCGGCCGCCTCATCGACCTCGCGGGGGAGGTCGATCATGTACGCCCGGATGAGGAACGTCGTGAACGGGATGCGGAAGGCGGTGTAGAGGATGAGCAGCGCCCAGAAGGTGTTGTAGAGGCCCATCGACTGGAACATCTTCACGAGCGGCACGAGCGCGACGGTCGGGGCGAGCATGAGCCCGCCGAGGATGACGGCCGCCCATGTCCGCGACAGCGGGATGTTCACCCGGGTGAGGCCGTAGGCCGCCCACGCGCTGATGAACACGGTCGCGATCGTCGAGGTGACCGTGACGAGGATGCTCGTCGTGAGGTAGTTGCTGACGCCGCGGTTCCATGCGGCCGCGTAGTTGTCCCAGCCCCACTGCAGCGGCAGCGCGAACGGGTTGCCGAACAGCTCGGCGTTGGTCTTGAAGCCGTTCAGCACCATCCAGGTGAGCGGGTAGACGACGACCACGACCAGGCAGAGCAGGAAGCTCCAGACGAAGACGCGACCGACCGTGCCGGCGAACGAGAGACGGGTCACCATTCCACCCTTCTGCGGCGGTTGATCCAGAGCTGCACGAGCGCGATCGCGAGCGTGACGACGAAGATGACGGTCGCGATGGCCGCGGCGTAGCCGAAGTCGTTGCGCACGAATCCGTTGCGGTAGAGCCACGTGCCGAGCACCTGGGTGGAGTTGTTCGGGCCGCCCGAGGTCATGACCATGACCTCGTTGAAGACCTGGAACGCGCCCGAGATGGTGACGATGATCATGAGCCCGGTCATCTCGCGCACGAGGGGCAGGGTGATCGTGAAGAAGCGGCGGATCGTGCCGATGCCGTCGATCGCGGCGGCCTCGTAGAGCTCGGAGGGGATCCGCTGGATCGCGACCGCGAAGAGCAGCGTCGAGTAGCCGAATCCCTGCCACTGGCTCATGGCGATGACCGCGACCATGGCGGTGCTCTCCTGTCCGAGCCACGGCTGCGCCCACGCGGCCAGGCCGATCTGCTCGAGCACGTGGTTGAGCAGCCCGAGGTTGGGTTCGTAGATGAAGTAGAAGAGGAGCCCGGCGACGGTGAGCGAGATCGCGGACGGCACGAAGTAGATCGCGCGCAGGCTGCGGCGCCAGCGGTCGCTGCGGATGCCCTCGATGATCGCGGCGAGCACGATCGCGCCGAACACCTGGAAGGCGAGCGAGATCACCGCGTAGAGCACGTTGTTGCCGAGCGACGACCAGAAGATCGGGTCGCGCACGAGCTTGGCGTAGTTGTCGGCCCCGATGAACTCCTGGCTGCCGCTGTAGATGTCCCACTCCATCGTGGAGAACCCGAGGTTCTGCACGAGCGGCAGGTACACGAAGACGGCGAGGACGACGAGCGCCGGCAGGATCCATGCCAGGCCGGCGAGGCGACGGATGCCGCGGCGCGGGAGTCGGACGCGGCGGCCCGGCGGGGTGCCGGCGGCCTGGGCCACCGGCACCGCGCCGACGCGCTCACTGGGCTGCGTCAGAAGCATTCCGCACGCTCTCGAGGATCTGCTCGGGCGTCGAGCCGCCGCTGATGAGGGCCTCACCGCCGGCGAGCCAGGCGTCGGCGACCTCGGGCACGGTCACGGTGTCGAGCCAGATGACGAGGTCGGAGGCCTCGTTGACCTTGGTGATGCCGTCGTAGACGGCGACGCTCGACGTCTCGGGGGTGACCGCGCCGACCACGGTGCTCGGCTGGCCGTAGGGCGGCGACGAGAGGGTCGTGGCGTTCTCGAGCGTGGTGGCGAACTTCATGAAGTCCACCGCGAGGGCGGCGCGGGGCGACCTGGCGTTGATGAGGTAGCCCTCGGGAGAACCCTCGATCGCCTCGGGGTCGCCCTCCGCGCCCTCGGGGACGGGCAGCGGGAAGATGCCGAACTCCTCCGGCGTGAGGGTGTTGCCCTCGGCGGTGACGGTGTCGAACTCGAGGATCTCCTGGTAGTACATCGCGGCCCGACCGCCGGCGAGCGCTTCCTGCGCGGTCGTGTAGAGCACGCCGTTCGTGCCCGTGCCGGTGTCGGTGCACTCGTCGACGAGCGTCTTGAACTGCTCGAGCGAGGCGACGTAGCCCGGGTGGTCGAGGGTCGCGGTCGCGGGCGAGAAGTCGTCCTGCAGCACGTCGGCGGGCACGTTGTACGCGAAGAGCTGCTGCAGGTAGTGCAGGGCCGGCCAGCCGTCCTTGTTGCCGAACGCGATCGGCTCGTAGCCGGCGGCGCGGAGGGGCGCGCAGCTCTCGATGAGCTCCTCGAACGTGGTGGGGACCTCGATGCCGACCTCCTCGAAGATCGCCGTGTTGTAGCCCATGAACTTGCCGTTGTTGTAGAGCGGGATGCCGTAGTACTTCCCGTCCACCTCGAAGGCGCTGAGCGAGGCCTCGCCGAACGTGTCGCCCCACTCGGTGCCGGGGGCGATGACCTCGGACAGGTCGGCGGCGAGGCCGCCGTCGATGAAGTTCTGCGCCCAGTTGCCGGTCCAGGTGAAGTAGATGTCGGGCAGGGCGCCGGATGCGGTGAGCGTCTTCGTCTTGTCCTTGACGCTCTGGTCGGTCTCCTGGATGAGCTCGACGGTCACGTCGGGGTGGAGCTCCTCGTACTCCGCCGCGAGGGTCTCGAAGTACGGGCCGAGCGGGTCGCCGCCGAACTTCGTGAGGATGCTGAGGGTGCCGGAGTACTCCGGCTCGGCGCTGATGTCGGCAGCCGGGGCGGCGTTGCCTCCGGCGCATCCGGCGAGAGCGAGCGCGGATGCCGCGGCGAGGGCGGTGACTGCGGTGATTCTCGGTGCGTGCATGGTCTTCCTTTTGGTCGAGGCGAAGGTCGGACCAGACCGGAGGTGGACGCTCCGGCGACCCGCCGTTGGATCGAGGTGTGACGCGGACTTGCTTGGTGGGGCATGACTCTACACAGAATCTGATACCGGTACCAGAGTTTTTCTCGGGCGAATCACGATTGATACAGCGCCGTAACGGGACCGCGACCGCCAGTGGGCGATATCCGCACGGGTAAATGGCTGATCAAAACCGATTAGCGCCGCGTTGTGCGCTCGCCGGACTCGCCGGTGTTGTTGACGCCCCGATCGGCGTATGTCAGCATGATGCCGACCTGATACCGGTACCAGATCACGACGACCTGCCGGTTCCGCATCGAAAGGACCACCATGCTCGAGACCACGCTGCTCGGCTTCGACGAGACCACCTTCCGAGCGCAGACGGCCAGCGCCGTCGCGCTCCGCCCGCAGATCGAGGAGGTCGTCGACCGCCTCCGCGCCGAGGGCTTCGCCAACCTCTTCCTCATCGGCGCCGGCGGCACGTACGCCGCGATGTGGCCGTACGAGCACCTCGCCCGCCGCAGCTCGACGCTGCCGGTGCGCGCGGTCATCGCCGCCGAGCTCATCGAGTCCGGCGACGCGACGCTCGGCGCCGACTCCGTCGCGATCTTCACGTCCGTCTCGGGCACCACCGACGACAGCCTGCGCGCGATCGAGTACTGCAAGCAGCGCGGCGTGACCACGATCGGCTTCACGGGCTACCCCGAGTCGCCCATCGCGCAGGCGGTCGACATCGCACTCGTGTCGGAGCCGAAGACCTGGCCGTTCGACATGCAGATGCTCCTGTTCATGACCCGCCTGCTCTCGGAGCGCGGCGAGTTCGAGGGCTACGAGCGGTTCGCCGACGAGCTGCAGGTGCTGCCCGACGTGCTCGTGCAGGTCGCCGAGCAGGCCGAGCCCGCGGCATCCGCCTTCGCCGAGGCGCACGCCGGCACCGACTACCACTTCCTCGTCGGCGGCGGGAACCTGTGGGGCTTCACGTACCTCTACTCGATGTGCATCCTCGAGGAGATGCAGTGGCTGCGCACCACGCGCGTGCACAGCGCCGAGTTCTTCCACGGCTCGCTCGAACTGCTCGAGGAGGACACGAGCGTCATCGTCTTCCAGGGCGAGGACGAGACCCGCGCGCTCACCGACCGCGTCGAGCGGTTCGCCAAGCGCATCTCGAAGGACGTGACCGTGTTCGACACGAAGGACTACCCGCTCGAGGGCATCAGCCCCGAGTTCCGCGGGCTCCTGGCGCCGCTCGTGCTCGACACGGTCATGGGCCGGGTGTCGAAGCACCTCGAGCGGGTGCGCGAGCACTCCCTCGACCTGCGTCGCTACTACCGCGTGCTCGACTACTGAGCCGCGCCGACGGATGCCTCGTGGCCGGTGACCGCGCCGCGAGGCATCCGTCGACCTCGACCACCCTCCGACCACCCCGTCCTCAGGAGACGCACATGCGCGTACTCGGCTTCGGCGACAACATCGTCGATCGCTTCCTCGACCGCGGCCTCGACTACCCCGGCGGCAACAGCGTCAACGTCGCCGTGTTCGCCCACCGCCTCGGCGCCGACGCCGGGTATCTCGGCGTGTTCGGCGATGACGAGGCGGGCGAGCTGCTGCGCGAGGCGATCGCGGCGGAGGGCGTCGACGTCGGCCGGTGCGTCGTCCGGGCGGGGGAGAGCGGGGTGTCGACCCTGCGCGTGGAGGACGGCGAGCGGACGTTCCTCGGCTGGAACGGCGGCGGCGTCACCGTCCGCTCGCCGCTCGAGCTCGATGACGACCTGCTCGCCTATGCGGCGAGCTTCGACCTCGTGCACTCGAGCGTGTACTCGCGCAGCGAGTCGCAGCTGCCGAGGCTCGCGGGCACCGGTGCGCTCGTCTCGTTCGACCTGTCGAGCGAGGACGAGTTCCGGACCGACGCCTACCTCGACCTGGTGGCGCCGCACGCCGACCTGGTGCTGCTGTCGTGCTCGCACCTCGGGCTCGACGAGACGGAGGCGCTCCTCGCGCGGGCCGTCGACCGCGGGGCATCCGTCGCCCTCGCGACCCGGGGCACGGACGGCGCCGTCGTCACCGACGGCACGCTGACCGTCGCCGCGCCGGCGCGGCTCGTCGAGGATCCGGCCACGATCGTCGACACCATGGGCTGCGGGGATGCGTTCCTCGCGGGGTTCGTCGTCTCCCTGCTCGGCAGCGGATGGACGCCCGCCTCGCGGCCGTCGCGTGATCGGCTCGCGGCCGCGCTCGCCGCCGGGGCGGACGCCGCGTACGACCAGTGCTTCGTCGAGGGCGCGTTCGGTCGCGCCCGTCCGTCCGGCCCTCCGGTGACCCTCGCCGCCGAGCCCGTCGCGGCTACCATGGCGACAGTCGAGGCGCACGGGTGAAAGGGCGGCACGGGAGCATGGCGGAACGCGAGCGAACACCCAGCCCGCCCACCATCTCCGAGGTCGCCGCGACTGCCGGCGTCGGCCGCGCGACCGCCGCCCGCACGCTCGGCGGCTACGGCTACGTGAGCCCCGAGCTCCGCGAGCGCGTGCTCGCCGCGGCCGAGCAGCTGGGCTACCGGGCGAACGCGCTCGCGCGCAGCATGTCGACGGGCGTCACGCACACGCTCGGCGTCATCGTCGCCGACATCGGCAACCCGTTCTTCGCCGGCGTGGTCCGCGGCATCTCCGACACGTCGCGGGAGCGCGGCTTCGACACGATCGTGCTGAGCACGCACGAGTCGCTCAGCGAGGAGATCGCCGCCATGAACGTGCTCATCGACAAGCGCGTCGACGGCGTCATCGTCGCCTCGGCGGCGGTCGAGCGAGCGGATGTCGCGCACCTGACGGCGGCGATCGAGCGCGGCATCCCCGTGGTGCTCGTCGACCGCGAGGTCTCGCACCTCGACCTCGATGCGGTCGTGATCGACAACCGCGAGGCGGCCCGCGAGGCCGTCGATTCCCTGATCCGGGCGGGCCACACCCGCATCGGCTTCGTCTGGGGCCCCACGACCGAGGGGCGGCCGGCGACCCGTCGCGAGCTGCTCGCCGCGGCATCCCGCAACCTCTGGACCGACGCGGAACGTCTTCGCGGCTACCTCGATGCGCTCGACGACGCGGGAATCCCCTTCGACCCCGACCTCGTGATGGTCGGCGAGAAGACCGAGTCGCGCGCCACCGACGAGGTGACGCGCATGCTGGCGCTGCCCGAGCGGGCGACCGCGGTGTTCTGCACCGAGACCGACGCCATGACCGGGTCGCTGCGCGCGGTGCGCGCCGCGGGCCTCGCCTACCCGGCCGACGTGTCGCTCATCGGCTTCGACGACAGCTCGTGGGCGGCGGTCATGGATCCGCCGCTGACGATGATCGAGCAACCCATGCACGAACTCGGCGAGACGGCCGCGGCCACCCTGCTCTCCCTCATCGACGGCAAGGCCACGCCGCGTTCCCGCCACACCCTCGAGACGAAGCTCATCTCGCGGGCGTCGGTGTCCGCGCCGCCGGTCGCGGATCGCTAGCAGCCGGCCCGGACACCGGCAACCTCCTTGCCCGGCGGCGACGCGGATCGAAGACTGGCGCGGACCGCCGAGCCGGGGAGGACCCATGCCGAGTGACCGCGGTGCCGCATCCGCGGCGCGCCCGACGACGGATGCCGCGCCCGAGCGCGCCCGCGGCCGGAACCTCGCCTCCGGCGTGCTGCTCGGCATCGGGGTGGCCGCGTTCATCGACGAGGCGGTGTTCCACCAGCTGCTCCACTGGCACCACTTCTACGACCGGTCGACGCCCGATATCGGGCTGGTGTCCGACGGGATCTTCCACGCGTTCGGCTGGTTCGCGACGGTGGGGGGACTGTTCCTCCTCGCCGACCTGTCTCGTCGGCACTCGGTGCAGTGGATGCGCTGGTGGGGCGCGGTGCTGCTCGGTTCCGGCGGCTTCCAGCTGTTCGACGGCACGGTCCTCCACAAGGCGTTCGGGGTGCACCAGATCCGGTACGGCGTCGACCTGCTGCCGTACGACCTGGTGTGGAACGGCGTCTCGGTCGCGCTGATCGTCGCCGGGGCCCTCCTGCTCGTGCGGGCGAGGCGGCGCGGCGATGCCTGAACATGCGGCGTCGTCGGCGTGGCCCGGCGAGCTGATCCTCGCTGCGGTGCTGCTGGCGGTCGGCGGATGCTACGTCGCCGCTGTCATCCGCTCGCGCCGCCGTCGACCGTGGCCGCTCGGGCGGACCGCGTGCTGGCTGCTGGGGCTCGGCGCGGTGTACGCGGGGCTAGCCGGTTCGGTCGCGGGGGCGGGCGGTTCGGCGTTCGCGGCGCACATGGCCGGGCACCTGCTGGTCGGGATGGTGGCCCCGCTGCTGCTGGTGCTGGCCGCGCCGGTGACGCTCGCGCTGCGGTCGCTCGCGGTGGTGCCGGCGCGGCGCCTGTCGGCGCTGCTCCGCTCGCGGCCGGTCCGGTTCGTCGCGCATCCGGTGACCGCGACGGTGCTGAACGTCGGCGGGCTGTGGGTGCTCTACACGACGGACCTGTTCGTGCGGATGCACGCGAACCCGTTCCTGGCCGCGGCCGTGAATGCGCACGTCCTCGTCGCCGGCTACCTCTTCACCGCGTCGATGATCGGACGGGACCCGGCGCCGCACCGGCCCGGTCCGGCGTTCCGTACCGTCGTCCTGCTCGTCGCCTTCGCCGGGCACGGCGTGCTCGCCAAGTGGATCGCGGCTCACCCGCCCGCGGGGGTGGGCGCGGTGCAGGCGGAACTCGGCGCCGCGGTCATGTACTACGGCGGCGACGCGGTCGACGTCGCCATCCTGGTGATCCTGCTCGCGGGCTGGTACCGCGCCACGGCCCCGGGCCCGCGGGCGTCGGCGCCGTCGGCCGGACGATGGTCGCCGTCCGCCGCCTGATCGCCGCGCCGCGCCCCGCTGGAGTGCCGTTCGTGCGATGGAGCCCGCTCGTCGGGCGGACTCCATCGCAGAAGCGGGACTCGATTCGGTCAGGACTCGTCGTCGGCGGGCAGCCGCGTCGGCTCGCCGCCGATCCCGGTGCCTTCGCCCGAGGGCGCGTCATCCGTGGTCGTGCGGTGCTTGGCGACCTCCTCGTCATCCACCTGCGTCATGGGGATGCGGTCGCGGTCGGCGTCCTTGTTGTCGCCCGGGTCCTGGAAGCCCGTCGAGATGTCGGTCACGGTGTCTCCTTCCGTTTCCTCCACGCTCGCACGCGGCCCGGTGGGTCGGCAGGCGGTTGACAGCACGGATGCTTCGGCCGTGGCATCCGCATGTCGTACTCGCCGGTGAGGCGCACGGCGCTGCCGGCCCCGACTGCGCCGCGGCCACCAGCACGGCGCGGCGCCGATCAGTCGAGCATGGCGAGGAAGCGCCGCATCCGGTCGGCGAGGTCCTCCGGCACTTCGGCCGCCGCGAAGTGACCGCCCTCGTCGAGTCGGTCGAACCACCGCAGGTCTCGGTAGTGCGCGCGGGCGAGCGACTCGGGATAGTCGCCCTCGTGCCGCTGCACCCAGACGGCGGCGGGCACGTCGGTCGCAGGGATCGGATCCGGGGTGTCGGCTCCCTCGTAGTACGGGCGGAAGGACGACTGGATCGACTGGGTGACCCAGTAGATCATCGCCTCGGTGAGGATGCGGTCGCGCGAGATGCGCCGTTCCACGGCCGACGGATCGCCGGGCGGGGTGTCGCTCCACTCGACGAGCTTCTCGGCGATCCAGGCGAGCAGGCCCGCGGGGGAGTCGTTCAGGGCGACCGCGAGCGTGTCCGGGCGCGTCGCCTGCACGTGGCCGTACGCGCCGTCCGTGCCGTGCTTCTCGGCGAGGGCAGCGAAGAACGCCACCTCGGCCGGGTCGGTGAGCGCCTCGCGCTCGGCGATCGTGGGGAAGTGCGCGTGCGTCGCGGCGATGCCCGCGACGTGCTCGGGATAGCTGGCGGCGATGAGGTCGCTGACGTTCGCGGTGACATCCTCTCCGTAGGTGACGTAGCGCCCGTAGCCGAGCACCTCGGTCATGAGCCGGTGCATGGTGGCCGCGATGCGGTGCTCGGTCATCGGGCCGTCGGCGTACGGCGCCGAAAAGGCGAAGCCCGGCAGGCTCGCGACCACGACGTGCACGTCGGGCAGCCGGTCGGCGAAGTCGAGCTGCATCGCGAACGTGTGGGGCCACCCGTGCATGACGAGCAGCGCGGGCGCGTCCGGATGCTCCGAGCGCTGGTGCACGAAGTGCACGTTCGCGTCGTCGATCTGCGCGATGAACTGCGGATGCCGGTTCAGCCACGCTTCGCGGGCGCGCCAGTCCCAGTCGATCCAGGTGTCGACGAGATCGCGGAGGTAGGCCGTGGTCATGCCGGAGGACGGTCGCCGTGGCGAGTCGTCGAGCAGCCGTGCATGCCGGAGCCGAGCGCGCAGGTCGCCCAGCACCGCGTCGTCGACGTGGATCTCGAAGGGCACCGGAGCCGTCATGGTCCGAACCTACGGAGGGCGTCCGACATCCCGAGCTCGCGGGCGCAGCCATCCGACGTGCTCTGCCGCCTCGGCCGCTGAGCCGCGCGACGTCACCCGCGGGCCGCGGCCCGCTCGGACAGCACGGCGGCGTGCTCGGTGCGCGCGAGGTAGTCGCGGATCGTGTCGCGGCTGCGCGTGAGGCAGGCGATGCGCTCCTCGATGCCGTCGAGTTCGTGCGCGAGCATGTCGGCGACGGTTCGCGGGCAGCTCGGGCGCTGCTCGGCCGCGGCGTCCTCGAGGTCGAGCAGTTCCTTCACCAGGCGGGTGGTGAGGCCCGACTGCACGAGACCGGCGATGCGCCGCACCCGCTCGACGTGGCGCTCGTCGTAGCTCCGGTAGCCGTTCGCCTGCCGGGTCGGAGCCAGGAGCGACTGGGCTTCGTAGTAGCGGACGAGTCGGGGCGAGACGCCCGCGCGACTCGCGAGTTCGCCGATCTTCATGTGGGTCTCCGACATCCGCTCACACCCGAGCTTGACATTGACATCAGTGTCAAAGTTTAGCGTCGGAGCATGAGCGACACCACCTATCTCGAACGGTCCCGCGCGGCACGTGGGGGCGACCGCGCGACCGATCGCTTCCCCTGGTTCCCGCTGCTCGTGCTCGGCGGTGCGACGTTCACGATGGTCACCGCGGAGATGCTGCCCGCTGCGGTGCTGCCGCAGATGAGCGCGGGCCTCGGCGTGAGCGAGCCCCGCATCGGGTTGCTCGTCTCGGTGTGGGCGGCGGTCGTCGTGATCGGCAGCTTCCCGCTCGTGCGCCTCACGCGGCGCATCGACCGGCGGACGGTCATCGTGGCCGCGCTCGTGGTGCTCGCGGCGTCGGCCGCACTCACCGCGATGGCGCCCGGCTACGCACCCGCGGTCGCCGCGCGCCTGCTCGGCGCCCTCGCCGTCGGGTTGCTGTGGGCGACGACCAACGCCGTCACCGCCGACCTCGTCGCCGACCGCCACCTCGCGCGTGCCGTGGCCGTCGTGCTCGGCGGCGCCACGCTCGGCATGGTGTTCGGGCTTCCGGCGGGCAGCCTCGTCGCCGACGCGGTCGGATGGCGGGCCGCGTTCGGCGGACTCGCGGGGCTCGCGCTCGTCGCAGCGGTGCTCGTGTTCCTGGTCGTGCGGGCGCCCGTCTCCGCCGCAGGCTCCGGCGCGCCGGGCGAAACGACCTCGTCCGGTGCAGCGGATGCCGCGACTCACGCCGACGGCAGTGCCGGCCGCGCCGGCGGCATCCGCCCGCTGCTCGTGCTGACCCTGCTCGTCGCGCTGCTGCTCGTCGGACACTACGGCGCCTACACGTTCATCACCCGGCTCGTGGAGTCGCCCGCCGCCGTCGTGCCCGGCGGAGTCGGGACGATGCTGCTCGTGTTCGGGCTCGCGTCGGCCGCCGGCGTCGTGCTGGCCGGGCGGTTCGGCGCCCGCACCGAGCGCGCGCTGCTGATCAGCTCGATCACAACCGCGGCAGCCGTGCTCGCGCTTTCGGTCGTCGACGCACACCCCGCCATCGGCATCGTCGTGGTCGTCGCCTGGGCGACCGCGTCGGGAGCGCTGCCCGCACTCGCGCAGACGCTCATCCTGCGGCTCGCGGGGACCGAGCACCGCGGCTTCGCGGGCGCGCTCATCCCGGTGCTGTTCAACCTCGGCATCGCGGTCGGCGCGGCGCTCGCGTCGCTCGTCGTCGGGAGCCTGGGCATAGCGGCGCTGCCGGCGCTCGCCGCCGCGGTGGTCGCGGCCGCGGTCGTCGGGCTCGCGGTCGGGCACGCGCGGCGCTCGCCCCGCGACCGCGCGTGAACGAGTCGCGTCGGCGCGGTGGTCCGGTACTTCGGTACTCCGGTACCGAGATCGCGGGCGAGACCCTGCTCGGATGCCGGATGCCGGATGCCGGATGCCGGATGCCGGATGCCGGATGCCGGATGCCGGATGCCGGATGCCGGATGCCGGATGCCGGTCGCCCAAGCGGCCGTCCTCGGGGTCGCGGCGCTGGGCGACGCGTCAGCCGCCAGCGCCGCCCCCCGCGTGCCGCCGCATGAGTTCGGCCGCGACATCCGGCACCGAGTTCGTCCACGCCCGAGGCGGGCGCTCGTACCCACCGGCGGGCGGCCGCCGCGGGATCACGATCGGCTCCCACACGACGGGCTCCCACGGCACCTTGGACAGCAGGTGGGAGATCATGTTGATCCGTGACGCGCGCTTGTCGTCGCTCTCCACCTCGTACCAGGGCGCCTCGGCGATGTCGGTGTGCACGAACATGGTGTCCTTCGCGCGCGAGTAGTCCTCCCACTTCGTGATCGACATCACGTCGTTGGGGCTGAGCTTCCAGCGCCGCATCGGGTCCTCGAGGCGCGAGCGGAACCGCTCCTCCTGCACCACGTCGGACACGCTGAACCAGTACTTCAGCAGGATGATGCCGTCCTCGACCAGCATCCGCTCGAAGATCGGCGCCTGCCGAAGGAACCGCTGGTACTCCTCGTTGGTGCAGTACCCCATCACGCGTTCGACGCCGGCGCGGTTGTACCAGGAGCGGTCCATGAGCACCATCTCGCCCGCCGCCGGCAGGTGCGGCACGTACCGCTGGAAGTACCACCGGGTCTTGTCGCGCTCGCTCGGCGTGGGCAACGCGACGATGCGGGTGACGCGCGGGTTCAGGTACTCGCTGACGCGCTTGATCGCGGAGCCCTTGCCCGCGGCATCCCGCCCCTCGAAGATCACCACGACCCGGGCGCCGGTCTGCTGCACCCACGCCTGCATGTCGACGAGCTGCGCCTGCAACGCGCGCAGTTCGCGCTCGTACAGCGCCTTCGGCATCCGTCTGGTCATCGGGCACCCCTGACCAGAGCCTAGAACGGATGCCGCGGCACGGCGCGGCACGCGGCATCCGGCGCGCTGCGCCCCCACGGGCACCGCGGGAGGAGTACGCTCGCGGCCAGCAACACCTCGTGCGCTGCGGACTGCAGCGCCTGGTCAAGCGACCTCGGTCGCGGCGAGGAGGCGGAGATGACGGTCCCCGAGATCAACTACTGGGCGGTGCTGCTGGCGACGCTGTCGAGCATGGTCGTCGGCACGATCTGGTACGCGAAAGGCGTGTTCGGCACGCGCTGGTCGAAGCTCGCGAACGTCGACATGGACCGGCCCGGTTCGAGTGCCGTCGGCCCGATCGTGGTCACCGTGCTCGTCAGCTTCGTGACCGCGTGGGTGCTCGCGGGCGCGTCGACCATCGCGTGGCACTTCTACGGCGGCAGCTACCTGATGGCGGCGATGTTCACGGCGTTCATCCTGTGGGCGGGCTTCACCGCGGCGCGGTTCATCACGCACGACGCGTTCGAGGGCCGGCCCTCGGCGCTCACCACGATGAACATCGGGCACGAGCTCGTCACGGTGGCCGTGATGGGCCTCATCATCGGGGTCTGGCCGCCGGAGGGAACCGTCTAGCCGCGGGCTCACTAGGCTTCGGAGCTGAACCCGATGCAAAGGAGCCGACATGACCGAGACCGCTGCGATTCTCTCGTGGACCCTACAGAACGAGATTCCCATTCCGGCTGACGTGCAGGCGCTCCTGGTCCAAGGTGAGGAGGCCGTCGCCTCCTTCAAGACCTTCCGGGACTCGGCAACCTTCACGACCAAGCGCCTTATCGTCCGCGACGCGCAGGGGATTACCGGCAAGAAGGTCGAGATCTACTCGCTTCCGTACAGCTCGATCAACATGTGGTCCACCGAGAACGCCGGCGGGCTGCTGGATCGCGACGCGGAGGTTGAGCTCTGGACCCGAGCCGGCCATATCAAGGTCAAGCTCACCAAGGGCGCGGATATTCGGCGCATCGACAGTCTTCTCGCCTGGGCGGTGCTGCAGCACTGACGATCGGGTCGCGATCGGCGGCACAGCCTCGGTCCGGCTTCACGCGCCCGTTCCTCCCGAGCAGTTGTCCGAGTTCGGCGCTGTGGAGAAAGAGGACCACGGATGCCCCTGCCTTGGGGCGCGCTCCCAGCAGCGCCCCGATCCGCCGACCGTAGGATCGTCACATGGCCGGGTTCTGGGGCAAGCGCAAACGGGAAGAGCAGCAGGAGCTCGACGCGCAGGACGCCGACCTGGCCAAGCGCGCCCGGTCGGCGCTGGTCGCCGCCGATGAGCGCATCCGCGTGACCTCCGACGAGCTCGTGTTCGCCGAGGCCGAGCTCGGCGCCGACGCGACCAAGCCGCTGACCCAGGCGCTCACGACCGTGCGCACGCACCTCAGCGAGGCGTTCCACCTGCACCAGCTGAACCACGACGAGATCCCCGACACCCGCGAAGAGCTGCGCACCCGTAACGCGCGCATCGTGCAGCTGTGCGAGTGGGCCGAGGACGTCATCGACGACCAGACGTCGGCGCTCGCCGAGCGCATCGCGCGGGCCCGGCGCGCCCCCGAGATCATCGCCGGGGTGAGGGGGGATGTCGCGCTCCTCCGCGAACGCCTCCCGATCGCGCGCGACACGGTCGAGCGGCTCGCCGCCCGGTACGCGCCCGAGGCGCTCGCGCAGGTGGAGGCGAACCCGGCCGAGGCGGAGCAACTGCTCGGGTTCGCCGAGCACGGCGTCGGCGTCGCGGAGCGGCGCCGCGAAGCGGGGCAGCGGGAGCAGGCGAACCTCGCGATCGAGGCATCCGTCGAGTCGGTGCGTCGCGCGGCGACCCTGCTCGACGCGGTCGAGACGTTCGAGGTGGAGGCGCTGCGGGCCGAGTCGACGCTCGCGGCGATCGTCGAGGACTCGCGCGGCGACATCGCCGTCGCCCTGAGGGAGCCGCACTCGCCCGGCGTCGCGAAGGCCATCGGCGAGCTGCAGGCGGCGCTCGCCGCGCTGCCGGCCGCGGGCGTCAACACCGACCCGTTCACGCACCTCGACCGCCTGCGCGAGGCGAATGCGGGGCTGGATGCCGCGATCGCCGCCGCTCGCGAACGTGCCGCGCGTCCCATCCCGCCGCTCGACCGCGTGCACCACGCGATCGACGACGCCGACCGACAGCTCGCCGTCGCCCGCGACGTCATCGCCGGCCACCGCGGCTGGATCGGCGCCGACGCGCGCACCCGACTCGCCGAGGCCGAGCGCACCCGCCTCGACCTCGACCGCTTCCTCGGCACGCCCGCGGCGACCGCGAGCGTCATCGACGAGGACCACCGCGAGCAGGCGATGCTCATGGCCCGCCGCGCGGCGCAGCTCGCGGGGGAGGCGCTGCACCTCGCGCGGCGCGACATCGACTCCTCGCGCCCGCAGGGGTACGACCAGTGGGGCGGCCCCGGCGGGCCCGGCTGGGGTGGCGGCCGCCGCGGCGGCGGTGGCGGCGACATGATGGGCGGCATCCTCGGCGGCCTCGTCATCGGCAGCATCCTCGACGGCATCTTCGACTGACGTCGGCGGCGAGCGGATGCCGCTGGGCCGGCGCCCGTCCTGATCCCATGGCGCGCGCAGATGCGCGCGCCTACCATGGACTATGGCCGGGTTCCGGGTCAGCCGCCGAGGGAGTGCGCGCGACACCGAGGTCCACGACGCCGAGCTGGCGAAGCGGGCCGGATCGGCCCTGTTCGCCGCCGACGAGCGCATCCGCGCGGTCGCCGAGGAACTCGGCTTCGCCGAGGCGGAAGTGGGAGCGGATGCCGCCGCCCGGCTCGGCGCCGCCCTCGAGGTGGCCCGCCGGAGCCTGAGCGAGGCGTTCCGCCTGAACCGACGGAACCGGGATGGGGGTCCCGGGTCGTCGGCGGAGGTGCGAGCGCGCTCGCTGCGGGTGATCGAGCTGTGCGAGTCGGTCGAGCGCGTGCTCGCCGAGCACACGGCGGCCGTCGCCGAGGCCGCTGCGCGGCTGCGACGCGCGCCCGAGGTCTTCGCCACGGTGCACGCCGACGCCGAACGCCTGCGTGCCCGCCTCCCGCACGCGCGCGACACGCTCGAGCGGCTGGCCGCCCGCTACGCGCGGTCGGCGCTCGCGCCGGTCGCCGCCAACGCGGCCGAAGCCGAGCAGCTGCTGGCGTTCGCCGAGCATGGCGTCGCCGTGGCCGCCCGGCGGCGGGCCGCCGGACAGTTGGATCCGGCGAGCGTCGCGCTCGAGGCATCCGCTGCCGCCGTGCATCGGGCCGCTGCGCTGCTCGACGCCATGGACGACTTCGAGGTCGAGGCGCTGCGCGCCGAAGCGTCGCTCGCCGGCGCCGTCGACGAGGCCCGTCGGGCGCTCGCCGCGGTGCCCGGCGAGCCGCATCCGTACCGGGTGGCCGAGGCGGTCGCCGAGCTGCGGGCCGCACTCGCCGACCTGCCTGCGGTGGGCGTCAACACCGACCCGTTCGCGCACCTGGCTCGCGTGCGCGAGGCGCATGCCGCCCTGGATGCCGCGCTCGCGCCGGCCCGCGAACGCGCGACGTCGCCCGCGGCATCCGTGCACCACCCGCATCACGTGCACCACGCGATCGAGGACGCCGACCGTCGCCTCGACGCCGCGCGCGACGCGATCGCCGGCCACCCCGGCTGGATCGGCGCTGAAGCCCTCACGCGCCTGGCGGAGTCCGAGCGCATCCGCACCGCCTTGGCCCACTGCCTCGGCACCCCCACCGAGACGGTCGCGGTGATCGACGCGGACCACGGCGCCCGCGTGCTGGCGATGGCGCGTCGCGTCGCGTCCCTCGCGAGCGAGGCCGTCGATCTGGCGCGCCGCGACGTGGAGGCGTTCCGTGCCACGGGGCGCGTCGCTGCGGCATCCTGAACGGCCGAGCCGGCTCAGAACGGCCAGATGACCGGAACCCACAGCACCGCGATGACCACGTAGGCGAGGGCGAGCGGGGTGCCGAGGCGCCAGTAGTCGCCGAACTTGTACCCGCCGGGCTCGAGCACCATGAGGTTCACGGGCGTGGCGATCGGGGTGAAGAAGGCAGCCGCGCCGACGACGGTGAGCGCCATCATGAACGGCTGCACCGAGGCATCCAGGGTGGCCGCGACGGAAAGGGCGATCGGGATCATGACGAGCACCGTGGCTGCATTGCTGATCACCTGCCCGAGCAGGAGCGTGAGCAGGCAGATCGCCAGCAGTGCGAGGTGCGGACTCGCCGTGCCGACGAGGTCAAGCAGCCAGCCGGCGACGAGTTCTGCGGCGCCGGTCTCGATGAACGCGGTCGACAGGGGGATCAGCCCGGCGATGAGCACGACCGTGCTCCACTGGATGGAGCGCCACACCTGCGGCAGGTCGAGCACGCGCAGGAGCACGAGCGCGCCCGCCGCGAGGAGGCCGGCGACGACGGCCGGCACGAGCCCCGACGCGAGCAGCACGACCATGGCGACGAGGACGGCGATGGCGCGCCGGGCGCCGCGCCCGAGCGGCACGGCCCGGCGCAGCGACTGCGGCTCGGTGACCGGGATGACGCCGGGCAGGCGCACGTACCGCTCGAGCGCATCCCACGGGCCGCGCACGAGGAGCGAGTCGCCGGGGCGCAGCGCCTCGGGTTCGTCGTCGTCGCTTCCCGATGGATGTCGCTCCCCGTTCCGCTTGATCGCGATGATCACGAGGTTCTCGCGCAGCGTGGTCATGCCCGGGAACACCTTGCGCCCGATGTACTCCGACCGCGGGGTGATCATCACCTCGGCGACGCCTTCGTCGGGCGTGTAGAACGTGCCGGTGTCGTGGGTCAGGTCGTAGCTGCGGCGGAACTCCCGGGCCATGGCTTCGGGGTCGGCGGGTGCGGTGTCGAGCTGGTCGGCCTTCCGGTCGGGCAGGAGCCGGTCGCCGAACGTGACGAGGATCGCGACGGTGATCGCCAGCAGCGGGAGGCCGGCCAAAGCGAACTCGAAGTACCCGAACCGCTCGCCGCCGGCGTTGGCCGCGGCATCCGACACGAGCACGTTCACCGGGGTGCCGGTCAGCGCGAGCAACGACCCGGCGTGCGACGAGAAGGCGAGCGGGAGCAGCAGTCGCGACGGGGCGATGCCCGCGTTGAGCGCCACGACGACCACCACGGGCAGCAGCGCGGCGACGGCGCCGTTCAGGCTGATGAACGCGGTCAGCACCGCCACCATCAACGCGACGACGACGGTGAGCTGCCGCCGGCCGGTGCCGGCCCGGCCGATGACCTGTTGACCGGCCCATGCAGTCACACCCGTGGCATCCAGTGCCTCGCTCACGACGAACAGCGTCGCGATGAAGATGACCGTCGAATCGCCGAACCCGGCGAGCGCCTGCGGGAGGGTGATCACGCCGGTCGCCCACAGCGCGAGGGCCACGCCGACGGCGACGAGCGCGATCGGGACGCGGCCGCTCACGAACCCGACCATCGCGAGCGCCAGGATGACGAACGTCGCGACGATCGGGTCGACCATGAGTCGACGTTAGTGGGCGCGGGCGGTGGCCGCATCGGGATTCTGGGCTTGGACTTGAGGGTCCCTGATCGGTCGCGGCGTCGACCGCGCTTCACTCCGAGCGGCGGGTCCCGCAGTTCCAGCAGGTGCCGCCCTCGACAAGCGCTCCGCACTCGACGCAGGTCGCGGCGAGCCAGCAGACCGCGCCCGTCGCCACGCCCGGGGCGCTTTCGGCGTCGGATGCCGCGTCGCGCTGCTCCACGAGCCCATTCTCCTCTCGGCCGCCTCAGCGTGGGGAAGTGCGGGCACCCGAGCCTGTGGGCGCGGCTACCTGATCCCGGCGACCAGCTCGGCGAACACCTCGCCCGCATCCTCGCGCACCGCGAGTCGCCCCGACTGTCCCATCCACAGCCCCTGCAGGTCGCCGCGCCCGACCCGCGCGGCCTCGGCGCGGAAGCGGCCCGTGATCCAGTTCTGCATCGGGAACGGCGCAGTGCCTCCGGCCGCGGTCAGTTCTCGCACCGCCCGATTGGCCGCGCCGCGCGCGAGCCGCCCGCTCATCACGCGCGTCAGCACCGTGTCTTCGGCAGAGGTTCGCGCGATCGCGTCGCGGTGGGCAGCCGTCGTCGCGGACTGCCGCGTGCGCAGGAACGCCGTGCCGACCTGCAAGCCCGCCGCGCCGAGCGCGAGCGCGGCCGCGACGCCGCGCCGGTCGGCGATCCCACCCGCAGCGATCACGGGCACCTCGACCGCGTCGACGACCTGCGGGATGAGCGACATCGACCCGACGAGCGCCTGCTCCGGCTCGCGCAGGAACGCGACCCGGTGCCCACCCGCCTCGATCCCGGTCGCGACGATCGCGTCGACTCCGCCGTCCTGCAGCGCGACCGCCTCCTCGACCGTGGTCGCCGTGCCCACCAGACGGATGCCGCGCTCCCGAGCGCTCTCGACCACGTGCGCCGGCGGCACCCCGAACACGAAGCTCGCCACCGCGGGCCGCACCTCGAGCACGGCCGCCCACTGCTCCTCGAACGTCGGCAGGAACCGCTGCGGCGGCGACTCCGGCGCCGGCACCCCGAGCTCGTCGAAGAACGGGCGAGCGGATGCCACGGCACGCTCGAACGCGCCGGGCTCGGGCGCGGCATCCGTCGCCATCGGCAGCCACAGGTTGAGCGCGAACGGTCCGTCCGTCGCCGCCCTGATCGCGGCACCCGTCTCGCGGATGCGGTCGGCGTCGTACCCGTAGAGCCCGTACGAGCCGAGGCCGCCGAGCTCGCTCACGGTCGCGGTGAGCTCGACCGATGAGAGCCCGCCGAACGGGCCAAGCACGATCGGGTGGCGGATGCCGAGGAGGTCGGTGAAGCGGATGGATGCGTTGGTCATGGCGCTCCTCTGCGCTCGTTCCTGCCGATCGGTGGGCTAGGTCACCCCGTCGCGATCGTCGATCGAATCGAGGAAATTGAGGGTGGTGTCTCGCCATCCCAGACGTCTGCGTAGACCTCCGCGACAATCGGCCAGATCTCGCGGACGCCATCCTCAACTGACCCAAGGTGCGTGGCAGCAGAACCCATGATCACGAAGTCGTGTGGGATGGTTCGGCCAGCGCTATCCGCGCGCCGCAAAGGGTCGGGAAAGCGCAAGGCAACTCGGGCGCCACTTCGGCGACAGAGCGTAGCTTCGTTCTCTGCCCCGACGAATGCACTCTCGTACGATGCGAGGGCATTTGGCATGCCGCCGTCAAGTAGGAAACGAAAGCCCCACGTGCGACCTCTTGTCGCCCATATGAGATCTACCACGGGCTCTTGACCAGGACGTCTTCCGTCACCCCGTGCTCGAGGTCGAGCCGGAATTGGGTGATAGTCGCTGCAAGGTAGTCCTTGTCCGCTATGGCCTGTGCGTGAAGCTCCTCGACCTTCTCCTTCCCCAGCTTCACCGCGAACATCACCACGGGGACTGTAAGCGGGGCAAGAGCTGGGCCGACTTTCGGGATCTTAGCGATGAGCTTCGCGACGAACGGCGCAATCCTCACTGTAAGTACCTTCATGAATTCGTCGGCTCGATTCGCGAGCCCGCCCAGCATCTTGAGTGGAACATCGAACTTATCGACCCACTGAGCGACCCGTTCGAGTGGCAGCATCGTGGCAACAGGGAGCAGGAGGTTGAGGCCCACCCTCTTTGTGACTTCGATCTTGCCCGGTTCGAACCTGGCCGAGGACAACAGCATGAAGTCCTCGCCAAGAGAGAGGGCAGCTGGCACTTGCACAAAGGCCCTCACTGTCTCGTGGAGCGCTGTGAGGTCACCGGCTGCTTTCTGGATGATGAGGTCCTCGAAGTCTTGCGCAGTGAGGGATGGGTGAAGGTCGGCCTTGGAGAGCGCGACGATCCAGATTCGAGGGAACCGTGCAATCAGGGCGCCGTTGACAAGGATGTCTTCTTTGAGCTTCTCAAGTCCTTCGCGAATTCCCCAGAATAGAGACTTGAGGTAGCGCTCCTCCTCGCCTGAGTAGTCGATGAGCTTCTGCCCATCCACGAGCACGAGCGCTACGTCGGAGTTCAGCAGCTTGCGGAACGTGTCGATTCGGCGACTTGCTTCCTGATCGGTACTGGGCTCCTCTGTGAACCACTCGCCGGGGTAGTCGTGCCATACAAGCCGCAGGGCACCGAAGCTCCTTCCTGCAACCTTGGCTGCGTCGGGATTGGTGTTCTCTTTCGGCTTGATGGTGAAGGAGTACGGTTCGGCCCGGAACCTGGTGGTCTCCGGGGCTTCCGCCTCGTTGCGCATACGAAGGTAGTTGTGCTTCAGGCGATTGCCTTGAGTCGTGTCGTCCGCAAGCACGCGATACGAGTTTCCGGTTCTGAACGAGGGTTCCTGCGTTCCGCCGTAGAACGACGACAAGAGGACGGTCTTGCCGCTTCCGCTCTCTCCGAAGACGGCGATCTCTTGAACCTTCACCTTCGTTGCCACGCTAGTTCCCGCCATTTCGAGTGAAGGACAGTTGAGCCATGCCCTCAGTATTGTGCACTGATCGGACATGCCTGCGACATGATGACCGCTAGACATCGAGCCGGCCGCCGGATTTCAGAACACCGAACCGTGATACCTGGATAAATCACGCCCTGGTAGGACCGGGGCGCTGGGCGTTCTCGACGCCGTTGGTCTGGCATGCTCAAGAGATGGCGACGAAGCATGATCTCGCGGATTGGACCGAAGAGGCACTGAGAGAAATGGGCGGCGCGGCCCACCACGTCCGCATCGCGGAACACGTCTGGCGAAATCACGAGGACGACCTCAGGAGCTCGGGGGATCTCTTCTACACGTGGCAATACGATCTTCGATGGGCCGCGAACAGGCTGCGACGAGGAGGTGTGATGTCACCCGTCGATACCAATGACGGGGTCTGGCGCCTCGCACAACGTTGATCGGCGCGTAGGGCGGAGAGGAGTTATCTGAGCCCGAGTTTCCCGGCCTTCGAAGTCATCACTGCTCCAGGGCCCGGCTAGAGACGGGTCGCGAGGACCTCGGCGATCGCCTTGCCGAGCGGGATCGGCACAGCGTTGCCGATCTGCCGAGCGATCGCGGTCTTCGACCCGACGAACTTGTGATCGTCGGGGAATCCTTGAAGGACGGCGGCTTCGTAATGGGTGATCGCACGATTCGCCTCAGGGTGCAAGTATCGGCCCTTCTCCGGCTTGAAGAACTCCGTACGGACAGTCACCGAGGGCTTGTCCCAATACAGGCGGCCCATCACGTCGCCCGAGCCGGACTTATGGTTGCGCCAGCATGGGGCCAACAGGTGGTCCGGCAGGTCGAATCGATTCCCGCCGGGCGGAATCGCCGCGAAGCGATCGATCGAAATCGGCTCGTACCGTCGGTCGAGGTGCAATTCAGAGGCTCGATACGCCCCGAAGAACGACTTGTCCGCGAAGTCGTACTTCCGCTCGGGCAGGTCAGTACCGGCTGGAACCCATGGGATGCCGTCGAACGCCTCCTCTACCGTGCGGTGGGCCTTCAGGTGGGTGGGTGCCGGAAATCCCGGGAACGGCAGGTCGCGGCGGAAGCCGATGACCACCGCACGCTTGCGCGCCTGGAACGCCCCGTAGTCAGCGGCGTTCAGCACGGCGTGCCGGAAGTCGTACTCCTCAAGCAGCCCGCCGGGCGCGGTCGCCTGCTGAAAGTCGGTGAATTGGGACGACTTCGCGAACGCCGCGACGTTCTCGACGACGAAGTACTTCGGCTTAGCACGGCGGATCGTCGCAGCGTACTGGCGCCACAGGAGGTTTCGCTCATCGTTGACATCTCGCTTGCCGAGGTTCGAGAACCCCTGGCAAGGAGGTCCTCCGACGACGACATCCACGCTGGGCACGGTCTCATTGACGAGCCAGTCCTGGATGCTCCCTGCATAGACGATGTCGTCGCCGAAGGTGGCGGCGTAACTCGCCGCGGCCGCGAGGTCCATCTCGACCGCCCGAACGCTCTTGAAGCGTGGCGACGCCGCGTGGAACCCGGCGGTCAGGCCACCGGCACCGGCGAACAGGTCGAGCACGCGGATGGCGCTGGAATCCTTCTCGTCGGTGCGAGTATTGGCAGAGGCGGTGGGGAGCATCGCCCAGAGTCTAGCCGGCCGGTGCGACGCTGGACGCCCGCCCCGCCGGCGGGCGAGCGGACGCAGTGCGGGAGGTGGCGATGGGTGAGCAGAGCGCATCCTGGGCGACCTCCGAGGGCACGCGCAGATCGATGCTCGCGAACCGCGGGCGGGACACCGGGCCGGAGCTGAGTGTGCGACGCCTGCTGCATGCCCAGGGCCTGAGGTACCGTGTGAACACCCCGCCGGTGAAGGGGCTTCGGCGGTCGGCAGACATCGTGTTCACGCGGGCGAGGCTCGCAGTGTTCATCGACGGATGCTTCTGGCACGGGTGTGCCGAGCACTACCAGCGGCCCGGTCGCAATCAGACGTACTGGGATGCCAAGGTGCAGGCGAACCAGGCGCGTGACCGCAACACCGATGAGGTGCTCGCATCGCACGGGTGGACTGTGCTGCGCATCTGGGAACACGACGTGCGCGCCGATCCTGTCGAGGTCGGCGCGCGCATCCGCGAAGTCTACGAACGAATCAGCTCATCGCGCTGATCGACACGTCCAGGGCCGACTCGATGGCTTTCTGGAAGTAGCCATCGAAACCATCGCCGCCTACGAGCATCGCCCGATCGAGCAGCAGGTTGAAGCTCTCGCACGACGTCTCCGGCGCGAGGAGACAGGCGTGGCACGCCGCGAGGTTGAGACCGTCGATGCTCTGCGGGTCGGACTCCGAACACACCGGATCGTTCGCACACCAGGCGACCTGTTCGAGCGAGCGCAGCACGACCCCGGTGAGGTAGTCGGCTTCGCCCTGGCGCGCGAGGCCGCCGAGCGTCCCTTCCACATCGGTCGACGTGGTGTAGATGAAGACACCGTAGTCGCCGGTGCTCTCGCAGTAGATCCGCTCGCGCAGCGACGGTGCTGAATACCCGCTCACGAAGGCGAGCTCACGCATGATCGCGTGCGCGAAGGCGTGCAGCAGCAGGAACTGCGGGCTGGTCTCGTGCAGACGGCTGCCGAGCATCGAGCCTTCCTGGTTCGACTCGACCCGGCCGGCGCGTCGCTGCACCCCGTCCTGCACGGCCCATGCGTCGACCGCGGCGGAATCGAACGTGATGAAGATCCCCTCGCCGTATCCCTCGACGGCCGGGTACCACCTGCGCTCCATTGGGCGCTTCGGTACAGAGGGCACGAGCTGGGCCTCCGGCGTGTACCGGCGGAAACCGATCGTCGCGCGCACTTCGCGCAGCCGGTCGACCAGCACGACGTCGCCGAGCCCCGCCGGCGTGCGTTCAGAACGTCGTTCGACCCTGGTGACGAAGTCCTGCGCGGGCGCCGACCCGGCGATCGCCGCGGCGAAGGCCTCGAACTCCTCGCTCAGGAGGGACCGCTTCGTGTCCTGAAGCGTCGGTTCGTCGCTTGTCAGCGCGAGTATCCGTCGTCGGATGGTGTCTGCCGGGGGCTCGAGCACGGCGGCCAGTTCGTCGACCATCATGTCGAGGATCGCGGCATTGCCGCTCTGCACGGCCTGCCAGTAGGGGTGCTTTCTGATCTGCTCATCGAGCTCCGCCTCACGACCCTCGACTTCCGGAATGTCGATCGCGGAGACCACCTCACCGAAGTACAGGCTCGTGGCACCGCGCTGCAGCACTTCGAGCGGCTTTCCACAGTTCCCCCACTCGCGTTCCCATGGCTGCTTGCCACGACACGTGAATCCGTCGCGGACCAGGACATCGCCGCGGAGATCGCCGAGCGACCGAGTGGTCTTACAGGCGTCGCAGGAGACCTGAAGTGCGCTCAGGCCCTCACGAGCACCCTTGGACGGGTGGAACCGCAGACGGTCCTTGCGGTCGCAGGTACCCGACCCGGCGCGGTGGACCCAATCGGGCCAAGGGACGTCGTCGGCATGACTCCTCGTGGCGCACACCGTGACGAATCGCATCGGTACGAGCCGACCTTCGCAATCGGGACATTTCGGAGTAGAGCCGGATTCCATCATCCGGGTCCATCGCGTCATCCGACGGCACTCTTGACAGAACAGCCAGGCCGGGAATCTGGCGAATTCGAGTCCGGGAGTCTTGGGGGCATCGGGCTCACCGCTGCTGGGCGCAGCCCAGAGCTCGTCGACTCGCAGCTTCGTGGCCAGCCGATCGCAGGAGACGGCACTGCGAACGCTGGCCGGCGGCCACTCGTCGCCGGTCATCGCCATGAACGACTCACCGAGGATGTCGACGAGGGCGCCAGGTCCGAACGGGGAGACGGTCTCGCTGAGCCGAATCGTCCGGATCACTTTGTCGTTCCGCGCCATCAGCGCTCACCATCCGCTCGCACTCGGACGACGCGGTCCACCGATCGCATCGAGTTCATCGTCGACCACCCCGCTCCAGAGTCGGTGAACTGTTTGAGCAAGCGTTCGCCGGCGGTACGGGAACGGTACTTCAGCGGGGTGCCGCTGAGCCCGGCTTCCTCCGCGCGATACTCCCAGTCGTCGACCGCCTTCTTCAGTTCGTCGGCGACCTTGACCGCCTCGCGACGGTCGGCGACCTGCACATGCCGGGTGAGCACATCCAGCGCCTTCTTGACAGCCGAGGCATCCGCTTCGAACCGGTCCGCGCTGTCATTGACGCTGAGCCCCGCGCCGTGGCGCACGAGGATCACCAAAGCCGCGCGAAGCGCCCTGCGACGCGCCTGGAGCGACCACGGCGTCACCGTCCCCGGCTCCACGAACCGGTAGTACGCCCGGTGATACGCCGTGAACGACTCGAACACCGACCGGTCGCGCGGCTTGCCTGAGCGGTACATCGTGACGACGAGGCCCGGCACGTCGCCACGTCCGACTCGGCTCGTGGCCTGGATGTACTCCGAGGTCGACTTGGGCTGGCCGTTCACGAGCATCAGACCGAGCCGACTGACGTCGATGCCGACCGACATGATGTTGGTGGTCGCGAGCGCGTCGAGCGGCTTGCCGCCGCTCTCCGGCCCCTCGCCGAGCTGTTCGAGGATGCGGAGCAGTTCGTCGGACGAGACGTTGCCGTTGAGCTCCTCGATGCCGTCCTTCGCGAGCGTCCTCGACGGTCCGTCGTCATCCCGATCGGCCCTGCGGTCGAGCGCGGCTCGGACGTCGTCGCGCAGGATGGTCACAGTCCGCCCCAGCTCGCGGAGGCTGTTGTGATAAACGACCAGCGTCCAGTACGCATCAAGCTCTGCGCCCGTCATCCCGAGGCGTACCGGGGCGTTCAGCATCTCGGTCGAGATCTGGCCCAGCGCCCACGACGGGGTGTGTGCCTGGGGCATGATCCCGACGTACATACGGCCGGCACGATCCGGGTCGGGCTCGGCGAAATAGCTGTCGTCGGCGTCGAGCCCGCTCGGCGGGAACACCGCGACCTTCGAGGCCATGAGTTCGCGGATCTGGTCGGCCGAGGCGCGGGTCGTGGCGGTCGAAGCGACGACCTTCGGCGCCGTGCCCTTCCATGACATGAGGCCCCGGATCGCTGCCTCGTAGATGCCCACGATCGTGCCGAGCGGCCCGGCGATGAGGTGCAACTCGTCCTGGATGACCAGTGACGGCGGGTCGTACGCCACGCCGCCGAGCCCGAACATCGACGCGCCCTGGTCGATCCAAGCGAGACGCGCGAACTTGTCCACCGTCGCCACCAGCATCGTCGGCGGGTCTTCGAAGATGCCCTCGTCCACCACCTGCACGGGGAGCTTGACGTGGAACGGGCATCCGGCGTGCGGACAGAAGAACTCGAAGGAGTACTTGCTCGCGCGGACTCCGTACTGCTCCTCATAGCGGGTCTGCCGCGCGGGCATGATCGACGTCCCGCACCAGCTGCACTGCCGGAACTGGAACGGATTCTGCGGACTCTTCTCGCGCAAGACCCGCTTCATCTGGTCGGCGGCCTGCTCGTACGTGCCCGGCGTCGTCGTGTTGCCGAGCCAAAGTCCGATCGAGAATGGCGGAGTCCCCGCCAGCCGGGCGTCCTGCGCGCGCAGTAGCTCGAGCGCGCAGATCAGCGTCGCGGCGCGCTGGAACTGCTGCGCCGTGAGCAGGCGCATGGTGTAGCGGGTGAGCACCGCTGTGCCACCGCCAGCGACACCGCGGTCGAGGCGACGCCTGATCATCTCGATGGCCGCGAGGCCGAGGTACGCCTCGGTCTTGCCGCCACCGGTCGGGAACCAGATCAGGTCGACGAGCCCTCGGTCATCGTGCTCGGCGTCCGTGGTCGAGGCGAGCGAGAGCAGGATGAAGCCGAGCTGGAACGGATGCCACCGTGGCTCCTCCCGCTTCGTCGAGGGCGCAGGGGCCGGCTCGAGAGGAACTCCGACCTGGCCGGCGTGGCTGCGCGCCCATCGCTGCTGCAACATTTGGGTGCGCATCGCGCGGTTCGCGAGTCGGAACGCCGTCAGCACCGAACCGCCGGATTCGAGCAGACGGATCCCGTCTTCGATGCGGTCTCGCGCGGTCGACATCCGTTCGAGGATGGCGGCGGCGGGCTTCTCGAATCGTGCCGGAAGGGATGCCGCTTCCTGCTCGCGATCCGACACCCATGAGCGGTACCCGTCGAGGAACGCACGGAGGCCGGTGCCGAGATCTTCGGCGCTGACGCTCTCGTCGGCGAGCCACGCCAGTTCCAGAGCTTGGAGCGTGCTCACCCGGGCCCGGACCGCGGGAACCTCTTGCCGAGGGACGGTCTCGGTCATCGCATAGCCAGGGGCTTCGCCGTCGTCCCAGACGACGGCGGTGCCGTGGCCGATCGCGTACGTCGGCTTGGACCGGTACCGCAGCTCGAGCTCGCGATCCTCGTCGGAGGAGGTCACCGGGTTGCTCGTCGGGTACGGGTGCAGGCGTCCCGATTCGATGTCGGCGCGGATGCGGACCTGGAACAAGCACTTCGTCGGATCCGACTTGGCCTTGCCCGCGGCCGCCGTTTCGGCGTTCGAGACGGCGATCGTGGTGAGGCGCTTCTCACCGATGGTCCGGGTGCGCCACGCCAGATGCGCGCGGCCCTGCAGGATCGTCTGTCTCCCGTGGGCGGTCGTCGGAATGCGGATCCCAGCGTGCGACACGTCTTCCCGCCGCCATGCTTCGCGCGGGCCATCCGTGGGCTCGTCATCCGAGGCTTCGGCCGACTCGTCCTCGCGATATGCGCCGGCGTCGACCGACACGATGATCGCGTCGCCATCATGGATGAACGACATCCCCATCGACTGCGGAGCCCAGCCGAATGCGCCGACGAGGCTCAGCCCGGGATCGTCGTCCTCGTCCAGCCGTTCTCCGCCGATGTCGAGCTCGTCATCGACGACCTCGGCGGTCTCGCCGTGCAGCACCCCGGCCTCGATGTCCTCGTCCAGCACGGTCGGTGCCGCGGCGACCGCACCTTCTTCGACGGGATACAGCGTTCCGACGAGGTAGGCGTAGACAGGGTTGCGCGAGAGGACCTCGTTCGGTCCGCCCAAGGGACCGAGCCACATCCGCCGCAACTCGTCGACGAAATCGTTCCGGACATCCGTGGCGCTCATGCGTTCTGCGTCTCCCACAGGTAGTTGAACTCGGTGAAGGCGAGCTGCTCCCCGAACTCCTCGAAGGTATCGGCCACGTTGACGATCAGACAGCGGTCCTTGCCGCCGTTCTTCGGTCCGCGGAGGCCGCGGCCGATCATCTGGTGGTACCGGTTGGGACTGAACGTCGGGCGCGCGATGTAGAGCGCGCGCACCTTCGGTGCGTCGAAGCCTTGCGTGAGGAGGTCGCAGTTGACGAGCACCTGCGTCTTCCCCGAGCGGAAGTCTTCGATGACCCGTCGCCGCTCCTGTGGCCGCATCGTTCCGTCGACTGCGGCGGCACTCGCTCCCTCTAGGGTGAGCAAAGCCGCGATCGTGTGTGCCGACGCGACGGATGCCGAGAACACGAGCACCGGCCACGAGGGGTCGTGCGTGAGGATGTCGTCGACGAGCGTTTGGGTCCGCTCCATGTCCTGCCCGAGCCGGGTCAGCATCGATTTGGTGACGTCCCGAATATTCATCGAGCTGAGCTCTACTCGGTCTTCATCCATGGTGACCACCCGCGCGCCGTCGAGCAGATAGTGGTCGACCTCGGCGAGTACCTGATCCCGTCGGAGCTGCCCGATCGGATCATCGGAGTCGAGTGACTCCAGCTTCTTCTGGCCGAAGCGCTCAACGAACAGCTTGTTGACAGTCTCGTTCCTACCGCGATAAGGCGTGGCGGTGAGGCCGATCAGCGGCCGTGAGGTTGTGGCCGTGCCGAGGCCGCGGCCTGCGGTGATGCCGAGCCAGCGAAGGATGGACGTATACGTGGGGCTACCTGCGGTGTGCGCCTCGTCGATGACCACGAGCGAGGCGTCGGCGAGCCAAGGGTACGCGCGCTCGTCGTCCTTGATCCGCGTGGCGATCTTGTCGTCGACCGCAACGACGACTTGCAGTTCCTCGCGAGATTCGTCCAGTTCGTACTTGCCCCAGAACCGGTTGATGTCGAGTGTTCGCGAATCGCCGATCGCCCGCCAAACATCGGTCCACGTCTGGATGGCCTGCTCGCAGAGTTCCTGCGACTGGGCGATCCAGAGGACTGGTCCGGTGAGCTCCTCGGCGACCAGCATGCGGACGATCGCTTCTACCGTGACGCGCGTCTTTCCTGCGCCAGTCGGGAGATAGAGCAGTCCGCGTTGAGCCTGCCCATCCGGGTCGTCCTCGAGAACGTGCTCACGAATATCTGCCGCCAGCCGTTCTTGAAAGTCGTGAAGCGGAGAAAGTTCGACGCGTCCGAGCACCTGCTGCAGGCCGGGTTTGGTGGCCTCCTTGGTGCCTGCATAGCCAGTCGGGAAGCCAAGCCTCGCCACGAATGCCTGCGCATCGCTCGAGCCTCCCCAGGCGCGAGGTACCGAGAGATTGAGGGCGCCCAACTTCTCTCGCATGTACCAGAGTGCGTCGTGGCCCCGGACCTTGGCATACAGTTCGGCGACCTGCACTTCGGTGCGTTTCCCACTCTTCGCCTCGACCGCGGCGAGCAGGCCCTGCGGCAGTGCGCTCTTGAGGTCGTCCGCGCCGAAGAGGATCAGCAGCTTCTCCGGGATCGTGGTGGCGGACTTGGTACGAGCAATGAGTTCGCTTTTCCGGCGCCGTTCATCAGAGGCGAGTGCGTCAGCGATGTCCGAGCGTGAAAGCCCGAGGCCGAGCTGCTTCGACACCTCCTCGAGCACGCCCTGATCGTCGAGCGAGTCGTCCACGATGACGAGGTCGTCGTACCTGTGCCCCATGAGTCGCTGCTCGATCGTGCCGCCAGGCGTCGTGACTCGCCGGATGATCGAAGGGCTGCGGCGCAGCCGAACCTTGCCTAGCGGGACCGCGCTGTGGTCGGAAAGACTCGGGAACCGGTCGGTGAGCGGGACGGCGTCGCCGCCGTCGCGGATCTCGTACGACCTGGCCAGCGCTTCGTCGCTCGATCGAAGGCCCCACGCAGTGATCGCATCCGCGCCCTCGACCGAGCCGTCGAGGTAGGCCACTTCATGCTCGTCCAGCATCGCCCGGTCTTCGGGCGACGAGGCGAGTACGACATCGGCCGGCCGTCGGAGGACGATCGTGCCGCGTGAGACGGCGGGGATCTCCTCCGGCGCCGAGAGCGACGCGCGCCCTGCGGCTTCGACGACGAGCTCGGTGACGATGCGGGCCGATTCGACCGTCTGACCGAAGCGTGAGAGCGCCCTGAGCAGGATCCGATCCGGAATTTCCTCGAGTGTCCGCGGGAGCGGCAGTCGCATCGAGACCTCCGATTCCGCCGCCGGGAGGAACGCCCCGTAGGAGCGGAGGGCGCTGCCGACGGCGTCGTCGACCGAAGCGAATCCGACGGTGGTGACGATGCGGCCGTAGGTCCGTATCGCCCACCAGTCGGGCGCGTCGATCGAAATCTCCGCGATGTGCTTCGAGCTCGACAGGTTGATCGAAACCGTGGCGGTGCGCGAGGGGAGGGCCTTGAGCAGGGCCTTCGTCCACCCAGCACACGCGCTCGGATCGTCCTGGAGTTCGACGAGGATCTGCAGAGGGCCGCTGGACGGGATGTCGGGTACCCCGAGCTGCCTCGACGTGTGCCCGTTGCGGCGGAGTTCGTTCGAGATGTGCTTCAGCTGAACATCGCGATATTCGGAGTAGACCGCCTCGCGCCAGGGCTCCCAATCCGGATCGGCCTCGATGAGTGCCCCGGCCGCCTCGAGCAGGTCTCTGCGGCCCTGGTGCAGGTCGCTCGCGTGACGCGTGGCGAGTGTGGGTGCCCATGCGTCGGACGCGAAGACCTCGCGGGCTGGGCGCCACGGCCCAGAAGCCGTCTCGACCATCACGTCGATGCCGCGTTCCCTGATGCCGTCGAGCGCTGAGGCTGCCGACGACGGCGTCGCCTGGAGGAGTGCGCTCCACAGTCTGCGCCAATCGTCCTCACCCCACGACGGCCTTGCCCGTGCGGCGAGCGCGGCAGCGGTCTGGTCGGTCGAGACCGTCGAGAATCCGAGCGCTTCGAGCAGTCCGCGCACCTCGCCGGTCGCGAAGCGCGTGTCGATGAGCGGAACGCCGTCGGGCGCCGGGGCACCGTCGAGCGGGATCAGTACTGCCTTGTTCGCGGAGACCCGCTCCCATCCACCGCCCTCGAGGGGGACGATCTTCGCCGAGCCGATCTGCTCGGGGAATCCCGCGTTCCGAAGGGCACGGAAGATGCGGAGTGCTCCAGCGATCGATTCGGCAGTTCGCAGGCGACCGAGTTCTTCCAACCACGCGACGACGGTCGTCTCGTTCGCGGCCACTTTGCTGTCCTCATCCCTCAGCAGCGTCCGGAGGCGTGAGACGCGATCCTTCGCCGTGGTGAACGCGGACCAGTGCGGGATGGAGTCGCGGTCGACGAGGCTCTGCCACTCCTTCACCAACTCGAACGGAGGATACGGTGCTTCGGGCGAGGGTACGTCGCGGAAGTGGTCCCGGCTCCGGAGCACCCCGTTCCGGTCGGGAATGATCGCGCGGCCACGCGCGAGCTCAGGGATGCGGAACGTCAAGACGCGGTCGGCCGCGCTTCGGACCTCACGCCCTCGGGCAGGGAACAGGTCGAGGTGCGCCGCCGGGTCGTCTTCGCGCGCCGAACGGATCACCACGTCGAGGAACAGTTCCGCGCAGACATCCAGCATCTCGCCGTTGAGTGCGCTCGTTGCGAGCAACGTCGTGCGGTCGTCATTCACCTGCCACGGCGCGTTGAAGATGCCGCGCGCGGTCGTCTTGTCGCGGAGCGGGAACCAAGCCCACAGTTCGCCGAGCTCGGTCTGTCCGCGCTTCGGGACGGCGTACGACACGGTCATCGTCTGCCGCGCCATGTTCGCCGTGAGGGTCTTCAGCACCTCTTCGCTCGGCCGGTACTCGCGTTCCGCGTAGAGCCAGGCGGTCGGTTCGCTCGTCGGCCCCGTGAGCGTGACCTCGCCCGACTTTAGATCGCCCTCCCGCTGATGGGCGGCGGGGACGGGAGCGCCGTCCTTGTCGGTCAGCACGATGTTGAGGCGGGAGACCGACTTCATGAACAGCAGCGACTGGGTCTTGAACTCCTGGAGCTCTCCGCGGAGACGCGCGCCGTCGCGGATCAGCGGGAGCTTGACGACCGTGCTCGCCCAGGTCAGCATCTCGGCCAGATGAGGGTCGTCGGCGGTGGCTGCGTCCACGTCGATGAGGCTCGGCACCCGCATGAGCGGCACGCGTCCGTCGGGCGCGGCCATCCCGCCGAAGAGTTCGGCCGTCTCGGGCGCGTTGAACTCGAAGCTGACACTGCGACTGTAGATCTGGGGTCGGTTCGAGACGCCGAGCACCGACTTGAACCCGAGACCGAAGCGCCCGATGCTCTCTTCGTCGCGCTTCGGGCTGAGGAAGGCGTGGCAGACTGCGCGGATGCCGCCTTCGGAGAACGGCACGCCCTCGTTGGCGCAGTACAGGTTGCCGCCCGCCATCCGGAATTCGATGGTTCCGGCATCTCCGGATGCGGTGAGGGCGTCCACGGCGTTCTGGAGCAGCTCGCTGATCTGCCGTTCGCCGTAGCCTCCGGCGCGGAAGCTGTCTTCCTGGTTGACGTGTTCCTCGAGCAGATCCGGGTTCACTTCGTACGTGCGCAATGCGATCGCTTGACGCTCTTGCACGTACTCGCGCAGCCGGCCGTCCGCGCTGTTCCACTCCATTGTGTTGCCTTCCGATGTAGGGCTCGCGGGGCTTCCTGCCGCGCTGGGTTGCGCGTGAAGGCCGACCGTGCGAGCTCTGCCCGGTCAGCCGAGTGACGTTACAGATACGCACCGACATCCGCCCTCGGGATGCCCGTCCTGGCATCCTCTCAGCTCGGAGAGGCGCGGCGGCAAGCGCTCACCGTGGTCGGATGCCCCCCAACTCGGGGGACAGGGCCCGGTCGGCGCCCGATAGGCACGAGGCCATGGCTAGCATGAAGGCGGCGGGGCCGACCGCGTTGTGGCACCGCGGATCGAGAGGACCTCCACGTTGCCGACCCCCTACACTTCGGCGCCCCCGGCGGAGCGGCCACAGCTCAATGTCGCGCCAGGCTCCGTCGTCGTCGTGCGCGACGCCGAGTGGATGGTGACGGCCGCGACGCAGACGCAAGACGGGCTTCTCGTCCGCGTGCAGGGTCTGTCAGAGCTGGTGCGCGACTCGACGGCGTCGTTCTACGAGCACCTCGACGACATCCGCGTGCTCGACCCGGCGGAAGCTCGCCTCAAGGCCGACGCCTCGCCGGGCTACCGGCAGGCGAAGCTCTGGCTCGAGGCCACGCTCCGCAAGACGCCCATCCCGCTCAACGAGCCCGGCCTGACGGTCAGCACCCGCATGCTGTCCGACCCGCTCGGCTACCAGCAGGCGGCGGTGCGCCGCACGCTCGATCCGCAGAACCTGCGTCCGCGCATGCTGATCGCCGACGCCGTCGGACTCGGCAAGACGATCGAGATCGGCATGGTCCTCTCCGAGCTCGTGCGTCGCGGGCGGGGCGAGCGCATCCTCATCGTCACGCCGAAGCACGTGCTCGAGCAGATGCAGCACGAGATGTGGACCCGGTTCGCCCTCCCGTTCGTGCGGCTCGACTCGGTCGGCATCCAGCGGGTGCGGCAGAAGCTGCCCGCGACGCGCAACCCGTTCAGCCTCTACAAGCGCGCGATCATCTCGATCGACACGCTGAAGCAGGACAAGTACCGGGCGCACCTGCGCAAGCACAAGTGGGATGCCGTCGTGATCGACGAGTCGCACAACATCACCGGCCAGACCCAGAACAACGCGCTCGCGCGACTGCTGGCCCGCAACACCGAGGCGTTGATCCTCGCGAGCGCGACCCCGCACAACGGCAAGAAGGAGTCGTTCGCCGAGCTGATCCGTCTGCTGGAGCCGACCGCGGTGTCGCCCGACGGCGACATCGATCGCGGCGAGCTGAGCAGGCTCGTGATCCGTCGCCACCGCCACAGCCCTGAGGTCGCCGAGGAGGTCGGCGGCGACTGGGCCGAGCGCAAGGAGCTCCAGCACTTCGCGGTGCCCGCGAACGACGTCGAAGACGCGATCGCCGATGAGCTGGCGGATGTCTGGCTGTACCCGTCGTCGGGGGCGAGCCCGTACTCGGGCGACAACAAGGGCCTCTTCCCGTGGACGCTCGCGAAGGCGTTCCTGTCGTCGCCCGCCGCGCTCCGTGAGACGGCGGCCGAGCGCATCCGGCGCATGGGCGCCGAGCCGACCGTGGCGCAGGCGGCCGAGCGCGAGGCACTCGAACGCCTCGCCGCGCTCGCCGCGGAGTCTGAGGCGACGGGTTCGGCGAAGTACGACCGCCTCGTCGCCTACCTCCGTGAGATCGGCGTCGCCGCGAACGGCACCGAGCGCGCCGTGGTGTTCTCCGAACGCGTGCCGACGCTGAAGTGGCTGCGGGCGAAGCTCCAGAAGGACCTCAAGCTCCGCGCCGATCAGGTCGAGGTGCTGCACGGCGGCCTGAACGATCAGGAGCAGCAGCGCATCGTCGAGTCGTTCAAGCAGTCGTCGTCGCCGATCCGCGTGCTGGTGACGGGCGACGTCGCTTCCGAGGGCGTGAACCTGCATTCGCAGTGCCACGAGCTGATCCATTTCGACATCCCGTGGAGCCTCATCCGCATCGAGCAGCGCAATGGTCGCGTCGACCGCTACGGGCAGCGCCACCGCCCGCAGATCACGACGATCCTGCTGACGCCGCGCAACGAGCGGTTCGCGGGCGATGTGAAGGTGCTCACCCGCCTCATGGAGCGCGAGGAGGAGGCGCACCAGGCCCTCGGCGACGTCGCCTCGCTGATGGGCAAGTACGACGTGACGGCCGAGGAAGACGCGATCGCGCGGGCCCTGGCGAAGGGCGTCGACGTCGACGAGATCGTGCCGGGCGTCGACGGGCTGACGGCAGACGAGGACGACCCGTGGCTGGCGCTCCTCCTCGGCGCGGCCGCCGACGAGGCCGATCCGACGGCGGATGCCTCAGGCGAGGCGTCTGCCGCGGGCAGCACGACCGCCGGGGCATCCGGCCTCTTCGCCGATGACGAGGCCTACCTGGGCGCCGCGCTCGAAGAGGTATTCACGACCCCGGCCGCGGCCCCGGGCGCGCAGGGCGGCGGCGTCGCCTGGCGGCGTCACCCCGGGCACGGGCTTGTGGAGTTCACGCCGCCCCGCGACCTCGCGCAGCGGCTCGCGGTGCTGCCGCAGAGCTACCTCCGCGATCAGGGGGTCACCGAGCACCTGAAGCTCGCCGTCACCGAGACGCTCGCGAAGAGCGTGCTGCAGCAGGCGATCGACGACCGGTCGAGCCGGTCGCTGTGGCCCGAGGCGCACTACCTCGGACCGCTGCATCCCGTGCTCGAGTGGGTGAGCGACCGAGCGCTCGCGAAGGTCGGCCGCAACGAGGTGTTCACGGTGCGCGGCGACGTCTCGTACCCGACGGTGTTGCTCATCGGCACGCTGACCAACCGGCGCGGCCACGTGGTCGCCTCGTCGTTCCTGACTGCGGCGGTGCCCGACGCCGACGATCCGTCGTTCGTGCTCGTCGAGCCGCATGCGAGCGCCCGCGAGGCCCTCGACGAGCTGGGCCTGCTCGGCACGCTGTCGAATCCGGGCGCTGTCGAGGGCATCGACGACCTGCAGCGGCTCATCCGCCCCGCGGTGCGGCACGCCGACGCGCTGATGTCCGAACTGGCGCAGGCTGCGGCTACCGATGTCGAGACGAACATCGACCGCTGGTCGCAGCGGGTCCGGCGCTGGGAAGACGAGGCCCAGGCCCTGATCCAGCGAAGCGACCTGCAGCAACGCCGGCTCACGGTCGAAGAAGAACAGACCGTCGCCGAATCCATGAAGCCGAGCCGGCGGCTCGTGCGCCCGCTGCTGCTGGTCGTGCCGAACGAAGGAGTGAACTGATGGCGTCGGACGCCTTCATCGTCGGCGAGGGCTGGATCAGCGAGCACTACTTCAACACGGATGCCACGAAGCAGTCGTTCCAGGCACGCGTCACGCAGCGCCGCAAGGAGTGGGACGCGCACACGGAGTCGGGCCAGGAATCGTCGCGTGCCGCGTTCCTCGCGGTTCGACCGGAGCTGGTCCGCGCGTACGCCGACCTCGAGGACGAGGGCGACGCGTCGGCGAAGGATGCCGCGGCCCGCATCAGCCGCGCCCTCGTCGACGGGCTCGGATTCGGCAGTGGGCTCTACGAGCTCGACCGTCGCGGCCCGGTGGCATCCGTGCGCCGGCGTGGGCTCGACGAGCCCGCCAAGCTCGTCGTCCTCGACGCACGACACGTCGCCGAGGTCGAGGACCTGCTGCAGAAGGATGCCGCGACCCTCGCCGAGCCGTTCATCCCCGCCGACGACGAGTCGATCGAAATCGTGTCGGCCTCGCGCGCCCTCTCGCGCCTCTTCGCGGCCGACGACGGCCCGGCGTTCGCGCTGGTCGTCGCGGGGCGGTGGCTGCTGCTCACGGACCGCGAGCGCTGGCCCGAGGGCCGGTGGCTGGCGACCAACCTGCAGCTCGTGGTCGAGCGCGACGACCAGAAGAAGGGTGGCGAGCTCGATCGCGCGATCGCCTGCATCACGGCGGAGTCGCTGCTGCCCGACGCCGAGGGCACGGTGTGGTGGGACTCGGTCTTCGACGACTCGGTGAAGCACACTGTCGGCGTCTCGAAGGACCTCCGTGAGGGCGTTCGCTCGTCGATCGAGATCATCGCGAACGAGGTCGTGCGGCGTCGCGCGGCGAAGGGCCTCGACCCGCTGCCGGCCGAGGAGGCGCAGCCGCTGGCGAAGCAGGCGCTGCGCTACCTCTATCGCATCCTGTTCCTGCTCTACGCCGAGGCGTCGCCCGAGCTCGAGGTCCTGCCGATCGGTGCGAGCGAGTACGAGGAGGGCTACAGCCTTGACCGCCTGCGCGAACTCGTGCTCGTCGAGCTGACCGTCGACGCCGCCGACCGCACCCACTTCCACGACTCGCTCGGCGTGCTGTTCCGGCTCGTCGACCAGGGTCACCGGCCCGAGACCGCGGTCGAAGCCGCCGACGTGCCCGAGGGGCTGACCTTCAACAGCCTCAAGGCCGACCTGTTCCTGCCCGCCGCGACCGCGCACATCGACGAAGTCGGCCTCGGCGACGAGGCGATGCAGCGGGTGCTCGCCCACCTGCTGCTGAGCAAGGAGCAGCGCGGCCGCGACCGCGGCTTCATCAGCTACTCCGATCTCGGCATCAACCAGCTCGGTGCCGTGTACGAGGGCCTCATGTCGTACACCGGCTTCTTCGCGACGACCGACCTCTTCGAGGTCGCGAAAGACGGGGATGCCTCGAAGGGCTCCTGGGTCGTACCCGTCGACCGCTCGTCGGGCATCTCGCCGAAGGACTTCGTGCAGTCCGAAGACCCGATCACCGGCGAGAAGAAGGCCGTGCTGCACGAGCGCGGAAGTTTCGTCTACCGCCTCGCGGGCCGGGAGCGCCAGCAGTCGGCGTCGTACTACACACCCGAGGTGCTCACGAAGTTCGTCGTGAGCCAGGCCCTCGAAGAACTGCTCGATCAGGACGGCCGCACGACGACCGCCGACGAGATCCTCGAGCTCACCGTCTGCGAGCCGGCGCTCGGTTCGGGCGCGTTCGCCATCGAGGCCGTGCGGCAGCTCGCCGAGGAGTACCTGACCCGCAAGGAGGAGGAACTCGGCGAGAAGGTCGACCCCGAGGACCGCCCGCGCGAGCTGCAGCGCGTGAAGGCGTCGATCGCCCTGCACCAGGTCTACGGCGTCGACCTCAATGCGACTGCCGTCGAACTCGCGGAAATCTCCCTCTGGCTCGACACCATGGTCGAAGGGCTCGCCGCCCCGTGGTTCGGCCTACACCTTAGACGCGGCAACTCGCTCATCGGCGCCCGCCGTGCGGTGTACTCGACCGATCAGGTCGCGAAGAAGTCCTGGCTCAAAGACGTGCCGCGCGACGTGCCGATCACCGAGCTCGCCGAGAACCTCCGTGAAGGTCGGCTGGCGCAGGGGACGGCGGGCGCGATCCACCACTTCCTGCTGCCGGCCGACGGCTGGGGGGCCGCGGTCGATGCGAAGGAGGCGAAGGAGCTCGCTCCAGAGGCGCTCGCGAAGCTCAAGGCGTGGCGGAAGCAGATCCTCTTGAAGCCGAGCGCCGCACAAACGAAGAAGCTCGTGAATCTCGCCTACCGCGTCGAGACGCTCTGGCAGTTCGCGCTCCGCCGTCTCACCATCGCCGAGCGCGAAGCCCGCCGTGAGATCCCACTTTGGGGTCAGGCAGCTGCCCCCACCGCCGCTCGAGCAGCGAGCGCCGGCGAGCGTATCGAGACCACCCCCGTCACCAGAACCGAGATCGAACGCAAACTCAACGACCCTGAAGGCGCATTCCAGCGTCTCCGTCGGGTGATGGACGCCTGGAACGCCCTCTGGTTCTGGCCGCTGACCGACACCCTGACCGAAGGTGCCAAGCCGCCCTCGCTCGATGAGTGGATCGACGGCCTCACCGCAATCCTCGGTACCCACTTCGAGGGAAAGAAGACCGGCAAGACCGCCGGTGGTGAGACTCTCGGACTGCCTACGAGCTGGGACGCGCTCGGCGACGCAGAGGAACTGGACCTGTCGTTCGCCGGTGCCCAGACGGTGGGTGGTCTTGTCGAAGAGACGCCCTGGCTCGCCGTGGCCGCGCGTATAGCCGCGCAGCAGGGCTTCTTCCACTGGGAGCTCGACTTCGCGACAGTCTTCGATCGCGGCGGCTTTGACCTCCAGGTCGGGAACCCGCCGTGGGTGCGGCCGCGTTCTGATGTCGATGCGCTACTCGCTGAAGGTGATCCGTGGTGGCAGCTCGCGGTCAAACCGACGCAATCGCAGATCGCAGTGAAGCGCGCTGCGACACTCGAACTCGACGGCATTCGCGAAATCGTTGTCGACGGTACAGCGGAGGTAGCGGTCACCTCTGCGTTTGTCGGAGCACCGCAGAATTATCCCCACCTTGCGGGCCTGCAACCAGACTTATACCGATGCTTCATGGAGCGGAGTTGGCGAAACAACAGGGCCCGCGGTGTCGCGGGCCTGGTTCACCCGGAGACACATTTTGTTGACGAGAAGGCAGGATTGCTTAGGGCCAGCTCGTATTCGAGACTGCGCAGACACTGGCAGTTCATCAATGAGCTGAAGCTGTTCGAGATTCATAATCACATCTCATACGGTGTGCACATTTACTCGGCACCAGGAGACGTGTCGTTCCTTTCCGCGACCGGTCTATATCACCCTGATACTGTCGTCCGCTCCCTGAACCATGATGGAAGCGGCGACGAGCCCGGCCTCAAAGATCCGGATGGCAGGTGGGATCTCCGTCCGCACCGTAGTCGCATCACGACGGTGACACATGAGACACTCCTGGTCTGGCACGCTTTGCTCGAAGACCGGGAGGTCGCAGTCGGTCGCACACGGATGGTCTACGCAACCAACCGCTCGACTGCAGAGGTGCTCCGCAAACTATCTGCGGCCCCGAGAATCGGTCAGCTCGGGCTCGAATTCTCGGCAGGCTGGCACGAGAAGAACGATCGCACAAAGGGATACTTCGACGTGTCGTGGGGCCGGGTCGACTCCTGGCAGGAGGCAATCCTCCAAGGTCCACATCTGTTTGTCGGCAACCCCTTCTATAAGTCGCCGAACCCCGGCCTGCTTAGCAACAAGGACTGGACGCAGACTGACTTGGAGCACGTCGACGCCGACGCTCTTCCGGTCACTGTGTACAAGCCTGCAGCGCCCGAGGCGGAGTATGACGCGGGCTATTCTCACTGGCGCGGCAGGCCGGCGCGAGACTTCTTCAGAGTGGCGTGGCGAGTCATGGTGAACACCACCAATCAACGCACGCTGATTCCAACGATCATTCCTCCTGGTGCCGCGCATGTTCACGCCGTGTCGAGCCTGGGCGTCCCCGATTTGCCGCAGCTCGTCGGCGTGGCAGCTGCCATGAGTTCGATGACGAATGACTTCCTCGTCCGCAGCACTGCGCCATCAACGCTTGGTCGAGGTGTGATTCGTGGGCTAATTGGGCTGCCAACTGGCTCCCAGGCATTCCTGCTCGCATCCCACAGGATCCTCCGGCTCAATGCGATGAGTCGTGCTTACGCTGCCCTTTGGGAGCATGGCTACCACTCTGCCTTCGAAGAGGACTCATGGGCGGGAGGGGTGGCGTATCTTGGGCGGCGCGAGCTGGGGGAAGTGACCCGCGAGTGGACTCCGGATCTCCCTCTGCGGCGGGACGCGGACAGGCGACAGGCGCTGGTTGAGGTGGACGCTATTTCTGCAATCGCATTTGGCCTTAGTGCCGACGAATTGTGCTCGATCTACCGCGCTCAGTTCGCTGTGCTTTACGGCTACGACCGCAACTCGCATTTCTATGATGCTAATGGCCGCCTCGTTCCGAACTCTGTGCTGACCGTCTGGCGTCAGAGGGGCGACGCGATCTCCCAGGAAGAGCGCACCGCGACGCATCCGGCCTCCGGCATCGACTACACCTACGAGCTGCCGTTCGTGACGCTCGACCGGGAGGCCGACATGCGCCGGGCGTACGCGCACTTCGAGCAGATCCTGCAGGAGCGCTCGTGAGCGAGCTGCTGCCGAGCGTCGAGGCGGAACAGATCCGTCGTAGCCTCCTCGGCTACCTGACGACGACGTTCGCCTTGGCCGACGTCGAGGCGCGAGGCGCGCTCACGTCGTTCCTCGACCACCCCGTCGACGGCGTCTTTCGCGGCCCGTACGTCCGTGTTCGGATGCCGTTCCGGCCAGCCGAGGCCGACCGACCGTCGGCGCTGGAATGGGACAGCGGCCAGCCACCTTACGGTCACCAGGCCGCGGCGTTCGAGCGATTGAGCAGCGCGAACCTGAGCGAAACGAAGCCGCACCCGCTGCCGACCCTCGTCACGACCGGAACCGGCTCGGGCAAGACCGAGGCGTTCCTGTATCCGATCCTCGACCACGTGCTCCGGGCGAAGCGGAACGGCCAAGGGGGCGTCAAGGCGCTCATCCTCTACCCGATGAACGCGCTTGCGAACGACCAGGCGCGACGCCTGACCGAGCTGCTCACGACGCGCGAGGAGCTCCGCGGCATTCGGGCGGCGATCTATACCGGGCAGACTGGCGACGAACGCTCGCACGTCACCCCCGACGGGCTCATCACCAGCCGCCCGGCGATCCGCGGCGAAGCGCCCGACATCCTGCTCACGAACTACAAGATGCTCGACCAACTGCTGCTGCGCGGCGACGACCAGACGATCTGGCAGCAGAGCGCGAGCAGCCTGCAGTATCTCGTGCTCGACGAGTTCCACACCTACGACGGCGCCCAGGGCACCGACGTGGCGATGCTGTTGCGCCGGCTGCGGCTCACGCTCGAGCGGTACGCCGGCGGGCCGGTGCAGGTCACGCCCGTCGCGACCTCGGCGACGCTCGGCGACCAGGGCGACCCGACCGCGATGATCGGTTTCGCCCGCACGGTATTCGGCGTCGACTTCGACGAGACCTCCGTCGTCACCGAGACGCGGATGTCGTACGACGAGTGGTCCCGCGAGGCGAAGACTCGGGTATCGGCGGGTGGCTTCACGATCCCGTCCGTCGACAACGCGCTCGTCGATGCGGTCATCGAGGCGGTCGCCGACCCGCGCGACCTCGACGTCGACGACCTCACGCGTCGCGTCGTCGCCGCCCTCTACGACGGGCTCGCGCCCGAGTCGCTCGATGACGAGCTCGTGGCGGCCCTGGCTGCGGGGCATCCGCTCGTGCGCGCCCTCGCCGAATCCGCGACCGACGCGGTCCGCCTCGACGACCTCGCCGACCGCATCCTGCCCGCCGGCCTCGCGGCCGACGAGACCTACGAGGCCCGGGCCGAGCGGCGCCGGTCGTTCCTGGTCACGGTGCTCGCCGCGCTCAGCCATATCCGCACGCGGCAGGGGCGCGGCGCGCTCTCGATCGACCTGCACCTGTGGCTGCGCGCGCTCACGCGCATCGACCGTGCCGCCGACCCCGTCGCCCTATTCCGATGGAGCGACGACGGGCAGATGCTCGGTGCCGAGGCATCCGCCCTCGACAGCGCGCCCGCTTACCCGGCGATCTACTGCCGCCACTGCGGCCGCAGCG
The DNA here is from genome assembly GCF_001620055.1 of Agromyces sp. NDB4Y10. Taxonomy (GTDB): domain Bacteria; phylum Actinomycetota; class Actinomycetes; order Actinomycetales; family Microbacteriaceae; genus Agromyces; species Agromyces indicus. The sequence goes on along the minus strand of NZ_LQGY01000005.1, from coordinate 25,457 downwards.
GCTGGGGCGTGCAGCTCGCTCCGGTCGGCACCTACCTCGACCACGACGACGTCGACATCCGCGCCAACCACCTCCACCGCGAGCGTGGCTTCCGCGCCCTCGTCCACGCACCGAACGAGGCCCGTCGCGCGCTGGACGAGCCCGTCGACGGGCTCCGCTGGTTCCACGTGCGCGACCGCATCATCCTCGACGCGGCACCCGACGACGATGCCGTCGTGCTGCCGGTGCTCGTGCTCACCGGCCCCGACGTCGAAGACCGCTCGAAGGACGACCAGTGCCCGTCGTGCGGCCGCGCCGACGGCATCCGCTTCATCGGCAGCGCCGTCGCCACCATGCTCTCGGTCGCGGTGACCACGCTCTTCGGCGAGCAATCGCTCGACGTCGCCGAGAAGAAGGCACTCGTCTTCACCGACAGCGTGCAGGATGCCGCCCACCGCGCCGGATTCGTGCAGAGCCGCTCCCACGTCTTCAGCCTGCGCAACGCCGTGCGCCGTGCCGTCGGCACCCGGCCGGCGAACATCTCGAAGCTCGTCGAGCTCCTGCTGCAGGGTGCCGGAGACGACCGCGACGCCCGGTATCGGCTGCTCGCGCCCGAGATCGTCGACCACGACAACTTCCGCGACTTCTGGGAGGCGGAGACCGCGCGCGACGTCGACCCCGCCGTCGAGGAGCGCGTGCGTCAGCGGCTGCTGTTCGACCTCGTCATGGAGTTCGGCCTGCAGTCCCGCGTCGGTCGCACCCTCGAACTCACCGGCAGCCTCGCAGCCGAGGTGAGCGTCGGCGCACCGGCGAAGCTCGAGGCGATCGGACGCTCGGTGCTCACCGGCTTCTCGACCGCGACGACGCTGGATGACGACGCTCCGGCCGACGTGCCTGCTGACGTCGTCGTGCGATGGGTGCGGGGCGTGCTCGAACGCTTGCGCGATCGCGGCGCGATCGACCACGAGTGGTTCCGCAAGTACCTCGAGAACGACGGCCGTCGCTGGTACCTCTGGGGCGGACGGCCCCGTGGCGTCGGCATGCCCGCGTTCCCGGACGGTCGTGATGCCCCGGGATTCGCGCGCATCGGCGCGGCCGCCGCAGTCGCCGGTCCCGGACAGAAGAGTCAGCTCGACCAGGCCGGATCGAGCCAGGGCTGGTACGCGACCTGGGCGCGCGACGTGCTCGGCGTCACGCCTGCCGCCGGGGCGCACCTCACCCGGTCGCTCTTCGCCCAGCTCGACGCCGACGGCGTCGTCTCGTCGCTGGGCATCGGAGCGGGGGCGGCGACGGTCTATCGCCTGGGCCCGTCGTCGGTCACCGTGTATCCGGTCGACCTCGCCGACCTCGAAGACGGCCGGCACCTGCTCGCCTGCGACGTCTGCCAGAACCCCGTGCCCGGCACGATCGCCGTCGTCGACCAGCTCGCCGACGGCCCGTGCACCTCGGCCCGGTGCCCGGGCACGCTGCGTCGGAGTCGCGGCGGCCAGAACTACTACCGCGCCCTCTACGACGACGGCGACATGCGGCGGGTCGTCGCCCGCGAGCACACGAGCCTGCTCGACGACGAGACCCGCCTCGCCTATGAAGACGGCTTCAAGGCGTCGGACACCCAGCCCGACAGCCCGAACGTGCTCGTCGCGACCCCCACGCTCGAGATGGGCATCGACATCGGCGACCTGTCGACCGTCATGCTCGCCGGACTCCCGCGCACCGTCGCGTCGTACCTGCAGCGCGTCGGCCGTGCGGGGCGCCTCACCGGGAACGCCCTCTCGCTCGCGTTCGTGACCGGCCGCGGCGAACAGCTGCCGAAACTCGGCGAACCGCTCTCCGTCATCAACGGGGCGGTGCGCGCCCCCGCCACCTACCTCGACGCCGAGGAGATCCTGCGGCGACAGTACGTCGCGTCCCTCGTCGATCGCCGCGCGGCCGACCTGACGGACGCACCGCGGAACGCCCGCGACGTCCTCGCATCGACGGAACCCGGCACGTTCCTCGGGGACCTCGTGGCGGACGCCGAGGCCCACGCGGCCGAGCGGCTCGGCGCGTTCCTCGGCGCCTTCGACGCGGACACCGTGAGCGAGGCGGCGCGCGAGGCCCTCCGCCGGTGGGCGAGCCCTGGCGAGGAGCCCGGATCGAGCGCCTTTGCCGCGGCCGCACGGGAGGCGGTGCAGCGCTGGAGCGCCCAGGTCGACGAGGTGCGCTTCCGCAAGAACGCGGTCGCCGACGCGCTCGACGACCTCCGTAAGGCCGCCGAGCATCCGACCGCCGGCGACGACGAGCGGCGTGAGTACCGCACCGCGCGGGCCTCGTACGCGATGGCGACCAAGCAGCTCGCCGAACTGCGCTCGGAGCACTGGGTCGCGGCGCTCGAACGGTTCGGGCTGCTGCCGAACTACTCGCTCATCGACGATTCGGTGCGCCTCGACGTCGCGCTCAGCTGGATCGACCCGGACAGCCTCGAGTATCGCGACAAGGCGATCACGTATCAGCGCGGAGCGGGCATCGCCATCAGCGAGCTTGCGCCCGGTGCGGTGTTCTACGCGCAGGGCATCGAGATCGCCGTCGATTCCGTCGACCTCGGAAGCGGCGGCGAAGCCGTGCGCACGTGGTCGTTCTGCCCTGCGTGCGGGTTCGGCTACGACGTCGGCACGGTCGATCAGTCGCACGCCTCCTGCCCCCGCTGCGGGGCGAACGGCATCGCCGACACCGCCCAGCAGCTCCGCGTCGTCGAACTCGAACAGGTCTCGGCCGAGGTGCGGCGCGACGAGGCATCCATCGGCGACCGTCGCGACGAGCGACAGCGCGAACGGTTCGTCATGCAGGTCGCACCCGACGTCGACCCGGCCGGCATCACCGACGCCTGGTACGTCGAGGGCGACGGGTTCGGCGTCACCTACGTCCGCGACCTCACGGTGCGCTGGCTCAACCTCGGCAAGGTCGGTCCGGCCGGCGAGAACCGGCTCATCGCGGGCGAGGAGCGCACCGCGCCGCTGTTCCGCGTCTGCGCGGTCTGCGGCAAGCTCGACGCCGAGGCGAACGCCAACTCGCGCCGCGAGCACAAGCCGTGGTGCCCCAACCGCGACGCCCGAGACGAGCAGGCGATCCCGATCGCCCTCAGCCGAACGCTGACGACCCAGGGCATCCTGCTCCGGCTGCCGCCGCGCATCACGCTCGGCGACACCCTCGCGGTGCCGAGCCTCGCTGCGGCGATCCTCCGCGGCCTCCGCGAGGTGATCGGCGGCGACCCGGACCACCTCCGCATCGTCGAGACGGTGCAGCCCATGCTCTCCGACGGTACCGAGAACGTGCCCGCGCTCCTCGTGCACGACGCGGTGCCCGGCGGCACCGGCTACCTCGCCGAGCTCGCGAACGTCGACCGCATCCGCGAACTCCTCGAGATCGCGTGGACGACCGTGCGTGACTGCCCGTGCCGCGGCGAAGGCCGGGCATCGTGCCACCGGTGCCTGCTTCCCTATGCGCCGGGCAGGAGCATCGACCGCGTCTCGCGGGCGAGCGCCGAGCACAGCCTCGCGGTGCTGCTGGGCGTCGCCGATGGCGAGCCGACCGGCTGGGACGTCACGCGTGAAGACCCGGGCGTGCCCGTCGGCGAACCGGTGATCGAATCGCTGTTCCGCGAGGTCTTCATGGCCCGGGCGAAGAAGCTCGGCGCGGGCGTGAAGGAGATCCCCGGCGACCACGGCAACAAGGTGCAGGTCACCTTCCCGGGCAGCCGCCGCATCTGGATGCTGCAGCCGCAGCTCATGCTCGGCCACACGCAGCCCGACTTCGTGCTCGAACAGTTCGGCGGCGGCGCCAAGCCCATCGCGATCTACACCGACGGTCGGGCGTTCCACGCCTCGGTCGCCCACAACCGCATCGCCGACGACGCGCAGAAGCGCGCGATCCTCCGCGACCAGGGGTATCTCGTGCTCGCATTCACGTGGGACGACCTCGTGCGCGCCCGCGACGAGAAGGTCGAACCGGCGACGCCGTGGTTCGACGCGGCCAAGGCGACGGCGTTCTCCGGACAGTACGGACTCTCGCTCGCGTCGCTCGACCACGTCACGGCGAATCCCATGACGTGGCTCATGGGCTGGATGCAGGACCCGGGGAAGGCCGCCAAACGCTGGGAGGCCGTCGCCGAGGCGCTGCCCATGCTCGTGCGCCTGCCGACGAGCGTGCTCGTGGATGCCGCCGGTCGCACGGTCGAGGAACTCGCCGCCGCAGCCCTCGTCGACGGGCTGCCGCCCGGCACCGACCCGACGACCTGGCAGCTGCGCCACGATCGGGCCGTGCTCACCGCCCGGCACATCGGGCAGGGCAAGACCGAGGCATCCGTCGTGCTGGACGACCGGATGCCCGCGCTCGCGGGCACCCTGTTCGCCGACGACTGGAAGTTCTGGCTCCGACTGTCGAACCTGCTCGGCGCGCGCCTCGACGGCTCGTCGGTCGCGATCGCCGCCCTCAGCGACATCCTGCCGACCGCGGGCGCCGCCGCGCCTGGACCGGTCGACGTGACCCTCCCCGCAGACCTCACCGTCGATTGGCAGGGCCTCGTCGACCTCGCGACCCCCGAGGAACAGGTGCTCCTGCACGCGTTGCACGCGATCGAGGGCATGCCCGTCCCAGAGATGGGCCTCGAACTCGGCGACGGCATTCCCGTGTCGTTCGCCTGGATCGAACCCAAGATCGTCGTGCTGCTGCACCCCGCAGGCGGCGACCGTGCCGAACTCGAAGACGACGGCTGGACCGTCGTCGACCCCGACGCGACATCCGTGGCCGCCGCCCTTGGCGTGAACTGACGCCGCACCCGAACCCACCCGAGAGGACGCCGATGCCCAACCTGATCATGACCAAGATGAAGGGTCAGAAGCACGAGAAGGCCGTCGACCTGAAGATCATGTCGTTCCTCCGCAAGCTCACGGAGGACGACGGCATCCCCGGCCTGAACATCGAGCGGATGAACCACCCGGTCGACGAGCGGGCGCGAACCGGGCGGGTCGACATCCACCTGCGCGCAGTGCTCTACCAGCTGGACCCCATCGGCCAGGAGCGCACCTACGTCTACGCGGGCACCTGGGAGCACGACGAGGCGATCGAACGGGCACGCACCCGTAAGCTGCAGATCAACCCGGTCAACGGAATCCCGGAATTCATCGAGGCGACGACGCCGGCCGACGAGGCGGCGACCGGGCAGGCGTCCCCGTCTGCGACCGAAGCGGACGCCGCGCCGTCGCGCTCCTTCCTGACCGAGCGCTCGTACTTCCGCAGCGACCTCGTCGACGAGTTCGGCTTCGCACCCGACCTCGCCGAGCGAGCGTTCGCCGCGCCCGACGAAGACGCACTACTCACCTTCGCCGCGTCGCTCGAGAACGAGTGGCAGGCTTCGGTGCTGCTCGAGATGGCCGTCGGGTCGGCGATCTCGCAGATCAAGGACTCGCTCGGCATCGGCGAGGCGGTCGAGCCCGTCGCACCCGCCGAGATCGACGAACGGCACGAGGACGCACGCCTCGTCGACGCGCTCAAGCACCCAGCCGCGCAGATGCAGTTCACGTTCGTCGACTCCGACGAGGAGCTGCAGCGGGTCATCGAGGGCGGCGACTTCGGCGCTTGGCGCGTCTTCCTCCACCCCGACCAGCGCCGGTACGCGACCGCGAAGTACCACGGGCCGTTCCGGCTCACCGGAGGAGCGGGCACCGGCAAGACCGTCGTGCTCATCCACCGCGCGCGCAACCTCGCGTGGACGGACGCCGGGTCGCGCGTCGTGCTCACGACCTACACGCGGGCGCTCGCCGACAACCTCCGCCGGGACCTCGAACGCCTGGACGCCACCGCCGCGATCGCGGACCGGCCTGGCGACCCGGGCATCCTCATCCGGGGGGTGGACGCGCTCGTGGCATCCGTTCGGGAGCTCGCCGGCACCGGGTTCGGCGACGCGGCCGTGAACGTGATCGGCTCGTCCGTCGATTCGGCCGCTCGACCGGTGGCGAACGACAGCGGATGGGAAGCGGCACTCGACGACTCGGGGGCGAACCTCGACGGACCGCTCCGCTCGAAGTCGTTCCTCGCGGGTGAGTACCTCGAGGTGATTCTGCCCGGTCGCATCACGACGAAGGACGACTACTTCACCGCCCGACGGCCCGGGCGGGGCATCGCCCTCGACCGCGCGAAGCGCGCCGAGGTGTGGAAGGTCGTCGAGCACTTCCGCCGGAACGCCCGCATCAACTCGACCGTCACCTACGCCGAGCTCGCTGCGGTCGCGGCCGGGTGGCTCGGCGGCCTCGACGGCGGAAGGCCGCGCACACTCGCCGACCACATCCTCATCGACGAAGCGCAGGACCTCACCGCGGCGCACTGGCAGTTCTTGCGCGCCTTCACCGCCGAGGGCGACGACGACATGTTCATCGCCGATGACATCCACCAGCGCATCTATGGACGCCGCGTCGTGCTCTCGCGGCTCGGGATCGCGATCGTCGGACGGTCGCGTCGGCTCACCCTCAACTACCGCACGACCGAGCAGAACCTGCGGTACGCGCTCGGGCTGCTCGAAGGCGCGGAGTACATCGACGCCGAAGGCGCCGAAGAGGGCGTGGCGGGGTATCGCTCCAGCCGACTCGGTCCGGATCCGCGACGCATCGCGTCCACATCGGCGGGGGAGCAGTACACGGCGCTCGCCGACACCGTGCGGGGCTGGCTCGATGCCGGCGTCCGCGGCGAGACCATCGCCGTGCTGACCTCGTCCAACAACGCCTCGAAGGACGTGCACGACGCCCTCGAACACCACGGCATCGCCAGCACCATCCTGACCTCGGCGAAGCAGACCGGAACCGACCCGGTCGTGCTCACCATGCACACCTCGAAGGGCATGGAGTTCTCACGAGTGGTGCTCTTCGACATGTCCGACGGGTCGTTCCCGTCGACGTGGGCATTCAAGGGCGTCGCGCCTGAGGACCGCGCGGACGTGGAGCTGCGGGAACGGTCGCTGCTGTACGTGGCGTCGAGCCGGGCGCGCGATGAGCTCGTGGTGCTCTGGAAGGGACGACCTTCGTCACTGCTCAAGGTGTCTTGAGTCCAACTGGCAGGTCGAAACGAGATTAGGCGGGTGGTCGCGCGATGAAACCTCAATGGATCGAGAGCTTCCACGGGCACGTCCTCGCGTTCACCGGTCGGGTGTTCGTCGACGGCAACTGGGAGATCCGCGAGGATTGTGTCCGGATGGCCATGGCGCGCGGAGCGGCCGACTGGAAGACGGACATGTCCAGGAAGGTCAGCTTGCTCGTTCACGGAGATCTTGCCAACCAGAACGTGACCGACAAAACCCGGCAGTACAGCAAGAAGCTCAAACTCGCCGACACGCTCCGTCGCTCTGGGCACGAATTGGCGATCATCGATGGTCAGGGCTTCGCAGACCTGCTCGATGGATACCCTGCGCGAAACCGTGAACTTCGGGTGGCCGGCGTAGACGAAGTACTCGTCCTGCCTTCTCTCGGTGAAGGGATACTTGGCGGGCCCCTGGCCGAACGAGCTCCAACGGCTCACCAGCCATCGAGCCTCACTGTCGACCTCGAAGCGCTCGACCGCGCCACCGCTGCCCATGAAGCAACGCTCCTGGCGTTCGCACGAAGGCTGGCGAGCCGAGGGCTCGTTCCTCAACGCCACGGTCGCAATGCGCCCAAGTTCGATGTCGGCTGGGCGGACGGGCTCACCGTCTACGTCGCTGAGGTCAAGAGCCTGGGAAGTGCAGTCGAAGACCAGCAGATCCGACTCGGGATCGGGCAGGTTGTCGACTACGCCGAGCAGTTGCGCTCCCGACCTGCCATCCCTGGCCAGTCCGTCAGAGCGGTTCTCGTCCTCGAGCGACGTCCTCGGGAACCGGATCGCTGGATGGCCGCGGCGGAATCGGTGGGTATCGGCCTGACTTGGGGCCCCGATTTCGTCGGGTGGGGGTTAGCTCTCGACCTCCGCTCATGAACCAACCCTGATCGACCCCGAACGAACGGAAACACCGTGCCTCTCGTCCTCCGCCAACTCAAGCTGACCAGCAGCACCGACGAAACGAACTTCGAGGCGATCCTCGGAGGCGGGTCCGTGCTCTCGATCCCGTTCTTCCAGCGACCGTACAAATGGCAGACCGCGCGGTGCTACCAGCTCGAGCTCGACATCCTTCGCCTCGTCGAAGGCGAAGACGACGTGCACTTCGTCGGGGCGATCATCATGCATCAGCTGCCGAGCGGCCCTGCCGAACTCGCCGTCGACGAGATCATCGACGGCCAGCAGCGGCTCACGACGGTGTACCTCTACCTCTGCGCGGCGATCCACGCACTGGCGCTCGCCGGTGAAGCGGAGGAGGCCGCGCAGCTCTTCCGCCGGTACATCGTGACCAATGTGCCGACAGGGCGGCGCTCCAATCTGCGACTGCAGCCGAGCGGTGAAGACCAGGGCGACCTGAACGTCGTGATCCGCGAGCTCACGACGATGCGCCAGCTCGAGCCCGCGCTCGTCGGCACGCACATCAACCTGCTGCCGTCGGATGAGCGGAAGCACGGCCGCGTCGAGACCAACTACAAGCGTGCCAAGCGGTTCTACCGTCTCCAGTCCGCCGAAGGCGGTTCCGACCGCATCCGCGAGATCTACACGGCACTCCTGCAGCAGCTGAGCGTCGTCGTGATCGACGTCAACGACCCGACCAACGGGCCCAAGATCTTCGACAGCCTGAATTCCCGGCAGGAGCCGATGACGATCGGAGACCTTGTGCGGAACGATGTCTTCCTGCGCGTCGCGCTCGAAGACCCCGAACAGGCGATCGAGATCGACCGGGAGGCGTGGCAACCCTTCTATTCGGCCTTCAAGACCGACTCGAAGGACTACTTCGACGCCTACTTCTTCCCGTTCGGACTGATCCACGAGCCCAATCTCCGGAAGTCCGAGGTTTACCCGACCTTGAAGCGCGAATGGGGGCGGATGAGCCCGGTCGAGGTCATCGACTCTCTGGCCGTCTTCCAGCCCGACTTCCTCGATCTCGTCATCGGTGGCAACCGATCGGAGCACGCACCATCGACGGTGCTCCGCCTGGACCGGCTGCGCCGCGCCAACCTGCCGGCCTCCGCGCTCCCGTTCCTGATGCAGCTCTCGCACGCGATGCGCACGGGCGCGGTCGGCGTCGGTCCTGGCGACGGGATCCTCGATGTGATCGACGCGTTCCTCACCCGTCGAGCCATCTGCGGCTTCGAGCCGACCGGCCTGCACGCGGTGTTCAAGCGGCTGTGGCTCGACTGCGACAACTGGTACACCCCGCAACGCGTGGCCGCCGAGATCAAGAAGCACAAGACGGTCAGCTGGCCGACCGACGCCGAAGTCTCTGCGGCGGTGCTCCAACGTCACCTGGCCGGTGCGACGATCGTTCCTTACCTGTTCCAGGAGTTGGACGCCGTCGAGGGTGCCTTGCCTTCGCCGGTGATGTACGTCGAGCGCGTGCTCCCCGAGAAGCCGGATGACGCATGGACGCAGTTCACTGATGAAGAGGTCGCGAACACCCGGGACCTGCTCGCGAACCTTGTGCCACTGAGCGAATCGCCGTCGCAACGGGCGCTCCGGGAGCCGTACGACGAGAAGCGGCGACGCTTCGCTGAGGAGCCGGCGTTCGGTTCGACCAGGTCGGTGGCTGCAGAGTACGCGCGATGGGACATCGAGGCGGTTTCGTCGCGGGCACGACGGCTCCAGGAACTCGTTCTCGAGCGATGGCCGGACGGGATGGGTTGACCGGTGGATCGACCGGCTGGTCGTTACCAACCCACCCCTCCAGCCGTGAGCGCGCGATCCAGCCGTGATGCCCGTTCGCTACGAACGACTGGGTGTCACGTGGGAGGGTCGAGCGGAGGTGGAGCTGCTGAGGGATGACTGCTCCACGTGAAGTCGAGTTGGCCGTGCGACGAACTAGTCGTGCTGGACGCTGGCGTCGGAGATGCCAAACCAATCCGCAACAGTGACCACTCAGGCGCTCGGCTCATCACGACGCCGCGCGTTCGAGCGTCTCCATGAGTTGCTTCCACTCGTCGGTCTCGCGATCGATGTTGACGAAGGCGCGTCGTTGGGTCGCAAGGATGTCGGCCGAGGACGGGTAGTCCTCCTGAGGCAAACCCAGTTCGTCTCGACAGAGAGCCATCCAGCGATCCTTCGCCGCCTGGGGATCCGCGACCGTCTCATGTCGAGCGACCTTCAGAAGCAATACTTCGGGGTTGCTTTCTCCGGGGAGATAGTCGACGTGGCGTGCAGCCCAGTCCAGAGTACTTCTCATCTGCGCAAGGGACTTCGTTTTGAGATTCGGGTCGTTGCCTCCGTTCGTGAGGATGTCGCCCTTCGAAAGGTGAAGCTTCGTCAGTTCTAATTCGACATCCTCGTCCAGGAGGTCCTTCGATCGTCTGAGTTGCACGGTCGGCCGCTGGTCTCCGTCAAGCAGGATGACTGTGTCAGCCGCGATTTGGGCAAAGGTCGGTACATATCGTCGGCAGATCGATTGAGCGCCCCCGGGCGAGACGATCACATCAATCGAGCGCAGGAAGTCTGTGCCACGCACCCGAGCCGCGTACTCGACGAGCGCCCGCGCAAGTTCGTCCTCGACGAGGATCTTTCTCCCCGAGACGCCGTGCCCCAGACGCGAAAAGGCCTCGCCGACCGACGCTGCTTGAGAGATCATCTCGACCTTTCCCGTTGAAGGGCTGATGTCGAGGAGCTTGCGAGCCCGATTAGGAAGGAGGTCGATCATCGCTGAGGAGTGCGTCGCCATCACTACCTGGTGTTTCCGAACGAGACACTCGCGCGCCAGATAGCGCACCAACTGCGCCTGAGCGGCCGGGTGCAGAGATGTCTCGGGCTCGTCGAGAAGGATCAGGCTGTGCTTCGGTGAGCGTGAGATGGCTCGCACGAGCATGATTGCTGCAAACTCGCCGCTCCCCGCGTATGCCTCGGAGTAGTCGATGAATGCGGTCTTCAATCGTGCCGTGTATCCCTCAACTCCAAAATAGTCGTGCTTCACGAGCCTGATCGACGTGTATTTGCGGCCGAGGATGACCGAAACATCGTTGACTTCTGTCGGAGTCAACTCATCGGCCTCCTCAAGGATCCGTTCACTTCCATAGAAGATGTGGCTATCGGTCAGCTCATCGAGGGCCTGTGAAACGCGTCGTGCGTGGCGTCGAATGAGCGCCTTCTTGTCTTCGGGGTCGCTACTATGACGTCGCCAGTTGAAATGAAAAAGGATGTCATAGGCTGAGAGTTCTTGCCTGAAATCGAGGTAGACAACGTGCTTGTCAATCGATCGCCATCGCGTGCTGCTTCGTAGGAGCTGGTCCTCTTTCTGAAGCGGTGGCATCTTCTCCATGCCGTCTCGGCTGCGGGGACGACTCGTCTCGAAGTAGTCGATGGTTCGACCGACTTTGCCCGTGCGAACTTTGATTGCTTCGACATCCAGCCCGTCGCGTGGGGAGTACCCATGAATATAGCGCTGAGGGCTGCCACCCGCGATCGGGTCGAGGTCTGTGCTGAACCAATAGTTGCCGATGTTGTATGTCTCGGGGCACCCTTGCAGCGCTCTCAGGATGGAGCTCTTGTTCGTGCCGTTCGGCCCGACGAGGGCGGTGATCGGATAATCGAAGTCGATCCGAAACATAGGCGCGAGATTCTTGAACCGCGGGAACCGAATGTGGCGAATGAATGGCTCGAAGATTCGCTTCTCGACGAGCCCCTCCAGCTGCGCGAAAGGGTCCTTGGCTGGCGCGCTCACTGATGCATGCACCTCATCGACGTCGCGAGTGGCTGAGAGATGATCCATGGCGGCTGACTGGGTGGCACCTGTGAAGCCTATTGGGTATGGCAAAGACATCGGAGATGCATCAGCTGGCGGTGAATCGGTCACCAATCGACGAACAGTGGGATGATCTCCAAATGGTGCGACCGTGAAGGCGGCGCGCCCTCAAGCGGCGCCTCCGACCGCACCCGCTCCAGCCCCGTGTCCCCGAATCCATCGAAGACCGTGGAGAAGAACACCGAGAATCCCGCGATCGTCCCGATGATCGAGATGACGATCGCTGTGACGGCGTTGCCGCGCCGTCGCCCGGGCAACGCGACCGCCACGATGCCGAGTACGAACGCGGCGGGCAGGAGGATCCATCCCGCGAGGAACCAGCCGGGCCAGCAGGCGAAGATCGTACCGGCGATGGCAGCCACCAGGGCGATCCGACCGACTTGGTTGCCGCGGTGCTCGACGCCGACGAGGGGAGCACGCGGTGCTGCCACGGGCTGCGGCGGCGGGGTGATGTCGAGCCAGCGCCAGCCGTCCCAGTAGCGCAACTGTCCGGCGGCGTGCGGCGCGGCGTACCATCCGGCCGGGGGAGAGGGAGCGTGTCCGTCGCTCATCGTTGGGTTCTCAATCTCGAGATCGATAGCGGAGGGCGAGCGGGGCCGGCCGCACGTCGGTGGCCGGCCCCCATCGTGCTACAGCGTTGCGAACGCCTCGAACGTGACATCCGCGGGCAGGTTCTCGACGCTCCAGAGCGACGAATCGAACTGGGCGGTGCCGCCCGCCGGGAGGCGGTCGATGAAGGTGAAGTCACCGCCGACGATCTTGCCTGCGGCGTCGCGCGCGACCACGGTCACCTGGACGAGTTCCTGGTCCTCGCCGAACGACGACGTGACCTTGCCGGTGATGCTGGCGTAGCCGTACTCGTCCGCGCGGGCGATGTCGGTGATCGTGAAGGAGCCGGTCTCCGAAGCGGGCGACGCGGTTGCGGCCGCGCTGGTCGGGCCCCGCACGTCGAGCGAGGCGATGGTGCCCGAGCCGACCGAGAAGAAGTCGCCGGCGATGACCGTGCGGCCCTGCAGGACGGTCGTGTACTCGCTGCCCGAGTCCAAGATGACTCCGCTCGCGTCGAGCGCTTCGATGGTGATGCCGGCCATCGGGAAGACGTGATCGGGATTGGGGTTCTCGAGCACCACGACGTACCACCACGTGTCCGACTCGATGTCCTTGCCGAACGCGGTCTCCACGACGGCGAGCTCCTCGACGCCGGCCGCGGGCTCGGCCGCCGGTGCGGCATCCGCTTCGGTCTCGGCCTCGTCGGCGTCGTCGTCGGATGCCGCAGACGCTGCAGCCCCGGCCGCCGCTGCCTGACCGGCGAGGCTGGCCGCGTTCACGACGTTGAAGATCAGCGACAGCGCGACCACGACGGCCGTGACGATCCACGCCACCTTGCGGTGCTGCGCGTAGCCCTCGAGCGGGCGGCCCAGCTTGTCGCGCTGCGCGCCGGTGAGCACCAGGATCAGGTCGACCAGCACCCACACGCCCAGGCCACCGAGCGTGAGCAGCTTCGCGATGCCCGTCCCGATCTTGCCCAGGTAGAAGCGGTCCACGCCGAACACGCCGACGAGCAGCGCGAGCAGCCACGTCACGACGAACGACTTCGCCGCTGCGTCGGCGGCCGCGGGGCCAGCCGCCGAGTCGGCGTGGGTGCCGGTCGCGCCATCCGCTGCCGGTGCGGTGTGCTCGGTCCAGGCGCTGCCGTCCCAGTACCGCTGTCCGCCGTTGCCGTCGGGGTACCATCCCGCCGGTGCTGCGGCGTCGGGCGCCGGGCTCGCCGGGCTCTCGGTCGTGTTCGGGGTCTCGCTCATCTCGTGTCCGTTCCCTGTGTGTGGACGTGCGCCTGGTGCGGGCGCACCGCCGTCGAGTCGACAGCCGACCGACGCTATCGGCGCCGACCGACGTCGGATGGCCGTCTCACGGCTGGGGGACATGCATTCGTGCAGCGATTAGCCCTCTGACCGGCCGAAGTTCTGCTTCCGCCCCAGAACGGGGTACACGAGCGTCTGAGACCCGAATCGAGCGGATGTCAGTGGCCCTCCCTACCGTCGGAATCTTCGGCTACGGCTGGAGTCAGCAAGGAGCACCGACATGGGCTCGGACTCACCTCTCAGCGCTTGGATGCATGCCGCCCTGCGCGGCGGTGGCACCCCGGTCGACCACATCGACCGCACCCAGTTCTTCGATGACCTCCAGGCGCTCGAGCTGCGTCTCGCGATCATCGACGACCGCTTCGAACGGCTCGCCGCCCGCCCGGATGACGCGTACCAGGCTTGGCGGCGCGACACGGTCACGCGCGTCCGCTCGCTCGCCGACCGCGCCGGCGCTCTCGATGCCGCGGGCGCACTCGAGCCGCATCGACGTCGACACGTCGCAGCGCTCCTCACCATGCTGCGGCGCCGCATCGTGGGACTCGACGAGCGTCACGCCCGGTACGGCGACCGGCGGGCGCGGCGGCGGGACGGGCCGGTGGCGCGTCGTTCAGCCGTCGTCGGCGTGGCGACCGCGGCATCGGCTCATTAGGTGACCTAATCGTCACCTACCGCCACGCCCCCAACTTCTCCGGATTCATCACGATCCACACGTCCGCGACCCGTCCCGCGACGACCCGCAGGTTCACCACCCCGATCACCGCACCGTCGCGGCGGACGGCGAAGCCGGCGCCATCCGTCGTCTCGAGGGGTTCGACCTGGTCGTCGGGGTTCTTGGCGAGCAGGCCGAGCAGGAAGCGGGCGACATGGTCCGCCCCGAGCACGGGCTTGCGGGCGGCGGTGACGAGTCCGCCGCCGTCGGAGCGCAGCACGACGTCGGGGTCGAGCACCGAGACGAGGGCCGCGAGGTCGCCGGATGCCGCGGCGGCACCGAACGCGGCGACCACCCGGTCGTGCTCGGCACGGGCCACGGTCCGTGTGCGCGACTCGGCGACCCGACGGCGAGCGGAGGTCGCGAGCTGGCGCACCGCGGCGGGGGAGCGGCCGACGATCTCCGCGATCTCGGGGAACGGCACCGCGAACACGTCGTGCAGCACGAACGCGACGCGCTCGGCGGGCGTCATCGACTCGAGCACGACGAGCAGGGCGCTCGACACGGCCTCGTCGAGGGTCACGCGGTCGAGCGGGTCGGCCGTGGCATCCGTCGTCGTGTCGGTGTGGGGCCGAGCGGATGCCGCGGGGCCGGCCGAACCCGCGCGCGACGCGAAGAACCCCGCCGGCAGCGGCTCGGGCAGCCACGGCCCCACGTACCGCTCGCGCCGGGCTCGCGCCGTGCCGAGCAGGTCGAGGCACACGCGGCCCGCGACGCGGGTCAGCCAGCCCTGCGGGTTCGCGATCGCGGCGCGCTCGGCGTCCGACATCCGGTACCAGCGCACGTAGGTCTCCTGCACGGCGTCCTCGGCCTCGCCGGTGGTGCCGAGCATGCGGTACGCGAGCGCCAGCAGGCGGCGGCGCTCGGCGGCCACGTCGGCGAGGTCCGGGGCGTCGCCGGGCCCGGGCGCGTCCCGCATCGTGTCATCGGTCATCGTCAATGCTCCCTTCACCAAGCATGACGGCGCAGCCGCCCGAATCGTGAGCCACCTCACACTTCGCCCGCCCGTGTCGTCAGTACGGGTATGAACAGAATCCACACGGCCGCGCTCGCGCTGACCGCGGCCATCGCGTGCTTCGTCGGCGGGTGGGCGTCGTTCGCGCCCGCCTCGTTCTACGACTCGTTCCCGGGCGTGCTCGGGCAGTGGGTCGCCACCGACGGACCGTACAACGAGCACCTCGTGCGCGATGTCGGCGCGTTCTACCTCGCCCTCGGTGCGGCATCCGTCGCCGGGTTCGCCTGGCGCAGCCCCGCCGTCACGCGCCTGCTCGGCCTCGCCTGGACGGTCTTCGGCGCGCTCCACCTCTGGTACCACGCCACCCACCTCGACCACCTCGAAACGGATGCCGCGATCGGCACCGCCGTCTCGCTGACGCTCAGCCTCGGGCTCGGCCTCCTCCTGCTGATCCCGGCGCGCGGGCGCGGGGCCGGGACCGCCGCGACTGCCGGGGTCGCCCGCCGCGCGGCATCCGCTCGCCCCGATGCCCACCGCGCGCCCGAGGAGGTGGCCCGATGAGGATCGCCGTCGCCGGCGGAACCGGCACCGTCGGCCGCCACGTCGTCGCCGCCGCCGAGTCGCGCGGACACGACGTGCTCACCCTCACCCGCCACGACGGGCACGACCTCGAGACCGGCACCGGACTCGCCGCCGCGCTCGCCGGAATCGACGCCGTGATCGACGTGGCGAGCGTCGTCACGCTGTCCGGACGCCGGGCGCGCGAGTTCTTCACGAACGTCACCGGCAACCTGCTGCGCGCCGAACGCGCCGCGGGCGTCGCACACCACGTCGCTCTGTCGATCGTCGGCATCGACGGCGTCGACGACGCGCACTACGCCGGCAAGCTCGCGCAGGAGGCGCTCCTCGCCGACAGCCCGGTGCCGGTCACCATCCAGCGGGCGACGCAGTTCCACGAGTTCGCGGCGCAGGTCGCGGCGACCGCGACGTACGGGCCGGTGACGATCGTGCCGAAGGCGCTGATCCGGCCGGTCGCGGCGCGCGAGGTCGGCGCGCGGCTCGTCGAACTCGCCGAGGGTGCGCCGGTGGACGGCCGGGCCCGCGACCTCGTCGGGCCGCGCGACGAGCGGCTCGCCGACCTGGTGCGGCGCCTCCACGCCGTCGAGGGCGTGCGGCGCGGGGTGCTCGAGGTGCGCTTCCCGGGGCCGTTCGGGCGGTCGCTCGCCTCCGGCGCGGTACGGGGCGGGGCGGATGCCGCTCGCGGGCGCATCACGTTCGACGAGTGGCTGCGGTCGGGTGACCGGGAGGCGGTGGCGCGGGCGGGCGCGCGCGGGTGAACGGATGCCGCGGCATCCGCTCACCCGGATCGCGACGCGCGGGGCCGTGCGCCACGCTTCAGCCCCGCGCGCCCGCCTTCCCCTTCGCACCCGAGCGTGCGGGTGCCTTCTCGCCGGGCGGCGTCGCCATGAGCCGCTCGACCGCCTTCGACATGGGCGTGCCGCGGAGCGCCTCGAGCTGCGTCTCGATCGCGCGGAGGTCCTTGCGGAGCCCCGGGTCCTCGAGTCGCGAGCGCAGCCGCCGCACCACGGCGAGGCCGGCGTCGACCTCGTCGTCGGTGAGCTTCGTCGCGTCATCTCTCGACAGCGCCGAGGCGCGCTTCACGAGCTCCGCCGTGTCCGACAGCAGCTCGCGATCGCCGAGCATCGCCAGCACCGCGGGCCCCTCGACGCGTTCGAACAGCGCGATCCAGTCCCGCCCGGCATCCGTCGTCGACAGCAGCTTGTCGCGCACCTGCTGCAACGCCTTCACCTCGGCCTGCGCGCGGAAGAACTGCGCGCCGATCAGCTCGATCGCGCAGATGCTCTGCTGCAGCAGCGCGACCATGCCCGACTTCGCGTCGCGGATCACCGGGCGCGGGTCGGCCGGGTGGAACGACTCCTCCGCGGTGCCCATCCACGGCCCGGTCTCGAACGTGAACCCGTAGGTCTTGCCGAGCGACGAGCTCGCGATGTGGCGGCTGTAGACGTAATCGCTCCACGTGCCCGTCGTCGGGTACAGGCCGATGCTCGCCTCGCTGGTGTACGTGCGACCGCGCACCGCCGTGATCGCGTCGCGGATGCGGCCGCCGACCGTCTGGAACCGCTGCAGGTCGCGCGGCGACAGGTACTCCTGGTACCCGGCCACCTGGATGGGCTGGCACTTCGGCGTCGGCAGCTTCGTGAAGTTCTTCTTCGGGTCGGTCGTCTGCGTCGGCGCATGCCCCCACGGCCAGAGGATCAGCTCGGAGTACGAGTGCACGTCGGCGAACGTCACGATCCGGTGCGTGTCGAGCAGGTGCTTGACGTTCCGGGTCTCGGGCTCGCTGAACGCGCTCGGACCCGCGTAGACGTCGGAGCACGGCGAGCACGACGTCTGCCCCTGCGTCACCCCCCACAGGAAGTCCGCGTTGCGGTTCAGGTCGACGCCGAGGCACGACGTCCCCGAGTTCGTCGCCCGGTTCTTGCGCCACATCCCGTCGACCGTCATCACGTGCACGCGCCCGTCGGGATTCGCGCAGGGCACCAACCAGATGTCGAGCGCCTCGAGGATGAGCTTCACGTCCGACGCCGGCCACGTCTTGCCGCCGTACACGAGGTCGCGGTTCGTCGCGTAGCTGACGAAGAGGTCCACGGCCAGCTCGATGATCGCGTCGGGATTCATCAGCTCCCGCGCATGCGTGCCGCCGACGAGCAGCACCCCGCGACGCTCCGGCCCGCCGCCCGCACGCAACCGCAGCGCGTGCACCGGCCGACCCTGAACGGATGCCTCGGGCAGCCTGATCCGCGTGAAGTACCCGGGGAACCACATCGCAAGCGACTGCATCTGCGAGTCGAGCTGCGCCACCGTCCGGTACATCAGCGCTCCTCCTCTCGCGGGATGCCGGCGATGCGGTCCTCGAGCCACCGCTCCGCCTCCTCGTCCGACGCGACCAGCGCCGGATCGACCGGTGCGATCGGCACCGTGCGCACGACCCGCACCTCGTACCCGCGCCGGACGAGCTCGGCGAGGTCGTCGGCGTTCACCACGACCCGTACCCCGCCCTGCGGGTCGGGCACACGGTCGAGGTCGAGGTCGGCCACGCGCGCCAGCGCGGCCTCCCGTTCGCCCGGATGCACGGTCGCCTCGAACCGCTCGCCCTCGGGCGGCACGCCCGACGGTCGGCCGACCGCGTCGGCGTCCTTCGATTGCCTGGCCATGAGTTCCCCCTCAAGACACGGCTCGCCCGGCCCGCCTCGCGGGCACGCCGAACGGGCTCCCCCCAGAACCCCTCGCGGCGGAAGCTACTCCGGTGCCATCGGCGCCGCAAGAGGCGCGTGGAACGCCGCCGGCGCGGCATCCGTCACGGGTTCGATGATGTCGACGTCGAGGCTCGGGTACGACGGTCGGCGGTTCCGCCCCGGCTGGGGCAGTGAGCGCATCCTCCCTGGGCGGCGTGCTCCTGGCAGGCTGCGGCGAAGGACATCGAACGGGCGCAAGCCCGTGCGGTGCGCGTCGGGGCGACCTACCCTGAGCGCATCGACGAACCGGAGGACCGCATGAGCGACGACACCGACCGCGACCAGGGGCGCCGCGGCGACGACGACCTGCCCGACGACCGGCACTACGCCGACAGCGCGCGCGAGCAGGCGCGGCTCAAGGCCGAGCACGACCGGGAACTCGGCGTCGACCCGTTCTTCGAGGGCGCGAACATCACCGAGAGCGACGGCCCCGACCTCGAGGCCGGCCCCGACCTCGACACCGGCGGCGGGCACCGCACGCCCCGCGACTGACGCGCGGGGCACGGCCCGGGCGGCCCGGCGCGGGTTCCGGGCGTACCCCAGTTCGGGGGAGTACGAGCGAAAACGCTCTCCCGCGGCATCCGCCTGCCTCTACGGTGGGTGCGACCCGAACGAGGAGAACCCTGTTGAAGCACACCCTCGCGGCCATTACGGCCGCGTCGGCGGTCGTCGCCGCCCTGATCCTCCCGACCACTCCCGCGGCCGCGGTCGAGGTTTCGACCCTCGAGGTCGGTGCGCCGGTCGCCCCGGCGGCGCTCCTCGCCGAGCTGACCGTGGCGGCCGATGCGACCGTGCCCTACGACCGAGACCGCTTCGCCGAGGGGATCGACGCGGACGGCGACGGCTGCAACACGCGCCGCGAGGTCCTCATCGCGGAGTCACGCGTACCGGTCACCATCTCGTCGGGCTGCACCATCACAGCCGGTGAATGGTTCTCCTGGTATGAGGGGGTCACGCAGACCGACCCCGCCATGCTCGAGATGGACCACCTCGTCGCGCTCAAGGAAGCCTGGATCTCGGGCGCCCACGCCTGGACGGATCAGCAGCGCTCCGACTACGCCAACGACCTCGACATCGACGCGACGCTGACCATGGTCACCGGCGCCCAGAACAGCGCCAAGTCCGCGTACGACCCGGCGAACTGGTTGCCGTCGTACACGCCGTCGCGCTGTGCGTATGCCGCGGACTGGATCACGGTGAAGTACCGCTGGAACCTGACGGTCGACACCGCCGAGCGATCGGCGCTGGCATCGCTCGTCGAGGCGAACTGCGCCGGGGTGGAGATCGTCGTCCCGCCGGTGCGCGACGACACCGCCTCGACGCCCGCGGCAGGCGGCGGTGCCAATGCACTCCCCGCGGGAACGCACCGCCTCTCGGGCATCGACCGGTATGCCACCGCCGCCCAGGTCTCCTCGCGATTCAACCCGGGCGTGGCATCCGTCTACGTCGCCACCGGCGCCAACTACCCCGACGCCCTCTCGGCGGCGGCTGCGGCGGGCGCTGCAGGCGTCCCGTTGCTCCTGGTGCAGCCGACCGCCATCCCCACCGTCGTCTGGAACGAGCTGCTTCGGCTCCAGCCGCAGCGCATCATCATCGCCGGTGGCACCGGGGTCGTGTCGAGTGCCGTGCAGGCCAAGCTCACCTCGATCGCCCCGGTCGAGCGGCTCGCGGGCGCCGATCGTTACGCCACCAGCCGACTCATCGCCGAGCACGCCGACCTCACCGGGGCTACCGCCTTCATCGCCGACGGCCGCAACTTCCCGGACGCGCTGTCGGCAGCGGCCGTCGCGGGGTCGAGCTCTGGCGGCGTGGTACTCGTCCCGGGCGGGGCGAGCAGCGCGGATACCGCGACCCGGAACACGCTCACCGGAATCGGTGCCTCGAACGTCCGCATCGCGGGCGGCACCGGCGCGGTCAGCTCCGGCATCGAGACATCCCTTCGCTCGACGTTCGGCGTGCAGCGCTTCGGCGGCGCCGACCGGTACGCCACGAGCACGCTGATCAACGGCTCGGGTTTCTCGAGTGCCTCGACCGTGTTCCTCGCCAACGGCACGAACTTCCCCGACGCGCTCGCGGGCGGCGCGCTCGCCGGGGCCCTCGGGTCCCCGATGTTCATCGTGCAGCAGAACTGCGTGCCGAAGGTCGTTCGCGACAAGATCCTCTCGTATGGCCCGACGACCGTGGTCCTGCTCGGCGGAACCGGCTCGCTCTCGACGGCCGTCGCGAACCTCACGGAATGCGCGGCGCCGGCACCCGCACCGACGCCCACGCCCACGCCGACACCGTCGGTGCCGGCCAACCCGGGCAACACCAAGAACTGCAGCGACTTCGCGACCTGGTCGCAGGCCCAGAACTGGTTCGACTACTACTACCCGTACTACGGCGACGTCGCACAGCTCGACGCCGACAACGACCGCATCGCCTGCGAGTCGCTGCCCGGCGCGCCCTAGCGCGGTCCGACCCGCGGCGCCGCACGCGCGTGCCCGTACCCGTGGCACGCCGGACGCGAATGGTCGGAATGCGCACGGCATTGCGACCATTCGCGTCCGACGCGGTCGGGGCACCGCCCCACGCTGGCGCGCGGGCCCCGACGAACACATGAGAATCCGCCGGATGCGCGCCCCAGGGCGCCCATCCGACGGATGCTCATGCAGCAGTGCGCGGGGCGCCGAGCGCCGCCGCGCCGGCCTCACTCCTCGACGCCGGGCTCCCCGCCGTCGAGCCCGCCGTCGGTGGACTCGCTCATCGGGTCGGCGTTGTCGGGCGCGCCGGGCGTCTCGGGCGACTCGGGGTCGCCGGGCTGCTCGTCGCGGTACTCCTCGTCGGGGACGTTCGTGTCGCTCATCGCTCGCTCCTTCGTGTCCGGGCGTCGGTGCCTCCACCCTTCCGCGTGCAGGGGCGCGCCGTCACCGGGTTGACAGGCGCGCGGGGCCGTCCACGTCCGATTCCCGCGACATCCGCTCGCCGCCGTGCGCCCGCCGCGGGTGAGAATCGACGCATGACCCGCCTCCACGCGACGCTGCCGACCGCGCTCGGCGACCTGCTCGTGGTCGCCGACGACGGCGGACTCGCGGGCGTCTACTTCCCCGATCACTGGCATCCGCCGGCACCGGGCACCCTCGGCGCCGAGGTCGACCCCGCGCGCGACCCGCTCATCGCGCGGTTCGCGGGCGAGCTCGACGAGTACCTCGACGGACGCCGCACGGCCTTCGACCTGCCGCTCGCGCCGGTCGGCGACGACTTCCAGCAGGCGGTGTGGCGGATGCTGCGCGACATCCCGTACGGGCAGACCGTGACCTACGGCGAACTGGCCGCGCGGCTCGGCGACCGCAACCTCGCGCGCCGCGTGGGCAACGCGGTGGGGCGGAACCCGATCAGCATCGTCGTGCCCTGCCACCGCGTCGTCGGCGCCGACGGATCGCTCACCGGCTACGCCGGAGGATTCGAGCGCAAGCACCGCCTGCTCGAGCTCGAGGGCGCCGCGGTCGTGCAGCGTCGGCTGTTCTGACCCGGCGCACGAAGCGGCGGACCGGTCGCGATTGCGTCCGGCCCGCCGCGGTTCGGGAGACCCGCTCAGTCCTCGGAGATCTCGGCGACCGTCTCGCCGGTCGCGCCCGCCGAGAGCGACCGGGCGATGTCGGCCTGGCTGATGATGCCGACGAGGTCGTGCCCGTCGATCACCGGCAGGCGCCGCACCTGGTGCTGCTGCATCATCTCGAGCGCCTCGCGGATGTCGTCGTCGGCGCCCACCGTCACGGGCTTGCCCTCGGCGAGGCTGCCCGCGGTGACGCTCGACGGGTCGCCGCCGTCGGCGATGCACTTCACGACGATGTCGCGGTCGGTGAGCATGCCCTTGAGGCGGTCGTCGTTGCCGCAGATCGGCAGCGCCCCGACGTCGAGGTCGCGCATCTTGCGTGCGGCGTCGACGAGGGTCTCGTCCTCCTTCACGCAGGTCGGGTCGGGCGTCATCAGGTCACGTGCGACGGTCATGGGTACGTCCTCTCTCGTGCTCGTGTCGCCACGGTAGGCACGGGCAGCGGATGCCGCACGGGGGTTGACGCGCCCGCCCCGCCTGCGGCATTCGCTGGTCGTACCCGCCGCGGCATCCGCTGCTCGCCTCGGACGCGGCATCCGCTGCTCGCCACTCGCCTCGGACGCGATTCGTCGCTCGGCGCGGCCGATTCCGACGATTCACGTCCGCGGAGCGCCCCCAGCGCCCCGAACCACGCCAGCCGCGAGCGCTACGCGACCGGCCGCGCCTCCGGGAACGTCCACGACCCGTCGACGACCTCGGCGCGCGGGCGGTACAGCCGCACGACGTAGTTCCAGCCGTCCATGATCCCCAGCCGGTTCGGTCGCCCGTCGTCCGGCCCGCCGAAGTGCACCGTGACCGTGCCATCCGCGTTGCGATCGGCCGTGACGCTGTTGACGCTGACGAGCCCGCCGGCGTCCTCGAGATAGCCGTCGGCGTTGTAGACCGTGACCGACCAGAACGCGTCGACGGGCACGTCGCCGACCGTGAGCGCGTACTCGCCCACCGGAAGCCGCGGCTCGACGTTGACGTAGAACGCCTCCGACGTCGGCAGGCCGCCCCAGCCCGCCGCCGTGCCGATCAGGTGGTGCACCGGGTCGACCTCGTCGCGCCGCCCGAACGCGCCCGCGAACCCGCCGAGACCGCGGGCGAGGGTCAGCAGGGCCTGCCGCGTCTCGGTGAGCGTGGCCTCGTCCCACTCGGGCATGACATAGGGCTCAGCGGATGCCGCGTCGAGGGCGAATCCGTCCTGCAGGGCGTTCACGGCCGCGACATCCGCTTCGTCTTCGGGGTCGACCAGGATGCGTGCCGCGAGCAGCACGTACCGCGACCCGAGCTCGTCGGCGGAGAGCCGATGCTCGCCCGGGTCGTGCAGCACGAGCGGGATGTAGTGGTCCTCGGTCACGACCATGACCGACAGGTACCGGTCGCCGGAGTCGGGGATCGTGAGCGTCGCACCCTGCGACGCGTCGACGAGGACCGTGCTGTAGAGCGTGTCGCGGTTCTGCCGGATCACCGGCTGGTTGTCGAGCGGCGTGGGCGTGCGGTTGTGCAACCACTGCCCGGTGCCGCCCGCCTGGCCGGCGATGGCCGCGAACATGCGGCTCGTCTCGGCGCGCGCGAAGTTGTCGACGTTGACGTGCTCGGCCATCCGGGTTCCCCTCGATCCGTCGGCGTTCCTGCGATCACCATAGCCACGGGCGGGCCCGCTTCGCGAGGGGACGCGACACGCCGCGCGGTCCGCGCGGGCGGCGGCGTGTTGCGTCCCCTCGGCGGGCGCGAATGGTCGGTATGGGGCGCGCGAAGTGACGATTCGCGTCCGACGCGAGGGTGCGGGGCAGGGCGAGGGCGAGGGCGAGCGAGGGGCGGGGACGCGGCGTCGGCAGCCCGCGCGCCGGCCCGCGGCATCCGCAAGCCCCATGGTGCGCGCCACGCGCCCGCATAGAGTGACGCGTATGGACGAGCAGGCCGCCCTCGAGGTGACCGCCGCGCGCGCCGTCGAGACCGGCGAGCGCGACCGGGTGCTGTGGTCCGACGCCGACCGCGAGTGGGCGAGCCGCGCCGCCGCCGCGATCGTCGGGGAGCGCGCCAGCGCCGACGCGTTCCTCGCCCGCCGCGCGCAGCTCGTGCTCGAGCGCATCGGCACGCGCCAGCCGGGTGTGACGCGCACGGTGCGCGGCATCCGTTGGCGCCCGTGGGTGGGCGTCGTCACGGTGCTCGGCGCGTTCGTGCTGGGCGTGGTCGTCGACCGCATCGGCGGCGGGTCGAGCATCAACCTGCTCGCGCCGCCGGTGTTCGCGCTCGTCGCGTGGAACCTCGTCGTGTACGTGTGGCTGCTGCTCCGGCCGGTGGTGCTCCGCGGTGGTGCGGTCGGTCCGGTGCGGGCGGTGCTGATCCGCGCGGCGGCCGTGCGCGGTGCGGTCGACGGATGGCGCGGCGACGGCGCCGTCGCCCGCCGGTCGGTGCTCACCGGCCTGCCCGGCGAGTGGGCGCGCATCGCCGCGCCGCTGTACTCGGCCCGCGCCGCGCGCGTGCTGCACCTCGCGGCCGCGGCGACGGCGCTCGGCGTGATCGCGGGCCTCTACACGCGCGGGCTCGCGTTCGAGTACCGCGCCTCGTGGGAGAGCACGTTCCTCGGCGCCGAGCACGTGCACGCGCTGCTCGCCGTCACGCTCGCGCCCGGTTCGCTGCTCACGGGCATCCCGGTGCCGGATGTCGCCGGGATCGAGGCGATCCGCGCGCCCGCGAGCGAGAACGCCGCACCGTGGATGCACCTCATGGCCGCCACCGTCGTCGCCGTCGTCGTCCTGCCGCGGCTCGTGCTCGCGCTCGCCGCGTGGCTCGTCGAGCGCCGTCGGGCGCGCCGCGTGGCGCTGCCGCTCGGCGACCCGTACTTCCGGCGGCTCGTGTCGGCGTGGGTGGGCGAGCCGACGCCGGTGCGCGTCATCCCGTACAGCTACACGCTCGCCGCCGACGCGCGCGCCGGGCTCGAGGCAGTGCTCGCGCGCGCGTTCGGCAACGCGCCGGCCGCCATCGAGCGGTCGGTCGCGGGGGGCGACGAATTCGGCGACGCGGCCGACGGCGGGGCGACGGCGACGGATGCCGCGGGCCCGGCCGGCCTGCGCCTGCCCCTGTTCTCACTGACCGCGACCCCGGAGGAGGACGCGCACGGGCGGTTCCTCGACGAGCTGACGGGGGTCGCGGCATCCGCTCGCCCCGCGGCGCCCGGCCGTCCTG
>NZ_LQGY01000004.1 GCF_001620055.1 Agromyces sp. NDB4Y10 | reverse complement strand
CCCCCCACGGCCGATACAGCAGGACCGATCACGCTACGAGCAGCGGAAGCGTGGTTCCTGGAGGTGACGGCAGAGAGCGACGCCACCCACTGGGCGATCGAGTTCGCGGGGCGCTTCATCGGTACCGCCCGACTCCACAGCATCATCCCGGCGGACCGTCGTGCGCGTTACGCCATAGGCATCTTGGACCGCGACGCGATCGGACTCGGGCTCGGAACTGAGGTCACTCTGGCCATCCTTCGGCACGGTTTCCAGACGCTGAATCTCCACCGGATCGACCTGCGAGTGCTCGCGTACAACGATCGCGCGATTCGGTGCTACCTCCGATGCGGCTTCGTCGAGGAAGGTCGCGAACGCGACGCCGCACTGGTCGGCGGTCATTGGTACGACGATGTGATGATGAGCATTCTCGAGCACGAATGGAGCCCTCGAACTCCCCGGTAGCTCGGCACGGCAGGTTCGTTCATGGAACTCCGACCACAACGCACGAACGATCCCTTCGCGCGAAACGCTCGGAGATTCCAAATCCCACCAGCGAGTCGGACAGTCAAGGTCTGAGGCGCTGAGCTGGCCGTTTAGTCCACAATCGAGACACCGGGGATAGGCGCGGTGAGAGGAACGTTCGTGGAAAAGAGGCTCCTGTTCGACCGAGCGCCGGTGAGCGTCATGGCCGGCGCCATGGCGCTGACCACGTCAGCGGGTCTCTTCTCCATCAACGCGATACCCGTCTTCTCCCTATCTCAGTACTCGGGTTATCCCCTGACAGCGGTGATCCTGACGGTCATCGTCTTCTCGGTGTTCTCCGTCGTGGCGATATCGGTCCCGCTACTGTGCGCCTTCTTCATCTTTCGAGGGCATCGGTGGCCCTTGTTCGTCGCAACGGGCTTCGCAATCTTGACGATGATTGGCGTCGTCGATGCGGCCTTGACCTTCATCGCCGGCGCGATCGCCGGGGCGGTCGGCGCGGTGCTGCTGTGGCTCCCGTCGGCACGGGAGTACGGCCGGGCGGCGCAGCGCGAACGCCGGAGCCGACGAGGACTCATCGAGCCGAGGCAGAGCGCGCGCTCATAAGGCCGCGGCGACCAAGTTCGCACCGCCTCGCGGCCGCCGCGGATCGCTGCAGGATGTGCTGCAAGATGTTCCGGTGGCCAACTTCTTCGGACGTCGACGCGAGGCTCTCTGGCGCGTCGAGCAGTATCGAGGCCAGCGCTCGGTTGAAGTCCAGGCGACGCAACTGGAGGGCAACGGAGTCACGAAACGCAGCGAGCAGAAGCGGATCCTCGCCGAGTGGGTCGAGTTCTTGAGCGGCTCGACCACAGGCATCACGGACCTGAATCTCGTTTCTCAAGTACCGCAGGAGCTGCTCGATGCAGTTGGCGGACAGCATCAACTGAAGTCGCTTGCGGTGAAGTGGGGGCCGTACTCGGACCTGAATCCCTTGCGTTCGCTGAAGGAGCTGCGCACGCTTTCGCTCGGCGGTGCCCGCGCAGTCAAGGATTTACAACCGCTGGCGTCCCTCCACAAGCTGCACACGCTCGTGCTCGATCAGCCCTTCTCGGCTCGCAACCCGGAGGTTATCGGTCAGTTTCAGTCGCTCGAGAGGCTGGCGTTCGGCAACGGTCATCTCGGTTCGGACCGGACGCTCGAGGTGGCCGATCTCGAATGGATCGGTCGGCTTACGAACCTGCGAGCCCTTCACCTGCCAGGGACGCGCCTACCAGTCGAACAGCTGACGACGCTTGCGAAGCTTCCCAACCTCGTCGAACTCGGCATCCCGCTTCGACGCGTATACAGGAAGACGGTGTTCGACCTCGCACCCGGCAATAAGGCATTCGCCTACCTCACGCGGGAGTACGAAGGACTTGACGCGGCTTGGCAGTCGCAAGCGAGAACGTCGAGAAGAGGGCCCGGTTCTTCGGTGCAGGCTTGAGGATACGGCTGGTGGTGTCGCGCTCGGCCCCGCGTGACCGGACGAGATCGGCCGTGCCGAGGAGCGCCGAATAGGCTGAGCGGCGTGATGTCCGCGTTCGAGCCGGAGCCGGCTTATTGGGCACGACTCGATCTGCCGGCGTCCGAAGCCGATCGCGCCGAAGACCTCGCGGGACTCTTCCGCCAACTTCGCGTGCCTGCGGCCGTGCGGCACAGCCAGTCCGAAGGCGGCACGTTCGCGCTTGTTCCGTTGGACGATGACGGGTCGCCCCTTGAAGTCGTCGACACATATGGCCCGGAACTGCAATGGTCCCGGTTGGACCAGGATCGGCTTATCAGCGGCCTGAACAGGCTGGCTGGGCGAGGAAGCACTCTTGCCGGTGAGCGCATCGAGCAGCTCGACGATGAACCCGGTGTTGAGGCGGTCCTCGAGACGGCGCCCGTTGGGTCGGGGCACGTTGACGCGATCGTGTGGACGACGCACGAGAAGCCCGGCGTGCTGGAGGCTCTCGCGGCGCGATTCGACATGTCGTTCGCCGCCGTCGACGCCGGGGAGATGGGCCTTGCGCTCACAGTCCACGATCCGGCGGACCGTGACAGGGCGTTGACGGGCGGTGTTTGGGCGATGACCGACGGCATCGCCATGTGGCGAGTTGGCGAGGAAACGTCCGCGGCCTTCATACATCGCCGTCATGCGGTCGTCATGACCTGGCGGAGGCCGTGGCTCCGGGTCGACCCGAGCAAGCCCGGGCAAGTCGACCACAATGGCGCAACGGTGAGCGCGATGCTCAGTGATCTCGTGCTCGACGAGGCTGACCCTGCTGCGTGGGTCGAACGGTTCCGCCTCGACCAGGAGCGCAGCGCTCATCTGCGTGCGCTGTTCCGTCGAGGACCGCACGCTGCAGCACTTCACGATCTCTGTGCGATCCTTCGGATTCACCCATCAGCGCTCCTGCTCCTGTCCAACGATGAGGAGTCGTACGCCGACCGAATCGTGATCACTGCGCGCAGCCTTCGTCAGCAGTTTCGCGACGAGATGCGCGCCGAGGTCGAGGCCGCGGCACCCGAACCGTCAAGCTTCCGCCGCAGACACCCTCGGCTATGGCTCGCGCTATCTGCCGTCGTAATCCTCGGTCTCGTGGTCTTCGCCGCGACCGGGTGGTCCGACGGCCGCCTGACGGCTTGGATCCCGGGCCTCGTAGCCCTCATCTGGTCGGCGAGCCTCGTGATCGACGGATCAGTCCGACGAGCTCGCCGCGGCAACTCACCCCACCCCGCACCCGCCCGAGATGGGCACGACCGCTGAGGCGCCAGCCGCGGTAGATGACACGTCGTCGACATCGATGTGCCGCTCCTCGAGCCGACCGCAACCCGGTCCACCGACGATCCCTCACCAAGCTCGAGCGCTCGACTGCTGCAAGATGGGCATGGACGTGCCAGCGAGAAGTGCGGGGAACAGCAATTGAGCGATGTTGCGGCCGGCGCGGTCCCTTTTGCCCGCACGAGGTGGTTCTGGGGCACGATCGGCCTGGCGGTCCCATATGGGCTTGTGACGGCGCTGACCCTCGTCGACGCGTTTCTTGTTGATCCCTCCCGAGGCTGGGCGTTGGTCGGGGGCTCGCTCGTTCTCATCGCCGGCCTCTACGGCGCCGGCGTACTGGCGTTCCGGGTCCCTGTCCTGCGTCGCGCGCGCGCATTCAGCAGGCAGGACCGTGGGGCGCTCATTCTTGTTGGTCGTCGTGGACTGAGCACCTCCGCCGCGCTCTCAGCGGCCGTGGGCCACCCGGTTCTGGAGAAGGTCGGCGACGATTGCTTCGTCTTCTTCGCGAACAGTTCGCACCTTGGCTTCATGAGTCAGGCTCGGGGCGCCGGAACCGTGCTCATCCCGATCGAGGAGGTCGAGCGCGTGGACACCGCGCGAGCGCGCATGTTCACCGGCCGCTCGGACGTGCTGGTGCTGACGCTCCGAGCGCAGTCCGAGCCGATCACATTCGCTGTCCTCGACGAGCGGACACTGTGTGCGTTGACGGCGCGTCGGCCGCGGCTGCGTCGGCTCGCCGCCCAGATCGAGCACCTCTCGCGCGAGCGGGCAACGGCCGATGGCCTCCGATAGCAGGTCGCCGGCGACGCACGGACGATCCCGTTCTGCGAGGGGTCGGATCGGTGGGTTTCAGGGCGATCCGCTCGCGGGGACTGTCTCAGAAGAGGCCCCTACGCCTCCGGCATTGCTGTCGCGGTCCGTGGCTGGCGGCGCTTCTTTCCGGTGAAGGGGCGTGCGGTGAACAGGGTGGCCAGGGCGCCGAGGCCGGTGACGATCAGGAACGGTATTGCGACGATGGGGCCGTTGTCCTCGATCCGGAGCAGGATGAGGCCGACCACCCCCGTTGACGCGACGAGGAGCGCCTGCCACCAGCGCGAGCCCATCCACCAACCCAGTGCGGCGAGCACGATGAACCCGAGCATGCTGCCCCGCACCCACGGCCTCGCCGCAATGAGGCCCTCCCTGGATGGAATGTCGAGCTCGAAGTACAACATCTCGGTGATCGCGTTGAGCGCGATCACGATATTGGTCACGACGGCCAGTAACCAGGCCGCGAGCAGGGCCGGCATGACCCACCTGGGTGCGCCGGTCGAACCCCGACGCTCCACCCCCGCGGAACCCGTAGACACTACCAACCACGCCCCCTCGTCGCCCGGCAGCCGACCTGGGCCAAGTCTGCCGCGCTAGTGCGTCCAGCCACCACCCACGATCCCTCAATGAGAGTGCGGTGCTAGCTTGACCGAAAGCGAATGGAGCATCGATGGAGATCGTCAGCATCGCAATCGTGGTCGGGATCGCTCTCCTTGGCGGGCTCGTCTGGATCCTGACGGTCCGAGACCGTCGAAACTCCCAGGGATCGGGTCACGCTGCGGACGCATCGCACGCTGAGGCGCAGGCCCGCGCGTATGGAGCCGGTGCTGCGCGAGATGCCGGCAAGGGTGCCATCCCCTGACCTGACGTCGCGTGACTAGCGTCCCTGAGCACGCACGATCGCTCAGCGGTGCGCGGCCGACGTAACGTGGCAGGGTCGAGGCCCGGATCAGATCGGCGGGGCGTCAACGTTCTGCTGGCAGAGGATGGCGCCGTGAGGCCTGTGTCCTCGCCCGGTTCGCCGATACGCTTCAAGGACTTTGAAGCCGTTCGTTCCCAAGACTTCGTGCAGCGCGGATGCCGGCCACCGGTACGCAGGTGCGACAGCGTGGTCGAACTCATCGGTCGTCGAGCCATCGAAGAAGCCCAGAAGTAAAGCTCCACCCGGACGAAGCACACGCGCGAACTCGCCGATCGGTAACGATATGCGCGACGGATGGTGGTGAATCGTCGAGTACCAGGAGAGCACGCCCCCGAAGTGGTCGTCAGGTGCTTCGAGGTGGTCGATGCTCCCGAGGTCGAACCGGATCCCGGGGTAGGTCGAGCGAGCGTGCTCGATGAAGGCCGGAACGAGATCGATGCCGCAGACGTTCAGGCTGCGGTCGGCGATGTGTTTCGTCCAGTGCCCAGGCCCACAGCCCGCGTCGAGCACCGGGCCGCCTACCATCTCAGCCCAGCTGTCGACGAGCTGCCGATCGGCCGGGTGGACGGCATCCATCGATCCGAGACGGTCCGTGTACTCGGCGGCGCGGCGGGAGTACGCCTGGGTCACATCGGTCATCGCCCTGAGCGTATCGACCGATTGCGAGGAGGAGGCTGCGCCGCCCTCGATCATGCCCTCGCTCAGACTCACCGACGATCCCCCAGCGCGATCTGCAAGCGCGCCATCGAGGCATCATCGTGGGGCTCCGCTACGAGCGGCGGAGCGCCACGGTCGCTTCCGCCGCGGTGACGACCTCATCCGCGAGGTCTCGGAACTGCTGGTCGCTGGCGGGAACGATGAGCAGCGACTGCTCCCTCACCGGCACGATCCCGATGGCGTACTCTCGGCCGCGCTCGGTGCCCGACACGATGATCGCGCGCTCCCGAAAGTCACCGAAGTCGGCGCTGCCGACGTCGACCGTGGCGACCCGGTCGAACCGCAACCGTGCTCCGCCGGACCATCCCATGCGGGGAAAGGTCCGAAGCTCCATCGCCTCGGGCGTCAGCGTCAGCAACTGGTACGTCGTCCAGGGCCGAACGTACGTGTCGAACGTACGCCGCTCAGACGGCGGAAACGACGAGAAGTCCGCGGTCGTGCGCACGGCGAGACAGTCAGCCGCGAGATCGGATGCGTCGCGGAGCCGGCGAAGCCTCGAACGGCCGATCGCGAACGATACCAACCAGAGCGGCGTCATCAGCAGCGGCAGCATCAGCGTGGCAGTCGCTGCCAAGATCCCATTCACCGGCCCTGATCGTGAGCCGACCGTCACCCCAGCGATGATCACGATCACCGAGATGATCGCGAGGTAGAGCGCTCCGAGGCGACGCTTCGGCGGCGGGCCGGCTCGCCGTCTCACGCTCAGCATCGCACCACGCCCGGCAACTCCATCCGTCGACCTGACTCAGAGTATTCGAAGCATCACCGAGCGGACATCCGCTGACAAGCGCAGCCAAGAGCGTCGGAGCCCACCTCGGCGCACGGACGATCCCTCAGTGCGACTGGTGCCCCACCATAGGCTGGCCGCCATGGATCAGCAACGTTGGCAGAAGCTCGCCGATTGGCCGCTTGCGATCGCCGCCATGGCATTCCTCGTCGCGTACTCGTGGCAAGTGATCGGCGAACTCACCGGCACCGCCGCGGACGTCGCCGAAGCAGTCATCTGGGTCACCTGGGGGCTGTTCGTCATCGATTACGTCGTCAACCTGTGGCTCGCGGCGCATCGGTGGCGTTGGTTCTCCACCCATCTGTTCGACCTTGCAATCGTGGTCCTCCCGATGCTTCGACCACTTCGGCTGCTCCGTCTCGTAACTCTCCTCGCCGTGCTCCAGCGCACGGCCGGCGCAGCGTTCCGTGGTCGGGTGATCCTCTACGTCATCGGCGCATCGCTGCTGCTGGTCTGGGTCGCTGCCGTTGCCGTCCTCGATGCGGAGCGGGGTCAGGATGGGTCGATCCAGACGATCGGAGATGGACTGTGGTGGGCGTTCGTGACCATCACGACGGTTGGTTACGGAGACTACTTCCCCGTGACGCCGACAGGTCAGTTCATCGCGGTCGGGGTGATGATCGGCGGAATTGCCCTGATTGGTGTGGTCACGGCGACCCTGGCGTCCTGGATCGTTGAGAAGGTGGGCCAGTCCACGAGCAACGACCAAGCTGCCACGAGAGTTGAGATGGACCTGCTCACAGCAGAGATCCGCGCTCTTCGAGAAGAGCTCACCCGCGGCTGACTTCATCTCGGCCGATCCCTCAGCGGGTCTCCGCGACGGGCGCGGTGATCGTTGCGCTCGCGCTTCGCGCGTGAGACCGTCGGGCGTGGACTCTTTCGTCGTGTGGAACACGTTGGTCTTCGGAGGCGTTGCAGTCGCAGCGATGGGGATCGTGGCTCTCGCCATGTGGGTCAGAAGCCGCAAGCACCAGTCCTAACGGAATCCCTCAACGCGTCACTCTGGTGCGGGTCGCCCTCCCGCGGCATCAGCGATGATGGCTGTGAGCCAAGCGGAAGGGTCGCATCGTGGAGGTCCCGAGGGTTGAGGCGGCGCTGCGCGCACTCCAGCCCCGACAGGACGGAGTGAACACTGATCTCGGAATCCGTAACGGCGCCAGATTTCTTCGGATGAGGCGCACTACTGCACCTGAACGATGGGCAGTTGTCTGGACCCCGGGAGACAGGTGGATCGCTCTTGACGTCGATGGTGGCTTCTCGCTGAACCACTTCGATGAGGAGATCACGGATGACGAGCTTCGACGGGTGCTCGAGCAGTACGTCGATATTGGTCTCGCCTACATCGTCGGAGATATGGCGCCAACGTCTCCTGGACTGTTCAGAGCGCGCGTGCTTCGCGTGAAGACGGGTGCCGGCCATTTCGATCTGCGGCAGAGCATCGCGGCAGCCGTCAAGGACGCCTTCGGGGTATGCAGAAGTCGGCGCTGAATGCGATCCCGGTTCCGCGCCGACCCGGGACTGTCCGCGCCGCACGGCGACCCCTCAACGAACAGTGCCAAAAGGATCTGCCGAGACCTGTCGGATAGGGTCGGCGCATGGCCGAGGACATCGCATCGCGAGGACGGCGCAGGGATTCCTCACGCCCCGCAATCGGCCGTGTACGGGACCTGTTCCGGCTACGCTCGGCTTCCGGTGAGTTCGCCATGGGCTTGATTGTCCTTGTCGGCGCTGGCGCGGCCGGTTTGCTGTTCCCGGTCATTAACGACTTCTACTGGTTCTACCTCGTCGCGTCCACTGCTCTCGCGGGCGGGGCGCTCCTGCTCGTCGGTTGGGCTCGGAGGCGCCGCCAGCGGTCCGCCGCCGCCGAGGGCACTGGCGGGCCGAAGGGGCGTGGTCCTGGGCATTCGACCGGCTAGTCGGAATCAGCCGAGCGGACCAGCGATCAGATGCAATCCCTCAACGACGACACCCTCAGACGGGGTCGAGCACGCTAACGCGATGACGAACGGATTGCAGCTTGGCAATGGGCACGAAAGCGACTCGTGGCATTGGCCACTCGCCGTTGACGCGGTGGACAAGGACACGCTGTAGTGCGGCGATCAGGTTGAGGTCGACCCACCCGAGGAACTGACCGGCTCCGACGCCAAGGACCCAGCCAAAGAGCAGCCAAGCGATGAAGCCGACCGGGATGACGATCCAAAGAAGCAGGCCCCGGACTACCAGCAGCGCGAAGACGCTGACGCCCCCGAGCGCTGAGGGTGCCGCCTCTTTCATTCCTCGACCCTATGTCCGATCTCGATCCCTCAAAGATGACCGATCAAGGACGGCTGCGGTTTGATCGACTCATCGAGACGATACGCTTCCATCCGCGGCTCCTCGTAGCCCGATCTGAACTGGTGATCGAGAGGG
Organism: Agromyces sp. NDB4Y10; assembly: GCF_001620055.1. Classification (GTDB taxonomy): domain Bacteria; phylum Actinomycetota; class Actinomycetes; order Actinomycetales; family Microbacteriaceae; genus Agromyces; species Agromyces indicus. The sequence continues at coordinate 136,490 of NZ_LQGY01000004.1, read as the reverse complement.
AGTGACCGGGATGCCGACGACTGCCATGTTCTTCCTCGCGTTCTGGTGGGGAATGGTCGGTATCGGCTCCGCAGCAGTCCGCGCTTGGTTGGTCGACCGTCTCAGGATCATCAACGGCGGCGTTGAGTCCTCGCGCCTACGAGTCGGCAAACGCATTGCCGATGTCCTCATCCTCTTCATGTTCGCTACCGCAGCGTTCTGGTTGGCCATGGCGCTGGTCGGTTTCGCGACGAGTGGCCCGTCATGATCGGTCTGGTGCGCCGCTGGTTCGGGTGGTCCGACACGCTGAACCCGTGGGGCCCGACCGGTGCCGTCGGCGCAACGTTCAACGTGTTCGCCGCCGGAGCGCTGATCCTGATGTCCCTCGGGAGCGGTCCGATGCCGTGGCCTCTCCAGCTGATCTTCTGGCTCGCGTTCGTCGGGCTTGCCGTCCGTGCGTGGTGGAACGTCATTCACTCGTGGCGGTATCCGACCATTCCGGATGAGTCGGAGAGCTGAGATCGGCCGTCGGGCCTCGCGCATCCGTCATCCAGTGCTCGCCGCCCGATAGCCGGTCCCTAGCGGCGAAGAGCGACCCGCGGTGACAACGCGGTTCAGCGCGAAGCACCCCTGCCCGGAAGACCCGCCCGCAATCCTGCCCGCTGATCGCCCCGCAATCGCGACACCGACGTCGCAACCGGCGAGGCTGACCGCCGCACGACCCTACGCGCCCACGTCCTCCGCCGGCCGGTCGACGGCCCCGCCGAAGCGGCGGTTCCGCGACGCGTAGAGGTCGATGGCGTGCCACAGGTCGGTGCGCGAGAAGTCGGGCCAGAGCGTGTCGAGGAACACCATCTCGGCGTAGGCCGACTGCCACAGCAGGAAGTTCGAGGTGCGCTGCTCCCCCGAGCTCCGCACGAACAGGTCGACGTCGGGCAGGTCGGGCACGTAGAGCCGCTTCTGGATGAGCTTCTCGGTGACCGCCGAGGGGCGCAGGCGACCGGATGCCACGTCGTCGGCGATCGAGCGGACGGCGTCGACGAGCTCGTTCCGCCCGCCGTAGTTGACGCACATGGTGAGCGTCATGGTGTCGTTGCCGGCCGTGAGCCGCTCGGCGTGCTGCAGTTCGTCGATGACCGAGCGCCACAGCCGCGGGCGCCGGCCGGCCCACCGGATCCGCACGCCCCACTCGTTGAGCTGGTCGCGGCGCCGGTGCAGCACGTCGCGGTTGTAGCCCATGAGGAAGCGCACCTCGTCGGGCGACCGCTTCCAGTTCTCGGTCGAGAACGCGTACACCGACAGGTGCTTCACCCCGGCCTGGATGGCGCCCGCGACCACGTCGAGCAGCGCCGCCTCGCCGGCTTTGTGCCCCTCGATGCGGGTGAGGCCCTGGCGGTTCGCCCAGCGGCCGTTGCCGTCCATGACGATCGCCACGTGCTCGGGCACCGAACCCTTCGGGAACGCGGGCGGGTGGACCCCGGTCCAGTCGAGCGGGCGGTAGGGCACCGCATCCTTGTGGGTGTAGGGCTTCGGGGTCACTGGGGGGTCGCTCCTCGGGAGACGTGGGAGAGCGAGCGCAAGCCGCGCTCGAGATGCCATTGGGTGTACGCCGCGACGATGCCGCTCGCCTGGGCGCGATCTCGTTCGGGTGCGGCATCCGCCATCGCCCAGTCGCCCGCGAGGAGCGCACCGAGCAGGTCGACGGTCGCGGGCGCGACGCGGGGCGCGCCGGGCGGTGCGCACTCGTCGCACACGACCCCGCCAAGCTGCACGACGACCGAGGTGTGCGGGCCCGGGCGCCCGCAGCGGGCGCAGTCGACGAAGCTCGGCGCCCAGCCGGCGATCGCGAGCGCGCGCAGCAGGTACGAGTCGAGGGTGAGCGCCGGCCCGTGTTCGCGCCGCGAGAGCGAACGCAGCGCACCGACGAGCAGCAGGTACTGCTGCGTCGAACCCTCGGCCTCGGTGACGCGGTCGGCGGTCTCGACCATCGCGTTCGCGGCAGTATAGGCCTCGTAGTCGTCGACGATCTCGGCGCCGTACGAGCCGATCGTCTCGGCCTGGGTGATCACGTCGAGCGTGCGGCCCTCGTACAACTGCAGGTCGGCGACCATGAACGGCTCGAGCCGCGACCCGAACTTCGACGCGGTGCGCCGCACCCCGCGGGCGACGGCGCGCACCTTGCCGTGCCGCCGCGTGAGCAGCGTGACGATGCGGTCGGCTTCGCCCAGCTTGTGGGTGCGCAGCACGACGGCGTCATCTCGGTACACGGGCACCCGTCGATTCTCCCACCGACCGCCGAGGTCGGCGCCGTGTCGTCGCCGCAACCCGGCGCATCGGGTCGCGCCGGACGGCAGAATGGGTCGGGTGACCTCGACGTCCGCTCCCATCCTCGTCACCGGCGGGACCGGCACGCTCGGTCGCGCCGTCGTCCCGCAGCTCACCGCCCGCGGATTCGACGTGCGAGTGCTCAGCCGCAGCGGCGCGCCCGGCACGGTGCGCGGCGACCTCGAGACGGGCGAGGGCGTCGAAGCGGCACTCGAGGGGGTCGGCGCCGTGCTCCACCTGGCGACGAACCTGCGCGACGACACCGAGCTCACGCGCAACCTCGTGCGCCTCGCCGAGCGCTCCGGCCGGCCGCGCCTGATCTACCAGTCCATCGTCGGCATCGATCGCATCCCGCTCGGCTACTACGGCGGCAAGCGCGCCTCGGAGCGCCTCGTGGCGGAATCGCGGCTGCGCTGGGCGATCCTCCGAGCGACGCAGTTCCACGACCTCGTCGCGTCGCTCTTCGCGGTGCAGCGCTTCTCCCCCGTGGTGTTCGCGCCGTCGTTCTCGTTCCAACCGATCGACGCGGTCGACGTCGCCCGGCGCCTGGTCGAGGTGGTCGAAACGGATGCCGCGGGGCTCGTGCCCGACATCGGCGGCCCTGAGGTGCGCACCGCGCGCGACCTCGCCCGGGCCTACATCGCGGCGCGCGGCTCCCGGCGCCCGACCGTGCCGTTCCGTCTTCCCGGCACGCGCTTCGCGGCGTTCGCGTCGGGTGCCAACTTGGTCCCGGGTGAGCCGTACGGGCGGATCACGTTCGAGCAGTACCTCGCGGCGGTCGCCGACGGCGCATCCGACGCCCCGCACGGGCGCGACGGTGCCGCATCGTGAACGTGGCCGCGTTCGAGATCCCGCTCTGGACGGACCTCGCCGCCGTCGGCGTGGGCGCCCTGCAGGGCGCGATGTTCGCCGGGCGCCTGAAGGACCGCCGGCTCGACCTGCTCGGGGTCGCCCTCATCGGCATCCTGGTCGGGCTCGGCGGCGGTCTCCTCCGCGACGTCCTGCTGAACCAGCTGCCCGCGGCCATGCAGAGCAATTGGTACCTCGTCGTCGCCACGCTCGCCGCGCTGCTCGGGATGGCGCTGCTGCGCCTGTTCACCCGGCTGAACCCGCTCATCATCGCGCTCGACGCGGTGACCATCGGCCTGTTCGCCGCGATCGGCACGAGCAAGGCGCTCGCCTCCGGCGTGCCCGAGGTGCCCGCGGTCTTCGTGGGCGTGGTCTCCGCGGTCGGCGGGTCGATCCTCCGCGACGTGTCGCTCAACCTGCCGATCGCGCTCATGCACGTCGGGTCGCTCTACGCGGTCGCTGCCGGAGCCGGGACCGTGCTCATCGTCGTGCTCGTCGCCCTCGGCGCGAACATCACGGTCGCCGCGATCGCGTGCGTCATCGTCACGACCGTCATCCGCCTCGGGTCGGTGCGCTTCGGCTGGAGCCTTCCCGAGCAGCGCGCGATCGCGAGCTGGCGGGTGTGGCGCCGCCGCTGAGCTCCGAGCACCCGAGTGCGGGCGGGGCGACGGATGCCGCGCCCGCCCGCTCGAACCGGTGGCTCAGGCGAGCGCCGGCGCCTCGGCCTCCTCGCGCACGCGCGCGGCGCGCAGTGCCCGGTTGACCGCGGAGACGACGGCCTTGAGCGACGCGGTCGAGATGTCCGCGTCGATGCCCACACCCCACAGGGTGCGGCCGGCGACCTGGCACTCGACGTAGGCCGCGGCGATCGCGTCACCGCCCGACGACATCGCGTGCTCGCTGTAGTCGAGCACGCGGACGTCGACGCCCTCGGCCGCGAGCACCGACAGGAACGCGGCGACCGGACCGTTGCCCGACCCGTCGGCGTCGACGCGCTCGTCGCCGTCGCGCAGGCCGACGCGCACCCGCACGTCGCCCGTGAGGTCGCTCTCGGTGCGCAGCGACAGCAGCTCGAACCGGCCCCACTTCTCGGCGGGTCGGTCCTGCGGCGCCGGCAGGTACTCGTCGTTGAAGATGCGCCAGATCTCGTCGCTCGTGACCTCGCCGCCCTCGGCATCCGTCTTGGCCTGCACGACGCCCGAGAACTCGATCTGGAGGCGCCGCGGGAGGTCGAGCGCGTGGTCGCTCTTCAGCAGGTAGGCCACGCCGCCCTTGCCGGACTGCGAGTTGACGCGGATCACGGCCTCGTAGTTGCGGCCGATGTCCTTCGGGTCGACCGGCAGGTACGGCACCGCCCAGGCCAGGTCGTCGACGGTGCCGCCGCGCTCGGCGGCGCGCGCCTCCATCGCCTCGAAGCCCTTCTTGATCGCGTCCTGGTGCGATCCCGAGAAGGCCGTGTAGACGAGGTCGCCCGCCCACGGGCTGCGCTCGTGCACGGGCAGCTGGTTGCAGTACTCGGCGGTGCGCTTGATCTCATCCATGTCGGAGAAGTCGATCTGCGGGTCGATGCCCTGCGTGAACAGGTTCATGCCCAGCGCGACGAGGTCGACGTTGCCGGTGCGCTCCCCGTTGCCGAACAGGCACCCCTCGATGCGGTCGGCGCCGGCCAGGTAGCCGAGCTCGGCCGCGGCGATCGCCGTGCCGCGGTCGTTGTGCGGGTGCAGCGAGAGGATGACGTGCTCGCGGTGCGCCAGGTGCCGCGACATCCACTCGATCGAGTCGGCGTACACGTTGGGCGTGGCCATCTCGACGGTGGCGGGCAGGTTGATGATGACGTTCCGCTCGGCCGTGGGCTCCAGCACCTCGAGCACGGCGTTGCAGACCTCGACGGCGAACTCGAGCTCGGTGCCCGTGTAGCTCTCGGGCGAGTACTCGTAGTAGACGGTCGTGCCGGGAACGGTCGCCTCCATCTCGCGGCACTTCCGGGCACCGTGCAGGGCGATGTCGATGATGCCCTGCTTGTCGGTGCGGAAGACGACCTCGCGCTGCAGCACGCTCGTCGAGTTGTAGAGGTGCACGATCGCCTGCTTCGCGCCGCGGATCGACTCGTACGTGCGCTCGATCAGGTGGTCGCGCGCCTGGGTCAGCACCTGGATGGTCACGTCCTCCGGGATCGCGTCCTCCTCGATGAGGCTGCGCACGAAGTCGAAGTCGGTCTGGCTCGCCGAGGGGAAGCCCACCTCGATCTCCTTGTAGCCCATGCGGACGAGGAGGTCGAACATGATGCGCTTGCGCTCGGGGCTCATCGGGTCGATGAGGGCCTGGTTGCCGTCGCGCAGGTCGACGGCGCACCAGCGCGGCGCCTTCTCGATCCGCTTGGACGGCCACGTGCGATCCGGCAGGTCGACGCGGATCTGCTCATGGAAGGGGCGGTACCGATGGACCGGCATCGCGGAGGGCTTCTGGGTGTTCTTCATGAGGTGCTCTTCTCGCTCTTCGGGGGTTTCAGCCGACGACAGACTCCGCAGCGAGGGAGGCCTGTGAACTAGGACTCGCTGCGGCAGCTAAGGAGAAGCAGGCCGTGAAGCACGCGACAAGGCTAACACCAGCGCGCCCGGAGCCGCAGCCCCGTGACGGGCCGCGGCACGCGGACGCGCGGCAGGGGTCGGATGCCGCCCCCAGGACCCGGCATCCGACCCTCTCGCTCAGCCGACCGCGAGCGCCTCCACCGGGGAGACGCGAGCGGCACGTCGCGCGGGCGCGACCGACGCGATGATCGTGAGCACGACCGCCGCGACGACCACCAGGCCGAGCACCGGCCAGGGCATGACCGGCGCGATGAGCAGCGGCTGCCCCGTCGCCCCGCCGAGCAGCGACTGGGCGCCGGCCCAGCCGTACGCCACCCCCAGCGCGACGCCCACCACCGTCGCGGCGGCCGTGAGCGCCGCCGCCTCCGCGACGACCATGGCCCGCAGCTGCCGGCGCTCGAAGCCGAGCGCGCGCAGCAGGCCCAGTTCGCGGCCACGCTGCAGGACGCTCAGCGACAGCGTGTTCACCAGGCCGATCGCGGCGATGAGCGCGCTGAAGCCGATGAGGACGCTGAAGACCGCGACCGTGGCATCCACCATCGCCTGGATGCCCGCGACCAGTTCGGGCCGGTCCGCGACCGACTCGATCATCAGGACGCGGTACGACTCCATCGCGACGGCGAACATCGTCACGAGCGTCACGCCGATGACGAGGCCGATCGTCATGCGCGAACTCCGCTCGGGATTGCGGACCGCGTTCTCGGCGGCGAGCCGCGCCGACGGCGACCGGCCGAGCAGCCGGCCCACCGCGCGCAGCACGGGCGGCATGACGACGTGCGCGCCGAGCACGATCCCGGTGAACGAGAGGATGCCGCCGATGAGCCCGATGAACACCCCGAGCGGGGTGACGAGACCGGCGAGGACGCCGAGCGCGAGCAGGGCGACCCCCGCGACGGTGAGGGTGATCGCGGTCGCGTTCCGGCCGCGGCGCGTGCGGAGCTCGTCATGCGAGGACTCGTTCGCCCCGCCGAGCGCCTCGGCCGGACGCACCGACAGCACGCGCCGCGACCCGACCCAGGCCGCGAGCCACGTCGTGAGCGCGACCACCGCGGCGGGCGGCGCGACCCAGACGTTGACCCAGTCGTACGGGGTGTCCGGGATCACGTCCGCGACGACCGCCCAGCGGCCGAGGCCCCACGCGGCGAACGACCCCACGAGCACGCCCGCGACCGCTCCCGCGGTGCCGACCACGAGCCCCTCGCGGGCGATCGCGGCACGCTGCGACCGGGCCGAGGCCCCCACGAGCCGCAGCAGGGCGATGAGACGGGTGCGCCCCGCCACCACGGTCGCCACCGTGTTCGACGTCACGATGGCGCCCACGTACACGGCGATGACGATGAACACCCAGGCGGTGATCGCGAGCATGAGCATGGCGGTACCGGATGACGCGGCCGTGTCGTCCGCGCGGATCGAGGCGCCGAGCAGCCCGGTGACCTGCAGCAGCATCGCCCCGAACGCCGACGCGAGCGTCGCGACGGTGAACGTGGGCCACTGGTCGGCGAGGTTCAGGCGGTTCACGCGGCGGCCTCCATGGCGAGCATGTACGTCGCGATCTCCTCGGGCGTCGAACGCGTCGCATCGCGCACGATGCGGCCGTCGGCGAGGTAGAGGATGCGGTCGGCGTGGCTGGCGGCCACCGGGTCGTGCGTGACCATCGCGATCGACTGGCCCGAGTCCCGGCTCGCCTCGGCGAGGATCGCGAGCACCTCGCGGCCGGTGCGCGAGTCGAGGTTGCCGGTCGGCTCGTCGGCGAACACGAGGTCGGGCCGCGTCGCGAGGGCCCGCGCGATCGCGACGCGCTGCTGCTGCCCGCCCGAGAGCTCATGCGGCCGGTGGCGGAGCCGGGAGGCGAGCCCGAGCCGATCGAGGAGCCCGTCGATCACGGCGCGCTCGTCACGTGACGGCGTCCGTCCGTCCAGTTCGAAGGGCAGCAGCACGTTGCCCTCCACGTCGAGCGTCGGCACCAGGTTGAAGGACTGGAACACGAAGCCCACGCGGCGACGGCGGAGGACCGTGAGCGCGGCATCCGGAAGCTCGGTGATGTCGGTGTCGCCGAGCCAGGCGCGACCCGACGTCGGCGAGTCGAGGCCGGCCATGATGTGCATCAGGGTGGACTTGCCCGAGCCCGACGGGCCCATGACGGCGGTGAACTCGCCGCGGCGGAGGCCGAGCGACACGTCGTCGAGCGCGGTGACGGCGCCCGAACCGGAGCCGTATCGCTTGCCGAGTCCGGCGACGCGGGCGACGAGTCCGAGGTCTGAGGGTTGGATCTGCATGCCTCTGACGCTATGGACGGGACCGGGACGCACGCGTCCGCCGATCGGCTCGCCCGCGTCATCCGCTCGGGTGACCTTCGGGGCCGGGACGTCAGTCGACCGGCAGGTCGTGCTCGTACGCGAACACGACGAGCTGCACGCGGTCGCGGAGGCCGAGCTTGCCGAGCACGCGGCTCAGGTGCGTCTTCACGGTCGCCTCGCCGAGGTACTCGGATGCCGCGATCTCAGCGTTCGAGAGCCCCTTGGCCGCGAGGCGGAAGATGTCGCGCTCGCGCGCCGTCAGCTCCGACCACGCCGCCGGTGCGGGCCGTCGCCCGCTCGCCCGCGACGCGCTCGCGATGAGTTCCCGGGTCGCGTTCGCGGCGATCACCGCGTTGCCGCGGTGCACCGTGCGGATCGACGCGAGCAGGAACTCCGGCTCGGCGTCCTTCAGCACGAATCCGCTCGCCCCGGCACGGATGGCGCGCGCCGCGTTCTCGTCGAGGTCGAACGTCGTGAGCACGAGGATGCGAGGCGGCACGCGGCCGTCGCGCTCGGCATCGGCGAGGATGCGCTCGGTGGCCGCGATCCCGTCGAGCTGCGGCATCCGCACGTCCATGAGCATGACGTCGGGGCGGCTGCGCTCCGCGAGGGCGATCGCCGCCCGGCCGTCGGCGGCGTCGCCCGCGAAGACCAGGTCGGGCTGCGACTCGACGAGCATGCGGATGCCGGCGCGGAACAGCGCCTGGTCGTCGACGAGGGCGACGCGGATGGCGCTCACGACGCGGCCTGCGCGGGGATGCGGGCCGTGATGCGGAACCGACCGTCCTCGAGGGACTCGGCGGCGAACGTGCCGCCCGCGAGCTCCGCCCGCTCGCGCATGCCCGGGATGCCGTGCCTCGGGCCCGGACCGGTCTCGTCACCGGTGCCGGGGTGCGCGGCATCCGTCACCGCGTTCTCGACCTGCACGTCCACGCCCTCCGGGCTCCAGTCGAAGGCGAGGTCGACCGGCTGCGCGGTGTCGCCGTGCCGGAGCGCGTTCGTGAGACCCTCCTGCACGATGCGGTACACCGCGATCTGGTGCCCCGCGCCGAGCGGCACGCGCTCGCCGCGTTCGGTGCGACGCACGTCGAGCCCCGCCCCGCGCACCTGCTCGAGGAGGTCGTCGAGGTCGTCGAGCGCCGGCTGCGGCGACTCGCCCTCGCGATGCCGGAGCTCGCCGAGCAGCAGCCGCACATCGCCCAGCGCGCCCCGCGCGACCCCCGAGATCGTCTCCAGCGCATCCATCGCGGCCTCGGGGCGGGTGCGGGCCGCGAACCGCGCGCCGTCGGCCTGCGCGATCACCACCGCGAGCGAATGCGCCACGACGTCGTGCATGTCGCGCGCGATGCGCGTGCGCTCCTGCTCGACCACGTAGCGGTACTCCGCGTGCTCCCGCTCGCGCCGGTCGAGCTCTGCCCGGCGGCGCTGCTCGCGGGAATCGCGGACCGTGCGCGCGAGGAGGCCGATCGTCCACGCCAGGACCAGCCCAGTGATCGCGGCGCCGAAGAGCAGCGCGGACCATGTGATGCGGCCGATCGCGTCGGTGGTCGGGGCGATGCCCACCCCGTTGACCAGCGGCATCACCACCGAGAGGTACGCCGACGCGATGACCGCGCCCGCCCCGGCCGAGCCGAGACCCCACCAGCGCACCGCCTTCGAGCCGTGCGCCGCGGTCGAGTAGACCACGACGAACACCGCGGCATCCGCCGGCTGCAGCTCGCGCAGCATGAGCATCTGCGCGCACGCCGCGACCCACGCCACCACGAGCGATACGCCCGGCGCGGCGCGCCGGATCGCGAGCGCCGCCGAGAACAGGACGACGACCACCACGTCGGGCCACCCGCCGACGAACGCGTAGAGCACGCACACCGCGAAGAACAGGGCGGCGAGGATGCCGTCGACGATGAGCGTGGCGCGGTTCGTCGAGTTGCTCACCGATCCACGGTACGCCCTGCCCGGGCGCCGTCCGGCGCGCAATCCGCGGAATCATCCCTTCGGCGGACCCCTGCCCCGACAATGGAGACGGAGGCACGATGCACGCACCACGGATCACGATCGGGATGCTCGCGGCATCCGCCCTGCTCGTCTCGCTCGCGGGCTGCGCCACGAGCGGCGGCGGCGCCTCGCGCGGCACCGAGGACCCGTGGCTGCCGACCGCGCTTCCGGAGATGGTCACCGAGGTGCACGCCGTCGGCACGGTGCTCCAGGTCGACGAGGACGCGCCCCAGTTGTGCCTCGGCGCCATCGCCGAGTCGTACCCGCCGCAGTGCGGCGGTCCCGAGGTCGTCGGATGGGACTGGGAGACCGTCGAGGGCGAGGAGACCGCCTCGGGCGTGACCTGGGGCGCCTACGCGGTCTGGGGCGACTGGGACGGCGAGACGTTCACGGTCACGCGCGAGCCGATCCTCGCCGCGCTGTACGACCCGCCCGCCGATCGGGATGCGCCGGATCCGTGGGATCCCGCCCTCCCGGCGGGCCCGCTGCCGGAGGACGAGGCGCTCGCGCTGCAGTCCGAGCTCGAGGGCGAGGTGCCCGGCCTCCTCGCGTCGGTCCCGCTCAACGGACGCCTCGTGGTCGAGGTTCGATTCGACGACGGCACGCTCCAACGCGCGTTCGACGATCGGTACGGCGAGGACGCCGTCGTGGTCGTCGCGCAATTGCGCCCGGCCGACTGAGCGAGACCGGGTGGCCGCCCTCCCGCAGGGCCGCCCCGCCGGTCAGCGTCAGGACTGGAATGCGGGCACGAATTCGAGGATGCCCGGGTAGCTGACGTAGTACAGGATGCCGTCGCGCCAGACGAAGCCGCGAGCCGGGTAGCTCTCATCCGGGGAATCGGGACCGTCGACGAAGCCCTCGATCCCGAACGAGTCGTCCTGACGGTAGCCGGTCGCCTCGAGGTCGGCGCGGGTGGCGTCCCAGGTGGCCTCGTCCATGGCGAGCTGCCCGACGACGACGAACACGTCGCCGCCGCCGGCCCACTGGCAGACCACGCCGTCGGCAACGAACTCGGCCAGCAACGGGTAGTCCCAGCTCTGGTACTGGAACTCGAACGGCTTCAGGTTGTCCTCGGCGAGGTCCGCGTTCCCGGCCTCGTCGAGCACCGTGCCGCAATCGGCGAGCCGGGTCGAGGGCTCGGCGCTCGGCTCCGGCGTCGGAGTCGGAGTCGGAGTCGCCTCCGTCGTCGTCGGCGCGGCGGCCGACTCCGTGGCGACGGGCTCGGAAGGGGCGGTGCAGCCGGTCAGCGCGAGGAGCAGGACGGCGGTGCTGATGCCGGTGGAGACCGACCGGTGTAGGGAAGCCATGCGGCGAGCCTAGTGAGCGCGCACCCCCCGGTGGGTCAGGGAAGCCCCGGATGCGCGGGAGCGCATCGGCGGTCGTCGCCGACGCGTCGGGACGGGCCCGGTCAGAACCCGAGCCGGCCGAGCTGCTTGGGGTCGCGCTGCCAGTCCTTGGCGACCTTCACGTGCAACGCCAGGTACACCTTGCGTCCGAGCAGCGCCTCGATCTGTGCGCGAGCGCGTTCGCCGACCTCGCGGAGGCGGGACCCGCCCTTGCCGATGATGATGCCCTTCTGGCTGTCGCGCTCGACGTAGAGGTTCGCGTAGATCTCGAGGAGATCCTTGTCGTCGCGTTCGATCATGTCGTCGACCACCACGGCGATCGAGTGCGGCAGCTCGTCGGACACGCCCTCGAGCGCGGCCTCGCGGACGAACTCGGCGATCCGCTCGCCGGGCTCCTCATCGGTGGTCGTCTCCGCCGGGTAGAGCGGATGCTCCGACTCGGGCATGAGCTGCAGCAGCTCGTCGACCAGGACGTCGAGCTGCTCGCCCTTCGGCGCCGAGACCGGGATGATCGCGTCCCACTCGCGAAGCTTCGACACCGCGAGCAGCTGCTCGGCGACCTTGGCCCTGCCCGCGGCATCCGTCTTGGTGACGATCGCGACCTTCTTCGCGCGCGGGTACTGGTCGAGCTGCTCGTTGATGTACCGGTCGCCCGGCCCGATCGCCTCGTTCGCGGGCACGCAGAACCCGATGACGTCGACGTCGCCGAGGGTCGTCTGCACGAGCGAGTTGAGGCGCTCGCCGAGCAGCGTGCGCGGGCGGTGCAGGCCCGGCGTGTCGACGACGATGAGCTGGCCGTGGTCGCGGTGCACGATGCCGCGGATGGCGCGACGCGTGGTCTGCGGCTTGGAGCTCGTGATGGCGACCTTCTCGCCGACGAGCGCGTTGGTGAGCGTCGACTTACCGACGTTGGGCCGCCCCACGAACGACACGAATCCGGCGCGGTAGTCGGTCATGGGCGGTCTCCCTCGGTCGGTGCGACGTCGTCGCCGAAGGCGGCGCGGACGTCGATCAGTGCCTGGTCGGCCTCGACCAGGATCGTGGCGATGCGCTTGCGGCGCCCCTCGGTGCGCTCAGCCTCGAGCACCAGGCCGCTCACCGAGGCGCGGTCGCCGGGCTGCGGCAACCGGCCGAGCTCCTTCGCCAGGAGCCCGCCGGCCGTGTCGACGTCCTCATCCTCGAGGTCGAGCCCGAACAGGTCGCCGAGCTCGTCGACCGGCAGGCGCGCGGTGACCCGGAACCGGCCGTCCATGAGCTCCTCGACCTGCGCGCTGTCGCGGTCGTACTCGTCGGAGATCTCGCCCACGAGCTCCTCGATGAGGTCCTCCATGGTGACCAGCCCGGCGATGCCGCCGTACTCGTCGACCACGATCGCCAGGTGGTTGGACTCGAGCTGCATCTGCCGGAGGAGGGCATCGGCGCGCATCGAGTCGGGGACGAAGTTCGCCGGCCGGGTCAGATCGTCGACGGTCAATGTCTCGGCGTCGATCGGGCGTTCGAACCCGAGCCGGGCGAGGTCACGCAGGTACAGCACGCCCACCACGTCGTCGGCCTCGCGGTCGACGACGGGGATGCGCGAGTAGCCGGCCTTCAGGAACAGGGCCATGGCCTGGGGCAGGTGCGCCGAGCGGTCGATCGTCACCATGTCCGTGCGCGGAACCATCACCTCGCGCACGAGCGAGTCGCCGAACGCGAAGATCGAGTGGATGAGCTCGCGATCGCCCTGCTCGAGCACCTCGAGCTCCGTCGCCTCGTCGACCATGCTGAGCAGCTGCTCCTCGCTCGCGACGCCCGCGAACCGCACCCGGCCGGGCGTGACCCGGTTGCCGAGGGCGACGAGCGCGTCGGCCAGCGGCCCGAGCAGCACCCGGACGAACCGGATGAGCGGCGCCGACAGGCGCAGCACGGCGGACGCGTGCGCCCGCCCGACGCTGCGCGGGCTGGCGCCGACGAGCACGAACGACACGGCGGTCATGATCAGCGCCGAGACCAGCAGGACGAGCCAGACATCGTCGAGGAACGACGCGAAGGCGAGCGTCACGAGCACCGCCGCCGTCGTCTCGGCGAGGATGCGCATGAAGTTCACGGCGTTGACGTGCGCGCCGGCGTCGTCCGCGATCGCCCGGAGGGACCGCTCGGCGCGCGCGCCGACCGACATCTCCACGAGGTCGGCCCGCGAGCTCACGCTGATCGCCGAATCGACCGCGGCCATGAGTCCGCCGAAGGCGACGAGCACGAGCGCCGCGGCGAGGAAGAGCCAGGGCAGCATCATGGTCAGCGGCGGCGCTCCTGCATGGCGAAGCCGACGAGCAGGTCGCGCTGCAACCCGAACATCTCCCGCTCCTCGGCGGGTTCGGCGTGGTCGAAGCCGAGCAGGTGGAGGATGCCGTGCGCGGTGAGCAGCTGCAGCTCGTCGAGGAGCGAGTGCCCCGCGGCGCGAGCCTGGGCCTCGGCGACCTGCGGGCAGAGCACCACGTCGCCGAGCAGGCCGGGCGGCGCCGGCTGGTCCTCGGTGCCGGGTCGAAGCTCGTCCATGGGGAAGCTCAGGACGTCGGTCGGCCCCGGCTCGTCCATCCACTGCACGTGCAGCTGCTCCATCGCGCCCTCGTCGACGAGGACGATCGCGAGCTCGGCGTCGGGGTGGACGTGCAGGGCATCGAGCGCATACACCGCGAGGCGCTGCAGCGCCGCCTCGTCGACCTCGACGGCCGACTCGTTGTTGACCTCGATGCTCACGTGCTCCTCTTCCTCGGCAGGTGGTCGCGCGGACCGGCGGCACCGCGGCGCTCCGCACCGCGACGCTCGGCCCGGTTGGCGAACTCGCGCGCCTGCTCGCGCTCGAACCGCTGCGCCTGCGCGCGCTGGTCGAACTCGGTGTAGGCGTCGATGATGCGGCCGACCAGCGTGTGGCGGACGACGTCGTCGCTCGTCAGCCGCGCGAAGTGGATGTCGTCGACGCCGTCGAGGATGCGGGTGACCAGCCGGAGACCGGACGAACCGCCCGGCAGGTCGACCTGCGTGATGTCGCCGGTGACGACCATCCGCGAGCCGAACCCGAGTCGGGTGAGGAACATCTTCATCTGCTCGGGCGTCGTGTTCTGCGCCTCGTCGAGGACGACGAACGAGTCGTTCAACGTGCGGCCGCGCATGTACGCGAGCGGTGCGACCTCGACGGTGCCCGAGGCGAGCAGCTTCGGCACCATCTCGGGATCCATCATCTCGTTCAGCGCGTCGTACAGCGGCCGGAGGTAGGGATCGATCTTGTCGGTCAGCGTGCCCGGCAGGAAGCCGAGCCGCTCCCCCGCCTCCACCGCGGGACGCGTCAGGATGATGCGGTTCACCTCCTTGCGCTGGAGGGCCTGCACCGCCTTCGCCATCGCGAGGTAGGTCTTGCCGGTACCGGCGGGTCCGATGCCGAAGACGATCGTGTTCTCGTCGATCGCGTCGACGTACGCGCGCTGGCCCTCGGTCTTCGGGCGGATCGAGCGGCCACGAGCCGACACGATCACCTGGCCGAGCGCCTCGGATGGCCGGGAGTTCGGGTCGGCGTCGAGCATTCGGGCGGAGCTCCTCACTTCGATGGGCGTCGGGTCCTCGCCGCCACGGACGAGTTCGAGGAGTTCCTCGATGAGACGGCGCACGCGCCGCCGCTGGTCGTCGTCGCCGCGGATGGCGATCTCGTTGCCGCGAACGTGGACGTCGACGCCCGGGTACTCGCGTTCGATGCTCGTGAGCAGCCGGTCCTGCGGTCCGAGCAGGCGCACCATCGCGATGCCGTCGACGTGGATGCGGTCCTCGTCGGATGCCGCCGCCGGGGCGGCGGGCCGGATCTCGCCCTGGTCGTCAGCGCCCGCCAAGCGATCCCTCCTCGAGCCCGCCGCCGAGGACGTGGGCGTGGACGTGGAACACCGTCTGGCCCGCAGCGGGGCCGGTGTTGAAGACCAGTCGGAACTGGCCGTCGGCCAGCTCGTCGGCGATGCCGCGAGCCACCGAGACGAGTTCGGCGAGCAGTTCGGGGTCGGCGGCCGCGAGTTCGACGACGTCGCGGTACTCGGCCGTGCGCGGCGTCACGACGACGTGCACCGGCGCCTGCGGCGAGATGTCGTGGAACGCGATGATGCGCTCGGTCTCGGCGACCATGCGCGCCGGGATCTCGCCGGCGGCGATGCGCTCGAACACCGTGGGCTCAGCCGTTCCGCTCATCCCCCCATCGTAGCGACGGATGGCTCACCACCGCCCGAGCGCGACCGACAGCACCGCGATCGCCGCGGGGCCGGCCGTCGAGGTGCGCAGCACCGAGTCGCCGAGCCGCACCGGTTCCGCGCCGGCGTCGACGAGCCGCGCGATCTCCGCGGGGTCCATGCCGCCCTCCGGTCCGACCACGAGGGACAGGTCACGCCCGTCGTGGCGGATGCCGGACAGCGGGGTCTCGGCGCCGGGCACGAGCAGCAGCATCCGCTCGCCCTGCAGCCGAGCCGGGAGCTCGCGCGTGGCGGCGACCGGCTCCACCACGGGGATGCGCGAGCGGATCGACTGCTTCACCGCCTCACGCACGATGGCGGCCCAGCGTGCGCGGCCCTTCTCGGCCCTCGGCCCCTCCCAGCGCGACACCGACCTCGTCGCCGCCCACGGCACGACCCGGTCGACGCCGAGCTCGGTCGCCGCCTGCACCGCGAGCTCGTCCCGGTCGCCCTTCGCGAGCGCCTGCACGAGCGTCAGCCGCGGGGCCGGCTCGGGCTCCTCGCGCACCTCGTCGACGACGAGCTCGAGCCGGCGCGACTCCGTCGCGGCGACCTCGCCCGTCACGATGCGTCCTCGACCGTCGCCGATCGAGACGCGCTCGCCCACCCGGACCCGCGCCACCGTCACCGCGTGGCGCGCCTCGTCGCCGTCGAGCACGACCGACGCACCCGGCGCGACCCCGGCCAGGTCGAGGGTCTCGTCGAGGTAGAGGCTGCTCATCGCGGCATCCGCCCCGCCGTCAGCCGAGGAACCGGTCGCGCAGGCGCGCGAACAGCCCCTGCTGGAAGTGGCCGAGCTGCGGAGGCTGCGCCTTGCGGTGCTTGGCCAGCTGCTGCACGAGCTCGCGCTCCTTGTGGCTCAGCTTCGTCGGCGTCACGACGTGGACGGCGACCTTGAGGTCGCCGCGGCCGCCGCCGCGCAGGTGCGTGATGCCGCGGTCGCGCACCGTCAGGATCTCGCCCGACTGCACGCCCGCCTTCAGCTCGAGGTCGACGTCGCCGTCGAGCGCCTCCACCTTCGCGGTCGTTCCGAGGATGGCATCGGTCATCTGCACCTCGAGCGTGCATAGCAGGTCGTCGCCGTTGCGGCTGAACACCTCGTGGTTGCGCACCTTGATCTCGAGGTAGAGATCGCCGTTCGGCCCGCCAGCGGGGCCCGCCTCGCCCGAGCCGGGCATCTGCAGGCGCACGCCCGTGTCGACACCCGCCGGCACGTCGACGGGAACGGTGCGGCGAGCCCGGACGCGACCCTGACCCTGGCAGGTGGGGCACGGCGTGGCGATGATCGTGCCGTAGCCGCGGCACGAACCGCACGGGCTCGAGGTCATCACGTTGCCGAGGAGCGAACGCACCGCGCGCTGGATGTGCCCGGTGCCGCCGCAGATGTCGCAGGTGACCGGAGCCGTGCCGGGCTGGCAGCACGAGCCGTGGCACGTCTCGCAGGTGACCGCGGTGTCGACGTCGATCTCGCGGTGGGTGCCGAAGATCACGTCGTCGAGGGCCACCTCGAGCCGAATGAGCGCATCCTGGCCGCGCTCGCGGCGCGAGCGCGGGCCGCGCGTGGACTGCCCCGCGCCGAAGAACGTCTCGAAGATGTCGCCGAACCCGCCGAAGCCGGCCCCGTTGAAGCCGCCCTGGCCGCCGCCCAGGTCGTACTGCTGCCGCTGCCTCGGGTCGGAGAGCACGTCGTAGGCGTGCGTGACCTGCTTGAAGCGCTCGGATGCCTCGGTGCCCGGGTTGACGTCGGGGTGCAGCTCGCGGGCGAGCCGCCGGTAGGCCTTCTTGATCTCGTCGGGGGTGGCGTCGCGCGAGACGCCGAGGACCTCGTAATGGTCGGCCACGGAGGGCGTGTCCTTTCGGTTGCCGGTGACGGATGCCGCGCGGGGCGGTCCGGGGATCAGCTCTCGCCGAGGGTCCGGGAGAGGTAGCGAGCCACGGCGCGCACGGCGGCCATGCTCTGGGAGTAGTCCATGCGGGTGGGACCCACCACGCCGAGCCGCGACACGTCGCGCCCCGGCACGGCGAACGAGCTCGTGACGACCGAGGTCTCGCCGAGCCCGTACGGGGCGTTCTCGCGGCCGATGCGCACGGCGATGCCGTCGTCGGAGTGCATCTCGCCGAACAGCCGCAGGATCACGACCTGCTCCTCGATCGCCTCGATGACGCCGAGGATGTTGCCGGCGAAGTCCTGCTCGGTGCGCACGAGGTTCGCCGCGCCGGCGACGACCAGTCGGTCGCTCCGGGTCACGTTCGCCTGGTCGGCGAGCGTCGCGGCGAGCGTGCGGAGCACCTCGGCGTGGGCGCGGTCGGCCTGCTCGGTCTCGGCCGAGAGCGCGGTCGCCGCCTCGGTCATGGTGAGCCCGGCGGCGACCTCGTTGAGCCGGTCGCGCAGTCGGTGCAGCGTCTCCTCGTCGACCGGGTGGTCGAGTTCGGCCAGCCGCTGCTCGACCTGGCCGGAGTCGGAGATGAGGATGCACAGCACCCGCGTCGGCGCCAGCGAGACGAGCTCGACGTGACGCACGCGCGCCCGTGCGAAGCTCGGATACTGCACCACGGCGAGCTGCCGCGTGAGCTGCGCGACGAGCCGGACCGTGCGGGAGAGCAGCTCGTCGAGGTCGTTCGACTCGCCGAGGAACGTCTCGATCGCCTGCCGTTGCGCGGTCGAGAGCGGGCGGATGTCGGCGAGCTGGTCGACGAACACCCGGTAGCCCTTGTCGGTCGGGATGCGACCGGACGACGTGTGCGGCGCCGCGATCAGCTCCTCCTCCTCGAGGAGCGCCATGTCGTTGCGGATGGTCGCGGCCGAGACGCCGAAGTGATGGCGCTCGACGATCGTCTTCGAGCCGACCGGCTCGCGCGAGGCCACGTAGTCCTGGACGATGGCACGGAGGACGGCGAGACTGCGCTCGGAGACCATGGACCCTCGCTTCCCTCGACCGGTCGGGCGGATCGTGCGCTTAGCACTCGGTTCAGCTGACTGCTAATCATATCGCGTCATCCGGGGATGGCGCCGTTGCCGGTCCGCGTGCTGCCGCAGTAGCGTGTGCATCGCCGTCACCGGCGCGCGCCCGCTCGGCGCGGCCGGCGGGCATCCCCCGTCAAACCCGAAAGGCACCCCGCATGACCGATCCCAACACCCCGCAGCCGGCCGCTGCCGCGCCGCTCTCGCACGAGCAGGACGTCCAGTGGGCGTCGTTCGCCCACCTCGGCGGCATCCTCGGCATCCTGCCGTCGCTCATCATCTGGCTCGTCTTCAAGGACCGCGGCTCGTTCACGAACACCGAGGCGAAGGAGGCGCTGAACTTCCAGATCACGCTCACCATCGCCACGGTCGCCCTGTGGATCGCCGTGACGGTGCTCACGATCGTCACCTTCGGCATCGGGGCCGTCCTCGGCTTCCTCACCTACGTGCCGTGGATCCTCGGCGTCGTCTTCTCGATCATCGCCTTCCTGCAGGTGAAGGACGGTCGGCACTACCGCTACCCGTTCGCCCTGCGCCTCATCAAGTAGCCGCACAGCTCCTCACGACGCGCCGGTTCGAGACCTCTCGACCGGCGCGTCGCCGTGTGCCAGCATGAAGAAACGCCTCGCGACACGGCGTGCGACCGACCAAGGAGCCAGCATCATGTCCGACGCACCACCTCCCACCCCGCCCACTCCGCCCAGCACTCCGCCGCCCGGCGGCAGCACGCCCCCGCCTCCTCCCGGAGGCAGCACGCCTCCCCCGCCGCCCGGCGGCCCGACCCCGCCGCCCGCGGGCGGCCCCGGCTACGGCGCCGCAGCGCAGGAGATGAGCCCGCCCGACCAGCGGCTCTGGGCCACGCTGATCCACATCGGCGGCATCCTGTTCGGGTTCCTGCCGCCGCTCATCGGCTACCTGGTGCT
This sequence comes from Agromyces sp. NDB4Y10, assembly GCF_001620055.1. Taxonomy (GTDB): domain Bacteria; phylum Actinomycetota; class Actinomycetes; order Actinomycetales; family Microbacteriaceae; genus Agromyces; species Agromyces indicus. The sequence continues at coordinate 116,985 of NZ_LQGY01000004.1, read as the reverse complement.
GAAGGACCGCGGCGCGTTCATCCGCGCGCACTCGGCCACCGCGCTGAACTTCCAGATCACGCTGCTCATCGCGTACGTCGTCGGCTGGGTCCTCGCGTTCGTGCTGATCGGCTTCCTGATCCTGTTCGCCGCGTGGGTCGCCGCGATCGTGTTCGGCATCATCGCCGCGATGAAGGCGAACCAGGGCCAGCCCTACGTCTACCCGATCGCGATCAAGTTCGTGAGCTGATCTCGGTACGCGCCTTCGGCGCTACTCGATCACCGAGTACAGCAGGCGCCGCACGACGGCGTCCGCCAGCAGACGCCCTCGCCGGGTGAGCGTGAGCCGCCCGGCGAGGGCGTTCTTCGCGTCCACGAGTCCGTCGGCGATGAGCGCGGCGACCTCGCGGCGACCGCCGGCACCCAGCGAGGCGAGCTCGAGCCCGTCGCGGATCCGGGTGCCGAGCAGCACGCGCTCGGTCTCGCGCGCCGCCGCGCCGAGCGTCTCGCGCCCGACTGCCGGCGACACGCCCGCCGCCAGGCGCTCGGCGTACGCCGCCGGGTGCTTCGCATTCCACCACCGCACACCGCCGACGTGGCTGTGGGCGCCGGGGCCGACGCCCCACCAGTCGTCGCCGCGCCAGTACCCGAGGTTGTGGCGGGAGCGGTGCGCGGCATCCGTCGCCCAGTTCGACACCTCGTACCACTCGTACCCGGCCGCAGCGAACCGCTCGTCGGCCAGCTCGTACATGTCGGCAGTGAGGTCGTCGTCGAACGCCGGCAGTTCGCCGCGACGCAGCTGCCGGGCGAGCTTCGTGCCGTCCTCCACGATGAGCGCGTAGGCGCTGACGTGGTCGGGTCGTTCGGCGAGCACCGACTCGACGCTGGTGCGCCAGTCGTCGAGCGACTCCCCCGGCGTGCCGTAGATGAGGTCGAGGCTCACGTCGAGCCCGGCGTCGCGCGCCCAGCCGACGACGAGCGGTACGCGGGCGGGGTCGTGCGTGCGGTCGAGCGCGGCGAGCACGTGCGGCACGGCGGACTGCATGCCGAACGAGATGCGGGTGAACCCGCCCTCGGCGAGGCGCTGCAGGTCCTCCGGTCCCACCGAGTCCGGATTGGCCTCGGTGGTCACTTCGGCGCCGCTCGCGAGGCCGAACTCGTCGCGGATGCCGCGCAACATGCGCACCAGATCGGTCGCAGGCAGCATCGTGGGCGTGCCGCCGCCGAAGAACACGGTCTGGGCGGGTCGGTCCGGTGCGCCGGATGCCGCGAGCACGCGACCCGCGAGCCGGATCTCGTCGACGGCCTGGTCGGCGTACTGCGCCTGGCTGACGCCGCGCAGCTCCCCCGCCGTGTACGTGTTGAAGTCGCAGTAGCCGCAGCGCACCCGGCAGAACGGCACGTGGACGTACAGGCCGAAGGCGCGCGTCGCGGCATCCGTCACCGCCGTCGCGGGCAGCAGGCCGTCAGCGGGAGCGGGATCGGCGATCGGGAGCGGACCGGCCACGTCAGGTGTACGCGGGGTGCAGCGCGCGGAGCTCGGCGCGGGTGAGCTCACGCCGGCGACGACGCACGAGGGGCGCGAGCAGGCGGTGGATGCCGCCCCTGGGCTCGAGCGCCGAGCGGATGGTGAGCCACACGCTGTCGTCGTCGCGGTGCTCGAGGACGAACGCCTCCTCGCCGTGCTCGGGCGACTCTCCGGTGGTGCCGTAGGCGAAGCCGATGCGGCCCGGCTCGTCGACCACGTAGACCACGAGCACCGGCACCACGCGGGTGCGGAACCGCTCGCGGCGACGGAGCACCGCGGTCATGCCCGCCGACACGAACGGCGTGCCGTCGGCGGCGAAGCGCTGCTCGGCCCGCGCGGTCGGCTGCTCCGTCAGGGGCGAGCCGTCGGCGTCGTACGCGATGCCCGTGTACTGCGCGCCCGTGCCCGGAGCGACCTCGGCCACCTCGAACCCGGCGCCCTTCTGGACGCCCCAGGTCATGAGCTCCTCGGCGGCGCGGTCGAAGCGCTCGCGGCCGGAACCGAGCTTCACCGAGTCCTCGGCCGGGCGGAACCCGGAGGGCGGGTACCGCAGCAGGTCGGGATCGAGCGTGGCGCCGATCGCGCCGTAGGTCACCGACTGGTCGGTGAACGTGCTGCGTCGAGTCATCCGTCGATTCTACGAAATGGCGCCTGAGCGCTACTTCTTCGCGTCCTTCTTCTCGGTCTCGCCCGAGAGCGCGGCGATGAACGCCTCCTGGGGAACCTCGACGCGGCCGACCATCTTCATGCGCTTCTTGCCCTCCTTCTGCTTCTCGAGGAGCTTGCGCTTGCGGGTGATGTCACCGCCGTAGCACTTGGCGAGCACGTCCTTGCGGATGGCGCGGATCGACTCGCGCGCGATGATGCGGGCGCCGATCGCCGCCTGGATCGGCACCTCGAACTGCTGCCGCGGGATCAGCTCGCGCAGGCGACCGGTCATGAGCACGCCGTACGCGTACGCCTTGTCGCGGTGCACGATCGCGCTGAACGCGTCGACCTGCTCGCCCTGGAGCAGGATGTCGACCTTCACGAGGTCGGCCGCCTGGTCGCCTGCCGGCTCGTAGTCGAGCGACGCGTAGCCGGCGGTCTTCGACTTGAGGTTGTCGAAGAAGTCGAAGACGATCTCGCCGAGCGGCATGTTGTAGCGGATCTCGACCCGGTCCTCGCCGAGGTACTCCATGCCGAGCAGCGTGCCGCGACGCGACTGGCAGAGCTCCATGATGGTGCCGACGTAGTCCTTCGGCGCGAGGATCGCGGCCTTCACGATGGGCTCCCGCACCTCGGCGATCTTGCCGCCGGTCGGGAACTCGCTCGGGTTGGTGACCGTGACGGTCTTCTTGTCCTCGGTCGTGACCTCGTAGACCACGGACGGCGCGGTCGCGATGATGTCGAGGTCGAACTCGCGACGCAGCCGCTCGGTGACGATCTCGAGGTGCAGCAGCCCGAGGAACCCGCAGCGGAAGCCGAAGCCGAGCGCGACCGACGTCTCGGGCTCGTAGACGAGCGCGGCATCCGACAGCTTGAGCTTGTCGAGCGCTTCGCGGAGCTCGGGGTAGTCGCTGCCGTCGATCGGGTACAGGCCCGAGAAGACCATGGGCAGCGGCTCGGTATAGCCGGCGAGCGGTTCGGCGGCCGGCTTCGACGCGGTCGTGACGGTGTCGCCGACCTTCGACTGCCGCACGTCCTTCACGCCCGTGATGAGGTAGCCCACCTCGCCGACGCCGAGGCCCTTGGTGGGCGTCGGCTCGGGCGCGCTCACGCCGATCTCGAGGATCTCGTGCGTCGCCCTGGTCGACATCATCTGGATGCGCTCGCGCGGGTTCAGCTTGCCGTCGACCATCCGGACGTAGGTGACGACGCCGCGGTAGCTGTCGTAGACGGAGTCGAAGATCATCGCCCGCGCCGGGGCATCCGCGTCGCCCACCGGGGCGGGGATGCGCTCGACGACGCGGTCGAGCAGGTCCTCGACGCCCATGCCGGTCTTGCCGGACACGCGGAGCACGTCGTCGGGCGAGCCGCCGATGAGGTCGGCGAGCTCGCGCGCGTACTTCTCGGGCTCGGCGGCCGGGAGGTCGATCTTGTTCAGGACCGGGATGATCTCGAGGTCGTTCTCGAGCGCGAGGTACAGGTTCGCGAGCGTCTGCGCCTCGATGCCCTGCGCCGCGTCGACGAGCAGGATCGCGCCCTCGCACGCCGCGAGCGAACGCGAGACCTCGTAGCTGAAGTCGACGTGCCCGGGCGTGTCGATCATGTTCAGCGCGTACGCGGTGCCCGAAAGCTCCCAGGGCATGCGCACGGCCTGGCTCTTGATGGTGATGCCGCGCTCGCGCTCGATGTCCATGCGGTCGAGGTACTGCGCGCGCATGTCGCGGTCGGCGACCACGCCCGTGATCTGCAGCATGCGATCGGCCAGCGTCGACTTGCCGTGGTCGATGTGCGCGATGATGCAGAAGTTGCGGATCAGCGCGGGATCGGTGGCGGCGGGCACCGGGGGGTCAGCGGCTCTCGGAGACATCCCGACGATTCTCCCATGCGGGCGATCCCACTTTCGACGGATGCCGCTCCGGGGCCCCGGGACTACGCTGAATCGCACCATGACCGTGCTCGATGCCCCACTCGTCGGACGGGTGCAGCCGTCGGCGCTCCGTCCCGTGTTCACGTCGCTCCGCGTGGGCCTGCACGTCCTCGTGGTCGGCCTCACGCTCTTCGTCGTCGCCCGTGCGGTGATCACCGGCGGCGAGCAGCGGGTGGCGATCGCCATCCTCTCGATCGCCTTCATCGGCACCTACGCCGTCGGCGTCGTCACCGCCCACCAGGTCGTCACGCCCTGGATGCGCGCGGCCTGGCTCGTCATGCTGCTGGGGCTGTGGCTCGGGCTGGGTGCGCTCACCCCGGATGCCGCGTTCCTGGCGTTCCCGCTGTTCTTCCTCGAACTCCACGTGCTGCCCGCGCGCTACGCCGTGCCGCTCGTCGCCGTGACCTTCCTGCTCAGCGTGTGGAGCACGACCTCCCACCTCGGATTCGAGGTGGGCAGCATCCTCGGGCCGTTCATCTCCGCGGGCGTCGCCGTGATCATCGGACTCGGGTACCGGGCCATGGCGGTGGAGTCGCGCGAGCGCCAGTCGCTCATCCTCGACCTGCTCGCCACGCGCGAGGAGCTCGCCGCGGCCAGCCGCGAGGCGGGCACGCTCGCCGAACGCGAGCGGATCGCGCGCGAGATCCACGACACGGTGGCCCAGGGCCTCTCCTCGATCCAGATGCTGCTGCACGCCGCCGAGCGCGACGTGCACGACAGCGCCGTGCGCGACAAGCTCCGGCTCGCCCGCGAGACCGCCGCCGACAACCTGCAAGAGACGCGGCGCTTCATCCGGGAGCTCACGCCGCCCGCCCTCGACGAGCAGACGCTGCCGGCAGCGCTCCGCCGGCTCGCCGAGGCCACCAACGAGCAGGCAGCCCAGTCGGGGTCGCGCACCCGGGTCTCGTTCTCGCTGAGCGGGCACCCGGTGGCCCTCCCCATGTCGATCGAGGCGACCCTGCTGCGCATCGCCCAGGGCTCGCTCTCCAACGTCGTCAAGCACGCGGATGCCGCCAGGGCCGAGCTCACGCTCAGCTACCTCGGCGACGAGGTCGCGCTCGACGTCGTCGACAACGGCATCGGCTTCGACCCGGCCGGACTGGAACCCGAGGGCTCCGCCGGCGCCTCGTTCGGGCTGCGCGCCATCCGGCAGCGGGCCGAGGCGCTCGGCGGCTCGGCCGACGTCGAGTCCTCTCCCGGCGGCGGCACGGCGCTGTCGGTGCGCATCCCGGCGGTGACGGCATGATCCGGCTCGTCCTGAGCGACGACCATCCCGTCGTCCGAGCGGGCATGCGCGCGCTGCTCGAGGCCGAACCCGACCTGCGCGTGGTCGCCGAGGCGTCCACGGCCGAGGAGGCGGTCTCGCTCGCGATGACGCCGGGCGTCGACCTCGTGCTCATGGACCTCCAGTTCCCCGGGCGACTGCAGGGCGTCGACGCCACCCGGCGGATCCGCGCCACTCCCGGCGCACCCCGCGTGCTCGTACTCACGAACTACGACACCGACGCCGACATCCTCGGCGCGATCGAAGCCGGCGCGAGCGGCTACCTGCTGAAGGACGCCCCGCCCGGCGAGCTCGTCGCCGCCATCCGTGCCGCCGCCGCCGGCGAGTCGGCACTCGCGCCCGCGGTGGCCTCACGACTCGACGCGTCGCAGCGCAGCGCCGACCAGCGGCTCACCGTACGGGAGGCGGAGGTGCTCGCGCTGGTCGCGGCGGGCAGCACGAACCGCGAGATCGGCCAGGCGCTCTTCCTCAGCGAGGCGACCGTGAAGTCGCACCTCGTGCACATCTTCACCAAGCTCGGCGTGGGTTCGCGCACCGCCGCCGTCGCGAAGGCGCGCGAACTCGGCGCGATCCGGGCGGGCTGACGGATGCCGCGCGCCCGCGTCGTCCTCGTCCACGGTATCCGCACGTCGGCGACGATGTGGCGCGGGCAGGTCGCGCGCCTCGCGCGACACGACATCGAGGTGGTCCCCGTCGACCTGCCCGGCCACGGCGCGCGCCTCGACCAGGCGTTCACGCTGGACGACGCGATGCGCGCGATCGACGAGGCGCTCGCCGATGCCGACCCGCGGTCGCCGCGCCTGCTCGTGGGGCTGAGCCTCGGCGGGTACCTCGCGATCGAGTACGCGGCGCGGCATCCGCACCGGCTCGACGGGCTCGTGGCCGCGTCCTGCGGCACCCGGCCCCGCGGTGCCGGGTTGCGGGGGTACCTGGCACTGGCCGCCGTGATCCGGCGGCTGCCCGACCGCGGCCGATGGCTGAACGACACCATGGCGCGGCTGTTCCTGCCGCCGGCCGCGGTCGAGGACGTGGTCGCGGGCGGCGTGGCCCTCGACGTCATGCAGCCGGCGATCGGGGCGGTCGCCGAGCTCGACATCGAGGCGTCGATCGCGGCCGTCGAGGTGCCGATCTGGTTCGTGAACGGGAGGTACGACCACTTCCGGATCGAGGAGCGCCGCTTGCTTCGCGCCGCCCGCGACGGGCACCTGATCCACGTCGAGGGGGCGACGCACCTCGTGAGCCTGGTGCGACCGGCGGAGTTCACCGCGACGATCCTCGGCGTCGTGGCGGAGCTCGAGCTGCGCGCCGCCCGGCGGGACGCCTCGCGCGCGCCCGTCTGACGGCCGCGCGCTTTGGCGTCGTGCCGGGCGAACTGGTATCGTTGCCTGTTGGCTTGCGTGTGGGTCCCACCCCGCACGATGCGCCGCGACGGCCCCTCTACCGATTGCGGCAACTCCGGTACCCGCAGAACACACGAAAGACGAACCACGTGGCAAACATCAAGTCGCAGATCAAGCGCATCCGCACCAACCTGAAGGCGCAGGAGCGCAACAAGGCCGTGAAGAGCGAGCTCAAGACCGTCATCACCGCGACCCGCAAGGCCATCGCCGAGGGCGACAAGGAGAAGGCCACCGCGGCCCTCCGCGTCGCGACCCGCAAGCTCGACAAGGCCGTGAGCAAGGGCGTCATCCACAAGAACCAGGCCGCGAACCGCAAGTCGGCCATCGCGAAGCAGGTCGCCGCGCTCTGAGCGACCGCCGCACTCGACCGAAGGGCCCCCACCGGAGACGGTGCGGGGCCCTTCGGCGTTCCCGCCCGAGACGGGCCTTGCACGGGCGTGTGCCCGCGGCGAGGGCGTGTGCCCGCGACGGGCGTCGTCAGGCGAGGGCGCGCCCGCGGGCGCTGATCACGCCGACGAGACGCTCCAGCGCGAACACCGGGTCGCGCTCGGCACCCTTCACGGCGGCATCCGCAGCGGCGAGGGCCTCGATGGCCGCGCCCAGGCCCTCGTCATCCCAGCCCTGAAGGTCCCGGCGCGCCCGGTCGACCTGCCACGGCGCGAGCCCTAGCGAGGAGGCCGCCGCGCCGCGCGCGCCGGCGACCTTGGCCATCGTGCGGATCTTCATGGCGAACGCGGCGACGATCGGGACCGGGTCGGCGCCCGAGTCGAGCGCGTGCCGCAGGGCGATGATCGCGTCGCCGTGGCGCCCCGCGATGGCCGAGTCCGCGACCGTGAACGCGGTGGTCTCGACGCGGCCGCCGTAGTACTTGGCGACCGTGGCCTCGTCGACGTCGCCGGGCACATCGGCGATGAGCTGCCGGCAGGCCGCGGCGAGCTCCCCGAGGTCGTCGCTGAACGCCGCGACGAGCGCGCGCAACGCGGCCGGCGCGATCCTGCGGCCCGCGAGCTTGAACTCGGCCGCCGCGAAGTCCTGCTTGTCGGCGTCGCGCTTGAGCTCGGCGCAGACGATCTCGATGCCGCCGCCGGTGCCGGCTCGGATGGCGTCGAGGAGCTTCTTGCCCCGGGTGCCGCTGCGGTGCCGCAGCACGACGACGGTGCCCTCGGCGGGCGCCTCGAGGTACTCGAGCGCGTCGACGAGGAAGTCGTCGGTCGAGCGTTCGACTGCGGCCACTCGGATCAGCCGGGGTTCGCCGAAGAGCGAGGGGCTGGCGAGCGTGAGCAGTTCGCCGCGTCGATAGCCGTCGGCTTCGAGGTCGCTCACCTCGAGCGCCGGGTCCTCGTCGCGGAGGGTGTCGCGGAGCATCGCGACGGCCCGTTCGGCGAGTACCTCCTCCCCGCCCGAGACCAGGACCACCGGCGCCGGTCGAACGGCGCTCCAAGCGAGTTGCGGGATCGCCGCCTTGGACTTCGCCGTGCCTCCGCGTGCCGCCACGTGCGCTCCCTCCGATGTGCCGCACCAGTCTACGGATCACCACCGACCTGATCCGCACGCTCGGTCCACACGGCGAACCCGCCCTCGATCGCCACGAGCGCCGCGGTGCCCGACCGATCGCTTCGGATCACGTGGGTCCCGGCCTCGTCGAGCAGGTCCAGGAGCGAATCGGTCGGGTGCCCGTACCCGTTGTCGGCGCCGACGCCGACGAGGCCGACCGGGGCCCGCAGTTGGCGGTAGAGCTCGCTGCTCTGGTCGGCGCTGCCGTGGTGGGCGACCTTCACGAGGTCGGCCGAGCCGATCGGATGGTCGCGGCGCAGCCGCTCCTGCGCCGTCTCTCCGAGGTCGCCGAGGAAGACGGCCCGGTATCGCGCTGTGCGCAGGTCGATCACCACGCTCGCATCGTTGCCGGGCTCGGTGCGCGGCGGAGGCCACAGCACCCGCCAGTGGGCCCGCCCGAGTGCACCGGAGGCGCCCGCGCCGACCTCGACCGCCTCGGCCCCGCCGCGGACGAGCGGGTCGAGCGCCCGGCTCGACCTGGCCCCGTCGAGCGGGCCGTGCAGGACGACGTCGACCCGACCGGCGATCGCCTCGACGCCGCCCGCGTGATCCGCATCCCAGTGCGTGATGACCGCAAGGTCGAGACGGTCGACGCCGGTCAGGTCGAGGCAGCGGGCGAGCGCCGCCGGTTCCGCGCCGGCATCGACCAGCATGACCGCATCGCCATCGCGGACGAGCACGGCGTCGCCCTGGCCGACGTCGCACTGCACCAGTTCCCAGTCTGCGGGGAGCACCGCTCGCGCGACCACGGGCCGACCGGCCGCCGCTCCGAGCGGGAGTGCGACCGACACGATCAGGATCACTGCGGCCACCGTCCGCACCCGGGTGCCAGCACGGATGGCCGCGACCAGCCCGGCCGCCACCCCGACCGCGCACAGCGCTGCGCCCGGCGCATCGGGCATCCACGGCAGGGAGGTGACCGGGAGCCGATCGACGCCGTGCGCGAGCAGCGCGATCCACGTCGCAGGCAGCCACGCGACCTGCAGCGCCGCGAAGCCGACGGAGGGCAGGACGGGGAGGATGAGGCACCCGACGAGCCCGGCGACCGTCGCGACGGGAGCTGCGGGCGCGGCGAGGAGGTTCGCGGGCACGCCGTAGACCGGCATGGACGGTTCGAGCAGGATCAGCACCGGCTGGCACGCCAGCTGCGCGGCGAGCGGGATGGCGGTCATCACGGCGACCGGCCGCGGCATCCAGCGCGACAGTCGCGCACCGAGCGGTCCGGAGAGCAGGATGAGCCCTCCGGTGGCGCACACGGACAGGGCGAAGCCGAAGTCGCGGGCGTACCAGGGGTCGATCGCCAGGAGGACCACCGCGGCCACGGCGAGGGCCGACGCTCCTCCGCCGGACCGGCCCACGCCCAGCGCGACCAGCACGACGACCGCCATGACCGCGGCGCGCACGACGCTGGACTCGGGTGTCACGAGCAGGACGAACCCCGCGAGCGCGGCCAACGCGATCCCGATCCGCAGCGGACGCGGCGCGCCCGCCCTGCCGGCCGCCCAGAACACGGCCGCCGTGACGATCGCGCAGTTCGCTCCCGAGACGGCCGTGAGGTGGGTCAGCGAGGCGACGGTCATGGCCTCCCGGAGCTCGTCGGAGACGGCCGACGTGTCGCCGATGGCGAGCCCCGGCACGAGGGCACCGCCGTCGCCGCCCAGTCGATCGGCGGCGTCCGCGAGGCCCGCCCGGAGCGGATGGGTCCACCCGACGAGGAACGGCGCCCCGCCCGACTCGAGGAGCTCGCCGCGCAACCGGAAGGCCTCGCGGTCCGCGGCGGGCAGGGCGGTCGCCCGGACCCGGACGAGGTGCGTCGTGCCGAAGCCCGGCACGGACGGGGACCCCGACACCACCGCTTCGACGCGAACGGGCCGGTGCGACCGCCCGTCCACCGCGGTCACCGTCGCGGGTGCCCGCCAACTGCTCGAGCCCTCCTCCCATGGCGCCGGAACGGACGGGCGAGCCGCCGACTCCAGGCGCATCTCGACCTCGACCCAGGTGCGCGACGCCGCAGCCTCGGACAGCGTGCCCGTCTCGCGCCCAGCCAGCGCGATGCCGGCGGAGGTCGCGGCGACGCCGGCGCACGCGGCCGCGAGGGCGATATGGGTCGACCATCGATGCGCGAGACGGCGCACCCGCGCGCGCTGCCCCGGCGTCTCCCCCGACCGACCCGATATCTCCGGCCGCCAGAACCCGCGTCGTCGCTCGGCGATGATCGCCGCGGCGAGCACGAGCCCGGCGAGGAGCCAGCACAGGACCGGCAGGCACCACACCGGGATCCCATCATCCGGCACCCCCGTCGCCAGCCACGCGGCCGCCCATGCGACGATCGCGGCGGGCAGGAGGCGCAGGTCGTGGCGGCGCACTCAGAGCGTCACGAGGTCGGCGAGACCGGAGTAGACCGCATCGCCGATGCCGGCGACGTCGAGGAGTTGCGAGACATCCGTGAACGGGCCGTTCGCCTCGCGCCAGTCGATGATGCGCTGGGCGAGCGCGGGACCGATGCGGGGAAGCGTGTCGAGAGCGGCGACGTCGGCCTGGTTGAGGCTCACCCGCCCATCCCCGGCCGCCGCGCCACCGGATGCCGCGGCGGCGGGTTCGGCCCCGAGGACCGGTACCACGAGCTGCTCGCCGTCGACGAGCGCGCGGGCGAGGTTGACCCCGCCCGGGTCGGCGTCCGGCGCCAGTCCGCCCGCTGCCCCCACGGCGTCGACGACGCGCGCACCCGGCGCGAGCTCGACGATGCCCGGCCGGGCGACCGCGCCGAGGACGTGCACGAGGAGCGTGGGCGTCGCGGCCGCCGGATTCGCCGTGCCCGAGGCGGCGGGATCCACCGCGCCGACGCCGTCGATCGTCACGCCCGGCGCGCCGACCTCGCCCTGCATCCCGCCGCCGCCGGAGGCGAACGCGGCGAACGCCGAGACGGCGACGGAGGCGACGAAGACCACGACCGCCGCCCCGACCGCGATGCGTCGGCGGGGCCCGACGCGTGATTCGTCGAGCGCGGTCAGCGGGTCGACGTCGGCGCTCGACTCGACCGGGTCGGATTCGATGGGCTCACGCACGGGCATGCGGGCACGCTAGCCGCGCCGGCACGACCGTCGGCAGCGAACCCGCGTCACGTGCGACGAACCGGAGCCGGCCCCGCCTGTGGAGGCCGGGTCGGGCTAGCGGCGCGTGGCGATGTTCACGAGCTTCGGCGCGCGCACGATCACGTTCGCGATCTCGCGCCCGGCGACCGATCGGGTCACCGCGTCCGACGCGCGGGCGAGGGACTCGAGCTCGTCGGCGCCGATCTTCGGCGACACCTCGATGCGGTCGCGCACCTTCCCGTCGACCTGCACGATCGCCGTCACGGACTCCTCGACGAGCAGGGCGGGGTCGGCCTTCCGCCACACCACGTTCGCCACGGTCGGCTCGTAGCCCAGGCGCTGCCACATGTCCTCGGCCGTGTACGGGGCGAACAGGTCGAGGATCATCGCGGTCACCTCGGCGGCCTCGCGCACGGCGGCATCCGCCGGGCCGGCCCCCGAGTCGATCGCCTTGCGCGTGGCGTTCACGAGCTCCATGAGTCGCGCGACGATCACGTTGAACTTGAACGACTCGGCCAGGCCGGGCGCGTCCGCCAGCAGGCGATGCGTGATGCGGCGCAGCGCCGGGTCGCCCGTCTTCCACTCGACATCCGGGCTCGAGGCGACCTCGCCCGAGATGCGCCAGGCGCGCGCGAGGAACTTCGCGGCACCGACCGGCGACACGTCCGCCCAGTCGATGTCGTCCTCGGGCGGGCCCGCGAACGCCATGGTGACGCGCAGCGCATCGGCGCCGTGGGCGGACAGCTCGGAGGCGAACTCGACCAGGTTGCCCTTCGACTTCGACATCTTGTGGCCGTCCATGATCACCATGCCCTGGTTGAGCAGTGACGTGAACGGCTCGGTGAACCCGAGGTAGCCGAGGTCGAACAGCACCTTGGTGAAGAACCGTGCGTAGAGCAGGTGCAGGATCGCGTGCTCGACGCCGCCGACGTACTGGTCGACCGGCATCCACTTCTCGGCCTCGGCGGGGTCGAAGGCGCGGTCGTCGTCGTTCGGGTTCAGGTAGCGCAGGAAATACCACGAGCTGTCGACGAAGGTGTCCATCGTGTCGGAGTCGCGCCGGGCGTCGCCGCCGCAGTTCGGGCAGGTGACGCTCGCCCACTCCTCGGCCGCGCCGAGCGGGCTCGAGCCCTTCGGCCGCAGGTCGAGCCCCGCGGCATCCGGCAGCCGGACCGGCAGGTCGGACTCGGGCACGGGCACCTCGCCGCACTGCTCGCAGTGGATGATCGGGATGGGCGTGCCCCAGTACCGCTGTCGGGAGATCAGCCAGTCGCGCAGGCGGTAGTTCTTCGCCGCGCGCCCGAGGCCGCGCTCCTCGAGGATCTCGATGGCACGTCGGATCGCGTTGGACTTGCTGAGCCCGTTCAGCGGGCCGGAGTTCATCAGGCGGCCCTCACCCGTGAGCGCGACGCCCGTCGAGGCGGGGTCGAGCTCGGGCAGGTCCTCGAGCGGCAGCGGCACGCCCTGGTCGTCGACGGGGATGACGGGGATCACGCCGGTCACGGGTGCGTTGGTGTCGACGACCACGCGCACGGGCAGCTCGAAGGCGCGCGCGAAGTCGAGGTCGCGCTGGTCGTGCGCGGGCACCGCCATGATCGCGCCGTGGCCGTAGTCGGCCAGCACGTAGTCGGCCGCCCAGATCGGCAGGCGCTCGCCCGTCAGCGGATTGGTCGCGTACCGGTCGAGGAACACGCCCGTCTTCGGGCGGTCGGTGGCGAGCCGGTCGATGTCGCTCTCGGCGCGCACCGACTCGAGGTACTGCTCGAACCGCGCGCGCACGTCGTCTGAGGCGCCCTCGACGAGCTCGGCCGCGAGTGCCGAGTCGGGCGCGACGACCATGAAGGTGGCGCCGTAGAGGGTGTCGGGACGCGTCGTGAACACCGTCACGGGCTCGTCGCGGCCCTCGATGGCGAAGTCGACGTCGGCACCCGACGACCGGCCGATCCAGTTGCGCTGCATCGTGATGACCTTGCCGGGCCACTTGCCTTCGAGCTGGTTCAGGTCGTCGAGCAGGCGGTCGGCGTAGTCGGTGACGCGGAAGTACCACTGCGTGAGCGCCTTCTTCGTCACCACGCTGCCGCAGCGCTCGCAGTGGCCGTCGACGACCTGCTCGTTCGCGAGCACGGTCTGGTCGTTCGGGCACCAGTTGACCTGGCCCGCCTTGCGATAGGCGATGCCCTTCTCGTACAGCTTGAGGAACAGCCACTGGTTCCACTTGTAGTACTCGGGGTCGCTCGTGTGGAGCTCGCGCGACCAGTCGAACGACGGCGCGTACTGCTTGAACGAGCGCTTCTGCTGCTCGATGTTCGCGTAGGTCCACGCCTTGGGGTCGGCGCCGCGCTTGATCGCCGCGTTCTCGGCGGGCAGGCCGAACGAGTCCCACCCGATCGGGTGCAGCACGTCGAAGCCCTGGTGACGCCAGTAGCGGGCCGCGGCGTCGCCGAATCCGAAGGCCTCGGCGTGGCCCATGTGCAGGTCGCCCGAGGGGTACGGGAACATGTCGAGGATGTACTTGCGCGGGCGCGTGTCGCCCGGCTGCGCGGCGCGGAACGGCTGGAGTTCCTCCCACACCGGGCTCCACTTCGCCTGGATGGCGGCGAAGTCGTACGTGCCGGCGTCGGCGGTCTCGGGGGTGTCCTGCTCGTGTGCCACGTGACTCTCAATCGTGCTGCGCGGGGAGGGTGCGGGCGCTCGGCCCGGGACGGGCGCGCGAGCGCGGCGCCCGAGGGACAAGCCTACTCAATGGGCGGACCGGGGCGCCTGCGAGCGGGCGGGGTCCTCGCCGCCGAGGACGGCGATGAGCGCGCGCGCCTTGAGTCGCGTCTCCTCGACCTCCTCCTCCGGGTCCGACAGCGCCGTGATGCCGCCGCCCGTGCCGATCGACGCGCCCCGGGCGGTCAGCACGATCGACCGGATGACCATCGCCAGGTCGGCGGTGCCGTCGACCCCGAGGCATCCGAAGGCCCCCGAGTAGATGCCGCGCGGCCCGCCTTCGAGCTCGTGCAGGATCCGCATCGCGCTCTCCTTCGGCGCCCCCGTCATCGATCCGGCGGGGAACGCCGAGCGCACGGCGTCCAGTGCCGTGAGCGGATGCCGCAGGCGCGCCGTCACGGTCGAGACGAGCTGGTGCACGTGCGGGTACTCCTCGACCTCGAGCAGGCTCGGCACGGCGACCGTGCCGAGTTCGGCGATGCGACCGAGGTCGTTGCGCATGAGGTCGACGATCATGAGGTTCTCGGCGCGCTCCTTCTCGCTCGCGCTGAGCTCGGCGCGCAGGGCCCGATCGGTCGCCGCGTCGGCCGACCGCGGGCGTGTGCCCTTCATGGGCTTGGTGGCGACGGTGCCGTCGCGTTCGACGAGGAGGAACTGCTCGGGCGAGGCGCTGAGCAGCGCGACGTCGCCGAACCGGAGGAAGCCCCCGTGGTGGCTCGGGCTGCCGCGTCGCAGTCGCAGGTACGCCTCGACCGGGTCGGGCCGCACGTCGAGCTCGACCCGGTTGGTGAGGCACAGCTGGTACGCGTCGCCGCGCACGATGGCCTCGCGGCACGCGTCGATCATGTGACGGTACGCCTCGGCGCCGTGCCGCCACCGCGTGGGTGCGGATGCCGCGGGAGCGGTCGCCGACGGCGTCCGGTCCGGCATGCCCGCCGGGAGGGCGGCGAGCGTCGCTCGCGTCGCCTCGACCCACCCCTCGACGGATGCCGCGTGCTCCCCTTCTAGCCATTCGAGCCGCACGCGCCGGTCCGAGTGCTCGAACACGATCACCCGATCGGCGAGGAAGAACGCCGCGGCCGGCACCTCGGTCGCGGACGCGGGAACCCCGAGGGTGCGGGCGCCGAACTCGTAGCCGAACCATCCGTGCCAGCCCACCGCGGCACGTGCCGACGCGCCGAGGTCGTCGATCGGGTCGACGTCGCCGATGCCGGCCGCGAGCGCGGCGTAGACGTCATCGGGCCGGTCGGCGTCGCCGGCGATCACGACCGGGGTGCCGGCGTCGGCGATCGCGATCACGCTGCGACCGTCGCGGGCACCGTCCCCGCCATCGAGCCAGGCCGCGATCGGCGCCGCCGCCGCGAGTGCGACGAAGACGGCCTCGGGGTCGCGCCACTCGGGCAGCGTCAGGCTCCGGATGCGTCGTGGCACCCTCCGAGCGTACTGCCGGTGCCGAAGCGGTCCGCGCGCTGGCGGGGTGCGGACGCGCCGGTGGGCGGGCGCTCCCGCACCCGCCCACCGGCGTTCGAGCAGATCAGCCCTCCGGGTCGTACTGGAAGATGTACAGGCCGCTGTCGCGGTCCGATGCCAGCACGTACTTCTCGCCGTTCGGGTGCTCGTGCACCTCCACGCCCCAGAAGTTGTTGCCGCCCTCCTCGATGAAGTGGCCGACTTCGTTCAGCCCCGTCTCCCGGTCGTACTCCACCACACGGAAGCCCGCGGCGTAGTAGGAGACGTACGCGAGGTTCTCGTCGGGATCGGTCGCGATCTCGTGCACCGACAGGTCGCCGAAGCCCGAAGCGTAGGCGGCGTCCTGGCTCTCGGGAACGTAGTACTGGTCGAGGTCCTCCATCGTCTCGGCGTCGTACAGGTGCACGTAGCCCCACCCGTCGAACACGGCGCTCACGTCCACGTCGCGTCCGGGGTCGCCGACCGCGAGCGGCACCGGGTACGGAGTCCCGCTGCCGCAGGTGTAGCCGGCCGGGACACCGCCGGTCAGGATGCGGAACCCGTCGGTGCGCGAGGCGAACACCGCCGGGATGCCCGCGTCGACGAGCATCGACACGAGGGCGTCGCAGTTGCCTGCGGCGTCGGAGTTGAAGACGATCGCTCCCTCGTAGCCTGCGGCCTCCACGGCCTGGACCTTGTCGGTGAACGCGCAGGTGCCGCGTTCGATGACGGCGACGGTCGCGCCGCCCGGCGCCGGGACGGAGGCTGCGGTGCAGGCGAGGCCGACGTAGCGCGTGCCTCCGGCGAGGCTCTGCTCGGGCGAGATCTGCGGCACGTCGGACCCCTGGACGGCGGTGAACTCGCCGGCGCCCTCGATCTGGGCGATGACGCGGTACGGATCGAAGTCCTCATCGGTCGCGATGAAGAACTCGCGATCGTTCGTGAACTCGGCCTGATGCGCGTTGCCCTCCGGGGTGATCTGCTCGCCGGCCACCTCGAGCCGTACCGGATCGAACTGCTCGAAGTCGGTGTCGTCGATGAACACGGGGTTCGCCGGATCGTCGACGTTCAGCTTGATGTAGCCGCCATCCCAGTACGAGAGCAGCATGGTCATCACGCCGTCGACCTCTTCGACGACCATGTCGTGGAGGAAGGTCGCGTCGCCGTGGACCTCGCCGAGGGGCTGTGCGGACTCGTCGACCAGGTCGGTCTCGGAGACCAGGACCGGCTTCGAGGGGTTCGTGATGTCGAGGATGTCCACGTCGGCGGATTCCTCGTTGTCGACGAGCACCACGTACGCCCGGTCGCCGTCGGTCCACATGCGGATCGAATGCGTCTCGTGGGCCTTCGTCTGCGCCTTGCCCGGCACGTCGAAGTCACCGGCACCCTCGACGAGCTTCTTCGGCTTCGCCGGGTTGGTGACGTCGACCAGCGTCACGCCCCCGATCCCCTTGTCGTCGCCCGGGCAGATCTCGTTCTGGTAGGCGAGGAGCTGACCCGTGAAGTGCTTCGTCTTCAGGTCGATGACCTGCGACCCTTCGCCGCTGAAGGTGCCGCGGTGGCTGTCGATCTTCGTGACGAGCTTCGGCGCCTCGGGATCGGCGATGTCGACGATGTAGACGCCGCCGCGATCGCACGCGGGCTCCCAGAAGGCGGTGAGGTAGGCGTAGTTGCCGTACGCCGAGACGTCGGCGATCCGGCCGGGCTGTTCCGCGCCTTCGAAGAGGTCGAGGTTGCCGATCTTCAGCACGTTGTCGCTCGAGGCGGGGAGGTGGCCCTCCTCCTCTCCGTGCTGCTGGCCGTGCGAGTGGTGGTTGTGGGTCTCCTTGCCGGAGTCGAGGACTCCGTCGTCGACGAGCGGCTCGTCGTGTGCGAGCACGGGACCCGCGCCGAGCAGGAGTGCTCCCGCCGCGACGATGGCCGTGCCCGCGAGTGCGGCACTTCGGTACATGAAGGCTCCTCTGCTGGGGGTATGCCGTCCGCCGGGCGGACGATTGGGGGGAGTCAAGCAGAGAAGTTGTCCCCCGGACTAGGGGTGCGTTCCGAGAACGCAAGATCCGTGCGCACGACGCGAGGAATCGTCACTCTCGCTGGCCGACGGTATCAGCCGGCCGGTCGATTCGGATGCGCCGGTCGACGAGCCCGTCAGGCGCTCCGGTGTGGGAGATGAGGATCACCGAGCGGCCATCCGCGGCGGCCCCGAGCAGGTCCGCCAGGAGGGCGTCCGCGCGATCCGCGTCGACGCTGGCGGTCGGCTCGTCGAGCACCAGCACCGGGAAGTCGGCGAGCATGGCCCGGGCGAGGGCGATCCGCTGCGCCTGGCCTCCCGAGACCAGCGCGCCCCGCTCCCCCACGCGGGCATCGAGTCCGCCGCGCTCGGCGACCCACGACCCGAGCCCGACCCGATCCAGCGCCTCGAGCAGCTCGGCATCGGTGGCGGTGTCCCGGGCGAAGATGAGGTTCTGGCGGAGGTCCTCGTCGAACAGCCACGGCCGCTGCTCGACGAGGCCCACGACGCGGCGGACGTCCCGCGGATCGAGGTCGCGAGCCTCCACGTCGTCGAGGCGGTACGACCCCTCGTACTCGAGGAACCGGACGAGCACGTGTGCCAGCGTGGTCTTGCCGGAGCCCGACGGCCCCTCCACGAGCACCCGGTCGCCCGGGGCGACGTCGAGGTCGAGCGGCGCCAGGTCGCGTGAGCCGGCATGCCCGGCGCCGCTCGCCCGCGGCCAGCTCGCACTGGCGCCCCTGAGCCGAAGGCCGGGTGTCCGGCGCCGATGCGACGATTTCGGCTCGGGTGCCGGGCCGGACCGCGGCTGCGGCAGCTCCGCCGGGACACCCGCCGGGACGGCGTCGGCCACCCGTTCCGCACTCGCCCGCACGGTGCGGACGGCGCCGATCGCCACGGGGATCGCCGCCGCGACCTCGGCGATCGCGAGCGGGACCAGGCACAGCACGGCGAACGTGGGACCACTGATCCGGCCGTCGGCGAGCAGCGGGGCGGCGGCTCCGAGGCTCGCCGCCGCCGCGACCCCGCCGACCGCGCTCATCGCGGCCGCAGCCAGGCCCTGCGCGGCCGCGCGCGTCCGGGTCGCCCGCTGCAGCTCGGCGCCGATCCGCCGGATGCGGGCCCGGCTCGGCGCCGCCGCGTCGAAGGCCACGAGGACGTCGAGGGCCTGGACGTGTTCGACGATCGCGGCCTGCAGCCGTCCGCGGAGCGGGGCGAGCCGCGCGTCCGCGCGCGCGGCGAGCACCTGCTGGGCCGTCACCGCGACGGCGATGCCGACGCCGAGGCAGGACAGGACGGCGAACGCCGAGCCGGGGGCGAGCCAGGCCAGTCCGGCGATGGCCGCGGCCAGGACGATGGCGGCGCTGACGAGCGGCTGCACGATCCGCAACGAGACGTTCTGGAGTTCGTCGACGTCGCCGACGAATCGCGCGAGGAGGTCGCCGCGGCGGCTTGTAGCGAGCCCGTCGGGTGCGACGGGAAGCATGCGCTCGAACACCCCCGTCCGGATCTCCGCGAGCTGGCGGAAGGCGGCGTCGTGACCGGCGAGGCGTTCGAGGTAGCGGAACACCGCGCGGCCGAGCGCGAAGGCGCGGACGCCCACGACGCCGAGCGACAGGTAGAGGATGGGCGGCTGCTCGGCGGCGCGCGCGATCAACCAGGCGCTCGAGGCGAGCAGCGCGACGCTCGAGAGGCCCGCGAGCACCCCGAGGAGGATCGACGGCACGAGCCGCCCGGCCGGCGGGACGGCACGGCGGAGCACGTCTCGGGTCGATTCACGCATGCGCGACCTCCCGGATGGCGACGACGCGGTCGGCGTGGGCCGCGAGCGTCTCGCGGTGGGTCACGACGAGGACGGTCCGTCCCTCGGCGGCGAGTTCGCGGAGCCCTGCGGCGAGCGCCGCCTCGCGATCGGCGTCGAGCGCCGACGACGGCTCGTCGAGGACGAGCAGGGAGGCGTCGGTCGCGAGCAGGCGGTGGATGGCGCGTGCGACGGCGACGCGCTGGGCCTGTCCGCCGGAGAGGCCGGTGCCGCCGGGTCCGAGCACGGTGCCGGCGGGCACCTCGGCTGCGGCGAGGGCGAGTGCCCGGTCGGCGACGGCGGCGGGGGCGTGCTCGGCGCCGAGGCGTACGTTCTCGGCCACCGTGCCCTCGAGCAGGTGTGCGCTCTGCGCGGCCCACGCGAGTCGCGCCCGCGTGCCCGGACCGAGCGCGACGCCGTCGAGGGTGGCCGTGCCCTCGTAGGGGGCGAAGCCGAGCAGCGCGGCGACGAGCGACGACTTCCCCGACCCGCTCGCCCCCATGACGGCGACGATCTCGCCGGGGGCGGCGTCGAGGTCGACGCCGTCGGCCGCGGTGCGCCCGTCGCGGGTGACGCGCACGCCGCGCAGGTGCAGGCCCGCGGCATCCGTCGTCGGGTCGCCGTGCTGCGCGGGCTGGTCGGGGCGACGCTCCGCCGGGTCCGTCTCGAGGAGGTCGAGGGCGCTGCGAGAGGCTTCGAGGCCGGCGGTGGAGGCGTGGAACGCCGCGCCGACGTTGCGGATGGGCAGGAAGACCTCGGGCGCGAGCACGAGCACGAACAGCCCGGGCGCGAAGGACATGTCGCCCGCGACGAGTCGCAGTCCGATGGAGACGGCGACGAGCGCGACCGACAGGCTCGCCGCGAGTTCGAGCGTGAACCCGGAGAGGAACGTAACCCGCAGCACCTTCATGGTGCTCGAGCGGTACTGGTCGGTGACGGTGCGGATGCGCTCCACCTGGCGCTCGGCGCGACCGTACAGCATGAGCGTCGCGAGTCCTCCGACGACTTCGAGGAACCCCTTGGAGAGCGACTGGAGGCGCTGCCACTGCCGGCGCTGCACGACCTCGGTCGCCATGCCGATGAGCGCCATGAAGACGGGGATGAGCGGCAGGACGATCACGAGGATGAGCCCGGACACCCAGTCCGCCGACCAGGCCGCGGCGACGAGGATCGGGGTGGCGACCGCGGTGAGCACCAGTTGCGGCAGGTAGCGCCCGAAGTACTCGTCGAGGGCGTCGAGGCCGGGGCCGAGCAGCGTGGCCGCGTCGGCCGTCGACGTGGGCCGCGCGTCGCCGGGCCGGGCCTCGAGGGCGGCGAGCAGGTCGTCGCGCAGCTCGGCCTTGACCCGCATCGCCCCGGCCGAGCCGAGCCACTCCCAGAGCCAGCCGGCGAGCGCGCGAACGGATGCCGCGGCGACGAGCACCACGATCACCGATTCGATCCCCCACGGCACGTCGCCCTCGATGAGGCCCACGACGAGCGACGCGAGCGCCCAGGCGAACGCGATCGTCGAGCCGGCCTGGAGCAGCGCGAGCGCGCCGCCGCCGATGAGGAAGCCGCGCGCCGCGCGGGAGCGCCGGATGAGTCGTGGGTCGAGGGGGCGCACGTCAGTGGGCGGCGGCGTCGATCGTCTGCCGGGTCACGCGCTTGCGGAAGACCCAGTAGGTCCAGCCCTGGTACGCGAGGATCAGCGGCAGGAAGATCACGGCGGTCCAGCTCATGACGGTGAGCGTGTACGGCGTGCTGGAGGCGTTGGCGATGGTGAGGCTGTTGGCCGGGTCGTTCGATGCGGGCATGACCTCGGGGAAGAGCGCCGCGAACAGTCCGAAGACCGCCGCGCCGATCGTGACGGCCATCAGGGTGAACGCGGTTCGCTCGGCGCCGCGTCCGTTGGCGAGCCAGGCGCCGACGAGGGCGACCGCGGCGACCGCGGCCAGCGCCCAGAGCCAGGCGCTGCCGTTCGCGAGGCCGGTCCAGACGAGGAAGGTGGCGGCCACCGCGATGGTGATGGCGCCGGCCTTCGCCGCGAGGCGGCGGGCGCGCTCGCGGATCTCGCCGTCGGTCTTCAGCGCCGCGAACACGACGCCGTGGGTGAAGAAGAGCAGCAGCGTGGTGAGGCCGCCGAGCAGGGCGTAGGGGTTGAGCAGGTCGAACAGCGTGCCCGTGTAGTTGTGGTCCGCGTCGAGCGGGACGCCCTGGACGATGTTGGCGAAGGCGACGCCCCAGAGCAGCGCCGGGACCGCCGAGCCGATGATGATCATCGAGTCGAATCGGCGCTTCCAGGCGAGCTCGGGTCGCTGGTGCCGGTACTCGAAGGAGACGCCGCGGGCGATGAGCGCGAGCAGGATGAGCAGCAGCGCGAGGTAGAACCCCGAGAACAGGGTGGCGTACCACTCGGGGAACGCGGCGAAGAGCGCGGCGCCGGCCACGATCACCCAGGTCTCGTTGAGGTCCCACACCGGGCCGATCGTGTTGATGAGCACGCGGCGGTCGGTGTCGTCCTTCGCGAGGAACGGCAGCGACATGCCGACGCCGAAGTCGAACCCGTCGAGCACGAAGTAGCCGACGAAGAGGAAGGCGACGATCCAGAACCAGAGCGTTGCGAGATCCATGTCCGTCTCCTCCTAGTAGACCGTGGCGGCGTGTTCGACCTCGCCCGTCTCCGGGTCCGGCGCGGCGATCTCGGGCGGTCCCGTGCGGATCGCCTTGAGGATCAGCTTCACCTCGACGACCGCGAGGGCGCCGTAGATGAGCGTGAAGGCCACGAGCGAGATCAGGACCTCGAGGCCGGTGACGTTCGGCGACACCGCCGATTCGGTGGGCAGGAGGCTGAACACGATCCAGGGCTGGCGGCCCATCTCGGTGAAGACCCAGCCGACGATCATCGCCATGAGCGAGAGCGGGAAGCTCCAGATCGCGACGGTCCAGACCCAGCGCTGGCGCGGCATCCGACCCTTGCGGGTGAGCCACAGGCCGGCGACCGCGACGAGGATGTGGAGCATGCCGAGGCCGATCATCCACCGGAACGACCAGTACGTCACCCAGATGATGGGCGCGTAGTCGCCGGGACCGTAGAGGTCGGTGTACAGCGCCTGCAGGTCGTTGATGCCTTCCACGCAACCGTCGAGGGTGTGCGTCGAGAGCAGGGCGAGCAGGTAGGGCACGCGGATGGAGAACAGCTCGGTGGAGCCGTCGGGCGTGCCGAGGGTGAAGAGCGAGAACGAGGCGTCCGCACCGCAGACGGTGTCGTACGTGGCCTCGGCCGCGGCCATCTTCATGGGCTGCGTGGCGACCATCGCGAGGCTCAGCTGGTCGCCGAAGAACGTGGTGAGCGCGCCGGCTCCGACCATGGTCCAGAGGCCGAACTTCAGGGCGGGACGCATGGTGTCGAGGTGCTGGTTGCGCGCGAGGTGCCAGGCGGCGGCGCTGATCACGAGGCCGGCCGAGACCATGAAGGATGCCGCGATCGTGTGCGGGAACGCGGCGACGGCCACCGGGTTCGTCAGCAGCGCCCAGATGTCGACCAGTTCGGCGCGCCCGCGCTCGGCGTTCATCTGGTAGCCGACGGGGTTCTGCATGAAGGCGTTGGCCGCGATGATGAAGTAGGCCGACAGGATGGTGCCGATCGCGACCACCCAGATGGTCGCGAGGTGCAGCTTCTGCGGGAGCCGGTTCCAGCCGAAGATCCAGAGGCCGATGAACGTGGCCTCGAGGAAGAACGCGAGCAGGCCCTCGAGGGCGAGCGGGGCACCGAAGACGTCGCCGACGAACCGGGAGTACTCCGACCAGTTCATCCCGAACTGGAACTCCTGCACGATGCCGGTCACGACGCCCATCGCGAAGTTGATGAGGAAGATCGTGCCGAAGAACCGCGTGATCCGCAGGTACTCGATCCTGCCCGTGCGCACCCACGCGGTCTGGAAGACGGCTGCGGTGGTCGCGAGTCCGATGGTGAGGGGAACGAAGAGGAAGTGGTAGACCGTCGTGAGTCCGAACTGCCACCTGGCGAGCAGGAGCGGATCGAGGAGCTCGTTCACTGCGGGGGCCCCTTTCGTGGGAGTGACGGCGCGTTCTTCTACACAGCGTAGAGCACTTTTCTACGATGTGTAGAACCTTTGGGCCCTTGCGCGGTATCCTCGATGTATGGCAGGACTCGGCGACCTCGAGCGCTCCGTGATGGAGCAGCTCTGGAAGAGTGACGGACCGCTCACGGCGAACGAGGTGCGCGAGCACCTCGCCGACCCGTCCGACCCGTCGCGCACCCCGGCCACGACCACCGTCCTCACCGTGCTCTCCCGCCTCGAGCGCAAGGGCTTCGTCACCCGCGCCCGCGAGACGCGCCCGCACCGCTACCGCGCGCTGCTCTCCCGGGCCGAGCACACCGCCGAACTCATGCACGAGGTGCTCTCGTCCTCCTCCGACCGCGACGCGGCGCTGGCCCGCTTCGTCGGCACGGTCAGCGACGGCGAGGCGCGCACGCTGCGCCGCCTCCTCGACGAGCTCGTGCGTCGCTGACGTGGTCGCCGCCGCCGTCCTGCTCGGCGTCGTCGCGCTCGCGCTCGCCTGGCCGGTCCCCGTCGCCCTCGCCCGGGCATCCTGGCCGGCGCGCTCCCCCGCCACGGCCCTGGCGCTCTGGCAGGGCATCGCACTCGGAGGCGGCCTCGCCATGATCGGCTCGCTGCTCGTCTTCGGCGCGTCGCCGGGCGGATCGATCGTCGGCGCGGCCCGCGACCTGCTGCCCGCCTTCACCGCCGGCCCGATCCCCGGCGGCTACGGCGTGATCCACCTCGCGGCGCTCACCCTCGCCGTCGGGCTCACCGTGCACCTCGCCCTGAACCTCCTCTCGACCGCCATCCGCGCCGAACGGGCCCGTCGGCGCCAGCACCGGCTCGTCGACCTCCTCGCCGAGCCCGCCGCCGACCCGTCCGGTCCGCGCGTGCTCTCGCACCCCGTGCCCGTCGCCTACTGCGTCCCCGGCATCCGCACCGCCACCGTCATCACCGAGGGGCTCGTCGAGCTGCTCGACGCCGACGAGCTGCGCGCCGTCGTCTCGCACGAGCGCGCGCACCTCGACCAGTTCCACCACCTCGTCCTGCTCGCGTTCCGGGCGTGGCACGGCGCGCTCCCCTGGTTCCCCATCGCCAACCGCGCCGAACGGGCCGTCGCCCTGCTCACCGAACTGCTCGCCGACGACCGCGCCCGCCGCGAGACCGGTCCCGAGCCGCTCCGGCGGGCGCTCGTCCTCGTCGGGAGTGCCGGCGAGCCCGGGGCGTACGCCGACGCCGGCGGCGTGAATCCGGACGCCGGCATGCTCGAGCAGCGCCTCGAGCGGCTCGAACCGGGGCGGCATCCGCTCGGCCCCGTCGCCCGCACGGCCAGCTGGATCGCCACCGCCCTCATCGTCGCGACGCCCGTCGTGGTGCTCGCCGCCGTGACGCTCTGACGGCTCACAGCCGCCACGGCGACCCACGCCCTAGGCTCGGAGCGTGAACGAGCTGCTCGACGGCATCCTCGGCACCGTCGAAGGTGTCGATCCCGTGCTGCGGACCGTCCTGGCCGGCATCGGCATCATGCTCGAGACCTCCGTGCTGATCGGGCTGGTCGTCCCGGGCGACAGCATCGTCATCGTCGCCTCCACCGCGGTCGACGGTCCCGTCGAGTACCTCGCGCTCGCCCTCACGGTCATCATCGGCGCGCTGGTCGGCGAGAGCATCGGCTTCGCGCTCGGGCGATGGTTCGGACCGCGCATCGAACGATCGCGCGTCGGTCGCCGGATCGGCGAGCACAACTGGCACCGCGCGCGTCGCTACCTCGCCCGTCGCGGCGGGCCGGCCGTCTTCATCTCGCGGTTCCTGCCCGTGCTGCACTCCCTCGTGCCGCTGACCGTCGGCATGAGCGACATGTCCTACCGGCGCTTCATCGCCTGGACCACCCCGGCGTGCATCATCTGGTCGTTCGCGTACGTGAGCGTCGGCAGCGCCGCCGCGGGCGGCTACCGCAGCCTCAGCGACGACCTCCACTGGGCCGGCTACCTGTTCGTCGGAGCGATCGTCCTGTTCCTGGTGCTCGTGTGGGCGGCGAAGAAGGTCCTGATGCGGCTCGAGGCGCGGCACATGGCGGATGACGCGGTGCACGACGCCGGCGCCGCGGTGGCCCCGCACGGCATCGCGCCCGAGGTCGAGCCCGCCGGGGAACCGGCCGTCGCACGCGACGAAGGGCCGGCCGCCGAGGCGACCGACCCTTCCGAGCGACGTCGAGAGCCCTAGAAGAGGGCCTTCTCGGCGAGCCAGTCGCTCGCGATCTGGTCGGCCGACTGCTGCTCGTTCACGCTGAGCGCGTTCAGCGCCACGAGGTCCTCGGGAGTGAGGGCCGCGCTGACCGTGTCGATGACCTCGGCCATCTCGTCGGTCACCTTCTCGCTCACGACGGGGACGACGTTCGACGACAGGAACAGCCCTTCCGGGTCCTCGAGCGTCACGAGGTCGTTCGCGGCGATGTTCGGGTCGGCGCTGTAGATGTTCACCATCTGCACCTGGTCGTCGACGAGCGCCTTCAGGGTCAGCGGGCCGCCGCTGTCCTCGATGGGCGTGAACGCCACGTCGACGCCGTAGACGGACTTCAGGCCCTCCGGCCCGTACGGGCGCGTCTCGAGCTCGGAGTTGCCGCCGAGCGTGATCGGGGTCGAGACGTCCTTCAGGTCGGCGAGGCTGGTGACCCCGTTCTCCTCGGAGAACGTGCGGGTGACGTTGTAGGAGTCCTGGTCGGTCGCCGGCGACTGCTCGAGCACGCGCAGCCCCTCGGGAAGCGCACCCTCGAGCTCGGCGTAGACGTCGTCGCTCGTGGTGGCCGTCGTGTCGGGCACGTAGTACTGGAGGAGGTTGCCGGTGTACTCGGGGAAGACGTCGATCGCGCCGTCCTCGATTTCGGGGATGTAGACCTCGCGCTGGCCGATCCGGAACTGCCGGTCGACCGTGAAGCCGTTCTCCTCGAGCGCCTGGGCGTACAACTCGGCGATGATCTCGTTCGAGTAGTAGTCCTGCGAGCCGACGATGATCGTCTCCGAGCCGCTGTCGCCCCCCTCGCCGCCCGATCCGCTGTCGAGCGGATCGCCGGATGCACACCCTGCCAGGGCCACTGTCGCCCCGACCGCGACCGCCGCCAGGGCGACGAGCCGGCCTTTTCCTGCTGTGGTCATTGCTGGTTCCCTTCGGTGATGGGTTGCCCCACGGCCGCTCGAGACCGGGCCGGTCCCGAACGGAGCTCTCTGGCGCGCGTGGCGCGCACGCCGGCGGGCACCACGAGCCGCTGCGCGAGTGCGAACAGCCCGTCGACGACCAGCGCCAGCAGGATCACGAGGATGGATCCGCCGAGCATCTCGGCGTAGTCGCGGGTCTTCAGCCCGCTGAAGATGAAGCGGCCGAGCCCCTCGTCGGCGATGTACGCCGCGAGCGTGGCCGTCGCGATGATCTGCAGGGTGGCCGAGCGGATGCCGCCGACGACGATCGGCAGTCCCAGGGGCAGCTCCACCTTGCCGACGATCTGCAGCTCCCGCATGCCCATGGCCCGGGCCGCGTCGATCGTGCGCCGGTCGACCGACTCGAAGCCGGCGTACGCGCCGGCCAGCAGCGGCGGGATCGCGAGGATCACGAGCGCGATGACGGGCGCCTGCAGGCCGATCCCGAGCCAGGTGCCGAACAGCGTCAGCACGCCGAGCGTCGGCAGCGCGCGGAGTCCGCCGGAGAGCATGACGGCCGGTTCGCGGCCGCGACCGGTGTGTCCGACCCACGCGCCCACGGGCAGGGCGATGACCGCGGCGATGACGAGCACGACCGCCGATACCCACAGGTGCTCGCCGAGGCGCTGCGGGATGCTGCCCGCGCCACTCCAGTTGGCGGGGTCGGCGAGCCAGGCGAAGGCGTCGGCGAAGAGGTTCACGAGCCCTCCGCTCCGACGGCGACCTCGACCGGCGCCGCACGGCGGAGCCGCGACGTGCGCGTCCACGGCATGAGCAGGCGGCCGAGGAGGACGGCGATCCAGTCGAGCAGCAGGGCGAGCAGGATCGTCGCGACGATGCCGGTGATGATCTCGACCTGGATGCCGCGCTGGAACCCGTCGGTGAAGAGGCTGCCGAGGCTCTGCACGCCGATCACCGCGCCGACCGTGGCGAGGCTCACGGTGCTCACGATCACCACGCGGAGCCCGGAGAGCAGCACGGGCCCGGCGAGCGGGAGCTCGACGCCCCAGAACCGCCCCGCCGCCGAATAGCCGATGGCGGTGGCCGACTGGCGGATGTCGCGCTCGACCGCGTCGAACGCGTCGGTCGCGGTGCGCACGAGCACGGCGATGCCGTACAGCGTGAGGGCGATCACGAGGTTCACGGGCGAGCGGAGGCTCAGCCCGGTGGCGGCGGGCAGCGCGATGAACAGCGCGAGCGAGGGGATGGCGTACAGCAGCCCGACGATCGAGAGCAGGATGCCGCGCGACCACCGGTGCCGGTGGGCGATCCATCCGAGCGGGACCGACAGCACGAAGCTCAGTATGATCGCCGGCACCGACAATGCCAGGTGCACCACGACGAGTTCGCCGACGCGGTCGAGGTTGGACCAGAGCCAGTTCACGAGGTGAGGACCCCGGCCGGGCGCCCGTCGGCGTCGACGACGATCCTCCGCCCGTCGACCTCGCGCACGTGGAGGGCCCGCTTGCCGCGATCGGCGCCCACGAAGTCCGCCACGAACGAGTCGGCGGGGTTCGCCAGGATCTCGGCCGGTGAGGCGGCCTGGGAGATGCGACCGCCCTGCTGCATGATCACGACCTGGTCGCCGAGGAGGAACGCCTCGTCGATGTCGTGGGTGACGAACACGACCGTCTTGCCGAGCTCGCCCTGCAGCCGCAGCAGCTCCTGTTGCAGCTCGGCGCGCACGATCGGGTCGACCGCACCGAAGGGCTCGTCCATCAACAGGATGTTCGGGTCGACGGCCAGCCCGCGGGCGACGCCCACGCGCTGCTGCTGTCCGCCCGAGAGCTGCGACGGGTACTTGTCGGCGAGGGACCGGTCGAGGCCGACCGTGTCGAGCAGTTCGAGGGCGCGCGCGTGCGCCGCGCGCTTCGACTCGCCTCGAAGCAGCGGCACGGTCGCGACGTTGTCGATCACCTTGCGGTGCGGGAGCAGGCCGGAGTTCTGCATCACGTACCCGATGCCCCGACGGAGCTTCACCGGGTCGACCGTCGCGACATCCGTCCCGTCGATGAGGACCTGGCCGCCGGTCGGGTCGACCATGCGGTTGATCATCCGGAGCAGGGTCGTCTTGCCCGAGCCGGACGAGCCGACGAGCACCGTCGTCTCATGCGGCGGGATGACGATGTCGACGTCGCTGACGGCCACGGTGCCGTCGGGGAACTGCTTCGTGACACCGCGGAACTCGATCATGCTGCCTCCCCCGTGCGGGGCGCCGGTCGGCGCATCCTCAAGCCAAACACCTCGCGGCGGTCCGTGGCAACGGCGGCAGGCCGGTTCGGGCGGCTCTCGGGAGGTTCTCAGGCCGCGGTCGTCGCCGCGACCCGGTCGGCGAGGTGCTCGTCGAGGTACACGCGCACCACGCGCCGCGCCTCGTCGAGGTACCGAACGTCGCCGGCCGCGTCGCGCGCGAAGGCGCGGTGGATGAGCGCCTCGCCGATCTCGACGGCGATGCCGAGGCGGAACCGGGTCTCGGCGTCGTTGCGGATGCCGAAGTCGTGCTCGAGGAGGAGCGCGAGGCGGTGGGCGATCTCCGCCTCGCCGTCGCGCTCGGACAGCTCACGAGGCGCCGCGTGGATGACCGTGAACCCGGGCTCGTCGCGGTACAGCTCGGCGCACACCGCGAGGGCGGCGTCGATGACGTTCCACCAGTCGGCGAGCTCGGCCTGCTCGAGTGCCTCGGCGAGCCGCTCGCGGTACCGGCGCACGCTGCGCTCCCGGAGCGCGTGCAGGACGGCGACGCGGTCGGGGAAGTACCGGTAGACCGTGCCGATCGACGCGCCGGCCCGCTCGGCGACCATCTGGGTCGTCAGGCGTTCGAAGCCGAGCTCGTCCACGATCTCGGCCGCGGCGTCGAGCAGCGCGTCGAGCCGCTGGGTGCTCCGGCGCTGCGTCGGCTCGGTGCGGACCGAGCGCCTCCGGCCGTGATCGGTCCCGAGGATCAGGTCGATGTTGGGCACGGGACCTCCTCACTTGCCGGACCACTCTACCCGCGACGCGCGACCTCGCGGACGCGGGCGGCGTCGCGCCGGGTTTGACCCATGGTCGGGACCGCATGAAAGACTGAGTGGATGCCGGTGAGTTCCCCTGTCCCGGCCGGTTCCCGGCAACGACCGGTCCGGCACGGTGCCGCGCGCCTCGAAGACTGGATCCACGACGTCCGCGAGCGCTGGGCGCGGCGCCGGGGCCACGTCCCGACCGTGGTGCCGTACACGGGCTACGGCTCGACGGAGTGGGTGCGGGTGTTCTGCCGCGTGCTCCTCGCGAAGCCGGCGTCGGCCGAGGGCACGTCCAAGCGCCGCCGGCGCCGCCGCGAGCAGGGCATCCGCGGCTGGCGCAGCTTCACGAGCGTCCCCGTCGGCGACGTTCGCGTGACGATCGAGGTCGGGGGCGAGCGCATCGAGGTGCTCGCCGACCGCGGCGGCGTGGTCGACACGCGCGTTCCGGCCAACCTCGAACCGGGCTGGAACCGCGCCGTGCTGCAGGTCGAGGGATCCGAGCCGGTCGAGGCGCCGATCTGGGTGGTCGCACCCGACGTCCACTTCGGCATCGTCTCCGACATCGACGACACCGTCATGGTCACGGCGCTCCCCCGCCCGTTCGTGGCGTTCTGGAACACCTTCGTGCTCGACGAGCACGCCCGCAGCCCCACTCCGGGCATGGCCGTGCTGTACGAGCGGCTCGTGCGCCAGCATCCGGGGTCCCCGGTCGTCTACCTCTCGACCGGCGCCTGGAATGTCGCCCCGACGCTCACCCGGTTCCTCTCTCGCAACCTCTACCCCGCCGGCCCCATCCTGCTGACCGACTGGGGTCCGACGCACGACCGCTGGTTCCGCAGCGGCCGCGAGCACAAGTCCGACAACCTGCGGCGGCTCGCCGAGGAGTTCCCCGACATCCGGTGGCTGCTCATCGGCGACGACGGCCAGCACGACGAGGAGCTCTACGCGTCCTTCGCGGCCGAGCACCCCGAGCGGGTCGCCGCCGTCGCGATCCGCGAGCTCTCGGTCGGCGAGGCGGTGCTCGCGGGCGGCCGCAGCAAGGCCGAGCAGCACGGCGCCGACGTCCCCTGGGTGTCCGCCAGCGACGGCGCGACCCTGGCCGACCGGCTCGCGGACATCGGCATGCTCTGAGCGGCATGCACCGCGCATCGGCGGCTCGTCGCGCCGGCGTCGACCTCGGCGGTCAGGCGACGGATGCCGCGACGCTCCGCTCGCGCCGCAGGCGTTCGAGTCCCCGGTTGACCTGGCGCGCCCAGAGCGGGCCGCGGTAGACGAAGCCCGTGTAGCCCTGGACGAGCGTGGCTCCGGCGTCCAGTCGCTCCTGCACGTCCTCGGCGGTCTCCACGCCACCCACCGACACCACGCAGAGCGACGCCGGCACGTGCTCCCGGATGAGGCGCAGCACCGCGAGCGACCGGGTCGCGAGCGGCGCGCCGGAGAGCCCGCCCGCGCCGATCGCCTCGACCTCCGCGGGCGGCGTCAGGAGCCCGGCCCGGGAGATGGTCGTGTTGGTCGCGATGATCCCGTCCAGTCCCAGCCGGACGACGAGCTCGCAGATGCGCACCACTTCGGCGTCGTCGAGGTCGGGCGCGATCTTCACGAGCAACGGCGTGCGCCCGGCGGCCTCGCGGACCGCCTCGAGCAGCGGCGCGAGAGCGTCGAGTTCCTGCAGACCCCGCAGTCCCGGCGTGTTCGGCGAGCTGACGTTGACGACGAGGTAGTCGGCGTGCGGGGCCAGCACCTTCGTGCTCCGCACGTAGTCCTCGGTCGCCCGCTCGACGGGCGTGACCCGGCTCTTGCCGATGTTGACGCCGAGCACCGGTCGATGGGGGCGACGGGACAGCCGCGAGATGCGGCCCGCCGCGGCATCCGCACCGCCGTTGTTGAAGCCCATGCGGTTCACCAGCGCGCGGTCGGCGACGAGCCGGAACAGGCGCGGGCGCTCGTTGCCCGGCTGCGCGATCGCGGTGAGGGTGCCGACCTCGACGTGGCCGAAGCCCAGGTGACCGAGGCCGACGACCGCGAGCGCATCCTTGTCGAAGCCCGCGGCGACGCCGAACGGCGACGGGAACCGCAGCCCCAGCGCCTCGACCGCGAGCTCGGGCGCGGGCGCCGTGCCGCGTTCGACCAGGCGGCCGATGCCGAGGAGCGGCAGCCGGCGGATGACGCCGAAGGCGAGGTGGTGGGCGCGCTCCGGGTCCATGCGCGTGAAGACCTGGGAGAAGAGAAGTCGATACATGCCGTGGGACAGGCTACTCGACCGGACGCGCGGGCAGGCGCCCGTGCTCCTCGCGCAGCTGGCCGATGGCCGACTCGAAGTCCTCGAGCGACTCGAACGCCTGGTAGACGCTCGCGAACCGGAGGTAGGCCACCTCGTCGAGGTCGCGGAGCGGCGGCAGGATCGCCAGGCCGATGTCGTTCGCCTCGATCTGCGACGCGCCCGTGGAGCGGATCGTCTCCTCGACCTTCTGCGCGAGGACGGCGAGGTCGGAATCGGTGACCGGCCGCCCCTGGCACGCCTTCTTCACGCCGAGCACGACCTTCTCGCGGCTGAACGGCTCGATGACGCCGGAGCGCTTGATCACCGCGAGGCTCGCCGTCTCGGTCGTCGAGAACCGACGGCCGCACTCCGGGCACTGGCGGCGGCGACGGATCGAGAGCCCGTCATCGCTCGTGCGGGAGTCGATGACGCGCGAGTCCGGGTGGCGGCAGAACGGGCAGTGCATGGTGCTCCCAGCGTAGCGGCGCGGTCAGGGTCGGTCGCCGAAGCGGGCCGTCACGGCCTCGCCGTGCGCGGGCAGGTCCTCCTCGGCGGACAGCGCGGCGATGACCGGCGCGACCTCGCGGAGCGCGGCCTCGTCGTACCGCACCACCTGCTGCGGCCGGAGGAAGGTCGCGGCCGACAGGCCCGCGGCGGAGCGCGCCTGCCCGCCGGTCGGCAGCACGTGGTTCGATCCGGCCGCGTAGTCGCCGAGGCTCACCGGCGAGTACGGGCCGATGAAGATGGCGCCGGCGTTCTCGATCCGGGCGAGCGTCGCATCGGCGTCGCGCACCTGGATCTCGAGGTGCTCGGCCCCGAACGCGTTCGCGAAGTCGGCGGCCTGCACGAGGTCGTCGACGAGCACGACGGCCGACTGCGGGCCCTCGAGGGCGGTGCGGATCCGGTCGGCGTGGCGGGTCGCCGCGACCCGGGCAGCGAGCCGGTCGAGCACCCGCTCGGCGAACGCCGGCGAGTCGGTCACCAGCACGGCCGCGGCGAGCTCGTCGTGCTCGGCCTGGCTCACGAGGTCGGAGGCCACGAGGTCGGCGTCGGCGGTGTCATCCGCGATGACGAGGATGTCGGTGGGTCCCGCCTCGGAATCGATGCCGGTGACGCCCTGCACGAGCCGCTTCGCCGCCGCGACGAAGACGTTGCCCGGCCCGGTGACCCGCTGGACCGGGTCCAGGCCGATTCCCGGGACGCCGTAGGCGAAGGCGCCGATCGCTCCCGCGCCGCCCATCGCGTAGACCTCGTCGATGCCGAGCAGGGCCGCGACGCCCGCGATGGTCGGGTGGATGCGGCCGCCGTGGGCCGCCTGCGCGGGCGAGGCGAGCGCGATGGACCGGACGCCGGCCACCTGCGCGGGCACGACGTTCATCACCACGGACGACGGGTACACGGCCTTGCCGCCGGGCACGTAGAGTCCGACGCGCGCCACCGGCTGCCACCGCTGCTCGACCACGGCACCGGGCCCGAGGACGGTCGTCGCGGGAGCGGGCACCTGCGCGGCGCTGGCTGCGCGCACGCGCTCGATGGTCGACTCGACGGCGCGCCGCACCTCGTCGGTCAGCGCATCGCGCGCCGCCCGGAGCTCGTCGGCGCTCACCCGCACGGCGGCCGGGCGGACGCGGTCGAACCGCTCGGCCTGGTCGAGCAGCGCGGCCTCGCCGCGGGAGCGGACGTCGTCGATGAGCTCCCTGGCCGGGTCGAGCGCCGCCGCGACATCCGTCGCGGCACGCGGGACGAGGTCGAGCAGTTCGCTCATCGAGGGACGGGAGTCGCGGAGATCGATCGTGCGCAGCATGGCCCGCCCAGCCTACCGATCACGACCGGGCGCCCGCTGGACGCCCGTCACGTGAGGCAGTTCGGACCGAGCAGGCTCTTCAGCTCGCCGTAGAAGTCGGCGCTCACGGCGACGGGGTACGGCAACTCGAACACGCGTGCGGTGCGCCCCTTGGTGAGCTTCAACCGCACCTCGGTGTCGCCTCGATGGCGGATGAGGACATCGCCGAGCGCCGTGATCGTGTCGGTCGTCGCCCGGACGTCGGGCAGGGAGATGACGACCGGCCCGTTCTCGTCGCCCTGTCCCACCTCGGGCTCGAACACGCTGTACGCGTGCAGGTTCATCCCGTCGTCGCGCAGGCTCACTCGGCCGCGCACGACGACGATCGAGTCGCCCTTCAGCGCCGGAGCGAACTCCTGGTACGCCTTGCCCATGAACATCACGGTGATCTCGCCGGAGAAGTCCTCCACCTGGATCATCCCGTACTGGTTTCCGGACTGCCGCGCGACGCGGTGCTGCACGCTGGTCACCAGGCCCGCGATCGTCGCGACGTCGCCGTCCTGCGTGCCATCCGAGCTCATCAGGTCGGTGATGGTGGTCGACGCGTGCTTCGCGAGCGTCGCCTCGAGCCCCGCGAGCGGATGGTCGGAGACGTAGAGGCCGAGCATCTCGCGCTCGAACGCGAGCTTGTCGCGCTTGGACCATTCGGGCCGGTCGGGCACGGGCGAGGGCGCCGCCTCCTTCTCGTGGTCCTCGAACAGGCTGTCGAAGTCGAAGCCGACGTCGCCGTTCTCCTCCGCGCGCTTCTCCTTCACCGCCGCCTCGACGGCGCCCTCGTGGATCTCCACGAGCGCCCGGCGGGTGTGCCCGAGGGAGTCGAATGCGCCCGCCTTGATCAGCGACTCGACCGTGCGCTTGTTGGCGACCTGCGTCGGCACCTTCTTCAGGAAGTCGTGGAACGACTCGAACCGGCCCTTCGCGTCGCGCGCCGCACGGATCGCGTCGACCACGTTGAAGCCGACGTTGCGCACGGCGCCGAGCCCGAAGCGGATGTCGTCGCCGACGGCGGCGAAGAACCCGATGGACTCGTTCACGTCGGGCGGCAGGACCTTGATGCCCATGCGGCGGCACTCGTTGAGGTACAGCGCGAGCTTGTCGCGGGCGTCGCCGACGCTCGTGAGCAGCGCCGCCATGTACTCGGCCGGATAGTGCGCCTTGAGGTACGCGGTCCAATAGCTGAGCACGCCGTACGCGGCGGAGTGCGCTTTGTTGAACGCGTAGTCGGAGAAGGGCAGCAGGATGTCCCAGAGGGTCTTGATCGCGGCATCCGAGTAGCCGTTGGCCTTCATGCCGCCGGAGAAGCCCTCGTACTGCTTGTCGAGCTCGGACTTCTTCTTCTTGCCCATCGCGCGGCGCAGGATGTCGGCCTGGCCGAGGCTGAACCCGGCGACCTTCTGCGCGATCGCCATGACCTGCTCCTGGTAGATGATCAGGCCGTAGCTCGTGTCGAGGATCTCGCGCAGGGGCTCCTCGAGTTCGGGATGGATCGGCGTGATCGGCTGCAGGCCGTTCTTGCGGAGCGCGTAGTTGATGTGGGAGTTCGCGCCCATCGGGCCCGGACGGTAGAGCGCGATGACGGCCGAGATGTCCTCGAAGTTGTCGGGCTTCATCTGGCGGAGCAGCGAGCGCATGGGGCCGCCGTCGAGCTGGAACACGCCGAGCGTGTCGCCGCGCGAGAGCAGCTGGTACGCCTCGGCGTCGTCGAGGGCCAGGTCTTCGAGCACCGGCCGGAAGCCGCGGTTCGCCTCGATGTTGTCGAGCGCGTCGTCGATGATCGTGAGGTTCCTGAGCCCCAGGAAGTCCATCTTGATGAGGCCGAGCGACTCGCACGCGGGATAGTCGAACTGCGTGACGATCTGGCCGTCCTGCTCCCGCTTCATGATCGGGATGATGTCGATGAGCGGCTCGCTCGACATGATGACGCCCGCGGCGTGCACGCCCCACTGCCGCTTGAGGTTCTCGAGCCCGAGCGCCGTCTCGAAGACCGTCTTCGCCTCCGCGTCGGTCTCGATGAGGGCGCGGATGTCGCCCGCCTCCTTGTAGCGCGGGTGGTCCTTGTCGAGGATGCCGGACAGCGGGATGTCCTTGCCCATCACCGCGGGAGGCATCGCCTTGGTGAGCTTCTCCCCCATGCCGAAGGGGAATCCGAGCACGCGCGAGGAGTCCTTGAGCGCCTGCTTCGCCTTGATGGTGCCGTACGTGACGATCTGCGCCACGCGCTCGTCGCCGTACTTCTCGGTCACGTACTTGATGACCTCACCGCGACGACGCTCGTCGAAGTCGACGTCGAAGTCGGGCATCGAGACGCGGTCGGGGTTGAGGAAACGCTCGAAGATCAGGCCGTGCTGCAACGGGTCGAGGTCGGTGATGCGCATCGCGTACGCGGCCATGGATCCGGCGCCGGAGCCGCGGCCGGGACCGACCCGGATGCCGTTGTTCTTCGACCAGTTGATGAAGTCGGCGACGACGAGGAAGTAGCCGGGGAAGCCCATCTGGCTGATGACCTCGACCTCGTAGGCCGCCTGCTTGCGCACGTCGTCCGGGATGCCGCCCGGGTAGCGCTCGTGGAGGCCGCGCTCGACCTCCTTCACGAACCAGCTCTGCTCGCTCTCGCCCTCGGGCACCGGGAAGCGCGGCATGTAGTTCGCGCTCGTGTTGAACTGCACGTCGCAGCGCTCGGCGATGAGCAGCGTGTTGTCGCAGGCCTCGGGGTGGTCGCGGAAGAGGTGCCGCATCTCGGCGGCCGACTTCAGGTAGAACTCGTCGGCGTCGAACTTGAACCGGTTCGGGTCGTCGAGGGTCGAGCCGGACTGGACGCAGAGCAGCGCCGCGTGGCTCTTCGCGTCGTGGGCGTGCGTGTAGTGCAGGTCGTTCGTGGCCACGAGCGGGAGGTCGAGCTGCTTCGCGAGGCGGAGCAGGTCGTCCATGATCCGCTTCTCGATGCCGAGCCCGTGGTCCATGATCTCGGCGAAGAAGTTCTCCTTGCCGAAGATGTCCCGGAACTCCGCCGCCGCCTGCACGGCCTCGTCGTACTGGCCCAGCCGCAGCCGGGTCTGCACCTCGCCCGACGGGCAGCCGGTGGTCGCGATGAGCCCGGCCGAGTACGTCTGCAGCAGCTCGCGGTCCATGCGCGGCTTGAAGTAGTAGCCCTCGATCGACGCGAGGCTCGAGAGCCGGAACAGGTTGTGCATGCCCTCGGTGGTCTCGGAGAGCAGCGTCATGTGCGTGTACGCACCCGACCCCGACACGTCGTCACCGCCGCCGTTGCCCCAGCGCACGCGGGTCTTGTCGCTGCGGTGGGTGCCCGGCGTGAGGTACGCCTCGGTGCCGATGATGGGCTTCACCCCGGCGTCGGTCGCCTGCTTCCAGAAGTCGAACGCGCCGAACACGTTGCCGTGGTCGGTCATCGCCACGGCCGGCATGCCCTCGGCGGCGGCGGCCTTCATCAACTCGCCGACCCGGGCCGCACCGTCGAGCATCGAGTACTCGGAGTGCACGTGCAGGTGGACGAAGGAATCGGCGGCCACAGGGCTCCTCATCGGGTGGTGCTTCGGGGGTGCTCACAGTGTATTGCGAGCCGCCGACGTGCGGGTCGCTGACGCGCGGCGTCGCTCGCTCAGTCGCCGCGGA
Source organism: Agromyces sp. NDB4Y10 (assembly GCF_001620055.1). Lineage (GTDB taxonomy): Bacteria > Actinomycetota > Actinomycetes > Actinomycetales > Microbacteriaceae > Agromyces > Agromyces indicus. The sequence goes on along the minus strand of NZ_LQGY01000004.1, from coordinate 79,636 downwards.
GGACGTCGAGGGCGTGCTGCAGGTCGGCCGGGTAGTCGGACTCGTAGGTCGTCCACTCCCCCGCGCCCGGATGGACGAACGAGAGCTCCTTCGCGTGCAGCCACTGCCGCTCGAGACCGAGCCGGGCGCTCAGCGTCGGGTCGGCGCCGTACATCGCGTCACCCGCGCACGGATGCCGCTGCGCCGCCATGTGCACGCGGATCTGGTGGGTGCGCCCGGTCTCGAGGTGCACCTCGAGCAGCGACGCGTAGGGGAACGCCTCGATCGTCTCGTAGTGCGTGACCGCGTGCTTGCCGTCCGTCGTCACGGCGAACTTCCACTCGGACCGCGGGTGGCGCCCGACCGGCGCGTCGATCGTCCCCGCCAGCGGATCGGGGTGGCCCTGCACCACCGTGTGGTAGACCTTCTCGACCTCGCGATCGTGGAACTGCCGCTTCAGTTCGCGGTAGGCGCGCTCGGACTTCGCCACGACCATGAGGCCGCTCGTGCCCTGGTCCAGGCGGTGGACGACGCCCTGCCGCTCCGCCGCTCCCGACGTGGAGATGCGGTAGCCGGCCGCGGCGAGGGCGCCCACGACCGTGGGGCCCTCCCACCCGAGCGACGGGTGGGCCGCGACGCCCGCGGGCTTGTCCACCACGACGAGCTCGTCGTCGTCGTGGACGATGCCGAGGTCGGGGACCGGGATCGCCTCGACCTCGAGCGCGCGCGGAGGCGCCCAGCTCACCTCGAGCCAGGAGCCGGCGCGCAGCCGGTCGGCCTTGTCGACGACCGACCCGTCGAGCAGGACGCCGCCGGCCGAGGCGACCTCCGCCGCCTGCGTGCGCGAGAACCCGAGGAGCTTCGCGAGCCCCGCGTCGACCCGCGACCCGTCGAGCCCGTCGGGGACGGGGAGGGACCGGTGCTCCATGTCAGGGCTCGCGCGCCAGCTCGACGCCGGCCGTGCCTCCGCGCGCGTCGCGTTCGCCGCGGCCCGGCTCCTCGGCCTCGGCGCCCGTGCGGTCGCGCGCGGGCCGGCTTCCATCGAGTCCGACGCCGCGGATCGTGAGGATCATGAACAGCACCATGCTCGACACGATCGCGATGTCCGCCACGTTGTAGATCGCGGGGATGAGCCACGGCGTCGAGATGAAGTCGATCACGTGGCCGACGCCGAAGCCCGGCTCACGGAACAGGCGATCGGTGAGGTTGCCCAGCACGCCGCCGAGCAGCAGCCCGAACACCAGGGCCCAGGCGATCGAGCGGATGCGACGTGCGAACCAGACGATGAACGTGATCACGCCGGCGGCGAGGATCGTGAAGATCCACGTCATGCCGCTGGCGATCGAGAACGCCGCGCCCGGGTTGCGGACGAACTGCCACTGGAGGACGTTCCCGAGCACGGGCACGACCTCGCCCTCGGCGAGGCTCGTGACCACGAACTGCTTGCTCACCTGGTCGACGCCGTAGATGGTGACGGCGACGCCGACCAGGATGAGCAGTGCGGTGATGCCGACCCTGGCCGGGCGCTCAGCCCGCAAAGCCCTGGAACGTCGGCGACGGCTGCTCGTTGCTCACGCCCTGGGCGCCGACGGGCGCCGAGAACCCGGATCCGCCGGAGACCTGCACCGGCTGCGCCGTGTCGAGCTCGCGGAGCTGGCCCTCGATGTAGCTCTTCAGCTTCTGGCGGTACTCGCGCTCGAACACGCGGAGCTCGTCGACGCGCTTCTCCAGCGCCATCCGCTCCTGGTCGAGGATGCCCATCTGCGCACGCTGCTTGGCCTCGGCCTCGGCGACGATGCGCGCGGCGGTCGCGTGGCCCTCGGCGATCAGCGCGTCGCGCTTCTCGACGCCCTCGCGCACGTGCTCCTCGTGCAGGCGACGGGCGAGCTGGAGCAGGTTGGTCGTGCTGGTCTGCTCGTCGATCTCCGACTGGGGCGTCGCGGTGTGCGTCGGCACGGCGACGGTCGGCGGCGTGGCGGCGGGCTCCGCGTAGACCGGGGCGGGCGCGGCCGGAGCGGGCGCCTGGGCCGGTGCGGCCTGGCCGCCCTCGGAGGAACGAGCCTCGGCGGCGGCGAGCCGCTGCCGGAGTTCCTCGTTCTCCTGGTTCAGCCGGCGCAGCTCGACGACCACCTCGTCGAGGAAGTCATCGACCTCGTCCTGGTCGTAGCCCTCCCGGAACTTCGTCGCCTGGAAGCGCTTGTTGACCACATCTTCCGGAGTTAGCGCCATGGCTTCCCATCCCTCGAATCTGTCGAACTGTCGATCACGTTCAGCTAACGGTAGCAAAGAGACCCGAGCGGAGGCAGTGCAGCGACACGCCGCCGGACCGCTCCCGGCATCCGCTCAGGACGCCGCCGCGAGCGACGACACGACGGTCATCGCGATGATGACCACGAGCATCGCGACGCTCCACCCGAGGTCGAGCGCGACCTGCCCGAGGCGGATCGGCGGGATCAGGCGGCGGAAGAACTTCACGAGCGGGTCGGTGATGGTGTACACGGCCTCGACGAGCACCAGCATGACGCCGCGAGGACGCCACGAGCGGTTGAAGGTGCGGACGAGGTCGAGCACGAACCGCGCCCACATCGCGAAGAAGTAGATGAGGAGGAGGGTGTAGACCAGATTCCAGACGACGGCGAGGGCACTCACGTCGGGAGTCTACGCGTGCGCGAAGAACGATGCGTCCACGTCGCCCTCGGCCTCGCCCGCCTCACCCGAAACGACCACGTGCGCCGGAGAGAGGAGGAACACCTTGCTGGTGACCCGCTCGATCTTGCCGTAGAGGCCCTGCGAGAGGCCGCTGGCGAAGTCGATGAGTCGGCGCGCGTCGGCGTCGGACATCTGCGACAGGTTGATGATGACCGGCACGCCGTCCCGGAAGGACTCGGCGATCATCTGTGCGTCGCGGTACTGGCGCGGGTGCACCGTGAGGATCTCGTTCATATCCGCCTGCGGGGGTGTGGGTTGGACGTGCGTCTTCCGGAGCGGCGTCACCGCGGCGCCGCCCTTGGGGGCGGCCGGCGCGGGCGCGGCGTGCACGACGGGCGCGGGCGCCGGCTGCGCGGTCTCGGGCTCGAGCTCCTCATCGGCGAGTCCGAGGTAGACCATGGTCTTCTTGAGCGGGTTCGACATCGCTGCCTCCGTCAGTGGTTCCGTGGTTCGAGGCTATCCGCCGGTCGGCCGATTGCCCGTGATTGCCGTGCCGATCCGAAGGTGTGTCGCACCCTCCAAGATGGCGTCGCGATAGTCGTGCGACATCCCCATGGACAACGACGTGGCTTCGGGCGCGAGCCGCCGCACCCGCTCGGACATCGTCCGGACGTTCGCGAACGCGGGCCGCGCCGGCTCGCCGAGGGGAGCCACCGCCATGAGGCCGCGGAGCTCGAGACCGGGCGTCTCGAGGACCTTCTCGACGAGGGTCTCCAGCGCGTCGGGCGCCACGCCCCCGCGGCCCGGGTCGTCGGTGAGGTTGACCTGCACGAAGCAGTCGACGGATGCCTCCTCCGAGCGGAGCGCGTCGACGAGCGATTCGCGGTCCACCGAGTGGATCGCGGACGCGTAGGCGCGCACCTGCCTGGCCTTCTTGCTCTGCAACTGCCCGACGAAGTGCCATCGGAGCCCGAGGTCGCCGAGTTCGGCGGCCTTCGCCTGCGCCTCCTGGTGACGGTTCTCACCGACGTCGCGCACGCCGAGCGCAGCCAGCTCGCGGATCAGCGAGACCGGCTGGAACTTCGTCACGACGATCGTGGTGATCCCACCCGGATCGCGCCCGGCGTCGCGGGCGGCGTCCTCGATGCCGGCGCGCACCGAGTGCAGCCGGTCCGCCAGGGCGCTCACGACCGCTCCCCCGGCATCGTCCCGCCGGCCCCGGGCCGGCCCCTCACTTCAGGAAGTCGGGGATGTCGAGGTCGTCGGAGTCGTCGGCGAACGCCGGGTCGGAGACGATCTGGTCGGCCGTGGTGCTCGTCGCCTCGCCCCAGTTCGCCGTCTCGACGAGCTCCTCGATGTCGATCTCCGCGAGCGGCTCGCCCGCGTCGGAGCCCGCGAGGACCGCGCCGACGCCCGCACCGACCGCGGCCGGGACGGCCGCCGGCTTCTTCACCTCGACCGGCTTGGGCATGGGGTCGCCGCCGTCGAACCCGGCGGCGATCACCGTCACGCGGACCTCGTCGCCGAGGGTGTCGTCGATCACCGCACCGAAGATGATGTTCGCCTCCGGGTGCACGGCCTCCTGGACGAGTCGCGCGGCGTCGTTGATCTCGAAGATGCCGAGGTTCGAGCCGCCCTGGATCGACAGCAGCACGCCGTGGGCCCCGTCGATCGACGCCTCGAGCAGCGGGCTGGCGACGGCGAGCTCGGCCGCCTTGATCGCCCGATCGGCGCCCCTCGAGGAGCCGATGCCCATGAGGGCCGAGCCCGCCCCCTGCATCACCGACTTCACGTCGGCGAAGTCGAGGTTGATGAGGCCGGGCGTGGTGATGAGGTCGGTGATGCCCTGTACACCGGCGAGGAGCACCTGGTCGGCCGTGGCGAACGCCTCGAGCATCGAGATGCCCCGGTCGCTGATCTCGAGGAGCCGGTCGTTCGGCACGACGATGAGGGTGTCGACCTCCTCCTTCAGGCGCGCGACGCCCTGCTCGGCCTGGGTCTGGCGACGCTTGCCCTCGAAGCTGAACGGCTTCGTCACGACACCGATGGTGAGTGCGCCGATCGACTTCGCGATGCGCGCCACCACGGGGGCGCCGCCGGTGCCCGTGCCGCCGCCCTCGCCCGCGGTGACGAACACCATGTCGGCGCCCGCGAGCGCCTCCTCGATCTCCTCGGCGTGGTCCTCGGCGGCGCGGCGCCCGACCTCCGGGTCGGCACCCGCCCCGAGACCGCGGGTGAGGTCGCGGCCGACGTCGAGCTTGACGTCGGCATCGCTCATGAGCAGCGCCTGGGCGTCGGTGTTGATCGCGATGAACTCGACGCCACGCAGTCCGAGTTCGATCATGCGGTTGACGGCGTTGACGCCGCCACCGCCGATGCCGACGACCTTGATGACGGCGAGGTAGTTCTGGTTAGTCGACATGTCCGGCCCTCCGTGCGAACTCTGAACTTTCAACCTCCAGTCGAAGGTTAAAGTTTTGCCGAGTATGCAATTCCTGATCTCGACGGTAGCGGCGGCGACCCACCGGGCCGCGAGGCACTCCCGCGTGTCGCGATCCGTTGCCCCGTTCTCGCCGGACGGATCAGTACACGACCGCGCTGAGCGGCGCCGACACGTCGTAGCCGCCGACGTCCTCCGGCGGAGCGGCCGCCATGAGCCGCGCCAGGACCGTCGCCTTGAGCGACGACTCGTCCGCGCTCCCCCACACGACCACCGCGCCCTCGGCCAGTTCCAACCGAACATCGTCGGGCGTGTCCGCCGTCACCTGCGCGACCTGCGCGCGCAGCTCCGCCGGGAGGCTGCGGAGCACCGCACCGGCCGCCCGGTAGGCGTCGCCGTCCAGCCCGCCCTCCGCGTTCACGAGCGGCAGTCCCTCCGGCGCCGCCTCGACGCGTTCGATCACCACGCCCGCGGCATCCGCCGTCACGAGCCCGGAGGCGGTCTCGACCACGCCGACCGGCGTGCGCTCGACGATTCGCACGACCAGGGTGCCGGGTGGCACCGTCTCGGTCGAATAGGTCTCGATCAGCGGGAACTCCGACAGCGCTCCGCGCACCTCGTCGGTCGTGATGAGCGGCAGCGGCGTGCCGAGGCGATCGTCGAACGCCGCACGGATGTCGGCGGCCGGCACGCGCGAGGCGCCCTCGACGCGGATCTCGCGCAGCGCCATGAGCGGGGAGTACGCCACGCCGACCGCGAGCAGGGCGAGCGCCGCGACCGCCGCGAGCCCCGCGAGCCAGGTCATCCGCCGCAGCCGACCGCGACGCGTGAACCGGCGCACCTCCTGCCGCTCGTACCGCCGGCGGCGACGCTCGGCCGCAGCCAGGGCGCGCCTCGCGGCGCGCACGTCGCGCATCGCAGTGCCGGTCGGCGAGGCCGCGGCCGCGGCATCCGTCGACGGCACGGTCTCGGCGCGCGCCGATTCCCGGGGCTCGGACTGCGCGCGCATCGGGACGGCTGCGGCCGCGCGCTCATCGACGTCGAGGCGGATCGGCTCGGTGAGCGCCTGATCGCGCGACGGCGCGCCGTGGCGCGCCGAGCTTCGGGTCGGCGCCGCAGGATCCCGCCCGGGCGGTCGCGCCGGCGCCGCCGGCGGCTGGAATCCCTGCGGCCGCTTCATCGGACGATCCTCAGGCGCGCCGCTCGCGCTCGAGCGAGCCGAGGATCTGCGGCACGATGCGGTAGACGTCACCGCAGCCGAGGGTGATCACGAAGTCGCCGGGACGGGCGATCCGCGCGGTGTGGTCGGCCGCCTCCTGCCAGTCGGCGATGAACGCCACGTGCTCGGGCTGCTCGAACCGCTCGCTCACGAGCGCCCCGGTCACGCCCGGCTCCGGGTCCTCGCGGGCACCGTAGACGTCGAGCACGACCGTCTCGTCGGCATACTGCTCGAGCACCTCCGCGAACTCCTTCGCGAACAGCCGCGTGCGGCTGTAGAGGTGCGGCTGGTGGACGGCGATGATGCGGCCGTCGCCGACGACCGTGCGCGCGGCGGACAGCGCGGCGGCCACCTCGGTCGGGTGGTGCGCGTAATCGTCGAAGACGCTCACGCCCTCGACCGTGCCGTGGAGCTCGAACCGCCGGCCGGTGCCGGCGAACCGTGCGATGCCCTCGAGCGAGGCGGCCGGGTCGAAGCCCAGCCCCACGAGCACCGCGAACGCGCCGGCGGCGTTGATCGCGTTGTGGCGCCCGGGAACGCGCAGGCGAGCCCGGTACTCGGCGCCCTCGTACGAGACGGCGAACGCCACCGGGCCGTCGGTCTCGATCGAGTGCACGCGGACCGTGGCATCCGTCGCCTCGCCGAACGTGATCACGCGCTCGTGGGACAGGCGCCCGGCCACCCGCTGGGCACCCGCGTCGTCGGAGGAGATCACGACGAACTCGCGTGCCCGGTCGGCGAAGTCGACGAACGCCTGCTCGAACGCCTCGAGCGAACCGTAGTGGTCGAGGTGGTCGGGGTCGACGTTCGTGATGAGCGCGACCGACGTGTCGTAGAGCAGGAAGGAGCCGTCGGACTCGTCGGCCTCGACGACGAACAGCTCGCCCGATCCGGACGCCGAGCTCACGCCGAGTTCCTCGATGACGCCGCCGTTGACGAAGCTCGGGTCCTCGCCGAGCGCGAGCAGCCCCGTGATGATCATGCCGGTGGAGGTCGTCTTGCCGTGCGCGCCCGCGACCGAGACCAGGCGCTGGCCCGCGATCACCGACGCGAGCGCCTGCGAGCGGTGCAGCACCGGGATGCCGCGCTCGAGCGCCAGCTGGTACTCGGGATTGTCCTGCCAGAGCGCCCCGGTCACCACGACCGTGTCGACGTCGGCCGGCAGGTTCTCGGCGGCGTGCCCGATCGCGACGGTCGCGCCGAGGTCGCGGAGGGCGGCGATGTTGTCGGAGTCCCGCACGTCGGAGCCCGTGACGCGGTGCCCGGCCCCGAGCACGAGGCGCGCGATGCCGCTCATGCCGGATCCGCCGATGCCGACGAAGTGGACGGCGCCGAGGTCGGCGGGGATGGGCGTGGAGAGGTCGGGCTTGATGGTCACGGTGTCGTGGTGCTTCCTCGATGGTGTGCGGCGGTCGACGTCAACGTTACGCGCCCGGCGAGGGCGGAGCGCCCGGAAGCGCCAGCGCGCCGTCGACGAGCGCCACCATGCGGTCGGTGCCGTCGAGGGCGCCGACGGATGCCGCCGCGCGACCCATCGCCGACCGGCGCTCCCGATCGGCGAGCAGGGGCACGAGCTCCCGCTCGACCCACTCGGGCAGGAACGCCGCATCGTCGACGAGCAGCCCGCCGCCGGCGCCGACGACGTCGGCCGCGTTGAACCGCTGTTCGCCGTTGCCCACCGGATACGGGACGTACACCGCCGGGATCCCCAGGGCGGAGAGCTCGCTCACCGTCGCGGCACCCGCCCGGGAGACCGCCACGTCGGCGATCGCCAGCGCGAGATCCATCCGGTCGGCGTACTCGACCATGCGGTAGCCGTCGATCCCCGGGTCGTCGACATCGGATGCCGCGCCGGTGACGTGCAGCACCTGCCAGCCCGCGTCGACGACGGACGACGCGCTGCCGACCATCGTGCGGTTGATCCGGCGGGCGCCGAGGGATCCGCCGGTGACGAGCAGGACCGGCCGGGCCGGATCGAGTCCGAAGAGCTCGGCCGCCTCGGCGCGACGCCCGACGCGGTCGAGCGTCTCGATCTCGCGCCGCAGGGGCATCCCGACGAACTCCGCACGCGGCAGCGGCGTGCCACGGAACGCCACGCCCACGCGTGCCGCGAAGCGCGCGCCGAGGCGGTTGGCGAGCCCCGGCTTGGCGTTCGCCTCGTGGATCGCCACGGGAACGCCGGCCCGCCGGGCGGCGAGGTAGGCGGGAGTGGCGACGTAGCCGCCGAAGCCCACGACCACGTCGACCCGGCGCTCGGCGATGACGTCGGCGACCGTGCGAACGGATCGACGGAAGCGACCCGGGAAGCGGAGCGCCGCGCCGTTCGGACGCCTCGGGAAGGGCACCTTCTCGATCGTGATCAGTTCGTAGCCCCGCGCGGGCACGAGCCGCGACTCGAGGCCCTCGGCGGTGCCGAGCACGAGCACGTCGGCCGCCGGGTCGCGCTCGCGGAGCCGATCGGCGACGGCGAGCAGGGGGTTCACGTGGCCGGCGGTGCCCCCGCCGGCGAGCAAGTACGTCGTCATCGGGCGCGGGCCGCCTTCTCGGCACGGGCCTCGCGGCGCTGCTCCGCGCGGACGGCCGCGCGCTCGGGAGCCTGCGGATCGCGCGCGACGGACAGGACGATGCCGATCGCGAAGAGGGTGGTGAGCAGTGCCGTGCCGCCGGCGGAGACGAGCGGCAGCGGGACACCGAGGACGGGGAAGACGCCGAGCACGACACCGATATTGACACAGGCCTGGCCGATGACCCAGACGAGCACCGCCGCCGCGACCGTCTTGGCGAACGGCGTCTCGGCTGCGCGGAGCACCCGCGCGAGCGCGAGGGCGAGCAGGACGAACAGGCCGAGCACCACGATCGCGCCGATGAGTCCGAGTTCCTCGCCGATGATCGCGAAGATGAAGTCGTTGTCGGCCGCGGGCAGCCACGACCACTTCGCGGCGGAGTTGCCGAGCCCGACGCCGAAGATCCCGCCGTTGGCGAGCGCGAAGGTGCCGTGCTGGATCTGCCAGCAGTCGGCAGTGTCGAACTGGGTGCAGTGCTCCTGGAGGAACGCGGTGATGCGCTTCATGCGGCTCTCGCTGGACACCGCGACGAGGCCGAAGGCCACCACACCGAACAGCAGCGGGACGAGGAGCAGGCGCAGGCGGACGCCGATGAGGAAGAGGGTGCCGAGCAGCATCCCGGCCATCACCATGACCGTGCCGAGGTCGCCGCCGAGGAGCACGAGCCCGATGGCGCCGCCGCCGACCAGCAGGATGGGGAGGATGCCGTGCGTGAAGTCGCCGAGCTGGTCCTTCTTCTTCGTCACGATCAGGCCGAGCCAGATGACCAGCGCGACCTTGATGAGCTCGGAGGGCTGGAACTGGACGCCGCCGATGCGCAGCCAGTTGGTGTTGCCGCCGACCTCGACGCCGAGCGGCGTGGCGACGACGAGCAGCTGGAGGGCGCACGAGATGCCGAGCGCGATCCAGGCGATCCGCATCCAGAACGTCTCGGGCATCCGCCCGGCGAGGAGCATCACCGGTACGCCGATGAGGGCGTACGTCGCCTGCTGCATGGCGCGGGACGTGAAGTCGCCGTTGTTCTCGAGGCCCGACTGGACGATCGAGGAGGACAGCACCATGACGAGCCCGAGCACCACGAGGAAGAGGACCGTGCCGAGCAGCAGGAAGTAGTCCTTCGACTCGGCGCGGAACGCCCCCAGCCGGATCCGGGCAGCGAGCCCCGAGCCGTCAGCGCCCTTCGGCGGGCGGGTCGTCCGAGTCGGGCTCGTCATTCGCCGTGCCTCCCAGCCGCTCGCGGACGGCGTCGTGGAATCGCCGCCCGCGGTCGGCGTAGTCCGTGAACTGGTCCATGGATGCCGCGGCCGGGGCGAGGAGCACGGTGTCCCCGTCCTCCGCGACCGAGGCCGCCAGGGCGACGGCGTCGGGCATCACGCTCTCAGTGTCGGTCGTCGCGACCTCGAAGAGGGGCACGTCGGGCGCGTGTCGGCGGAACGCCTCGACGAGCGCGGCGCGGTCGCGACCGATCACAATCGCCGCCCGAAGTCGCGCGGCGTGGCGCGCGACGAGCGCGTCGGCGTCGACGCCCTTGAGGAGGCCCCCGACGATCCAGACCACGCGGCCGAACGCGCGCAGCGAGGCTTCGGCCGCATGCGGGTTGGTCGCCTTCGAGTCGTCGATCCAGCGGATGCCGCCCGCGATGGCGACCGTCTCGATCCGGTGCGCGTCGAGGCGGAACGAGGCGAGCGCATCGTGGATGACGCCCACCGGCACGCCGTACGAGCGAGCGAGCGCCGAGGCGGCGAGGATGTTCGCGACGATGTGCGGGACGGCGAGCCCCCGGGGCTCGAGCTCGTCGAGGGTGGTGATCTCGAGCGCAGCGGTCCGCCGCTCCTCGAGGAACGCCCGGTCGCACAGGATGCCGTCGACCACGCCGAAGTCGCTCGGGCCCGGGGTGTCGAGCCCGAAGCCGATCGCGCGGGCGCCCTCCTCGACCTCGGCGTCCTCGACCATGTGCATGGTCGCCTCGTCGGCGCGGTTGTACACGCACGCGACCTTGGCGTTCTGGTACACCTTGGCCTTCGCGTCCCGGTAGGCCTCCATGGAACCGTGCCAGTCGAGGTGATCGTCGGCGAGGTTCAGGCAGACGCTGGAGAACGGGTGCACCGCCCCAGGACCGCTCGTGGGCATCGCGTGGAGCTGGAAGCTCGAGAGCTCGACGACGAGGACGTCGTAGCCGAGCGGGTCGCGGACCGCGTCGAGCACGGGCACGCCGATGTTGCCGCACGGCGCGACCCGCACGTCGTGCGCTGCGATGAGCGTCGCCGCGAGCTGCACGGTGGTCGTCTTGCCGTTCGTGCCCGTGATGAGCATCCACTCGGCGGCCTTCACCTTGTCGCGCACGCGCCAGGCCAGCTCGATGTCGCCCCATACCGGCACGCCGGCATCCGCCGCCCACCGGAGCACGGGATGGTCGGGGCGGAAGCCGGGCGAGACCACCACGAGTTCGGGGGGCGTCTCGGCGAGGTCGGCGGGCACCTCGTCGAGCGGGTGCACGACGAGGCGGACGCCGATCACGTCGAGGATCCGGGCACGGTCGTCGTCGCGGTCACGCGCGAACACCGTCACGTCGGCGCCGAGCTCGGCCAGGGTGTCGGCGACCGCGAAGCCCGTCACGCCGAGGCCGAGCACGGCGACGCGGAGCCCGCGCCAGTCGGCGTGCCAGCTGGTCAGTCCGTCGAGGCGCGTGGCGCCGGCCGTGGCATCCGTCAACTCTGCAGCCATTCGAAGTAGAACGCGCCCACGCCGGCGGCGACGAAGAGGCCGCCGATGATCCAGAAGCGCACGACGATCGTGACCTCGGCCCAGCCCTTGAGCTCGAAGTGGTGGTGGATCGGGCTCATCAGGAAGATGCGCTTGCCGCCGGACAGCTTGAAGTAGGCCCGCTGGACGATGACCGATCCGGCCTCGATCACGAAGAGGCCGCCGATCACGAGGAGCAGCAGCTCGGTCTGGCTGGTCACCGCGAGCGCCGCGAGCGCGCCGCCGAGTGCGAGCGAGCCGGTGTCGCCCATGTAGATGTGCGCCGGGTTGGTGTTCCACCAGAGGAAGCCGACGACCGCGCCGACGATCGCGGTCGCGACGATGGCGAGGTCGAGCGGATCGCGCACGTCGTAGCTGCGGTACAGGTCGCTCGGGTTCAGGTTCTCGCTGAAGCGGGACTGGTTGAACTGCCAGAACCCGATGATGATGAACGAGCCGATCGCGAGGATCGAGGCACCGGATGCGAGACCGTCGAGCCCGTCGGTGACGTTCACGCCGTTCGAGGCGGCGGCGGAGATCAGCACGATCCACGCGACGTACGCCACGATGCCGAACACCGTGCCGAAGACCATGAAGTCCAGCGGCAGGTCGCGGATGAACGAGATCTTCGTCGTCGCCGGCGTCGCGCCCTGCTCGTTCGGGAACTGCAGGGCCAGGAGCGCGAACGCGGCGGCCACGAGCGTCTGGCCGGCGATCTTCGCCCACCCGCCGAGCCCCAGGCTCTGCTTCTTGCGGGTCTTCAGGAAGTCGTCGACGAAGCCGACGATGCCGAGCCCGACCATCATGAAGAGGACGAGCAGGCCCGACGCGGTCGGACCGTCGCCGATGATCAACGTGGCGCTGAAGTAGCCGAACAGCGTGCCGAGGATGAAGATGATGCCGCCCATGGTGGGCGTGCCGCGCTTGACGTGGTGGGTCTGCGGTCCGTCGTCGCGGATGAACTGCCCCCATCCGAGCCTCGTGAACAGCCGGATGAACAACGGCGTCAGGAAGAGCGTGAAGGAGAGCGACAAGGCTCCGGCGGTCAGAAGTGCTCTCACGCGAACCATTCTCCCAGTCGGTCGCCGAGGTGACGGAGCCCCGCCGCGTTCGACGATTTCACCAGCACGGTGTCCCCCGGGCGGGCCATGGACGTCACGAGCTCGAACGCCTCGTCGGCGGTGTCGACGTACGCCGACTCGCCGTCCCACGATCCTTCGTTGATCGTGGAGATGTGCAGGCGCCGAGCCCCCTCGCCCACGACGACCAGCTGCGAGATCCCGAGCCGCACGGCGAGCAGGCCGATGCGGTCGTGCTCCTCCCCCGCGAACTCGCCCAGCTCGCTCATCTCGCCGAGCACGGCGATGCTGCGCGCACCGGGACGCTTCACCTGCGCGAGCGTCTTCAGCGCCGCCGCCATCGAGTCGGGGCTGGCGTTGTACGCGTCGTTGATGACCGTGATGTCGTCGCGGCCGCCCAGGACCTGCATGCGGCCCTCCTCGGCGAGCGTCACCTGCTCGAGGCCGGCGACGATCGTGTCGAGCGGCACGTCGAGCTGCAGCGCCGCGGCGACCGCCGCGAGCGCGTTCATCACGTGGTGCTCGCCGAGGACCGAGAAGTCCACCCGGGCCGACTCCCCGCCGGGCACCGTGACGGTGAACGAGGTGCCGCGGGCGTGGACCACGACGTCGGTGGCGCGCACGTCGGCCTCCTCGGCGAGCCCGAACCAGACGACGCGTGCGCGCGTGAGCTCCGCCATCGAGGCGACGCGCGGGTCATCGGCGTTCAGCACCGCCACGTCGGTCGGGAGCAGGTCGGTGACCATCTCGGACTTCGCCTGCACCGTCTTCTCGATGCCGCCGAACTCGCCGGCGTGGGCGAGGCCGACCTTGAGCACGATGCCCACGTCGGGGCGGGCCATGCGCACGAGGTGCGCGATGTGTCCGATGCCCGAGGCGCCCATCTCCGCCACCAGGAACTCGGTGTCCTCGGTGAGCTCGAGCATGGTCGTCGGGGCGCCCACCTCGTTGTTGTAGCTCTTGCGGGCGGCCACGGTGGGCCCGACCTGCTCGAGGACGGTGCGCAGGAGGTTCTTCGTGGTCGTCTTGCCGTTCGATCCGGTCACCCCGACGATCCGCAGGCGGCCGAGGGCGCGAACCCGCCGGACGACCTCGGTCGCCAGCGCGCCCAGCGCCTCGACGGAGTCCGACACGACGATCTGCGGCACGGGGACCCCCAGCGGCCGCTCCACGATGAGGAGCGCCGCGCCCCGCTCGGCCGCGCCCGGCGCGAACCGGTGCCCGTCGTCGGCCTCGCCGCGCTTGGCGACGAAGATCCCGCCGGGCTCGACCTCGCGCGAATCGGTCGTGACGGCACCCGTCACCACCGACTCGGGCGTCGCCTCCGTGCCGCTCGCCTCGAACCGCCCGGACGTCGCCTCGGCGATCTCGGCCATGGTCAGCGCGATCATTCGAGCCACCCCGCTTCCTGCAGTGCCAGCCGGGCGTCGTCCCGGGCCGAATACGGATGCTTCACCCCGGCCACCTCGTGGTAGTCCTCGTGGCCCGGGCCGGCGTAGAGCACCGCGTCCCCCTCGCCGACGAGCGTCAGCGCACGTCGGAAGGCGGCCCGCGGGTCGCCGATCTCGTGGATCTCCCGCTCGGGCACCGCCGCGCGGGCCCCGGCGATCAGGGCCGCGCGGATCGCGGCCGGGTCCTCGGAGCGGGGGTGGAAGTCGGTGATGACGAGCGCGTCGGCGCCGCGAGCCGCGATCGCGCCCATGTCGGCGCGCTTGGTCGTGTCGCGGTCGCCGTCGGCGCCGAAGACCATGACGACGCGTCCGTCGGTCGTGCTGCGGATGGCCTCCAGCGCCTGCTCGAACGCATCGGGGGTGTGGCCGTAGTCGATGTACACGACCGGTCCGCGCTCGCCCGAGACGCGCTCCGCGCGACCCGGGATGTACGCGTCGATGCCGCGCTCCGCGATCGCCCCGGCGACGAGGTCGAGATCGTGCCCCGCTTCGACGAGCATCACGATGGCGAGCGCCGCGTTGGCGGCCATGAAGCGGCCGATGAGCGGCACGTGCGTCTCGAGCGCGCGGCCGTCGGGGCCCTCGAGCCGGAACGACGTGCGCGTCGGCGCCTGCTCGAGGAGCGACATCCGCCAGTCGGCGTCGACGCCCGGCTCGGTCGCGAGGGTCGTGACGGGGATCCGGGTGTCGGCCACCAGGCGGCGTCCCCACTCCGTATCGACCGTGACGACGCCGCGGCGAGCACGCTCGGGCGTGAAGAGCTCGCGCTTGGCCTCGAAGTACTCGTCCATCGACGCGTAGTCGTCGAGGTGGTCGTGCGACAGGTTCGTGAAGCCCGCGATGTCGAACACGAGGCCGTCGACCCGGTGCCGGGTGAGGGCCTGGGCCGACACCTCGATGCCGACCGCGCGCACGTCGACCTCGCGCATGCGCGCGAGCAGCGCGTGCAGCTCGCTCGCCTCTGGCGTCGTGAGCGAACTCGTGACCGCCTCATCGCCGATCCGACGCTCCGCCGTCGAGGTGAGGCCCGCCGTGACGCCCAGCTGTCGCAGGATCGCGTAGAGCAGGTAGACGACGCTCGTCTTGCCGTTCGTGCCCGTGACCGCGAGCAGGGTGGCGGGGTTCTCGTCCGTCCGGTGGATCCATGCCGCCACCTCGCCGAGCGCGGCGCGCGCGTCGGGCGTGACGAGGACCGGCAGTCCGGACTCCGCCGCGAGCTCGACGCCGGCGGCATCCGTCAGCACCGCCACCGCGCCGTTCGCCGCCGCCTGGCCGGCGTACCGCGCACCGTGCGCGTTGCGGCCCGGGACGCCGACGTAGAGGTCGCCGCCCTGGACGGCGCCCGACGCGATGGCCACGCCGGTCACGTCGAAGTCGTGGATCCCGCCGCGCACCTCGAATCCGAACGCCTCCGCGAGGCCGCGGAGCGAACGAGGATTCGGGTGCTGCGGCCGGAGTGCCGTCGGAGGCGTTCCGGTCACGAACCCAACTTTCTCACCAGTTTGCTGGCAGTTCAGGCGCCGGAGCGCCGGATGGAACCGTCCGATACTTCTTCAGCACCTGGCTCATCACCTGTTGGAAGACGGGAGCAGCTGCGGCGGACGAATTCATCTTAACCGGGTTCTTGATGCTCACCGAAACGACGAACTCGGGGTCGTCGGCCGGGGCGAAGCCGGCGACCGACACCAGGTATCCCGCCTCGTAGCCGTCGCCGTCGGAGAACTGCGCGGTACCGGTCTTCGCGGCCACCCGGTATCCGGGGATCTCCCACAGGTCCGAGACCCATGCGTCCTCGTACACGCGCTCGAGCATGTCGGTGGTCTCCTGCGCGGCGGCCTCGGAGATGACCCGCCGGCCCTCGGTGGCCGGCTCCCCCTCGAGCGTGCCGTCGGGCATGCGGCATCCGTCGACCAGCGTCACCGGCTTGCGGACGCCGCCGTTCGCGATCGCCTGGTAGGCGCTCGCGATCTGCACGGCCGTCGTCGTGAGGCCCTGGCCGAACATGGTCGCGTAGCGCGTCTGCGAGTCCGGCCAGCCGCCGTCGTAGTTCAGGTCGCCGGCCGCCTCGCTCGCGAAGCCCACCTCGGTCGGCGAGCCCAGGCCGAAGGCCCGCATGTAGTCGTACCGCTCGGCATCGCTCAGCCGCTCGCCGAACATCGACATGCCCGTGTTCGACGACACGATGAGCATGCCCGTCATGGTCCAGCGCTCGGGGTCGTGGCCGAAGGAGTCGGTGATGTCGGCGCCGTCGGGTTCGTATCGGTACGGCGCGGTGACGCGGCTCGTCGGCGTCGCCTCCCCCGCGTCGATGACGGATGCCGAGGTCAGCGACTTGAACGTCGATCCGGGCTCGAACGGCGCGGTGAACGCCCGCGAACCGCGGTCCTGCGAGTCGACGGACGTCGGCGAGTTCGGGTCGACGGTCGGCACGTCCGCCACGGCGAGGAGCCGACCGGTCTTCGCCTCCATCACGGTGACCGTGGCCCAGTCGGCCTGCACCGCCGCGACCTGCTCGGCCGCGACGCGCTGCACGAAGTACTGCAGGTCGGCGTCGATCGTCAGCTGCAGGTCGCCGCCGTCGTGCGACTCCTCGATCACCTGCTCGGAGCCGGGGATCGTCACCCAGTCGGTGAGGCTGCGCAGCGACCGCATGGTGCCGTTCTCGGCCGCGAGGCACTGGTCCTCCGACAGCTCGAGTCCCGCCACGGGTTCGCCGTCGGCGTTCGTGAAGCCGAGCAGGTTGCCCGCCACGGCCCCGTTGGGGTAGCGGCGCCCGGGCTGGATGTAGGGCTCCACCCACGGGATCCCGAGGGCCTTGACCGCTTCGTAGGTCGCCGTGTCGACGTGCCGCGCGGCGTACTCGAAGTCGTCGTCGGGGTCGGCGGCGAGGGCGGTGTCGATCTGCGCGCGGAGCTCCTCGCCCGTCCGGCCGACGACCTCGCCGAGCTCGGCGAGGACCTGGTCGAGCGGCACCTCGACCGTCCGGGTGCTCGACGGGTCGTCGGGGTCCGGCTCCTCGCGGGTCACCCGGCCGAGCATGGCCTGCTTGGGCGACAGCGCGATGTCGTAGCGCACGACGGTCTCGGCCAGGACCGCGCCCGTGGCATCGAGGATCTCGCCGCGCTCCCCGTAGATCGTCTGGTCCCGGGACCGGACGTCCTGCGAGGCCTCGTTGAGTTCGGCGGCGCGCACGACCTGGATGTCGACGAGTCGGAGCACGAACCACCCGACCAGCAGGAGCAGGACCACGCCGGCGGCGAGGATCCGCCGCATGGGATGCCGGCTCACTCGGTTCATCGTCGGGTTTCGCTCCTCGTGTGGTGTGGTCGGCTCGGTCGGGCGATCAGTGCGTCGCCGGGGTCGGCAGCCCCCCGGTCAGCGCGGGCGGGGCGGCGGGGGTGCCCGCCGCCGGAGCGTCGGGCCGGCCCCCCTGGCCCTCCTTCGCAGTCTTCCCCTCCGCCTGCTCCGTCACGGGCGGCACGCCGTCGATCAGGGCATTCGGCACGAGGGGCGCAGCGGATGCCGCGGCGCCACCGGCGGGCGTCGGCTCGCCGAGCACGGCTCCGTCGGACAGTCGCAGGTACACCGGCTCGGCATTCGGGACCATGCCGAGCGCCTCGGCGTTCATGGCGAGGAACTGCGGCGAGCCCATGCGGTCGAGGTCGTCGGAGAGCTTCGCCTCCTCGCGACGCAGCTCCGCCTGCCGCAGGAGTTGCTCGTCCATCTCGTACGCGCCCTGGGTCATCGCGATCGACAGGAGCAGCTGCACGATCGCGATCGCCCCGATCGAGGCGAGCGCGACCACGGCATAGGCGAGCCGCGGACGACCGCGGGTACCTGCGGGCGCCTCGGGTACCGGCCTGAGCCGCGGACCGCGCTCGGTGGCGGGCCGTCGGACGGGTCGTGTCTGGGCCGGCAGTGCGCTCACGACGGCCTCCTCACTCGCTCTGCGGCACGGAGCCGCACCGGCTTGGCACGCGGGTTCTCCGCCTGCTCGGACTCACTCGCCAGCTCCGCGCCCCTCACGAGGAGGCGGAACTGCGGACGATGCTCGGGGAGCTCCATGGGCAGCCCTGCGGGGGCCGTGGAGCTCGATGCCGCGGCGAGGGCCCGCTTCACGAGGCGGTCCTCCAGCGACTGGTACGAGAGCACGACGATGCGCCCTCCGGTCGAGACGAGGTCGAGGGCCGCGGGGATCGCCGCCTCCAGCGCGACGAGCTCCTCGTTCACCTCGATGCGCAGGGCCTGGAACACGCGCTTGGCGGGGTGCCCGGCGCGCTGCACCGCGGCCGGCGTCGCATCCGTGAGGACCTCGACCAGCCGACCGGAGCGCGTGATGGGCTCGGCCTCGCGCGCCCGGACGATGGCCCGGGCGTAGCGGGCCGCCAGCTTCTCCTCGCCGTACTCCCGGAAGATCCGGCGGAGCTGGTCCTCGTCGTACTCGGCGATCACGTCGGCGGCCGTGCGGCCCCGGGTCGAGTCCATGCGCATGTCGAGCGGGGCGTCCTTCGCGTAGGCGAAGCCGCGCTCGGCCCGGTCGAGCTGCATCGAGGAGACGCCGAGGTCGAACAGGATGCCCTGGACCTCGTCGAAGCCCTCGCCCCGCACCGCGTCGGCGATGCCGTCGTACACCGTGTGGACGAAGCGCATGCGGTCGCCGAACCGGGCGAGCCGCTCCCGCGCGATGGCGAGGGCCTCGGTGTCGCGGTCGAGTCCGATCACGACGGCGCCCGGGAAGCGCTCGAGGACGGCGAGGCTGTGCCCGCCCATGCCGAGCGTGGCGTCGACGAAGACGGCGCCCTCGCGCTCGAGCGCCGGCGCCAGCAGGTCGAGCGTGCGCTCCAGCATGACCGGCGTGTGGATGCGATCGATGTCCATGTGCTCTCCCTCCTTCCGGGGCCCCGGGGCCCGATCCCCATCCGTTCGTCCTGCTGCGGGGAAGTGCAGCAGGCTCGCACGGCTGGGAGTCGGGACCCGAGGACTCAGAAGAGTCCGGGAATCACCTCCTCCGCCGTCTCCGCGAAGGCCGCCTCCTGCTCGGCGAGGTACGTCTGCCACGCCGCCGCATCCCAGATCTCCACCCGGCTGCCTGCGCCGATGACCGTGAGGTCGCGGCCGAGGCCCGCATACGCGCGAAGCGTCGCGGGGATGGTCACCCGATGCTGCTTGTCGGGGGTCTCCGCGGATGCCCCCGAGAGGAAGACGCGCATGTAGTCGCGCGCCTGCTTGCTCGTCACCGGGGCCTGGCGGATCTTGTCGCTCATGCTCTCGAACTCCCGCGCGCTGAACACGTAGATGCAGCGCTCCTGACCTCGTGTGAGCACGAGGCCGTTCGACAGCTCCTCCCGGAACTTCGCCGGAAGAATGACGCGACCCTTCTCATCGAGCTTGGGCTCGTAGCTTCCGAGGAACATCGCGTCACCCCCACTCCTCCGGCCAGGAACCAGGTGTGGCCCCACTTTACTCCACTGTCCTCCACCACTCAATGACATTGCCGTGTTTCGGCGCGTCGTACCTCAGTGGAAGCCCGGATTCTCAGGCTTCTCGAAGGGTGGAGGGAAGTGGATGGCTCGGGGAGACGTGTGGCGCCCGGGGAGCACGAAAAACGGGCCGATCGGATGATCGGCCCGTCAGGCGGAGTGGTTCAGTCGGGGTGGAGCGTCAGTCGCGGCCCTCCTGGCGGCGATCCCATCGTTCGTTGAGGCGGTCCATGAAACCGCCACGAGCGGGCGCGCTCGGCCGCGCGGCGCCCGTCTGCGTCGGGCCGGCGAACGGCGACGCGGCGGTCGCCGTGCGCTTGGACGGCGTGATGGCCACGAGGACCCCGACGAACATGAGCGCGAAGCCGAGCACGCCGACGATGAGCAGCTGGGAGGCGACCCCGCCGATGAGGGCACCGGCTCCGGCCACGGCGAGCAGCACGCCGATCACGATCGCCCGGTAATTGGGACGACCGCGGCCCGAACCTCCGACGGTCGCGACGAAGTCGGCGTCGTTCTTGTAGAGGTTCCGCTCCATCTCTTCGAGAAGGCGCTGCTCTTGCTCCGAAAGCGGCATCTCATTCCCCTCGTGTTCGGAACCGACGCTTCGTAGCGTCCATTCTAGTCTCCCGCGCCGTCGCTAGGCTAGGACGATGGTCCCGGCTCCCCGACTCGTCGAACTGGTCAACGAACGCCTCGAGGAGTTCCTCGCCGATCGCGCTTCCATTCTCCGCTCCATCGCGGTCGACCTCGACCCGCTGTCCGGATTCTCGGAGCGCTTTCTCAGCGGCGGCAAGCGCTTCCGCGCACGGTTCTGCCATCTCGGCTGGGAGGCGGTCCGCGGACGCGGCGACGGGAGCGCCGACGCGGGCGACGAGGCGGGCCTGGCCGCCGTCGTGTCGGCCTCGGCCGCCCTCGAGGTGTTCCACGCCGCGGCGCTCGTGCACGACGACCTGATCGACCACTCCGACACGCGTCGGGGCGCGCCGTCGGCCCATCGCGTGTTCGAGGGCCAGCACCGCGATTCGGGCTGGTCGGGCGACTCCGCCGACTACGGGCGCGGCACCGCGATCCTCCTGGGCGACCTGCTCCTCGGCTGGAGCGACGAACTCCTCGACGAGGGGCTCGCCGGCCTCGGCTCGTTCGCAGCCGTGCGGGCGGCGCGGCTGGAGTTCAACCGGATGCGCACCGAGGTGACCGCCGGCCAGTACCTCGACATCCTCGAGGAGCGCGCCTGGCACGCGCGGGCCGAGACCGAGCAGCGCGCCCGGGCCGAGCGCGTGGTGGTCTACAAGTCGGCGAAGTACTCGATCGAGGCGCCCCTCGCGATCGGCGGAGCCATCGCCGGAGCATCGCGCGGCGACCTCGAAGCGCTGCGGGCGTTCGGGCTGCCGCTCGGGGTGGCGTTCCAGCTGCGCGACGACCTCCTCGGCGTCTACGGCGACCCCGGCGTCACCGGCAAGCCCGCGGGCGACGACCTCCGCGAGGGCAAGCGCACGGTCCTCGTGGCGATCGCGCGCGAGCGGATGGATCCGGCCGATCGACGCCGCCTCGACGACCTGCTGGGCGACCCCGACCTGACCGAGGCCCAGGTGGCCGACCTGCAGGGAGCCATCCGCGACGCCGGGGCGGTCGACGCCGTCGAGCAGTTGATCGACGAGAACACCGCGCAGGCCATGGCGGCGCTCGACGCCGCCGACCTCCAGCCGGATGCCGCGGCCGGACTGGCCGAACTCGCCGATGCGGTGACCCGGCGGGTCAGCTGACGACGAGCCGCGGACGAGGCGTCGGGGCTCAGGCGAGCGCCTGCGCCACCCGGCGGACCTCCGACTTCCGGCCCGCGCGCAGCGCCGCGATCGGCGTGGTGCCCAGGCTGTCCTCCTCGCCGAGCAGCCACTCGAGCGCCTCGGCGTCGCTGAAGCCGGCGTCGGCGAGGACGATCGCCGTGCCATGGAGCTCCGGCAGCGGCGCGTCGTCGCGGAGGAAGTCGGCCGGCACCTTCAGCACGCCGTCGATCTTCGTCGCCAGGAGGTAGCGCTCGTCGATGAGGCGTCGGATCCGGCTCGGGGTCTGGCCGAGGCGCTCGACGAGTTCGGGGATGGTCAGCCAGTCGGTCTGGTCGGCATCGGTCACGCATCCAGCCTGCCACGACGGACCGGGCCGACGGAACCGCCCTCGCCGGGCCCGGGCGACGCGCGCGGATGAGTTTGACTCGCTCCGGGCCGCGTGAGACGGTGACGGCGTCCGCCTGGGAGCGGAGGGGGAACATGACGCAGCATCCGGGGACCGCACCGACAGGTGACGACGCGCACGTGCCGGCGATCCGGCCGCGCACCGTCCGTCGCCTGCTGACCGTCCCCATCGCGCTCGCGAGCGCCGTCGCCGTGACGCTCGGCTTCGCGCACCCGGCGGAGGCGACCTCCCAGACGGTGAAGCGGTCGCCGAAGGCCAAGGCGCAGCGCTCCGCGCCCACCGCCGCGCCGCAGGTGCGCACCGCGACCGACGTGCCCGCCGAGGTCACCGTCGGCGACGGGGACACCGTCAGCGGGATCGCCGCGCGATACGGGCTGTCGACCGCCGAGGTGCTCGCCAAGAACGGGCTGAGCTGGTCGAGCCTGATCTTCCCCGGCCAGCGCCTGGCGCTGCCCGCCGGCGGGCCGCAGCGGACGGCCGAGCGGCCCGACATCGCGCGACACGTGGTGGCGCCCGGCGACACCATCGGGCGGATCGCGGCCGAGCACGGCCTCGCGGTCGACGACGTGCTGCGGGCGAACGGGTTGAACCGCGCGAGCCTCATCTTCCCGGGGCAGTCGATCGTCCTCCCCCGTGCCGACGCTCCGGACGGCGGCTCGTCGGCCCCCGCGAGCACGACCGTCACGCACGAGGTCGTCGCCGGCGACACGCCCATCGGCATCGCCGTCAGCCACGGCATCACGCTCGCGCGGCTCCTCGAGCTCAACGACCTCGACCGCGACGCCGTGATCCACCCGGGCCAGCGACTCGTGGTCCGCCGGGCCGAGCCCGTCGAGGCCACGGCCGCCGCGTCGACGGACGTCCCCCTGGACCCCGACATGCGGGCGAACGCCCGGATCATCGTCGAGGTGGGACGGCGGCTCGGCGTGCCCGACCGCGGCATCGTCATCGCCCTCGCCGCGGCCGCCCAGGAGTCCGGCCTCAGGAACCTCCGCCACGGCGACCGCGACTCGATGGGCCTGTTCCAGCAGCGGCCCAGCCAGGGCTGGGGAACTCCCGAGGAGGTGCTGGACCCGGTCCGGGCCGCGCGCGCCTTCTACGGCGGACCGACCTCGCCGACGGCGGGGATCGCGCCCGGCCTGCTGGACATCGACGGCTGGTCGTCGATGCCCGTGACGGAGGCCGCGCAGGCGGTCCAGCGGAGCGCCCATCCGCACCACTACGCCAAGTGGGAGGCGACGGCGCGGCGCTGGCTGGACGAGCTCGGCTGAGCCCGCGGCATCCGTCATCACGATGCCGTTGCGATCCTGAGGCTCCCCGGCGTTTGTTCGGCTCGCGGCATACGCGAATTCGTACACTCGTACGGTGACCACCGCGCCGCCCGCCGACCCGATGATCGGCCGTCTCGTCGACGGCCGGTATCAGGTGCGCTCGCGGATCGCCCGCGGGGGCATGGCGACGGTATACCTCGCGACCGACCTCCGCCTCGAGCGCCGCGTCGCGATCAAGATCATGCACGGCCACCTGGCAGACGACAACACGTTCAAGACCCGGTTCGTGCAGGAGGCGCGGTCGGCCGCGCGGCTCGCGCATCCGAACGTCGTGAACGTCTTCGACCAGGGCCAGGACGCCGACATGGCCTACCTGGTCATGGAGTACCTGCCGGGCATCACCCTCCGCGACCTGCTGAAGGACTACACGCGGCTGACCCCCGAGCAGACCGTCGACATCCTCGATGCCGTGCTCTCGGGCCTCGCCGCCGCCCACAAGGCCGGCATCGTCCACCGCGACCTCAAGCCCGAGAACGTGCTGCTCGCCGACGACGGCCGCATCAAGCTCGGCGACTTCGGGCTCGCGCGCGCGGCGAGCGCCAACACGGCGACCGGCCAGGCCCTGCTCGGCACCATCGCCTACCTCTCCCCCGAGCTCGTGACGCGCGGCGTGGCCGATGCGCGCAGCGACATCTACGCGCTCGGCATCATGACCTACGAGATGCTCACGGGCGAGCAGCCCTACGTCGGCGAGGCGCCGATGCAGATCGCCTACCAGCACGCGAACGACTCCGTTCCGGCGCCGAGCACGCGCAATCCATCGATCCCGCCCGAGCTCGACGAGCTCGTGCTCTGGGCGACCACCAGGGACCCCGACCAGCGGCCGGCCGACGCCCGGGCGATGCTCGAGCGCCTGCGCGAGATGGAACCGCACCTCCGCCCGTCGCAGCCCGTGGTGGCGGCCGGCGACACCATGGTCATCGCGGCCGGCGATCACCTGCCCACCGCCGAGACGCGCGTGCTCGGCGGCGGCGCGCTCGCGGTGGCCGAGACGGATGCCGCGGAGCCCGACGACGACGCGGCCGTCCTCACCCGCACGACCGACCGCCGGCGCCGCCGCGGCTACTGGCTGCTCGCGCTCGTGCTCGTGCTCGCCGGACTCGCCGGTGGAACCGGCTGGTACTTCGGGGCCGGACCGGGCTCGCTCGCCGTGGTGCCCGACACGGTCAACCTGATGCCCGACAGCGCCACCCAGGTGCTCCAGGAGGCGGGTTTCGAGGTCGAGCTCGCCGAGCGAAACGATCCCGTCGTGCCGCCGGGGCAGGTCTCGGGAACCGATCCGGAGGCCGGCGCCCAAGCGCGGCGCGGCTCGACCGTGCAGCTGTTCGTCTCGATCGGGCCCCAGTTCCTCGACGTCCCGGCGGTCATCGGACTGCCCGAGGCCGATGCCCGGGCGCAGCTCGGCGAGTTCTTCACCGTCGCCGACGAGGCCACGCTCCAGTTCTCCGGCGAGGTCGAGGCCGGCCTCGTCATCGCGGTGCTCGACGCCGACGGTGCGGCGGTGCCGGCGACCTACCCGGAACGCGGTGCGCTCTCGCTCGTCGTGTCCGCCGGCCCCGTGCCGCCCGTCGAGGGGCTCGCCGTCGGCGATGCGCAGGCCAGGCTCGAGGGCGCGGGCCTCCGGGTCGAGTTCGCCGACCCGGCCTTCGACGACAACGTCCCCGTCGACGTGGTCATCACGGCGGACTGGCTCGACGACCCGATGAACCCGGGCGACACCGTGCGGCTCACGGTGTCGAAGGGGCCGGACCTCGTCGAGGTGCCGAACGTCGTGACCGGCCAGACGGTGGCGCAGGCGCGCACCCAGCTCGAGGAGCTGGGCTTCGCGGTCACGTCGAACGTCCCGCAGTTCCTCGAGGGCGCGGTCGTCGCCTCCGTGCAGAGCCCGGCCGCCGGCGAACGCGTGAAGCGCGGCACCGAGATCACGGTCAACTTCCAGCCCTGACGACCCACCGACGCGCTCCCACGGGCCCCGCAGCTCCGGACGCCGACGGGCGGCCGCGGCATCCGTGGGACACCGCGACCGCCCGTCAAAGGTCGTCGGAGGCGCGCGCCGATCAGCGCGCGGCGAGCTCCTCGGCCACGAGGAATGCCAGCTCGAGCGACTGCATGTGGTTCAGTCGCGGGTCGCACAGCGACTCGTAGCGGGTCGCGAGCGTGTCCTCATCGATGTGCTCGGAACCGCCGAGGCACTCGGTGACATCGTCGCCCGTGAGCTCGACGTGGATGCCGCCCGGGTGCGTGCCCGCCGCCCGGTGCGCCTCGAAGAAGCCCTTGACCTCGTCCACGACGTCGTCGAAGCGACGCGTCTTGTAGCCGGTCGGCGTGGTGATGCCGTTGCCGTGCATGGGGTCGGTGACCCAGAGCGGATTGGCATCGCTGCGCTTGATCGCCTCGAGCAGGGGCGGCAGCGCGTCGCGGATCTTCCCGGCGCCCATGCGCGTGATGAACGTGAGCCGGCCCGGCTCGCGGTGCGGGTCGAGCCTCTCGACGAGCTCCATCATGACCTCGGGCGTCGTCGTCGGTCCGAGCTTCACGCCGATCGGGTTGCGCACGCGGGACAGGAAGTCCACGTGCGCGCCGTCGAGTTCGCGGGTGCGCTCGCCGATCCAGATGAAGTGCGCCGAGGTGTTGTACGGCGTGCCGGTCCGGGAGTCGATCCGCGTCATGGGCCGCTCGTAGTCCATGAGCAGGCCCTCGTGGCCGGTGTAGAACTCGGTGCGCTTGAGCTCGTCGAAGTCGGCGCCGCACGCGTCCATGAACTTCACCGCGCGGTCGATCTCGCGCGCGAGTTTCTCGTAGCGGACGTTGGCCGGGTTGGCGGCGAAGCCCTGGTTCCACGCGTGGACCTGCCGGAGATCGGCGAACCCGCCCTGGGTGAAGGCCCGGATGAGGTTCAGCGTGGACGCGGCCATGTGGTAGCCCTGCAGCAGCCGCGAGGGGTCGGCCGCCCGCGACTCGGGGGTGAAGTCGTAGCCGTTGACGATGTCGCCGCGGTAGGCGGGCAGCGTGATGTCGCCGCGCGTCTCGGTGTCGCTCGAACGCGGCTTGGCGAACTGCCCGGCCATGCGGCCCATCTTCACGACCGGCATGGAGGCGCCGTAGGTGAGCACGACCGCCATCTGGAGCACGGTCTTGACGCGGTTCCGGATCTGGTCGGCCGTCGCACCCGCGAAGGTCTCCGCGCAGTCGCCGCCCTGGAGGAGGAACGCCTCGCCGCGCGACGCGGACGCGAGCCGATCGCGCAGCATGTCGACCTCGCCGGCGAAGACGAGCGGGGGCAGCGCCGCGAGTTCAGCGGATGCCGCGTGCGCCGCCTCCGGGTCGGGCCAAGCGGGCTGCTGCTTGATCGGCAGCGTGCGCCAATAGTCGAGGCCCGCGATCACGGAGGGATCTGCGTTCACGATGGGCTCGACGAGCTGTACCACTTTGGTGTCCTGGAGGGTTGGGCGCGCGGGGCGCGGGGAGGGAACGGAAACCGGCGCCGGGTCGCGACGCCGTCTCGCCAGCCTACCGCGACTGCGTGGCGCGTTGCTCCCGGACCGAACTCGCGTACACGTCCACGTACTCCTGGTCGCTCAGGGCGCGGAGGTCGTAGACGAGTTCGTCGGTCACGGAGCGCAACACGAAGCGGTCGCCCTCCATTCCCTCGAAGCGACTGAAGTCGAGCGCCTCGCCGAAGACGATGCCGACGCGGCGCACCTTGGGCACTCGGGTCCCGATCGGCATGACCTCCGCGGTGCCGATCATGGCGACGGGCACGACCGGGACGCCGGCCTCGAGCACCATGCGGGCGACGCCGGTGCGTCCGCGGTAGAGGCGGCCGTCGGGGCTGCGGGTGCCCTCGGGGTAGATCCCGAGGATCCGCCCCTCGCCCAGCACGCGGAGGCCGGTGTTGAGCGACGCCTCGGAGGCCTTCCCGCCGGAACGATCGATCGGCAGCTGGTTCGCCGCCTGGAAGAACAGTCGGGTCGCCCAGCCCTTCAGGCCCTTGCCGGTGAAGTACTCGCTCTTCGCGAGGAACACCACGGGGCGGTCGACCACGAGCGGGAGGAAGATCGAGTCGATGAACGAGAGGTGGTTCGAGGCGAGGATCACCGGACCCTGCTTCGGGACGTGCTCGAGGCCGACCACCCACGGGCGGAACACGGCGAGGAGGATCGGCCCGATCACGATGTGCTTCATGATCCAGTAGAACACCGGTCTCCTCCGTCCGTCGCTCCCGCCAGCACAGCCTATCCCCGGGTCAGGCGTGTTCTTCGACCCACAGGCGCGCCAGGTCGGCCGCGCCGACGACGCCGGCGTCGTTGACGAGTTCGGCGATGACGAAGTCCGGCTCCGGGTGGTACCCGCGAGCGGGCAGGTGCTCGAGGAACGCCTCGCGAACGGGCGCCAGCAGGAGCTCCCCGGCCACGGCGACGCCCCCGCCGAAGACGAAGCGCTGGGGGTCGAGCACCGCCGAGAGGCTCGCGGACGCCTCGCCCAGCCACCGGCCCAGCTGCCGGAGCGCTGCGAGGGCGCCCGGGTCGTGCTCGGCGATGAGCCCGCCCACGATGGCGCCGTCGAGCGCGCCGTGCTCGTCGCGAGCCCGCGCGAGCGCCTGGCCGATGCCGCCCGCGTCGGCGATCTCGTTGGCCATGCGCATCAGCGCGCGTCCCGACCCGTACTGCTCGAGGCATCCGTGCTGGCCGCAGCCGCAGGCGATGCCGCCCGGGACGACACGGAGGTGGCCGAGCTCGGCGCCCGCACCGAACCCGCCCCGGAAGAGCCGGTCGCCGGCGACGATCGCACCGCCGACGCCGGTGCCGATGGTGAGCATGACCATGTCGCTCACCATCCGACCGGCGCCGAAGCGGAACTCGGCCCATCCGGCCGCGTTCGCGTCGTTCTCGACGATCACGGTCGTGCCGACGCGGGCCTCGAGCTTCTCGCGGAAGGGCTCGTTGCGCCAGTCGATGTTCGGCGCGTAGTACACCGTCGACTGCGCCGCATCGATGAAGCCCGCCGCAGCCACGCCGACCGCGCCGACCGGCTCGCCCTCGGACAGGCTCCGGATCATGCCGACCACGGCATCCTCGAGCGCGACCGAGTCGCCGGCGGGCGTGGGGACGCGCTCACTGCGCACGATGGCGCCGAGTTCGTCGACGACTGCCCCGGCGATCTTGGTGCCGCCGATGTCGATGCCGATCGCGTGCACGTGCGACTGCCTTTCGGATGGGGGCGGGGAAGCGGAACCGCAGCGGACGCACCGCGCAGCACCGACTAGAGTGTAGTCAACCCCAATGCCGAGGTTCGCGCGGCCCCGAAGCGTGTGCGACCTCCCGGTGCCGAAGGAGCTACCGTGACCGAATTCGCCACAGCACCGTTGGTCCCCGCGGACCCGGACGCGAACACCACCGACCTGCTCGTCGACCGCCTCAAGGCGACGCCCGACTCCGTGCTGTTCTCCCTGCCGACCGCCGACGGCGGTTGGTCCCCGGTCACGACCCGGGAGTTCCATGACCAGGTCGTCCGGCTGGCCAAGGGCCTCGTCGCCGCGGGCATCCAGCCCGGCGACAAGATCGGCCTCATGTGCAAGACGCGCTACGAGTGGACCCTCATCGACTTCGCGGTGTGGTTCGCCGGAGCCGTGCTCGTGCCGATCTACGAGACGAGCTCGCCGTCGCAGGTCAAGTGGAACCTCGGCGACTCCGGCTCGATCGCCGTGATCGTCGAGACGGCCGACCACTTCGCCCGCTTCGACGAGGTGCACCCCGACCTCCCGGCGATCCGCAACGTCTGGCAGATCGACCTCGGCGACCTCGACAAGCTGGCCACCGCAGGCGCCGACGTGCCCGACGACGAGATCGAGCGCCGGCGCAACCTCGCGGTCGGTTCGGACATCGCCACGCTCATCTACACGTCCGGCTCCACGGGCCGTCCGAAGGGCTGCGTCCTCACGCACTCGAACTTCGTCGAGCTGTCGCGCAACTCGGCGGTGGCGCTGAAGGAGGTCGTGCTCGACCCCAACGGCGCATCGACGCTGCTGTTCATCACCACGGCGCACGTCTTCGCCCGCTTCATCTCGGTCCTGTGCGTGCACGCGGGCGTCCGCGTGGGCCACCAGCCCGACACCAAGCAGCTGCTCCCGTCGCTCGGCAGCTTCAAGCCGACCTTCCTCCTCGCGGTGCCCCGCGTCTTCGAGAAGGTCTACAACGTGTCCGAGCAGAAGGCGGAGGCCGGCGGCAAGGGCAAGATCTTCCACGCGGCCGCCGAGACCGCGGTCGCGTACTCGACCGCCCAGGAGTCCGGCGGCAAGATCCCCCTCGGACTCAAGCTGAAGTTCCGGCTGTTCGACCGGCTCGTCTTCTCCAAGCTCCGCGCCGCGATGGGCGGCAACGTCAAGTACGCCGTCTCCGGCTCCGCTCCCCTCGGTCCGCGCCTCGGCCACTTCTACCACGCGCTCGGCATCACGATCCTCGAGGGCTACGGCCTCACCGAGACCACGGCGCCGGCCACGGTGAACCTCGTCACCAAGTCGAAGATCGGAACGGTCGGACCGGCCCTGCCCGGCGTGGCCGTCCGCGTCGCCGACGACGGCGAGATCGAGGTCAAGGGCATCAACGTGTTCAAGGAGTACTGGAAGAACCCGGAGGCGACGGCCGACGTGTTCGACGGCGACTGGTTCAAGACCGGCGACATCGGCACCTTCGACTCCGACGGGTTCCTGACCATCACGGGCCGCAAGAAGGAGATCATCGTCACGGCGGGCGGGAAGAATGTCGCCCCGGCGGCGCTCGAGGACCCGATCCGCGCCAACCCGCTGGTCGGTCAGGTGGTGGTGGTCGGCGACAAGAAGCCGTTCATCTCGGCGCTCGTCACCCTCGACCCCGAGATGCTCCCCGTGTGGCTGAACACCCACGGCGAGGATGCCGGCATGAGCCTCGACGAGGCGACCAAGCACCCGGCGGTCCTCGCCGAGGTGCAGCGGGCCATCGACGCCGCGAACGAGACGGTCTCGCGGGCGGAGTCGATCCGCAAGTTCGTCATCCTCCCGCTCGAGTTCACCGAGGCCAGCGGCCACCTCACGCCCAAGATGAGCATCAAGCGCAACGTGATCCTCGAGGACTTCAGCGCGCAGATCGAGGGCATGTACACCGGCGCCCCCGCCACCGAGGGGCACTCGATCGTGCAGTGATCCGTCGGTCGCTCCGACCGGACGACGGGCCCCGCGGCATCCGCGGGGCCCGTCGTCGTCTCGGTGCGCGGGTCAGAACCAGTCGGACTCGCGCACGGCGCGCATCGCCGCCCGGCGCTCGTCCTTCTCGAGCCGATCGAGGTAGAGCAGGCCGTCCAGGTGGTCGACCTCGTGCTGCAGCGCCTGCGCCATCAGGCCTTCGCCGGCGAGCTCGATCTCGTTGCCGTCCAGGTCGATGCCCTGCACCCGTGCGAACGGATGCCGCGGGGTCTTGTGCCACAGTCCGGGCACGGACAGGCAGCCCTCGTCGACGAGTTCAGGTTCGCCCGACACCTCGACGACGCGCGGATTGATGATGTACCCGACCTCGCCGTCGACGTTGTAGCTGAACACGCGCAGGTTCACGCCGATCTGCGGCGCGGCGACCCCCGCGCGCCCGGGCAGCCGGACGCTGTCGACGAGGTCGTCGACGAGGGCGCGCACGCGATCGTCGATCTGCTCGACGGGTGCTGAGACGGTCTTCAGGACGGGATCGCCGAACAGGCGAATGGGACGTTCCGGCAATGGTGCTCCGAGATCAGTGCCCGCGGTCGGCGGGCAGGCCTTCCACCACGAGGGCGGCGAGTTCGCGGGCCGCGTGCTGGGTCACCGGGCGCAGGTCGCGCCAGTGCACCACGGAGCCCGCCGCGAGCTGGGGATCGTACGGGATCCGCACGATCTCGCGCACGCGCGACTGGAAGTGGGCTTCGATCTCGTCGACCTTGACGAGATGCGTGCCCTGGGTGGCGAGGTTGATCGCGACGACCGCGTTCCTCACCAGTTCGTCGTAGCCGTTCGCCTCGAGCCACGTCAGGGTCTCGCTCGCGAGCCGGGCCTCGTCGACGCTGCCGCCCGACACCACGACGATGGCGTCCGCCCGCTCGAGGGTGGCGCGCATCACCGAGTGGACGATGCCCGTCCCGCAGTCGGTGAGCACGAGCGAGTAGTAGCGGGCGGCGAGGTCGGCGACGACCGAGTAGTCGTCGGCGTCGAACGCCTCGGCGAGGTTCGGGTCGGTGTCCGACGCGAGGATGTCGAGCCGGGTCTCGTCGCGGGACACGAACTGCGAGAACTCCGTGTAGCCCGTGATGGATGCCGCCCGTGCGACGACATCACGCACCGTCTCGCGGGTCTGGCGGTCGACGCGCTCCGCGAGCGTGCCGCGGTCCGGGTTCGCGTCGATGGCGATGATCCGATCGTCGCGCGCATCCGCCAGCGCCATGCCGAGGAGCGTCGTCACGGTGGTCTTCCCGACGCCGCCCTTGCGCGTGAGCACCGGGACGAATCGCGCACCGCCCTCGAAGCGGCGCTGGATCCGCTCGGTCATCGCACGGTGGGCGCGGACCTTCGCGGAGTCGCCGAGGTTCACGAGGTGGAACGTGGCGTCGTACAGGAACCGGTTGAACCCGCCCTGCGGCGCCGGCCGCATGGTCCTGGTCGCGTCGATCAGCCGATCGGCGGTGAGGGCGTCCGCGGACTCCGGCCCGCCTGCGGGCACGAGTTCCGTCGCGGCATCCGTGACGATGGCGACGTGGGCACCGGTGTCGGTGGCGACCCGCTCGCGGCGGAGCCTCGACGCGTCGGCCGCGAGGAGCGCGCCGTACGGCGACGCGTTCCGACCGCGCCCGCCCGGAGCGATCGCGGGATCGCGCAGCTCGATCGAGACGGTCCCGGCGGAGCCCGAGAGGTCCCCGGGGTCGACGGCGACGTCGTCGATGGCGACGGCGACCTCGTCATCGGGCATCCGCGGAGGCGGCGGGGGCGGGAGGTCGACCCGGACGTCGACGGGTTCGCCCGCCTCGCCCGCGGCGTCGGCGCCGGACCGCCGTCGACCGGCGGAACGCGAACCCGGCCGACGCTCGGCTGACCTGCTCTCGTCGGGTTCAGCCACCGATACCCCTCCTCGTCAGTGCGGAACGCTCACCAGTGCGGGACGCAGTCAGCCTACCGCCGGGCGGACGACGACCAGCAGATCACCCGCCTCGACCTGCTGGGTCTTCGGGATCGCGACCCGCTCGACCACGCCGGCGATGGGCGAGGTGATCGCCGCTTCCATCTTCATGGCCTCGATCGAGGCGACCGCCTGACCGGCGGCGACCTCGGCTCCGGCCTCGATCTGGAGCGTGACGACGCCCGAGAACGGCGCGGCGACGTGCCCCGGCTGCGACTGGTCGGCCTTCTCCGCGGCGCGCGCCTCGACCGTGATGCTGCGATCGCGGACGAACACCGGGCGCAGCTGCCCGTTCAGGATCGTCATGACGGTCCGCATGCCCTTGTCATCGGCCTCGCCGATGGCCTCGAGGCCGGCGTACAGACGGACGCCCTTCGCGATCTCGACCACGTGCTCCGCACCCGGTCGGAGGCCGTAGAGGTAGTCGGCCGTGTCCACGACCGAGAGGTCGCCGAACAGCTCGCGGATCTGCTCGAACTGACGGGTCGGCGCCGGGAAGAGGAGCGAGTTCAGGAGCTCCTGGCGCTCGCGCCCCGGCGACTCGAGACCCCGGCGCTGCGCGTGCGTCAGCTCCGTGACGCCGACGCGCACGTCCCGGCCGGCGAGCACCTTGCTGCGGAAGGGCTCCGGCCACCCGCCGGGCAGGTCGCCCAGCTCACCGGCCATGAAGCCGATGACCGAGTCGGGCACGTCGTACTTCTCGGGGTTCGCCTCGAAGTCGGCGGGGTCGGCCTTCACCGCAGCCAGGTGCAGGGCGAGGTCGCCGACGACCTTCGACGACGGCGTCACCTTCGGGACGCGGCCGAGGATCTTGTTCGCCGCGGCGTACATGTCCTCGATGAGCTCGAAGTCGTCGGCGAGGCCGAGGGCGATCGCCTGCTGCCGCAGGTTCGAGAGCTGGCCGCCGGGGATCTCGTGGTGGTAGACCCGACCCGTGGGCCCAGGGAGGCCCGACTCGAACGGGCGGTACAGGCGGCGCACGGCCTCCCAGTAGGGCTCGAGGTCCGAGACGGCCTCGAGCGAGATGCCCGTGTCGCGCTCGGTGTGGGCGAGCGCGGCGACGAGCGAGGACGCCGAGGGCTGGCTCGTGGTCCCGGCCATCGGGGCGCTCGCGACGTCGACCGCGTCGACACCGGCGCGGCTGGCGGCCAGGAGCGTGGCCAGCTGCCCGCCGGCGGTGTCGTGGGTGTGCAGGTGCACGGGCAGGTCGAACCGCTCGCGCAGCGCGGCGACGAGCTTCTCGGCCGCCGCCGGACGCAGGAGCCCCGCCATGTCCTTGATCGCGAGGATGTGCGCGCCGGCCGAGACGATGTCGTCGGCGAGGCGCAGGTAGTAGTCGAGCGTGTAGAGGTCCTCCGCCGGGTCGAGCAGGTCACCGGTGTAGCAGACCGCGACCTCGGCGACCGAGCTGCCCGTCGCGAGCACCGCGTCGATCGCCGGCCGCATCTGCGAGACGTCGTTCAGCGCGTCGAAGATGCGGAAGATGTCGACGCCGGTCGAGGCCGCCTCCTGCACGAAGGCGTCGGTCACCTCGGTCGGATACGGCGTGTAGCCCACCGTGTTGCGCCCGCGCAGGAGCATCTGGATGTTCAGGTTCGGCAGCGCCTCGCGGAGGGTGGCGAGCCGCTCCCACGGGTCCTCGCCGAGGAAGCGGAGCGCGACGTCGTACGTCGCGCCGCCCCACGCCTCGACCGAGAGCAGTTCGGGCGTCATCCGGGCGACGTACGGGGCGACCGCCGCGAGGTCGCGCGTGCGGACGCGCGTCGCGAGGAGCGACTGGTGGGCGTCGCGGAACGTCGTCTCGGTGACCGCCAACGGAGTCTGGGCCCGCAGCGCCGCCGCGAACCCGGCCGGTCCGAGCTCGAGGAGGCGCTGCCGCGAGCCGCTCGGCGCGGGTCGTCCGAGGTCGAGCTCGGGGAGCTTGTCGACCGGCGCGACCGTCGTCGGTGCGGGACCGTTCGGCTGGTTGACCGTGACATCCGCGAGCCAGTTGAGGATCTTGGTGCCGCGGTCCTTGGAGACCCGCCCGCGCATGAGCTGCGGGCGCTCGTCGATGAACGAGGTGCTGAGGTCGCCCGACATGAACTGCGCGTCCTCCAGCACGGCCTGGAGGAACGGGATGTTGGTCGAGACGCCGCGGATGCGGAATTCGGCGAGGGCGCGCTTGGTGCGCGTGACCGCCTGCTGGTAGTCGCGGCCGCGGCAGATGAGCTTCGCGAGCATCGAGTCGAAGTGCGGGCTGATCTGCGCACCGGGGTTCACCGTGCCGCCGTCGAGGCGGATGCCGGCACCGCCCGGCGACCGGTAGGTCGTGATCTTGCCCGTGTCCGGGCGGAAGTTCGCCGTCGGGTCCTCGGTGGTGATGCGGCACTGGATCGCCGCACCGCGCAGGTGGATGCGGTCCTGCGTCAGCCCGAGGTCGGCGAGCCGCTCCCCCGCGGCGATGCGCATCTGGGCGACGACGAGGTCGACGTCGGTGACCTCCTCGGTGACGGTGTGCTCGACCTGGATGCGCGGGTTCATCTCGATGAAGACGTGCTGGCCGGCGCGCTCGCCCGCCGTGTCGAGCAGGAACTCGACCGTGCCCGCGTTGACGTACCCGATGGACTTCGCGAACGCCACCGCGTCGCGGTAGAGGGACTGGCGGATCTCGTCCGTGAGGTTCGGCGCGGGCGCGATCTCGACGACCTTCTGGTGGCGGCGCTGCACCGAGCAGTCGCGCTCGAAGAGGTGCACGGTCTCGCCCGCGGCATCCGCCAGCACCTGCACCTCGATGTGGCGGGGCCGCAGCACGGCCTGCTCGAGGAACATCGTCGGGTCGCCGAAGGCGCTGTCGGCCTCGCGCATGGCCTCCTCGAGCGCGCGGCGGAGGTCTTCCCGCTTGTCGACGCGACGCATGCCGCGTCCACCGCCGCCGGCGACGGCCTTGGCGAAGATCGGGAACCCGATCTCGTCGGCCTGCGCGAGCAGGGCGTCGACGTCGCGCGACGGCTCGGTCGACTTCAGGACCGGCACGCCCGCGGCGATCGCCTGCTCCTTCGCCGTGACCTTGTTGCCCGCCATCTCGAGCACTCGGGTGGGCGGGCCGATGAAGGTGATGCCCGCGTCGGCCGCGGCCTGTGCGAGCTCGGGGTTCTCGGAGAGGAACCCGTAGCCGGGGTAGATCGCGTCGGCGCCCGACTCCTTGGCCACCCGGATGATCTCGGACACGTCGAGGTAGGCGCGCACCGGGTGCCCCGGTTCGCCGATCTGGTACGCTTCGTCCGCCTTCAGGCGGTGCAGCGAGTTGCGGTCCTCATACGGGAAGACGGCGACGGTCTTCGCACCGAGCTCGACGGCGGCTCGGAACGCCCGGATGGCGATCTCACCGCGATTGGCGACCAGGATCTTCTCGAACATGCAGGCCTTTCCGGGTGGGGGTTCTCCGCACAGCGAACATTTAGGTATCGCCGTGCGAGTAACGGTAACGTATTCGCTCGTGCACGTTCTCTCGGTCAGTTCCCTGAAGGGCGGCGTCGGAAAGACGACCGTCACGCTCGGGCTGGCCTCCGCGGCCTTCGCTCGCGGGGTGCGCACGCTGGTCGTCGACCTCGACCCGCAGTCCGACGTCTCGACCGGCATGGACATCCAGGTCGCCGGCCACCTGAACGTCGCCGACGTGCTCGCCTCCCCCAAGGAGAAGATCGTCCGTTCGGCGATCGCGCCGAGCGGCTGGGCCCGGTCCAACCCGCAGTCGACGATCGACGTCATGATCGGCAGCCCGTCGGCCATCAACTACGACGGGCCGCACCCGTCGATCCGCGACATCTGGAAGCTCGAGGAGGCGCTCGCGAACGTCGAGGCCGACTACGAGCTCGTCCTCATCGACTGCGCTCCGTCGCTGAACGCCCTGACGCGCACCGCGTGGGCGGCCAGTGACCGCGTCGCCGTCGTCACCGAGCCCGGGCTGTTCTCCGTCGCCGCGGCCGATCGGGCCCTGCGCGCGATCGAGGAGATCCGCCGCGGCCTCTCCCCCCGACTGCAGCCGCTCGGCATCATCGTCAACCGCGCCCGCGTGCAGTCGCTCGAGCACCAGTTCCGCATCAAGGAACTCCGCGACATGTTCGGTCCGCTCGTGCTCTCGCCGCAGCTGCCCGAGCGCACGTCGCTCCAGCAGGCGCAGGGTGCGGCGAAGCCGCTCCACATGTGGCCGGGCGAGAGCGCCGAGGAGATGTCGCACCACTTCGACCAGCTGCTCGAGCGCGTGCTCCGCACCGCCCGCATCGGCGAGTTCGGCGCCGCCCAGCCGCAGCGGCTCGAGATCGACTCGACCTCGCGCTGACCGTCGGGTCCCCACCCGCGTCCGGCCGTGACGGCCGCCGTCGCGGTGCATTCGATGACGGATGGCGCCGCGGCGCGGCATCCGTCGGCTGATGACGCCGGGTTACGAAATCTTGCGCGCCGCGCGGCCTCGCCGAGCGGCGAGCTCGTCGACCTGGTCGGCCGACTGGGTGTCGAGTTCGACGAGCGTGGACTCGACCTCGCGCAGGACCTTGCCGACCGCGATGCCGAACACGCCCTGTCCGCGATTGACGAGGTCGATGACTTCGTCGTCGGAGGTGCACAGGTAGACGCTCGCGCCATCGCTCATGAGCGTGGTCTGCGCCAGGTCGTCGATGCCGGCCTCACGCAGCTGGGTCACGGCGATGCGGATCTGCTGGAGGGAGATGCCCGTGTCGAGCAGGCGCTTCACGAGCTTCAACACGAGGATGTCGCGGAAACCGTAGAGCCGCTGGGAGCCGGAGCCCGCCGCGCCGCGGACCGTCGGCTCCACCAGCTGGGTCCTCGCCCAGTAGTCGAGCTGGCGGTAGCTGATGCCCGCGGCCCGAGCGGCGACCGCA
This sequence comes from Agromyces sp. NDB4Y10, assembly GCF_001620055.1. Classification (GTDB taxonomy): domain Bacteria; phylum Actinomycetota; class Actinomycetes; order Actinomycetales; family Microbacteriaceae; genus Agromyces; species Agromyces indicus. The sequence continues at coordinate 42,462 of NZ_LQGY01000004.1, read as the reverse complement.
CCGCGATACCCCGTGCCGTCGTCGTGCTCCGGCAGGCCGTCGGTGAAGAGCAGGCCGAGGTCGTAGCGTGCGCGTTCGCTCCGATCGAGCTCGGTCATCCCATCGCCCCTCACTGTCGTCGGCGCCGCAGCGGCGCGGATTCCACGCTACCCACGGCGGGCATCGGAGTCGAGGACATCGGGCCGAACGTCACGGCGTGTCGTGGTCAGTCCGACGAACGGCCGAGCGACTGCCGCAGGACGCTCGCGTGGACGGACGCCAGGTGGCCGGCCAGCTCGCCCGCGCGCTCGTCGTTCCGAGCCCGACCGGCCGCATCGCGGCGACGCTCCGGCGCGATCGCCCGATCGATCAGTGCGGCCTGGCGTTCCGCCGCCCCTCGGAGTCCGCGGAGGTGCCGCGGCTCGATGCCCACGCCGCCGAGGGCGACGAGCGAGCGGAGCAGCTGGAGCGCCTCCTCGCCGTAGACGTCGGCGGGACGGATGAGCGAGGACGCGATCGCCTCGTCGAGCAGCTTCGGCGTCGCGCCGGCCGCCTGCACGAGTTCGCTGCGCGTGAACCGGTTCGCCGTCGCGCGCACGGTGGCACCGCTGGTGGCTCCGGGGAGCGCGGGCGTCTCGCCCCGGTCGACCGCCTCGAGGTGAGCCCGGATGACCTTCAGCGGAAGGTAGTGGTCGCGTTGCATCGACAGCACGACGCCGAGTCGCTCGATGTCGTCGGGCGAGAACTTGCGGTAGCCCGCGGCCGTGCGCGCGGGCGTGACGAGCCCCTGCTCCTCGAGGAAGCGCAGCTTGGACGGCGTCAGTTCCGGAAACTCCGGCTGGAGTTTCGCGAGGACCTGACCGATGCCGAACAGCGGCGGGGCGTGGACCTGACGCCGCGTCGCGGCGCCCTCGGTCACCCGGTGCCCGCCGGCGAGAGGTCGCGACGCGACGCGTAGAAGGTGAGCCGGTACTTGCCGATCTGGACCTCGGCGCCGTCACTGAGCAGCGCGGTCTCGATGCGGACGCCGTCGAAGTAGGTGCCGTTCAACGAGTTCAGGTCGCGGACCTCGAACGCGGTGCGGTGCCGGACGAATTCCGCGTGCTTGCGCGAGACGGTCACGTCGTCGAGGAAGATGTCGGCGTCGGGGTGCCGGCCGACCGTCGTGACGTCGGTGTCGAGCAGGAATCGCGCGCCCGCGTTCGGTCCGCGACGGACGATCAGCAGCGCGGAGCCGGACGGCAGGGCGTTGATCGCCTCCTGCTCGGCCGCGCTGATGTCGGCGTCGAGCGCGCTCAACTGCGCGGCGGCCTCACGGCTGAACCCCATCGTCGTGTCGTTCGCGCCGTTGAACTCGTGCGCCGAGGTCGCGGTCGAGGGCTCCCGCTCCTCACCGTTCGCACCGGCCTGAGTCATGTCGGAATCCGCCACCGCTAACCTCCCTGCTCCAGCGTATCGGATGCGGCGGGCCCGGATGCACGCGGGATCCGCACCACGCGCACGGTCTCGATCGCGTAGATGATCCCCGCCCACCAGTAGAGGAACGCGCCCCAGAGCGTCACCGACCAGCCGAGGGGTTCGCTCACCGGCTGGGCGGCGGGGAACGCGAGCCCCAGCATGATGACCGGGACGCCGAAGAAAAGCGCGAAGGTCGCGGCCTTCCCGAGCTGGTGCACGGGCAGCGGACCGAAGCCGTGATTGGCGAGGACGACGCCCAGCACCAGGAGCATCACGTCGCGCGCGACGATGACCACGACGATCCACCACGGCACGAGGCCGTTGGCGGCGAGCCCCACGAGTGCGGCGAAGATGTACAGCCGGTCGGCCGCGGGATCGAGCAGCTGACCGAGGCGCGTCACCTGGTCGAACCGTCGCGCGAGGTAGCCGTCCAGGAGATCGGAGAGGCTCGCCACGACGAGGACGACGAGCGCGGCCACGTAGGCGCCACGGACCACGAGGACGAGGAAGACGGGGACCAGGAGCAGCCGCAGCATCGAGAGGACGTTCGGTATCGTCCAGACCTGCGCCCCCACGCTCTGCCCCGCCACGTGTCGATCCTATCGATCGACGCCCGGTCGGACGCGTGCCCGCAACGCCGGCCACGCCTCGGCGAATCGCGGATGCAGCGGCAGGGCGTCGACGTCGTCGATCGGGGTCCAGCTCAGCGCGATGCTCTCGGGATCCGTCATCCGCGGTTCGAATCGCTCGACGGCGTCGGCGACCACGGTGGTGTACGACCAGAATCCGAGGTCGAGCACGCTCTCGAACCGGTGGACGACGAGCTCCGGGGGCAGCCCCGCCTCCTCGGTCGTCTCGCGCACCGCCGCGTCGAACGCCGACTCGCCGAGGTGCCGCGCACCGCCCGGGATCCCCCACGTGCCGCCGAAGTGGCTCCATTCCGCGCGGTGCTGCAGCAGGACCGCGCCGTGCGGGTCGACGAGCAGGAGTCCCGCGGCGCCGAAGCGCCCCCAGTAGCGGGAGCCGTCGGGCCCGTGCACCCATCCGTCGCCGCTCTCGCCCGTCATCCCTCCAGCATGCCCCACGAGGACGGACCTGCGGCGGGCGCGCCGGTCCAACTTTCGGTTGTTCCACCCCCATCCGTCTCGCTGCTAGCTTCGATCCCACGATCCGCACGGGTCAGCGCACATCGCCCGCAGCGAGGAGGAGGCACGATGCCGCAAACGACCAGAACCGTCGAAGACGAGGTGGTGCTCCTCGACGAGTCGGGCACGCCGATCGGTCGGGCGCCGAAGAGCGCCGTGCACGGCCCGGACACCGCGCTCCACCTCGCGTTCTCCTGCCATGTGGTCAACCCCATCGGCGAGGTGCTCATCACGCGTCGGGCGATCGGCAAGCAGACCTGGCCGGGCGTGTGGACGAACTCGTTCTGCGGCCACCCGAAGCCGGCCGAGCCGCTGCTCCACGCGGTCCACCGCCGCGCCGACTTCGAGCTCGGGCTCGAGATCGGGTCGGTGGAGCTGGCGCTGCCGCTGTTCCGGTATCGGGCGACGGATGCCAGCGGGATCGTCGAGAACGAGGTGTGCCCCGTGTACGTGGCCACGACCGACGGCGAGCCCGACCCGAACCCGCGCGAGGTCGCGGAGTACCGCTGGGTGGACCCGCGTTCGCTCGCCACCGCGGTCCAGGCGGCGCCGTGGGCGTTCAGCCCGTGGCTGGTCCTCCAGGCACGGGAGCTGGAGCTGTTCCGTGCCTGAACTGCTCGACTCCGCGATCGACGAGGAACTCCGCACCTTCTTCACGGAGGCGCGGATCCGAGCCGGCGCGTACGGCGCCCACTACGCGGCGCTGTGGGAGTCGATCGAGCAGCAGAGCTCGGGCGGCAAGCGGGTGCGCCCGCGCCTGGTGTGGTCGGCCTACCGCGGATTCGGTGGAGCGGACCGGGCGATGGCGACCCGCGTGGCCCTCGCCTTCGAGCTGCTGCACACCGCGTTCCTCATCCACGACGACCTCATCGATCGCGACACCGTGCGGCGCGGCGCGCCCAACGTCGCGGGACGCTTCGCGGCGCGCGCGCTCGAGCACGGTGCCGACGAGCGCGCGAGCGCGGTGTGGGCCGAGACCGCCGCGGTCCTCGCGGGCGACCTCGCGCTCAGCCGTGCGCATCGCGAGATCGCGATGCTGCCGATCCCGGCCGAACGCCGCGAGGCGCTCCTCGACATCCTGGATCGCGCCGTGTTCATCTCGGCCGCCGGTGAGCTGGCCGACGTCACCGGTTCGCTGCGCGGGACCACGCCGGCACTCGAGGCCGTGCTCTCGACGCTCGAGCAGAAGACCGCGGTCTACTCGTTCGAGGCGCCGCTCGCGGCCGGCGCGGTGCTGGCCGGCGCGGGCCCCGACATCGTCTCGGCCCTCTGCCGCTTCGGCCGGCTCGTCGGCGTGGCCTTCCAGATCACCGACGACGTGCTGGGCGTGTTCGGCGACCCGGCGATCACGGGCAAGTCCGCCTCGGCCGATCTCCGCGAGGGCAAGCGGACGGCGCTCATCGCGCACGCGGCGACCACGGCCGCCTGGCCTCGGATCGCCGAGCGGCTGGGCGACCCCGCGCTGGACGAGGATGCCGCAGCGGAGCTGCGCGCCGAGCTGCTCGAGTGCGGCGCTCGCGAGGCCGCGACGGCCCTGGCCGAGGAGCACGTGACGCTCGCCCGGTACGAGCTGGACTCGGCCGAGCTGCCCGCCGAACTGCGCGTCGAGCTGCACGAATTCGCCCAGCGCGCCATGGAGCGGGTGCGATGAGCCGTCGCTCGATGCTGGGGCTGCTCGACCGGTACACGGATGCCGCGGAGGCCGGTTCGGCGACCGTGATCGCCCGCTACTCGACCTCGTTCGGTGCCGCGGCCAAGCTCCTCGACGCCGAGACGCGTCGCCGCATCCGCTCGGTGTACGCCCTCGTGCGGGTCGCCGATGAGATCGTCGACGGCGCGGCGGCCGAGGCCGGGCTCAGCCCGGACGAGCTCCACGAGGTCCTCGACGGGCTCGAGGCCGACACCGAGCGCGCCATGCGACTCGGCTACTCGGCGAACCTCGTGGTCCACGCGTTCGCCAAGGTGGCGAGGGAGACCGGGTTCGGCGTCGAGCTCACGCGGCCGTTCTTCGCGTCGATGCGCCGCGACCTCGATCCGGCGCCGTTCACGAGCGAGGAGATCGGTCCGTACATCCACGGCTCCGCCGAGGTGGTCGGCCTCATGTGCCTGGCCGCGTTCCTCGTCGACGAGCCCGCGGACGAGGCCCGCCGTGCGCGGCTCGAGCGCGGCGCGATCCATCTCGGTGCGGCGTTCCAGAAGATCAACTTCCTCCGGGACCTCGCGGTCGACTGGCGGACCCTCGGCCGGAACTACTTCCCCGGCGTCGATCCCGAGGCCTTCACCGAAGAGGACAAGACCGCGATCCTCGACGACATCGACCGCGACCTGGAGATCGCGAGGAGCGCGCTGCCCGAGCTGCCGCGCCGGGCGCGATCGGCGGTCGCGACCGCGCACGGGCTCTTCGCGAGCCTCACCGCACGCTGCCGGACGACGCCGGCATCCGAGATCATGGCGACGCGGATCCGCGTGCCCGACGGCGAGAAGCTCGCCATCGCGGTCCGCTCCGCACTGGGCACGGGAGGGAATCGACGATGATCGGCGCATCCGAGCGCATCGTGGTGATCGGCGGAGGCATCGCCGGGCTCGCCACATCCGCGCTGCTGGCCCGGGACGGGCACCGCGTGACCCTGCTGGAGGCGCGCGACGAGATCGGCGGGCGGGCCGGCCGCTGGGAGCGGCACGGGTTCCGGTTCGACACCGGCCCCTCGTGGTACCTCATGCCGGAGGTGTTCGACCACTTCTTCCGCCTCTTCGGCACGAGTGCCGAGCAGGAGCTCGACCTGGTCCGCCTCGATCCGGGCTACCGCGTGTACGCGGAGGGCTTCGCCGATCCAGTCGACATCCGCCCGACGCGGGAAGAGAACGTCGCCCTGTTCGAGTCGATCGAGCCGGGCGCCGGCCGTGCGCTCGAGCGCTACCTCGACTCGGCCGAGTCGGCGTACGACATCGCCCGCCGCCGATTCCTCTACACGAACTTCGACGATGCCCGCGAGCTGCTCACGGGCGAGGTCCTGCGCCAGTCGGGCCGTCTGGCGAGGCTGCTCGCGACGCCGCTCGACCGGTTCGCCGCGCAGGCCGTGCGCGATCGGCGCCTGCAGCAGGTGCTCGGCTATCCGGCCGTGTTCCTCGGCTCCTCCCCGGATGCCACGCCGGCGATGTACCACCTCATGAGCCACATGGACCTGCAGCAGGGCGTCTTCTACCCGCAGGGCGGCTTCGCCGAGCTCATCGACCGGATCGCGGCGGTCGCGACCGCGGCCGGAGTCGACATCGTGACCGGCGCGCGGGTGGAGTCCATCGAGCTGTCCGGCGACGCCAAGCCGGCGGTCGCGGGCGCCCGTTTCCGCGACGCGTCGGGCCGCAGCGTCGTCGCCCCGGCCCATCGGGTGGTCTCGGCGGCGGACCTGCACCACACCGAGACCGAACTGCTCCCGCGGCAGGCGCAGACCTACCCCGAGACCTGGTGGCGCCGACGGACCTCGGGTCCGGGAGCGGTGCTCGCCCTGCTCGGCATCCGCGGACACGTGCCCGGCCTGGAGCACCACACGCTCTTCTTCACCGAGGACTGGAAGCACAACTTCGGGGCGATCTTCGGCTCCGACCCGCACGTGCCCGATCCCGCGTCGTTCTACGTGTGCATGCCGAGCGCGACCGATCCCACGGTGGCACCCGAGGGCGACACCAACCTGTTCATCCTCATCCCGGTGCCCGCCGACGTCGCGATCGGCAACGGCGGACTCGACGGCGCCGGCGACCGGCTGGTCGAGGAGACCGCCGACCGCGCCATCGCGCGGATCGCCGAGGCGACCGGCGTCCACGACCTCGCGGAGCGCATCGTCGTCCGCCGCACCATCGGTCCGGCCGACTTCGCCGACGACCTGAACTCGTGGCAGGGCGGTGCGCTCGGACCCGCGCACACCCTCCGGCAGAGCGCGTTCCTGCGCGGCACGAACCAGTCCCGGCGGGTCGACGGGCTCTACTACGCTGGCGGCTCCTCGGTCCCCGGCATCGGGTTGCCGATGTGCCTCATCAGTGCCGAGAACGTCGTCAAGCGCGTGCGCGGCGACCGGTCGGCCGGCCCGATCCCGGAGCCGGAGTCGTCCGATGCCGTGGGGGCCGCCGGTCCGGGCGCATCCCTCGCATGACGGCGTTCGCGTACCTCGGCGGCCTGCTCCTCGTCATCGGCTGCATGGCGCTCATCGACGCGCGCTGGCGCCTGGTGTTCTGGCGTGCGCCGATCGCGGCAGCCGTCACGATCGGCGTCGGCCTGGCCTTCTTCCTGCTGTGGGATGCGGCGGGCATCGTGCTCGGCGTGTTCTTCCGGGGCGAGTCGCAGATCGTCACGGGCATCGAACTCGCGCCCGAGCTGCCGCTCGAGGAGCCGGTCTTCCTCTTCTTCCTGTGCTACCTGACCCTGGTGCTGGTGCTGGGGGTCGAGCGGATGCTGCGGACGAGGGCACTCGGCCACGCGGCATCCGTGCCGGGCGACCGCGAGACGGGAGCGGCCGGATGACCTACACGCTCATGAGCCTCCCGTTCGTCGCGGCAGCGGTCCTGGCCGCGTGGGCCTGGCGCCCCCGGGACGCGGCGGCCGCACGCCGCCGACGGATCGCCATGCTCGTGGCCGCGGTCGCGCTGTTCGTGCTCACCGCGGTGTTCGACTCCCTCATCATCGGCACCGGCATCGTCGCGTACGATGACGGACAACGCTCGGGCCTGACGATCGGGCTCGCACCGATCGAGGACTTCCTGTACCCGCTCGCGGGCGTGCTGCTGCTGCCGGCGGTGTGGGGGCTCGCGGTGCGCCGCTGGCCCGGCGGGTCGCCACGGGCGGTGGCCGAGACGGCGGGCGACGGCACGGACGACACGGAGGAACGCGCATGACGGGTCCCGAGGCGTCGCGCACGGCACGGCGGACGCGCCACGCAGTCGGCCAGGTGCTCCTCTCGTCGCGGCCGATCAGCTGGATCAACACGGCCTTCCCGTTCGCCGCCGCCTACCTGCTCACGACCGGCGAGGTCGATGCGCTGCTGGTGGTCGGCACGCTGTTCTTCCTCGTCCCGTACAACCTCCTGATGTACGGCGTGAACGACGTCTTCGACTACGAATCCGACCTCCGCAACCCGCGCAAGGGCGGGGCCGAGGGGGCGCTGCTCGATCCCGGCCTGCATCGCGCCGTGGTGTGGGCGGGGGTCGTCACGGCCGCACCGCTCGTGGCGGCCATGCTGTGGCTGGCGGGCACGTCGCATCCGTCGTCGTGGGTGGTGCTCGCGATCAGCCTCTTCGCCGTCTTCGCCTACTCGGTGCCGGGCCTGCGGTTCAAGGAGCGGCCGCTGCTGGACTCGGTCACGTCGAGCACCCACTTCGTGAGTCCCGCCGTGTACGGCCTCGCGGTCGCCGGTGCGGAGTTCACGTGGCCGCTGGTGGCGCTCCTCACGGCGTTCTTCCTCTGGGGCATCGCGAGCCACGCCTTCGGCGCCGTGCAGGACGTGATCCCGGATCGCGAGGCGGGCATCGCCTCGGTGGCGACGGCGTTCGGCGCGGCGGCGACGGTGCGGATGGCGCTGGCCTTCTGGACCGCGGCCGGGCTGCTCATGCTCGCGACGGAGTGGCCCGGGCCGCTCGCCGCGCTGCTGGTCCTGCCGTACCTGCGGGCGGCGTGGCCGTACCGTTCGGTGACGGATGCCGCATCCGGCGAGTCGAACCGCGGCTGGCGCCGGTTCATCCTCATCAACTACGCCGTCGGGTTCGCGGTGACGCTGCTCATGATCTGGTGGGCGCTCGTGCGCTGACCGCCTGCGGAAGGCTGGGACGATGGCAGAGCTCGAGTCGGCGCGCGTGGACGCGTGGCTGTGGGCCGTTCGCGTCTGCAAGACGCGCTCGGCCGCAACGGCCGCATGCCGCGCCGGCCACGTGCGCGTGAACGGCGATCGCGCCAAGGCGGCGCTTCCCGTCCGCCCCGGCGACGAGGTCAGGGTCCGACTCCACGGCTTCGACCGCATCCTCATCGTGCGGCGGCCGATCGTGAAGCGCGTCTCCGCCGAGGTCGCGGCGACGGCCGTCGAGGATCGCACGCCGCCGCCCCCACCGCGCGAGGCGGTCCCGACCGTGCCGGTCCGCGACCGCGGGACCGGCAGGCCGACCAAGCGGGAGCGGCGCGACCTCGATCGGCTCCGCGGCCGCTGACGCCGTGAGGTCAGCCGCCGTCCTCGACGTGGGGCCACGCCGTCGCGGCCTCGGCGGGCAGCGTGCGGCTGCGGCGTAGCCTGAGACGGTGACGAAGGACTTCGCCCACGAACCGGACCTGCGGCGCTACGTCGTGCGCGTCGACGGCGTCATCGCGAGCGTGCTCGACTACCGCGAGCTCGGCGACGCCGTCGCGTTCGTCCGGACGTTCACCAACCCGCCCTACCGCGGCGCCGGACTCGCCGCCGAGCTCACGCGGTTCGCGGTCGACGACGTGGAGCAGGGCACGGGCCGGCGGATCGTGCCGAGCTGCTGGTACGTCGAGCAGTGGTTCGACCGGCATCCGGAGCGCCGGCACCTGCTCGACCCGCGGACGGCATGAGGCGGCCGCACGAGGACTCCCCCGCGCGGCCGCCTCGGCTCGGTGCGTGCGCCGATCAGTACCAGTTGACCGACTGCGAGTGGCCCCAGGCCGCGCACGGCGAGCCGTAGCTCGCGGCGATGTACTGCAGGCCCCACTTGATCTGGGTGGCCGCACTGGTGCGCCAGTCCGCGCCCGCGGTGGCGAGCTTGTCGGCCGGCCACGCCTGGACGATGCCGTACGCGCCGCTCGAGGGGTTCACGGCCTGGTAGTTCCAGCCCGACTCCTTGGTCCAGAGCGAGTCGAGGCACTGGAACTGGTCCTCGCCCCACCCGTACTGCGAGGACATGATCTCGCGTGCCGACTGCTTCGCGCCCTCGGGGGTGTTGGCGCGCGCGAGCGCCGCCGCGGCGGCGGCCTGCTCGGCGGCCGCGCGGTCCTTCGCCTCCGCGGCCTTCATCGCCTCGGCGATGCGGACCTTGGTCTCGGCGGTGAGCTCGCGCACCTCGTCGAGCGGCAGGGTCTCGTAGTCGCCGAGGGAGGCGACGGACGCCTCGAGCCCACCGGCGTCGACCTTGCCCTCGACCTCGGCGAGCGTGTCCTCGGCGAGCGCGAGGGTGTCCTGGGCCTGGGCGTGGGTCTTCGCCTCGGCGATGCCGGCGTACGCGCCGAGCTGGAGGGCGTCGCGCGATGCGGCGTCGGTGATGGCCGCGGTGGCCTGGACGCGCTCCTGGGCGGCGAGCGCGGACTGCATCGTGAAGCCCGTGCCGGCGACGAGGCCGGCGGTGAGGACGGCGCCGCCGGCGATGAGCCGGCGTCGTCCGACCCGGCGGCGGCGGGCGGCCCGGCGGGTGGCGGCGGGGGTGGCGAACGGGGTGGTCTGCCGGGTGTCGGTGTGCTGGTTCTCGGTCTGCTGGATCTCGTTGCGCATAGTCTGGGGGGGCGCTCGGATCACTCAGGTCGGGGGCCCTCCGAGCGGGGGCATGGGATCGCCCGGGCCGTCACGGTCCCGGGCGCACAAGTCCCCCACCCTTCCCTATGAATCTGGATGAAACCTCGGTTCCGGCTGGGCATCCCATGATCGAAGGCGCGCGAGCTCGGCGCGCGGCTGGTGCGGCACACTGGTGTGATGCCTCCGCAGACCCCCGTCGACCGGCCCGCCGCGTCGTCGGCGTGCCCGTGCCGGAGCGGTGCCGCGTTCGGCGAGTGCTGCGGGCCGTACCTCTCCGGCCGGGCCGCGGCTCCGACGGCCGTGCAGCTCATGCGATCGCGGTACACCGCGTTCGCCGTGGGCGACGCGGCGTACCTGCTCGCCACGTGGCATCCGTCGACGCGCCCCCGCACGCTCGAGCTCGACCCGCACATCACGTGGCGATCGCTCGAGATCGTCCGCTCGGAGCGGGGCGGTCCCCTCGACCGCGACGGCCTGGTCGAGTTCGTGGCCCGCTACGTCGTCGACGGCGAGCGCGGCGCGCAGTCGGAGGTGAGCCGGTTCGTGCGCGAGGACCGGTGGCGGTACGTCGACGCGGTGGGGTGACCCGTCGCTGCGAACGGGCACCTGATCCATAGGGAACCCGAAGCTCGGCGCCCTACCGTGGCATCCGTGACCCCGCTCGACGGAACCCCGCGCACCCATCGCACCGGCCCCATGCTGACGCCCCGGGCGCAACGGTCGCTCGATGCGCTGGACGGTCGCACGCTCGACGAGATGCGAGCACTGCGGGACGAGACCGAGCGGTTCATGCAGCGGTACAAGTTCGGCATGGACGAGGTGATCACGAAGCTGTCGATCCTGCGGGAGGAGTTCAGCCAGGCGCACGCGTACAACCCCATCGAGCACATCTCGAGCCGGTTGAAGTCGGTCGACAGCGTGGTGGAGAAGATGCGCCGCAAGGGCGTGGAGCCGACGTTCGACGGGATCCGCGAGACGATCACCGACATCGCCGGCGTGCGCGTGACGTGCAGCTTCGTCTCGGATGCGTACCGGCTCGCGGAGCTGCTGACGGCGCAGGCGGACGTGCGCGTGCTCCAGGTGAAGGACTACATCGCGCAGCCGAAGGAGAACGGCTACCAGAGCCTGCACCTCATCGTCGAGGTGCCCGTGTTCCTCTCGACCGGTGAGCACGCCGTCGCCGTCGAGGTGCAGATCCGGACGATCGCGATGGACTTCTGGGCGAGCCTCGAGCACAAGATCTACTACAAGTACGACCGACGCGTGCCGGGCGACCTGCTCGAGCAGTTGACGGATGCCGCGCGGACGGCCGCCGAACTCGACGCGCGCATGGAGCGGCTGCATCGCTCGGTGCACGGGGTGCCGCACACGAGGACCGCGCCGACGCACGTGTGACCTGCGCCGCGCCGCGGACCGGGGGCGTCAGTCGTCGGCGTCGTCGCGGCGGGCGCGGCTCGGCTGGACCCGCGTGGGCTCTCCCGGCATCTTGGGGAAGTCGGGCGGGAACGGCAGCTCGGGCAGTCCGTCGTCGAGGTCGCGCTGCCACCACTCGAGGAGGGTGTCGATGCGCCCGGGGGCCGCGTGCATGTCGGCCCACGGGTCGCCCCGCTCCGCCAGGCGGGCGGGCACGGTGCGGATGGTGTGTTCGCCCGGGTCCGTGGACTCGAGCTCGTCCCAGTCGAGGGGGCACGACACGGTCGCGTCGGGCAGGGGCCTCGGGCTGTAGGCGCCCGCCATCGTGCGGTCGCGGTTGGCCTGGTTGAAGTCGAGGAAGATGCGTTCGCCGCGCTCCTCCTTCCACCACGCGGTGGTGACCGCGTCGGGCATCCGGCGCTCGAGTTCGCGGGCGAGTGCGATGACGGCGTGGCGCACGTCGAGGAACTCGTGCTCGGGCTCGATGGGCGCGAAGACGTGGATGCCGCGGTTACCGGAGGTCTTCACGTACGCGGTGAGTCCGACCTCGGAGAGGAGGTCGCGCATCGCGAGGGCCGCCGGCACCGCCTGGGCGAACCCCGTGCCGGGTTGGGGATCCAGGTCGACCCGCAGCTGGTCGGGCAGGTCGGTCGCCTCGGCACGCGACGCCCATGGGTGGAAGACGACGGTGTTCATCTGGGCGGCCCACACCGCTCCGGCCGGTTCATCGATCACGAGCTGCGGGTGGCGGCGCCCGCTGGGGTAGGCGACGGTGACGTCGCGCATCCACTCCGGAACGCCGCGGGGCGGGTTCTTGGAGAAGAAGCGTTCGCCGTCGACGCCCTCGGGGAAGCGTTCGAGCGAGACCGGCCGGCCGCCGTTCGCGGCGACGAAGGCCGCGCCGACGGCGACGAGGTACTCGGCCAGCTCGAGCTTCGTGATGCCCGGACCGGGCCACAGCACGCGCGAGGGACTGGAGATCCGCACGGCGCGCTCGCCGTCGGGTCCGGGGATGTGCAGGGTCACCGCGTCGCCGGCCATGGGTCGACGCTACCCCTCGCCGCCGACGCGACGCCTCAGGCGCTCGCCGTGGCGTACCGCTTGGCGGCGCGCGCCCTCGCCTTGGCCGCCTCGACCTCGCGGTCCTTCGGCGGCGCCGAGGTGACGAGATGATCGAGGAGGTGCTGGGTGGCGTGCGCGATCGCGTCGACGGCCTCGTCGAACGCGGCCTGGTTCGCCTTCGACGGGCGGGTGGCTCCGCTGACCTTGCGGACGTACTGCAACGCGGCGGCCCGGACCTCGTCGTCGGTCGCCGCCGGCTCGAAGTTGTGGAGGGGGTGGATGTTCCTGCACATGCGGGGAGCCTAACCCCGCGCTCCCGGGGCGTCGAGGGACGCCCGGCGTCGACGTCGGCGCGATCCGCCTGCCCGGGCACTACTCGCGCCGCGCCGACGCGTCAACAGGGTGGACGCCGGGCCCGTGGATGCCTAGCGTGTGCCTTGACCGCCGCGCCGAGCGGGACCACGGTCGCGACGAACGGAGTGAGCATGGCCGACATCCGATCCGATGAGCCGTTCGAGGGCGAGTACACCGACTCCGAGCTGCCCGCCGATGCGGTCCTCCCGAAGGACGCCGACGCCGGCGTGAACGACGGCGACTGGAACGCCGACGGAGACGCGGTGGTCGTGGACGACGCCGCCGCGGACGCCGTCGTCATCGAGGAGGAGGGCGAGTACACCGACTCGGACTTCGACGCCGACCGACGCCGCGACGGGATCGCCGGGCCCTGACCCTCGACCCTCAGGAACGCCGCTGCCGGGCGTGCGCGCCGGGATCGTGCACGCCCGGCAGCGCGTCGCGGGCCGCCGCCACCTCGGCCGCGGCATCCGCTGCGCGTCGTTCGGCGCGCTTGAGGCGCCGCAGTGCGGCCGACGTGGCCCCGTAGCGCGACGCCACGCGATCGGTCTCGTCGTCCACGCCGGTGACGATGTAGGCGCTCGCGAGGAGCACGACCTGGCTGGAGAGGTTCAGCCAGATGAGCAGCGCGATGATCGATCCGAACGAGGCGACCAGCGGGTTGTTCGTGGCACCGCCGACGAACAGTCCCGAGAGCACCTGCAGCACGGTGAGCCCCGCGCCGCCGATGAGCGCGCCGACCCACAGCGTCCGGGCTCCCGGCCGCAGGCCGGACAGCACCCGGAACAGGCCGGCGATCACGACCGTGTCGATGACGAAGGTGACGAGGATCGTGAGCGTGCGCGAGCCGGTGTCGAGCAGGGCGTCGCCGACGGGCAGGCCGAGCCAGTCGAGCGCGACGCCGAGGGCGCCCGTGCCGACCACGGTGATCAGCGCGGCGACCGCCAGCAGCACGCCGAACCCGATGGCGATCGCCAGGTTGCGCAGGATCGTCCAGAGGAAGAACCGCTCGGGCTCCGGGCGGCCCGTGAGCGCGCGGAGCGCCACGTCGAGGGAGGAGATCGCGCCGATCGCGGCGCCGAGCAGACCGAGCAGCGCGAGCGCACCGGTGATGCTCAGGGTGAGCGGCTGCACGATGTCGTCGGGGTCGATGACCCCGCCCTCCCCCACGAGTCCCGGGATGACGGTGCCGACCGTCTCGACGAGGGCCTCGATCGCGTCGCGGTTGCCCGCCAGCCAGATGCCGGCGACCGCGAACCCGAGGTACACGCCCGCGAACACCGAGAACAGCGTGCGGTAGGTCACCGAGTCCGCCAGCGCCGGGCCGTGCGCCTCCTGGTAGCGCAGGAACGCGCGGACGGGCTTGGTGCTCATCGCCCACTCGACCATCCGGGTCAGTCGGGCGCGGATGCCGCCGCGGGCGGGCTCGAGGGCGGATTCGGTGCGCTCGCTCATCCCGACAGGCTATCGACGGGTCCGGGATCCGGACGCCGACCCGTCGGGGCGGGCGGGGATCCGCCGGGGCGGACCGGGGTCACCGGCTGCGGCGACGACCGGCGCGCGCGGCACGTTCGGCGCGGCCCTCCGCACGGGCCTCGGCGGACATCTCGGAGGCGAGCTCCTTGGTCTCGTGCACGTCACCGGTGGCCGGCCGCCACCACCGGGTGCCGGGGTCGGCGTCGATGAGCACCGCGCGGGCGAGCAGGGTGAGCGGCACGGCCAGGATCGCCCCGACCGGGCCGAGCACGAGCGCCCAGAACAGCACCGACACGAACGTGATCGTCTCGCTCAGTCGGACGGCGCCGCCGACCACCTTCGGCTGGATGATCGACTGCACGACCGCGTTGACCAGGCCGTAGACGACGATGACGGCGACGGCCGTCGGCCAGCCCCCGGCGAGGAACCCGAACACGATCGGCGGGATGATCGCGATGAAGTAGCCGATGTTCGGGATGAAGCTGCAGATGAACGACAGGAGCCCCCAGAGCAGCGCCCCGGGGACTTGGAGGATGACGAGGGCCAGCCAGTTGACGAGCCCCTGGACGACGCCGAGCCCGGTCGTGACCACCATGTAGCGGCGCACGTTGCGGGTGAATCCGGCCAGCGCCTCCACGAGGTCGGGCCGTCGCGGCTCGAGCTGGCGCAGGATCGCCGGGCCGTAGGTCGCGTCCACCGCCATGAGGATCAGCAGGGTGAGAACGATCACGAGCGAGAACACGACGCCGGTCACGCCGCCGAGCAGGCCCGTGGCGATCTCGATCGCCCGTGACGGCTCGAGTCCGGCGACGATGGTCTCGGCCTGCGCGGCGCCGAACCCGATCGACTCGAGCGCGTCGGCGACGGCCGCGACGCCCGCCTCGATCTGGTCCGCGTATTGCGGCAGCAGTGCGGTGAACTGGGCGAGCGCGACGAACAGCGCTGCGAAGAACCCGGTCAGGAGCGCGAACACCGCGACGATCGCACTGCCCGTCGCCAGGCCGCGGGGCACGCCCCGCCGCTCGAGGCGGCGGCGGATCGGGTGCACGCAGATGGTCAGGACGAGCGCGAGCACCACGGGCGCCACCACGCTCCGGGCCGCGGCGAGTCCGAACACGACCACGACGGCGGCGGCGAGGCCGAGCAGGATGACGGTGGCGCGCGGCAGCGGCGCCCGCGGCACCGAGTCAGCGGACGCGGCGTCCGGGACGAGCGGCTCCCCTCGTCGGTCGGCGGGATCCCCCCGCCGAGCCCACCGGTCCCGGAGCATGCGTCCCCCGATCATCACTGCCGGAGCGGCCGGCGACGCCGACCCCATGCGCGGACGCTAGCATCGCCCGGTGCGGCCCGGCGGGACTTCGGTCCCCGTCGACCGGCGCGTCGGGGATCGGCGCGATCGCCGTGCGGAGGCCATCCGTCACGGGCGGCGGCGCGGGCGCAGAGACCCGCGCAGCGCAAACGAGCACCGCCCGCTCGCCGCGTCGGACGCGGACGAGCGGGCGGTGCTCGAACGGGGGCTCAGCCGGTGGCCGTCGACCTTCGAAGGTCCGGGCCGAACCGGGTGGCGGGGATCAGTACCAGCCGACCGACACCGAGTGCGACCAAGCGCCGCAGGGGGTGCCGTAGCGGCCGGAGATGTAGCCCAGGCCCCACTTGATCTGCGTGGCGGCACTGGTCTGCCAGTCGGCACCGGCCGTCGCCATCTTGTCGCCGGGGAGGGCCTGCGGGATGCCGTACGCGCCGCTGGAGGGGTTCGTGGCGTAGACGTTCCAGCCCGACTCCTTGTTCCAGAGGTCGACGAGGCAGCCGAACTGGTCGTCGCCCCAGCCGTACATGGACGACATGAGGTCGCGGGCGATCGCCTGCGCACCGCTCGGGTTCGCCGGGCCGGACGGGTAGGACGGCGTGCTCGGCTCCGCCTGTGCCTCGGCGGCGGCCTTCTCAGCCGCGGCCTTCTCAGCGGCGGCCTTCTCGGCCGCGGCCTTCTCGGCGGCGGCCTTGTCGAACGCGGCGATCTCGGCCTTGACCTGGTCGGCGTGCTCGGTGGCGACGTCGACGAGCTCGAACACGCGCTCCGGAGCGAGGTAGGTGTAGTGCTCGAGCGTCGCGACCGTGGACGCGAGCTCGGCAGCATCGGCCTTGCCCTCGGCGGCGGCGAGCGTGTCGCCGGCGACGGTGAGGGTGTCCTCCGCGTACTTCACGGCCTGGGCCTGGAGGATGCCGCCGTGGGCATCGAGCTGCTCGATGCCGCGGTTGTGGGCCTCGGCGAGCGCCGCGGTCTCCGCGATGCGGGCGTGCTCGTCGGCGACGGCGCCCTGCAGGGCGAAGCCGGAACCGACGAGCGCGCCGACGGCCACGACCGCGCCGGAGGCGAGCAGCGTCCGGCGGTTGCGACGCGTGCGTCGGACGCGGGTTCGCGTCGTCGCGAGGTCTTCGGGAGTGGGGTGCTGGGGGGCGTTGGGGGAAGTCGTCTCGTTGCGCATAGATGTCACGTGTCGGCGCGCGCGTGCTGTGCCGGCGCGCCGAGGTTCCTGTCGTCTCGGTGCAGTGAAGGGGGGTCGCCGTGGCGAAGCGGCCAGTCTGCACGGACTTCCTCCACGAGTCGTGCCCGTTTCCTGTGAAAGTCGTCAAAGGTATCGACATTTCCTCATGGACACGTGGGATCCGGTTCATCTTCCGGCGTGCGAGAAGTCCGGGTATCCCTGCCACTCCCCCGGGCCGTGCGAGCGCACGAAGGCCGTGTGCACCCGTTCGCAGGCGCTGCGGAGCGTGGCCGACCAACCGAGCAGTCGGCCCTCGAACTCGGCCCGGTAGCGGATGTCGCCGTCGAGGCGGACGATCGTGACGCGACCGTACTCGCGACCCATCGTGTCGACCAGGCGCCATCGGCCGGGTTCGGGCTCGTCGGCGGCGAGGATCGGATGCCAGGTGACCAGTGCTGCTCCCTCCAGAGCGCCCCGGCCGGCGTGCCTCCCATGGTACGCCGCCGCTCCGGCGACGTCAGCGCGAGGGGCGGACGACGGGGCGCCGCGGGCGGCTGCGCGGGCGCACGGCGCGGCGGTACCACCGGTACCAGGGGAACTCGGCCGGCCAGTGGGACACGATCGAGTGCATGCCGCGCCGCAGTCGCAGCATCCGGTCGCCCGAGAGGGCTCGCATCGAGACGCCCATCGTGAGCCGGTGGTCGTAGCGGATGCGGCGCCGCGGGCCGAGGTGCACCGACAGGTCCATGTCGTCGTGCATGAGCGGGTCGTGGCGGTGCACCCGGTCGCGCACCTCCAGCCATGCGGATCGCCGAGCGGCGAAGTTCGAGCCGAAGAGCGGCACGTGGCCGAGGGCGGGCGTGACCGTGGCGAAGTAGCTGCCGAGGTAGGCCAGCGCGAGTGGACGGCGCCACCGGACGGGCCCGTCGATGAACGTCGCGGGACCCGTGATGGCGGTGAGCTCGGGGTCGTCGGCGAACGTCGAGGAGATGTGCGCGATCCAGCCGGGCGGCGGCACGGAGTCGGCGTCGAGCCGTGCGACGATCTCGCATCGCGCCTCATCGAACCCGCGGGCCGACGCGGCCGGGATCCCGGCCTCGGGCTCGGCGACGACCCGCGCCCCGGCTGCCCTGGCGACGTCGGCGGAGTCGTCGGTCGACCCGTTGTCCACGACGACGATCTCGTCCGGGCGGACCTGCTGTTCGGCGAGTGCGGCGAGGCATCTCCTGAGCACGTCGGCATCGTCCTTGACGGGGATGACGACCGAGACGGTGGGCGCAGGGGCGGGCATGCCTCCATCGTGCCCGAGCCCCGGATGCCGCGGCAGGGGCTTGCCGAACGCCCCGCGGAGACGCTCAGCCGTGCGCCTCCGCGGTGCGCCGGGCGTGGCTGCGGGCGTGCTCGACGGCGGCGGCGAGGTCGTCGAAGAGGTGGTTGCGGTGCCGGAGGGAGGCGATCACGCCCACTCGGGTGGCGAGCTCGAGGTGGCGGCCCTGGATGCCCTTCACCAGCACGGTGACCCCGCGCCGCTCGAGCGCGTGGATGAGCTCGGTGATCACCTGGGCGCCCGTGGCGTCGAGCAGTTGGAGTTGCGACATCCGGATGATGACCACGTCGACGTCGCGCAGCGCGCCGACCCGCTGCAGCATCCGCTCGGCCGCGCCGAAGAACAGCGCACCCTCGAGGCGGAACAGCGCGATGCGCTCGTCGCCGGCCTCCGCGGGAGCCGGCAGCTCTTCGCGGTGCACGCCGCTCGATCGGGCGAGCGTGCGCAGGGCGAGGAACGCGGCGACGGCGATGCCGACGAGGACCGCGGTGATCAGGTCGACGCTCACGGTCACGATCGCGGTGCCGACGAAGACCATCGCGTCGGCCCGCGTGGCTCCCATGACGGTGCGGACGGTCGCCAACGAGATCATGCGGGTGGCGGTGACCATGAGCACGCCCGCGAGCGCCGCGAGCGGGATGGCGGCGACGACGGCCGCGCCGATCGCGACGATCCCGGCGAGCAGCACGGCATGGAGGACCGCGGCGAGGCGCGTCCGACCACCCGAGCGGACGTTCACCGCGGTGCGCGCGATCGCGCCCGTCGCGGGCATGCCGCCGAACACCGCGGACGCGACCGAGGCGAGCCCCTGGCCGACGAGCTCGCGGTCGGCGTCGTACGGACCGGTGTCGGAGATGGTCGCCGCGACCCGCGCCGAGAGGAGCGACTCGATGGCGGCGAGCGCCGCGACGGTCGCGGCGGGCAGCAGCAGCGCGCCGAGCGTCTCGAGGTCGATGGCCGGCACCACCGGCGCGGGCAGCCCGGAGGGCAGTTCGCCGATCGTGGCGACGGGCGCGGCGGCGAGCGTGGTCATGACGGTCGCGACGACGATCGCGATGATCGAGCCGGGTACGAGCGGGTGGATGCGCGGGGCGGCGAGCATGACCGCGGCGACGACCGCGACGACGGCGAGGGCCCACGCGGCATCCGGCCATGACGTGCGCGTCACCGCGTCGACGGCGCCGACGATGGCGTTGACGCCCTCGGTCGCGGGCACGCCGAGCGCGGAGGGCACCTGCTGCAGGAGGATGATGACGGCGATGCCGAGGGTGAAGCCCTCGATGACCGGCCAGGGGATGAACGTGACGGCCCGGCCGAGCCGGAGGATGCCGGCGGCGAGCACCATGAGCCCGGCCAGCACGCCGACGATCGCGAGCGCGCCGAGTCCGTGCGCGGCGATGATGGGCGCGAGCACGACCACCATCGCTCCGGTCGGACCTGACACCTGCACGTTCGATCCGCCGAACACGGCCGCGACGACGCCCGCGACGATGGCGGTGACCAGGCCGCTCGCCGCCCCGGCGCCCGAGCTCACGCCGAAGGCGAGGGCGAGCGGCAGCGCGACGATGCCGACCGTGATCCCCGCCACGAGGTCGCCCTTCCAGGTGCGACGCACGTCGCGGTAGTCGGCGGCGCCGGGCAGCAGCGAGCGGATGGCGCGTGCGGCGCGCGGCATGGGCGCGGCGGTCATGCGCCGGCCCGGGTCGCTGCGGCATTCGTCGTCGCGTCGGCCGTCTCGGGCGGAGCGAGGTCGGGCAGCGCGGACTGCTCGAGGAGCTGCCGTTCGGTGGTCTGCAGCACCTCGGCGAGCAGCGCCCGCGCGACGCGCAGCAGGTCGGCGACCTGCGGGTAGGCGAGCCGGTAGCGCACCTGGTTGCCGCGGCGCTCGGCGGTGACGAGCCCGTAGTTGCGGAGGACGGCGAGGTGCTGCGAGAGGTGGGAGGCCTCGAGTCCGGTCGCCTCGAGCAGGTCGGAGACGGGCGTCTCGCCGGCGGATGACGCGAGCACCTCGAGCACGCGCACCCGGAGCGGGTGCGCGAGGCCCTTGAAGAGGTTGGCCTTGACCTCGTACAGCGGGCGACTGGCGTCCGAGAACATGCACTCCCCTAATGGATTGACGGATTCATCAATCCATTATGCGCTCCTGCTCCCGTGTCGTCCGCAGGACCTTCGCCACGCCGCCCGGACGGCCCGGTCGACGATGCGCTCAGCGCGCCGGAGGGTGCAGCTCGATCCCCGCGGCGCTCGCCGGTTCGGCGTACGCCGCCGCGAGGTCGGCGACCGTCGCGTGCGCGTTGAGCCCGCTCGGGTTGGGCACCACCCAGAGCTCGGCGTCGGCGAGCCGTTCCTCCTGCCGCCCCGCCGTGGCCTTCGGCCGGTCGAAACCCTGCCGGTAGGCGGTGAGGCCGACGATCGCGACGACGAGCGGATGCCACGCAGCGACGTCGGCGGCGAGCCTCGCCGCTCCGGCGCGCAGCTCGGCGCGGTCGAGTTCGTCGGCCCGGGCGGTGGCCCGGTGCACGAGGTTGGAGATGCCGATGCCGGCGTCGAGGAACATCCGCCGGTCCTCCTCGGTGAATCCATCGGCGAAGCGCGGCATCCGCGGGATGATGCCCGCCGCGACGAGGGCGGGGTAGAACCGGTTGCCGGGGTGGGCGAAGTGGGTGCCGGTGGCGGCGGTCCAGAGGCCGGGGTTGATGCCGACGAACACGAGCCTGGGACGCTCGGGCATGAGGTCGTCGACGCTCCGGCCCCGGAACGACTCGAGCTCGGCGCGCGTGAACCCCATCAGTGCCGGTCCCCGTCGTGCGACGCGGTCGCCGGGGCGTCGGCCGCCACCGGAGCGTCGATCGAGGCGATGCCCGCGGATCGCAGCAGCTCGAGCAGGTCGGTGGTGAGCGGCATCCCCGGCAGGTCGCCGGACGGGACCCAGCGCGCATCGTCGGCGTCGTCGCCGTGGTCGAGCGTCCCGCCGAGGACGGCTGCGGCGAAGCCGTGGACCTCGTACTCGATGCCGGTCCCGGCGGGGACGCGGATCGTCCAGAGTTCCCGGCCCACCAGGACGCGCAGCCCGGTCTCCTCGAGCGCTTCGCGCGCCGCCGCCGCCTCGAGCGTCTCCCCCGGTTCGACGCGGCCGCCGGGGACGGACCACCGTCCGCGCTGCGGCTCGTGCGCCCGCCGGACGAGGAGCACGCGACCGTCGGCGTCGGTGATGACCGCGCCGACCGCGAGCACCGTGTCCATGTCCTTCACCGTACGGCCTCGGGCGCCGTGCCGGGCGGCGCGGGAGGGACGACGAAGGCCCGGAACCTCGCGTGATCCGCGTGGTTCCGGGCCTCTCCGGTCGGGCTGACAGGATTTGAACCTGCGACCCCTTGACCCCCAGTCAAGTGCGCTACCAAGCTGCGCCACAGCCCGATGTCCTCCGCGTTCCCGCAGAAGACAACTCGACCATCATAGCGGCATCGGAGGGGGTGCTCGTGCACACGCGGACCGCCGCGGCATCCGGTCGGCGGTGGCCGTGGTCCGCTCAGATGTGCCGGCGCACGGCGGCCATGAACCCGCTCGGGTCGTCGACCCAGATGCGAACCTCGTCGACCGCCTGCCGGCCGCCCTTGGGCGCGGTGCCGGGCAGGGCGACGACCGTCGGCCGCTCGAGCTCGATGGTGATCACGGTCCGGTCCTGCATCCGGAGCGACAGGATGCGGGTGCCGTCCGCCTCGGTCACCCGCGGTGACTTGGGTTCGTCGGTGCGTCGGTCGAGCGCGACGGACGCGATGTCGTCCCAGGACAGCGGCAGGTCGATCTCGAGGCCTTCGCGCACCCGGATCCCGTCGGGTCCGACGGTGTGCGGGCGCATCAGGTAGGCCGCGAGGAGGCCGATCATCCAGGTGAGCCCCCAGATGCCGAGGATCAGGAACGAGATGCGCACGACGGGCCACCGGTGCACGATCAGGTCGATGATCGGGATCTCGACCGCCGAGAGCACGATGAACACCATGAGGATCGTGAACACCGGGGCGTGGTAGGCGAATCCGGTGGCTCCGGGCGCGACGGCGGGACGGCGGGCGACGAGTCGACCGATGCTCGCGTAGATGCGGAGCTCGAGCTTCAGCGCGCGCAGCGCGAAGACGCCGAGGCGACGAGCGGCGGACGGCCGGGTGGCCGGCTGGACGTCGGCGCTCATGGGACCGGCTCGATCGGCGGCGCTGCGGTTCGGCCGGCACCCGAGGCGGCGACGAGTCCCCGGAGGCGTTCGGCGACCGCGTCGATGCCGCGGAGGAACGCGTCTCGGTCGGCCGCCGGCACGGCCTCGAGCAGGGTCGCCGACAGCTCGTGGTGGTCGCGCTGCATCTCGCGCATGAGTTCCTCGGCCGGCGGGGTGAGCGTCACGAGCGTCGCCCGGCGGTCGGTCGGGTGCGGCGAGCGTTCGACGTAGCCGGCCTGCTCGAGCGCGTCGACGAGGCCGGTGACGTTGCGGGCGCTCACCTCGAGGCGGGTCGCGAGGGCCTGCTGCGTGGACGGCCCGGCATGCACGAGGTCCCAGAGGACGCGGGTGCGGGCCGTGGTCAGCGACGTGCCGGAGAACTCGCGGGCGAGATCGCGCTGGAAGAGTTCGCTGATCTCGAGCAGCCGGTCGAGCACGGTGGGGCCGGGGGTCATATCGTGATGTTACTTCATCATTACCCACATTCACTACGGTAGGCGGATGTCGCCGCATGGCGATACGGTCACCCCATGGACCGACCCGACCACGACCACGCGCCGCCGGCGACGAGCCTGCGCATCGTCCCCGCCGCCACGGTCCCCTTCGCCGACGTCGAGGCGGTGTTCGGCACGCGCGGGGACCCGGCCGGCTGCTGGTGCCAGTGGTACAAGGTGCGCGGTGCCGACTGGCGGGAGGCGACGCCGGCCGAGCTCCGCGAGCGGCTCGCCGCGCAACTGGCCGAGCCCGGGCCGGGTCCCGGCCTCCTGGCGTACGACGGTGCGACCCCCGTGGGATGGTGCGCGGTCGAACCACGCCCGGCACTCGTCCGCCTGCAGCACAGCCCCGTCGGCTCCGCCACCACCGAACCGGACTTCGCGGACGCCGGGATCTGGTCGGTCTCCTGCTTCGTCATCCCGCGACGCTTCCGCCGGAAGGGCGTCGCGACCGCCCTCGCCGCTGCAGCCGTCGAGACCGCCCGCGAGCACGGCGCACGGATCGTCGAGGCCTACGCCGTCGACCCGGCCGAACGCGACAAGCCGCCCGCCGCCGAGCTGTTCCCGGGCACCGTCTCGATGTTCGAGGCGGCGGGCTTCACCGAGGTCGCGAGGCCCAAGCCGCACCGGGTCGTGATGCAGCGGCGCCTCGCCGAGTGAGCGGTCGGAGCCCGACCCGCTACCCGTGCTTCGCGTGCCACCTCCGTGCCGCATCGAGCAGGTCGTCGACCGCATCGGCCAGGCGCCCCAGGTGGCGGTCGGCGCGAGCGTCGGCGTCGTCGGCGAGCCGGTGGAGCGCGTCGCCCGGTCGACCCGCGTGCGCCTCATGCGCGGCCGCACGCCGAAGGTGCTCCGCGAAGAGCAGCTCGTCGCGGTGATCGCCGAGCACGTCGTGGATCTCGTCGCCCGCCTCGGCCAGCGCCACGGCCCGCTCGCCGAACAGCTCGACGGGCGGCTGCGTCACCGCCTCCGCGGCGTAGCGCAGCCGCCGAGCGGCCTTCCGCAGGTCGTGCAGGTCCTCGGCTCCCGCGCCATCCGGCAGCCGACGGGCCCGTTTCGCCGCGCGACGGGCCTCGCGGTCGAGCAGCCGGGCGAGCTCGCGGTGCGCCGGCCGTCCCGCCCGCTCGACGAGGGGCGGGTCGCGCAGCACGCGATCCAGTTCCTCCAGCCTGGCGACGGCCCGCGGCAACCGCTGCCGCTCGGCGAACCGCGCGTGCGCACGATCGTGGGCGGCGGTCTCGTCGTCGATCAGGATGCTGCGCACGCGCGCCCGTTCGTCGGGAGTCGCGAAGCGCCCCGCCTCGTCGGCGTCCGCGAGCGCGGCCTCGGCGACCTGGACGCGCACCTCGAGGTCGCGCACGGTGCCGAGCTCGTGGCCGAGCTCGCGGAGCCGGCGCCGCAGCCCGGTCACCACGCCGGCGTCGAGCACCGGCCCGTAGGCGGCGAGCAGACTGCGCAGGCGACGCACGCTCGTGCGCATCTGGTGCAGCGCGTCCGGCTCGTCCGCGAGCGCGAGGGGCCGGTACTCCTCGAGGCGGTCCCGCACGTCGACGAGCGCCCACAGCACGACCGTCCCCGCGTCCTCGTCGCGCTCCCCCATCCGCCCATGCTCGGGGTCAGCGCTCGTCCCGTCAACCGTCGGACGGGGTCGCTCACTGCACGGGTTCGCAGATCACCACCGGGATCTCGCGACGGGTACGACGCTGGTAGTGCTCGTAGCCGGGATAGGCGGCGGTGATCCGCGGCCAGAGCTCCGCCTTCTCCGCGGGCGTCGCAGTGCGCGCCCGCATGGGCCGGCTCCCCTCACGGAAGTCGACGACCACGTCGGGATGGTCGACGAGGTTCAGGTACCAGGCCGGATGCCGGTCGTCTCCACCCCTCGACGCGACCAGGACCACCCGGTCCGGCTCGGCGATCGGCGCCGAGAGGATCGTGGTCCGCGGCCGCCCCGTGCGGCGTCCGACCGTGTGGAGTTCGACGGTGACGAGTCGTCCGATGCGCCATCCGAGGCGGCCCCCGGTGACCCGGATGACCCAGCGGTGCACGCCTGCGAGCACCGCGAGCCCTCGGTCGCCGAGCACGCCGCCGGATGATGCCATGCCCTGAGCCTACGCAGGCGCGCCCCCTCGCGTCCGGACGGGCGGTCGCGGCAGGATGGACTGCGTGGACGGACTGCCGCGCACCGCACCCCCGCTGCCGGGACGCGTGGTCGTCGAGCAGCACTGGCGCGACCTACTGTTCCTGCACTGGCGGGTGGAGCCGTCTCGCGTGCAGCGGTTCCTTCCGAAGGGCACGCGACCCGACATCGTCGACGGCACCACCTGGGTCGGGCTCATCCCGTTCGTGCTCGCCGACACCCGGTTCCCGCCCCTGCCCCCGCTGCACCGCCTCGGCACGTTCGTCGAGGTGAACGTGCGGCTGTACGCGCGCGACGCGTCGGGTCGACACGGGGTCGTGTTCCGCACGCTCGAGGCCGGGCGCCTGCTGCCCGTGATCGCCGCGCGGGTCGGCTTCGGCCTGCCGTACCACTGGGCACGCGCCGGCGTCACGAGGCGAGCGGATGCCGCGGGCTTCGAGCTCGACTTCCGGAGCCGCCGTCACGGCCCCGGCGGGCCGGCCACCCGAATCCGTGCGCGCCTGGGCGAACCGCTCCCGGAGCACGCGCCCGATGCGGCGCTCGCCCATTTCCTCACCGACCGGTGGGGGCACCACGAGCGGCACCTCGGCCGCACGATGTGGGCGCGGAACACGCATGCGCCGTGGCCGCTCCAGCGTGCGGAACTCCTCCAGCTCGACGACGAACTCCTCGCAGCGAGCGGCTTCCCGGACCTGGCCGATCGACTGCCCGACTCGGTCCTGGCCTCGACCGGCGTGCGCACGGCGTTCAGCCGCCCGCGTGCGATCCGGACGCGCGCGTGGGCGCTCCCGGCGCTCGGAGCGCATCGCCCCGCGCCGGCCTGACCACGCGGGCGGACCCTCGGCGCTGCGGCATCCGCTCGCCGGCAGGCCGCCTAGCGCTGGCGCTTCTCGCGCACGCGCATGTTCGTGACGATGGGCGTGCCGACGAAGCCGTAGATCTCGCGCAGGCGGCGCTGGATGAACCGGCGGTACCCCGGGTCGAGGAAGCCGGTCGTGAACAGCACGAACGTCGGCGGGCGCGTGGAGGCCTGCGTGCCGAACAGGATGCGGGGCTGCTTGCCGCCGCGCACCGGGTGCGGGTGCTCCTGCGTGAGCTCGGTGAGGAACGCGTTGAACTTGCCCGTCGGGATGCGCGTGTCCCACGACTCGAGCGCCGTCTCAAGGGCGGGCACGAGCTTCTCGAGGTGGCGTCCCGTCTTCGCCGAGATGTTCACCCGCGGCGCCCACGCCACGTGGTGCAGATCCTGCTCGATCTCGCGCTCGAGGTACCGGCGGCGGTCGTCGTCGAGGAGGTCCCACTTGTTGTAGGCGAGCACGAGCGCACGGCCCGACTCGAGCACGAGGTCGATGATGCGCACGTCCTGCTCCGAGATGGGCTGCGAGACGTCGAGCAGCACCACGGCGACCTCGGCCTTCTCGAGTGCCGCCTGCGTGCGCAGCGATGCGTAGAAGTCGGCGCCCTGCTGCAGGTGCACCCGGCGGCGGATGCCGGCGGTGTCGACGAAGCGCCAGACCTTGCCGCCGAGCTCGATCTGCTCGTCGACCGGGTCCCGCGTCGTGCCCGCGAGCTCGTTCACGACCACGCGCTCCTCGCGCGCGGCCTTGTTGAGCAGGCTCGACTTGCCGACGTTCGGCCGGCCGAGGATCGCCACGCGGCGGGGACCGCCGAACTCCTCCTTCGCCACGGCCGAGACCTGCGGGAGGACCGTGAAGACCTCCTCGAGCAGGTCGGCGACGCCGCGGCCGTGCAGGGCCGACACGGGGTACGGCTCGCCGAGGCCGAGGTTCCAGAGCGCGGCGGCCTCGGGCTCCTGCCGGGCGTCGTCGACCTTGTTGGCGACGAGGAACACGGGCTTCTTGGTCTTCCGGAGCAGCCGGACCACGTGCTCGTCGGTCGCGGTCGCGCCGACGGTGGCGTCCACGACGAACAGCACCACGTCGGAGAGGTCGATCGCGACCTCGGCCTGGGCGGCCACGGACGCGTCGATGCCCTTGGCGTCCGGCTCCCAGCCGCCGGTGTCGACGAGCGTGAACCGGCGGTCGAGCCACTCGCCCTTGTAGGAGACGCGGTCGCGGGTGACGCCGGGAGTGTCCTCGACGACCGCCTCACGGCGGCCGAGGATGCGGTTCACGAGCGCGGACTTGCCGACGTTCGGGCGGCCCACGATCGCGATGACCGGCAGCGCCGGCAGGAACCGGATGCCCTCCTCGCCCTCGTCGGACAGCTCGAGGAGGTCGAGGTCCTCCTCGTCGAGGTCGTACTCCTCGAGGCCCGAGCGGAGCGCGGCCGCGCGCTGCTCGGCGAGTTCCTCGTCGACGCCGGCGAGGCGCTCGGCGAGATCGTCGTCGGGGGCGTCGAACTCGTCGTCGCGGTCGGTCATGTCAGCTCCTGGAAGGTCTCGGGGGTCGCGCGCGAGCGCACAACCTGTCTATTCAACCAGTACGAACCTGAGCATCGCGGATGACGGCGAGCACCGCCTCCACGGTCGCGTCGAAGTCGAGGTCGGTGGAGTCCACCGTGGTGACGCCCTCCGCGGCGTTCATGAAGTCGACGACCTTCGAGTCAGCGGCATCCCGGGCGCGCAACTGGGCGCCGGTCGCGGCGGCCGAGTGGCCGACGAGCTCGGCCGAACGACGCGCCATGCGCACCGCCTCGGAGGCGGTGAGCAGGATCCGGACCGGGGCGTCGGGGGCGACGACGGTGGTGATGTCGCGTCCCTCGACGACGATGCCCGGCCGCTCCTCGGCGGCCATGATCGCCCGGAACACCTCGATGAGGTGCGTTCGCACCTCGGGCACGCGCGCGACCGCGCTCACGACGGCCGAGATCCCCGGCTCGCGGATCGCCTCGGTCACGTCCGTGTCGCCGACGTGCACGGCGTACCCGTGCGGGTCGGTGCCGATGCGGTAGTCGAACGAGTCGAGGCACGAGACGACGGATGCCGCGTCATCCGTGTCGACGCCCGACGCGCTCGCGTGCCAGGCGAGCGCCCGGTAGGCCGCACCGGTGTCGAGGAACCCCCAGCCGAGCCGGCGCGCGACCTCCTTCGAGACGCTGGACTTGCCGCTGCCGGCGGGGCCGTCGATGGCGACGACGACGGGGTATTCGACGGGGTGGGTGGACTGGGGTGGGTGGGGCACGTTCTATCCTGCGATCCGCCAGCCGCGTGCGGCCAGCTCGGTGGTGAGTCGGTCGGCCGCTTCGGGCACGACCGCGATCTCCGCGAGGCCGACCTGGCGGCCGGGCGAGTGCTCGAGGCGGAGGTCTTCGAGGTTCACGCCGATCTCGCCGACCTCGGCGAGCAGCCGGGCGAGCTGGCCGGGCCGGTCGTCGACCATGACGATGACGGTCGTGAAGCGCTTGTCGGTGCCGTGCTTGCCGGGCAGGCGCTCGACACCCGTGTTGCCGCCCGTGAGCTCCTCGGCGACGCGGCGGCGGGCGCCGGGCGCGGCAGGGTCGGCGAGCGCCTCGATGAACCGGTCGAGGTCGTCGCGGTAGGCCAGCAGGATGTCGCGGACGGACCCGGCGTTGGCGCCGAGGATCTGCACCCACAGGTCGGGGTCGCTCGCCGCGATGCGGGTCACGTCGCGCACGCCCTGTCCGGCGAGCCCGAGCGCGGCGTTCGGCGCGTCGATGAACCGCCGCGCCATGATCGTCGCGACGACCTGCGGCACGTGGGAGATGAGCGCGACGCCGCGGTCATGCTCCTCCGGGGTCATCTCGACGAGCGTCGCACCGAGGTCGAGGATGAGGTCGTCGATGGCGCTCGCGCGCTGGTAGCTGATCTCGTCGTGCGCGGCGACGACCCAGGGTCGTCCGGCGAAGAGGTCGGCGCGGGCGGCGAGGGGCCCACCGCGCTCGCGACCGGCGAGGGGGTGCGAGCCGATGTAGCGGGCGACGTCGGCGCCGGTCGACTCGAGCTCGGCGAGGATGCCGGCCTTGACGCTTGCGACATCCGTCACGATCGCGTCGGGGAACGCGGCGAGCTCGTCGGCCACGACGCGGGCCGTGACGTCGGGCGGGACGGCCACGACGACGAGCTGCGGGGCATCGTCGGGCAGGGCCGGGCGCCCCGCGCCGAGGTCGACGGCGAGCGCCACGTGCGTCGGCGACGCGTCGGCGAGGATCACGTCGATGCCGCGGCCCCGGAGTCCCAGTGCGATGCTCGTGCCCAGCAGGCCGGTGCCGACGACGCGGACCGGCCCGACCAGTCGTGACTCGACCACCTCAGCCGTTCCCCTTCCGCTGCTCGTCCGCGGCCCGCGCGATCGTGAGCAGCGCGCCGAGTTCGACTCTAGTCAACTCGCGCAGGGCGCCCGACTTCAGGGTGCCGAGGTGCAGCGGCCCGAACTGGCGGCGCACGAGCTCGACGACGGGGTGTCCGACGGCGTCGAGCATACGGCGCACGATGCGGTTGCGTCCGGAGTGGAGGGTCACCTCGACCATGGTGTGGCCGGCTCCGGCCTGCGTCTGGAGGATCTTCGCCCGGTCGGCGCGGATGGGGCCGTCCTCGAGGTCGATGCCGCGCTTCAGCTGCTGCAGCGTCTGCGGGGTCATCCGGCCCTTCACCTTTGCGATGTAGGTCTTCTCGACGCCGAACGACGGGTGCGCGAGCACGTGGGCGAGCTCGCCGTCGTTGGTGAGGAGCAGCAGTCCGCTGGTGTCGCCGTCGAGCCGGCCGACGTTGAACACGCGCACGTCGAGCGCGTCGGTGAACGTGCGGAGGTCGGGCCGGCCCTGCTCGTCGCGCATCGACGAGACGACGCCGCGCGGCTTGTTGAGCATGAAGTAGCGCTTCTCCTGGTCGAGCTGCACCGCCGTGCCGTCGACGGCGACCTTGTCGGCGACCGGGTCGATCCGCGACCCGAGCTCGGTCACGACGCGGCCGTTGACCTCCACGCGACCCTCGACGATCAGCTGCTCGGCCACGCGCCGGCTCGCGACGCCCGCCGCAGCGAGCGCCTTCTGGAGCCGCACCCCCTCGGGGGCGCCGCCGGGCTGGTCAGGCGTGGTCACGTTCGAATCCCTCCTGGCCGCCGTCGAGCAGCGGCGAGATCGGCGGCAGCTCGTCGAGCGACGAGACGCCGAGGTTCGTCAGCAGCACGTCGGTCGTGCCGTACAGGATGGCGCCGGTCTCCTCGTCCGTGTCGACCTCGGTGATGAGGCCGCGGCCGAGCAGCGTGCGCACCACGGAGTCGACGTTGACCGCGCGGATGGACGCGATGGACGACCGGGAGATCGGCTGCTTGTAGGCGATCACCGCGAGCGTCTCGAGCGCGGCCTGCGACAACCGGGTCGAGGTCTGGACGGTGACGACGTCGGTGATGAGGCGGTCGTACTCGGCGCGCGCGTAGAAGCGCCACCCGCCGCCGACCTCGCGCAGTTCGAAGGCACGACGGATGCCGCCGGCCGGGGCCGACTCCCCCGCGTCGGTGCGAGGCTCGCCCGAGGGGGCTCCCCCGTCGTAGTCGGCGCGCAGCCGCGCGATCGCCGCACGGACCTCGGCGAGCGGACGCTGGACCGCCGCGGCGAGGTGCACGAGCGACTGCGGTTCGTCGGCGATGAACAGGATGGCCTCGAGGGCGCGGTCGAGGTCGAGCCGTGGCTGGCCGGGCACGTCGAGCGGGGTCGACACCGACACCTCCGGTCCCTCGCCGACCGCGGCGGTCTCCCTCGCGTCGGAGGTCTCAGTCGTCATAGTCGGCTCCCAGGCTCTCGAGTCGGTCGTCGGACCAGCCGTCCCCGGCCGCCCACCGCAGCGTCAGTTCGCCGAGCGGTTCGAGCTGCTCGAACCCGATGGCGGCGTTGCGGTAGAGCTCGAGCACGGCGAGGAACCGCGCGACGACGATGCCGGGGCGGTCGACGCCGGCGATCAGCTGCCGGAACGTGACGGGGTCGCCGCGCCGCAGCACGGCGACGACGTGGGCGGCCTGCTCGCGGATGGACACGAGCGGTGCGTGCAGGTGGTCGAGCCCCACCACGGGGATCTCGCGCGGCGTGAGCGCGAGCATCGCGAGCGCGGCGAAGTCGTCGGCGCCGAGGGTCCAGCGCAGTTCGGGCTCGCGCTGGCGGAACCGCTCCTCGAGCCGCACCGTGCGGGCGTGCCGCAACGACTCCGCCTCGATCCGCCCGCCGAACCAGCGCGCGGCCTCCTTGAACGCGCGGTACTGCAGCAGGCGGGCGAAGAGCAGGTCGCGCGCTTCGAGCAGGGCCACGTCCTCGGCATCGACGAGCTCGCCCTGCGGCAGGAGCCCGGCGACCTTCAGGTCGAGCAGCGTCGCCGCGACGACGAGGAACTCGCTCGCGCGATCGAGGTCCTCGTTCGTCTCGATGCCGCGCAGGTAGGCGATGAACTCGTCCGTCACGGCCGAGAGCGACACCTCGGTGATGTCGAGCTCGTGCTTGGCGATGAGCGAGAGCAGCAGGTCGAACGGGCCCTCGAAGTTCGACAGGGCCACGCGGAACCCGGCATCGGGCGCGGACTCGGCGGCGCCGTCGACGGGCGCGGGCGCCGCGGCATCCGTCATCGCGGCGCCCGCCGCGCCGTCGATCGCCGCCGCGCTCGGCTCAGGCGACCGCGCCACGGTCGACCAGCTCCCGGGCGAGCTGCCGGTACGCGCGCGAGGCCGGGTGCTCGGGCGCGAACTCGGTGATCGGCGTCGCCGCGACGGTCGCGTCGGGGAACTTCACCGTGCGCGTGATGACGGTCTCGAGCACCTGGTCGCCGAACGCCTCGACCACGCGCTCGAGCACCTCGCGCGAGTGCAGCGTGCGGGCGTCGTACATGGTCGCGAGGATGCCGTCGAGCGTGATCGCCGGGTTGAGGCGGTCGCGCACCTTGTCGATGGTCTCGATGAGCAGCGCGACGCCGCGCAGCGCGAAGTACTCGCACTCGAGCGGGATGATCACGCCGTGGCTCGCGGTGAGCGCGTTCACCGTGAGCAGGCCGAGCGACGGCTGGCAGTCGATGAGGATGACGTCGTAGTCGCCCGACACCTTGCGGAGCACGCTCGCGAGGATCTGCTCGCGGGCCACCTCGGTCACGAGGTGCACCTCGGCGGCCGACAGGTCGATGTTCGCCGGGATGACGTCGAGCCCGTCGACGCGGGTCGCCTGGATCGCGTCGCGCGGCTGGACGTTGCGCGAGAGCAGCAGGTCGTAGATCGTCGGCACGTCGTGCGTCTGCACGCCGAGGCCCGCCGAGAGCGCGCCCTGCGGGTCGAAGTCGATGGCGAGCACGCGACGGCCGTAGTCGGCGAGCGCGGCCCCGAGGTTGATGGTCGTCGTGGTCTTGCCGACGCCGCCCTTCTGGTTGCAGAGCGCGATGATGCGCGCGGGGCCGTGCGAGGCCAGGTGCGGCGGTTCGGCGAACTGGCGGAGGGGCCGACCGGTGGGACCGAGATCCGACTCCAGCGTGGCGGTGCCGTCCGCCGGGTCGTAGGTCTCCTTGGTCACGGTGCGGTTCTCTCTCCCGTTGTCGGCTGCGATGCTTGGTCGATTCTAACGAGCGCGGGGGTGCGCGGTCGTGTACATCTCCCGGAGTGTATCGGCCGTGACGAGCGTGTAGATCTGCGTGGTCGCCACGGAGGCGTGTCCCAGCAGCTCCTGAACCACGCGCACGTCGGCGCCGCCCGCGAGGAGGTGGGTCGCGAACGAGTGCCGCAGCGTGTGGGGTGAGACGGATGCCGCGACGCCGGCCCGGTCCGCGGCATCCTGCAGCACCTGCCATACGGCCTGCCGCGACAGGCGGCGACCGCGCGTGCCGAGGAAGAGCGCTGGCGTGGCGGGGCCGCGCGCGGAGAGCACGGGGCGGGAGCGGACCAGGTAGGCGTCGATCGCACGGCGGGCGTAGCTGCCGACGGGCACGATGCGCTGCGTGCCGCCCTTGCCGAACAGCCGCACGACCTCGTCGTCGACGAGGTCGTCGACGTTCAGCGCGGTGGCCTCCGACACGCGTGCGCCGGTCGCGTAGAGCAGTTCGAGCAGGGCGACGTCGCGCAGGGCGATCACGTCGTCGCCGACGCGCGCGGCCTCGATGATGGCGGCCACCTGCTCGACGGGGATCGCCTTGGGCAGCCGCGTGGGCTGCTTCGGCGGCCGCAGTTCCCGGGACGGGTCGGTCGGCGTGCGCCCCTCCTCGGCGAGGAACCGGTGCAGGCCCCGCACCGCGGAGAGCACCCGCGCGATCGACGACACGGCCAGGCGCGGCTCGCGTTCAGCGCTCAGGTGGCGGAGGAACGCCGACAGGTCGGCTTCGGTGGCTCGCTCGGGGCCCTCGATGCCGGCCGAGTCGAGCCACGCCTCGTAGATCGCGAGGTCGCGCCGGTAGGAGGCGAGCGTGTTGCGCGCCAGGCCGCGTTCCACGGTGAGGTGCCGCAGGTAGTCGTCGACCGCGCGCGAGTCCACTAGGCCTCCGGTCGGTTGGCGGGGTGGGCCGGCCACGGCGCGTCGGCGGGGGCGAGGCTCCGCCACCCGCGGTCGCGGGCCGCGGCCGCGGCGAGCACGCCGATGGTGAGCGACGGGTTGCCGAGCCGCCGCGCGAGCACGGCGTCGACGCAGTCGTCGAGCGGCACCCAGCGCAGCTCCATGTCCGCCTCCTCGTGCTCGCGGTCGAACGGGGCGTCGGTGGCGCGCACCTCTCGGGCGAGGAAGATGCGGATCGCCTCGCTGCTGCCGCCGGGGGTCGTGAAGTAGTCCGCCAGCACCGCCCAGTCGGATGCCACGAGGTCGGCCTCCTCCGCGAGTTCGCGCTGCGCGGCCTCGAGCGCGGGCTCGTGCTGCACGTCGAGCAGGCCCGCGGGGATCTCCCAGTCGCGCGCGCGGACCGGGTGGCGGTACTGCTTGATGAGCAGGACGCGCTCCTCGTCGTCGAGCACGAGCACGGCGACCGCACCGGGGTGGTCGACGTACTCGCGTTCGATGCGCGTCGCGTCGTCGCCGTAGGCGAAGGCGTCGCGGCGCACGTCCCAGATCCGCCCCTCGAACACGGTCTCCCGGTCGAGGAGCGGCAGGTCGACGAACTCGTCGGCCGGCTGCGACTCAGGCATTCTCGACGTCGAACAGGAGGCTGGCCTGCTGACGCTCGAGGGCCGCGGCGACGAGCCCGCGGAAGAGCGGGTGCGCGTCGTTCGGGCGGCTCCGGAGCTCGGGGTGGGCCTGCGTCGCGACGTAGAACGGGTGCGTCTCGCGGGGCAGCTCGACGAACTCGACGAGGTGCCGGTCGGGCGACATGCCGGAGAAGACGAGGCCGGCTTCGGCGATCCGGTCGCGGTAGGCGTTGTTCACCTCGTAGCGGTGGCGGTGGCGCTCGGACACGTCGGTCGAGCCGTACAGCTCGGCGACGATCGAGCCCTCGTCGAGCTTCGCGGGGTAGAGGCCGAGGCGCATGGTGCCGCCCAGGTCGCCGCCCGCGATGATCTCGACCTGCTCCTCCATCGTGGCGATGACGGGGAACTCGGTGTCGGGGTCGAACTCGCTCGACGACGCGCCGGGGAGGCCGGCCACGTTGCGGGAGTACTCGATGACCATGCACTGCAGGCCGAGGCAGAGCCCGAGCGTCGGGATGCCGTTCTCGCGCGCGAAGTGGAGCGCGCCGAGCTTGCCCTCGATGCCGCGGACGCCGAACCCGCCGGGCACGAGGATCCCGTCGAGGTGGGCGAGGCGTTCCTTGGCGCCCTCGGGCGTGCGGCATTCGTCGGACGGGATCCACTCGATCCGCACCTTGGTCTCGTTCGCGAAGCCGCCCGCGCGGAGCGCCTCGGTCACCGACAGGTACGCGTCGGGGAGGTCGATGTACTTGCCGACGAGTCCGATGGTGACCTCGTGCTTCGGGTCGTGCACGACCTCGAGCAGGTCGCGCCATCCGGACCAGTCGACGTCGCCCGCCTGGTCGCCCAGGCCGAGCGCCTCGATGAGGTAGGCGTCGAGCCCCTGGTCGTGCAGCATCGTCGGGATGTCGTAGATGGATGGCACGTCCACGGCGTTCACGACCGCCGCCTCGTCGACGTCGCACATGAGCGCGATCTTGCGCTTGTTCCCCTCGGTCACCGGGCGGTCGCTGCGCAGCACGAGCGCGTCGGGCTGGATGCCGATGGAGCGCAGCGCGGCCACCGAGTGCTGCGTGGGCTTGGTCTTCTGCTCGCCCGACGCACCCATGAACGGCACCAGCGAGACGTGCACGAAGAACACGTTCTTGCGTCCGAGTTCGTGGCGCACCTGGCGCGCGGACTCGATGAAGGGCTGCGACTCGATGTCGCCGACGGTGCCGCCGATCTCGGTGATGATCACGTCCGGCTTGGGCGTCTCGGTCGCCTGGAGGCGCATGCGGCGCTTGATCTCGTCGGTGATGTGCGGGATGACCTGCACGGTGTCGCCGAGGTACTCGCCGCGGCGCTCCTTGGCGATGACGGTGGAGTAGATCTGCCCGGTCGTCACGTTCGCGGCCTGCGACAGGTTGATGTCGAGGAAGCGCTCGTAGTGCCCGATGTCGAGGTCGGTCTCGGCGCCGTCGTCGGTGACGAACACCTCGCCGTGCTGGAACGGGTTCATGGTGCCCGGATCGACGTTGAGGTAGGGGTCGAGCTTCTGCATCACCACCCGCAGGCCCCGGGCCGTGAGGAGGTTGCCCAGGCTGGCCGCCGTGAGTCCCTTGCCCAATGAGGAAACGACACCGCCGGTCACGAAGATGTGCTTGGTCACGTCGTTCGTGAGGTCAGTGTTCGAAATGTCTGCGCCGCGATCATCCACCACGGGCTCCCAGTCTATGCGACTCCCGGCTGGGAATGCCCCGACATGCGGAGTCCGCTCGGCTCGATCGGGCGGTCCGGGCGTGTCGCCGGGGCAAGCGCGATGACGGATGCCGCTGGCGGGCCCGCTCCGACCTGTGCCCGCCGTGGGGCGGATCGAAGGTCAGGCCGCCGCGTCGGCGATCTCGAGGAGTTCGCGCGCGTGGGCGAGTCCGCTCTCGGAGTCGGCGAGGCCGGAGAGCAGGCGGGCCATCTCCGCCTCGCGGTCCGCGCCGTGCAGCTGGCGCACGCTCGAGGCGGTGACGCGGCCGTCGGTGCCCTTCACGACGCTCAGGTGGTTGGTGGCGAACGCCGCGACCTGCGCCAGGTGGGTGACCACGATGACCTGCGCCCGCTCGGCGAGCCGCGCGAGCCGGCGGCCGATCTCGATGGCCGCAGCACCGCCGACGCCCGCATCGACCTCGTCGAAGACGAAGGTGGGTACCGGGTCGGCGCCGGCGATGACGACCTCGATCGCGAGCATGACGCGGGAGAGCTCGCCGCCGGACGCGCCCTTCGCGACCGGACGCGGCTGGGCGCCGGGGTGCGGGCGGAGCAGGATCGACACCTGGTCGCGGCCGTTGGGGCCCGGCTCGTCCGTGCGGTCGACGGACACGGTGAGTTCGGCGTCGGGCATCGCGAGCGCGGCGAGCTCGGCGGTCACGGCGCCCGCGAGCCGCTCGGCCGCCGACTCCCGGAGCGCGCTGACCCGGTCGGCGAGCTCGCCGACCTCGGCGGCACGTCGCTCGACGGCCTGCTCGAGCTCGGCGATGCGGTCGTCGTCGCCGTCGAGCTCGACGAGACGCAGTCCGCCGTCATGGCGGAAGGCGAGCACCTCGTCGAGCGACCCGTGCCGGCGCATGAGGCTCGCGAGCACGGCCCGACGCTCCTGGACGGTCTCGAGCTCGGCCGCGCCGTCGGCGTCGAGGCCCGCGAGGTAGCCGGACAGCTCGGCCGCGGCATCCGCGAGTGCGAAGCCGGCCCCGGCGACCGCCTCCGCGATCGGCGCGAGCGCGGGATCGTGGGAGACGACGCGGTCGACGTGGCGGCGGGCCGCTTCGACGAGGGTCACGGCGTCCGGCGTGTCGTCGGCCGGTGCTTCGGCGGAGATGAGCTCGTGCGCCTGGGCGGCGGCGAGTCGCAGGTCCTCGAGGTTCGTCAGCCGGTCCGCTCGCTCCGCCAGCGCCGCGTCCTCGCCGGGCTGCGGATCGGCCGTCTCGATCTCCTCGAGGGCGATGCGGAGTTCCTCGGCTTCGCGGGCACGCGCGTCATGCTCCTCGCGGAGGCGCGCGAGCTCGTCCGCGTCGGATCGCCAGGTCCGGTAGGCGGTGCGATACGCCTCGAGTGCGGCAGCGAGATCGGCGCCGGCGAACCGGTCGAGCGCGTCGCGCTGGGCGGCGGTCGAGCGGAGACGCTGCTGGTCGGCCTGCCCGTGCACGACGACGAGGTGGTCGGCGAGCTCGCCGAGCACCCCGACGGGTGCACTGCGTCCGCCCACGATGGCGCGGCTGCGGCCCTCGGCGGAAACGGAGCGGCCGAGGAGCAGCTCTCCCCCGTCGAGGTCGCCGCCGGCGTCGGCGACGCGCTCGGCGACGGTCTCGGGGTCCTCGAGGAGCCAGCGCCCCTCGACCCACGCCTGCTTGGCGCCGGCCCGGACGGTGGCGGCGTCGGCGCGGGCGCCGAGGAGCAGCCCGAGTGCCGTCACGACCATCGTCTTGCCCGCTCCGGTCTCGCCCGTGACGGCGGTGAAGCCCGGTCCGAGCGGCAGCGTCGCCTCGGCGATCACGCCGAGGTCGCGGATGGCGAGTTCCTCAATCACCGGCGACCGGCCCCCTCCACCCCGTGACGGGGAGCTGGAACTTGTTGACGAGCCGGTCGGTGAACGGAGCCTGGTGCAGGCGTGCCAACCGCACGGGCACGGG
This sequence comes from Agromyces sp. NDB4Y10, assembly GCF_001620055.1. GTDB lineage: Bacteria > Actinomycetota > Actinomycetes > Actinomycetales > Microbacteriaceae > Agromyces > Agromyces indicus. The sequence continues at coordinate 4,719 of NZ_LQGY01000004.1, read as the reverse complement.
CGAACGGCGCACGATGACGCGGGCACCCGCCGGCAGCTCGAACATGCGTCGCCCGTCGCACCAGATCACGGCGGACGCCTCGGTGCGTTGGAGCACCTCGACCGCGAGCGACGAATCCGGCCCGACCACGAGGGGTCGGGCGAAGAGCGCATGGGCGCTGAGCGGTACGAGCAGCAGCGCCTCGACGGCCGGCCACACGACCGGTCCGCCGGCCGAGAAGGAGTAGGCGGTCGAGCCGGTGGGCGTGGACATGACCACACCGTCGCAGCCGAACGACGACAGCGGGCGCCGGTCGACCTCGATGACCACCTCGAGCATCCGCTCGCGCTCGGCCTTCTCGACGGTCGCCTCGTTGAGGGCCCAGCCCTCGTAGACGACGTCGTCGCCGACCTTCGCCCGGACCGAGAGCGTCATGCGCTCCTCGACCGTGTAATCGCGCGCGACCGCTCGGCCGACGGTGTAGCCGAGGTCGTCGCGCTCGCTCTCGGCGAGGAACCCGACATGCCCGAGATTGACACCGAGGAGGGGCACCGGGTGCTCGCGCGTGAGTTCGGCGGCCCGCAGGATGGTGCCGTCGCCGCCGAGGACGATGACGAGCTCGAGGTGCCTGGGCGACACCTCCTCGAGACGACGCACCATCCCCTCGAGCTCGGGGAGCTGGCGGAGCACGTCGTGCCACTGCTCGGCGGCGATGACCGGGACGGCGCCGGCGGCGACCAGCTGCCCGCACACGTCGGCCGTCGCCTCGAGGGCGGCCTGCCGGCCCGTGTGCGACACCACGAGGAAATGCCGTGCATCGCTCACGCCGTGACGCCTCCCGTCGCTTCTCTGACCCGACCGGACCATTCTGACGGATCGCCGCCTCGGGTCGGGCTGAGGAGCACGAGCACCTCGCGATTCCCGTGCGTCCCCGCGATTGGGGAGGAGCGCACGCCGGCGGTCCTCAGGCCGAGGTCGTGGGCGGCCCAGAGCACGCCCATGACGGCGTCCTCACGCGCGGCCGGGTCGCGGACGACGCCCTCTCGCGTGTTGCTGCGACCGACTTCGAACTGCGGCTTGACGAGCAGCACGAACTCCCCCGTCGGGTCAGCGGTGTCGCGGAGCGCCGGGAGCACGGTCGCGAGGGAGATGAACGAGAGATCGGCGACGACGAGGGTCGGTCGCTCGTCGACGCCGGTGAGCCGCGCCAGCGTCTCGGGGTCGAGGTGGCGCACGTTGCATCCCTCGACGGCGACGAGTCCGGGTGTGCCGGCCAGTTGCGGCGAGAGCTGCCCGTGGCCGACGTCGACGGCGAGCACGGTCCTCGCCCCGCGCTCCAGCAGCACCTGGCTGAACCCGCCCGTCGATGCGCCGGCGTCGAGCACGACGCGACCGGCGGGGTCGACGCCGAACGCGTCGAGCGCGGCGATGAGCTTGTGCGCGGCGCGGCTGACGTAGTGGTCGGATGCCGCGACCTCGAGCACCGCATCATCGCCCACCCGGTGGGCCGCCTTCGTGACCGGTCGGCCGTCGACGCTCACCACGCCGTCGGCGATGAGCACGGCGGCGTGCGTGCGCGACCGCGCGAGCCCGCGCGCCGCGAGCGCGGCGTCGAGCCTCTCACCGCCGCCCGTCATCCCGCGGCGCGCGCCGGGTCGGACCGCTCGAGTTCGGCGCGGAGCCGCTCGGCCAGTGCGTCGTAGCCGCCCGCGCGCTCCTCGAGCGGCGCGGCCTCGATCCCCTCGAGCGCATCGGCCGTCGCCTCGACGGCGTCGGGGTCGTGCTCGGACGCGTCGCGCTCCAGGTCTGCGGTGCTCACCCTTCCACGGTACCCGGCGCCGCCCACACGGCGGTCGCCGACACGGAACGATCAGCGGGCCGGCGCGAGGTCAGCGGTAGAGCCGCTCGGGCACCTGGAGTGCATGGATGGCCGTGCCGCACTCCCAGATGGCGTGGCACGCGGCACGCAGCAGGTCGAGCGGGTCGTCGCCGTCGCGCTCGATCTCCACCGTGCGTCCGGTGACGCGCACCGACGCCCGGCCCACGCTGACGGCGCCGCGTCGCCGCTGGATCTCGGGGTACGGCTCGTGCAGGCCGCGGAGGTCGCCGAGGATGAAGTCCGGCCGGCTCGCGGCATCCGCGGCGAGCACCTGCTTGGCCCGGTCGATGCCCGTGAGCACGACCGCCGACGCGATCCCGGCGCGGTTCGCCCCGCGGATGTCGGTGTCCAGCCGGTCGCCCACCATGAGCGGGTTGGACGCTCCGAAGCGATCGCGCGCGACGTCGAAGATCGGCGTCTCGGGCTTGCCGGCGACCTCGGGGAAGCGGCCTGCCGCGGTGTGCACGGCCGAGACCAGCGTGCCGTTGCCGGGAGCGACGCCGCGCTCGACGGGGATCGTCCAGTCCATGTTCGTGGCGATCCACGGGATGCCGCCGGGCTCCCCCGGGCCGCCGTGCGCGTTCAGCGCGAACGTCGCCTCGGCGAGCTGGCGCCAGCCGACGTCGGGGTGGAATCCCTGCATGACGGCGTCGGGGCCGTCGTCGGCGGACCGCGTGACGCGGTAGCCGCCGCGCTCGAGCTCCGCGACGATGCCGTCCCCGCCGACCACGAGCACGAGGCCGCCGGGGGCGACGGATGCCGCGAGCAGCCGCATCGCCGCCTGCGGCGAGGTCACGACCGCGTCGGGGGTCGCGTGGAGCCCGAGCGACGTCAGGTGCGCCGCCACCTGCGCGTCGGTCCGCGAGGCGTTGTTGGTGAGGTAGGCCACCGGACGGGACTCCGCGGCGCGGTTGAGGCTGTCGACCGCGTGGGGAATGGCGTGCGGGCCGGCGTAGACGACGCCGTCGAGATCGGCGAAGATCGCGTCGGCGCCCTCGAGCGGCGAGGCGCCCTCGCGGCGCCGCGCGAACACGGGACTCATGCGCGCTCGGGCTCCGCCTCGTCGGGCTCGTCCGATGCGTCAACCGCCTCGAGGTCGGCCGTCTCGGCGAGGACCGCCGCCACCTCGGGCTCGATCGCGTCGGCGGGGTCTCCGGCCTCGGACTCCGCCTCAGCACCCGCGGCCGGCTCGTCGGACTCCACGGACGGCGGCGCCGGAACGTCGACGCCGCTCGGCTCGGTGCCCTCGAGGTCGAACACCTCGATGAGGTCGAGCCCTTCGCCGGCCAGGGCCGCCTCGGCGCGGCGGGCGCGATCCCGCCAGGCGGCCGCGTCGTCGGCACGGCCGAGTTCCTCCAGCACCTCGGCGTACGCCGAGAACAGCGCCGGGCTGTACGAGAAGGCTCGGTCGGGGTCCAGCTGCGGGATCTCGAGCTCGGCGAGGGCCAGCTCGGGCTGCCCGAGGTCGAGTCGGGCTCCCGACATGGCGATCGCGAGGGCCACCTGCACGGATGCCGGCAGCGTGGAACGGTCGACGGAGCGGCCGAGCTCGAGCGCGCGATCCGGCCGGCCGACGCCGCGCTCGCTGTCGACCATGAGCGGCAGTTGCTCGTCGCTGCCGGAGATGCGGCGATACGTCCGGAGCTCTCGCAGTGCGAGCGCGAAGTCGCCGGTCGCGTAGGCGGTGATCGCGAGCGTCTCACGGACGATCGCGATGCGCCCGGCCCGGCGAGACGCCGAGAGAGCATGCCGATGCGCGAGCGCGGGGTCGTCCTCGAGGACCTCCGCCGCCGCGACCAGGTGACGCGCGACCCAGTCGGCGTTCTCCTTCGTCAGCGTCTTGAGCTCCGCGCGGGCGCTCCGGTCGAGGTCCTTCGGCTGGATGCGCTCGGGCACCTCCGGGTCGTCATGCCGCGGACGCACCTGCAGCTCGGCGGCACCATACCGCTCGGGACGGACGCCGGCATCCTCCCGCGGGCGATGGTCAGCCGACCGGTCAGACGACCTGCGGTCACCATCACGCTGCGGACGCGAGCCGTACGGCTTACGCTCGCCGTCGCGCTGCGGACGCGAGCCGTACGGCTTCCGCTCGCCGTCGCGCTGCGGACGGGACCCGTACGGCTTCCGCTCACCATCGCGGTCAGGACGCGAACCGTACGGCTTCCGCTCACCGTCGCGCTGCGGACGCGACCCGTACGGCTTCCGCTCACCGTCGCGGTCCGGACGCGACCCGTACGGCTTCCGCTCACCGTCGCGGTCCGGACGCGACCCGTACGGCTTCCGCTCACCATCCCGGTCCGGACGCGACCCGTACGGCTTGCGCTCACCATCACGGTCCGGACGCGAACCATACGGCTTCCGCTCGCCGTCGCGCTGCGGACGCGACCCGTACGGCTTGCGCTCACCATCGCGCTGCGGACGCGACCCGTACGGCTTCCGCTCACCGTCGCGCTGCGGACGCCGATCCGAATCGCGTCGCTCGCCGTCGCGATCGGGGCGCTGACGGTAGGGCTGCTTCCGCTCGTTCCGGCCCTGGTCGGTGTCCCGTGGTCGTCGGTCGTTCCGGGGACGCTCGTCGCCCGGGCCGTGCTGCGTCGAATCGCTCACGAATCTTCCTGTCGTGTGGGGAGCCGTCGTGGACTCAACCGTACTGCCGGGCTCGGACCGGCGCGTTAAACGCGGAATGGCCACCCGCCGGCGTTCGCTGTTGAACGCAGTGGGTGGCCACTCCTCAAAGTATGTCCGGCGGTGTCCTACTCTCCCACAGGGTCGCCCCTGCAGTACCATCGGCGCTGCGAGTCTTAGCTTCCGGGTTCGGAATGTGTCCGGGCGTTTCCCTCGCGCTATGGCCGCCGAAACTC
>NZ_LQGY01000003.1 GCF_001620055.1 Agromyces sp. NDB4Y10 | reverse complement strand
CTCGCGGCGGCCTCCGCCGTCGGTCCGGACGAAGTGCGGGCGCCGGCGTCGGGGCGGACGGCGGTCACGTCGCCGCTCCCCCGCGCCGGCGCACGAGCGCGATGAGCACGGGCGCACCGACGACGGCCGCGACGATGCCGGCCTCGAGTTCGGCCGGCGAGGCGACCACGCGCCCGATCACGTCGGCCGTGACGAGCACGGTGGCGCCGAGGACGGCGGCGACCGCGATGCGCCGCCGGTAGTCGCCGCCGGCCAACGCGCCGGCGGCGTGGGCGACGGCGAGGCCGAGCAGCGCGATCGGTCCCGCGAGCGAGGTCGCGGTCCCGGCGAGGACGATGACCGCCACGGCGGTGACGAGACGGGTCACCCCGAGGCGGACGCCGAGGCCGCGGGCGACGTCGTCGCCGAGCGCCATGAGGTTGAGCCGCGGCGCGAGCCACGCGGCGAGCAGGAGTCCCGCGACGAGGAACGGCCAGAGGGCGGCGGCGGTCTCGAGCCCGCGTCCGGCGAGCGAGCCGACCGACCAGAAGCGGTACTGGTTCAGGGTCGCCAGGTCGCGGATCAGCACGAGCGTGATGAGGGGTGTCGTGGCCGCCATGACCGCGGCGCCCGTGAGGGCCAGGCGGGCGGGGGTCGCGCCGCCGCCCACCGAGCCGATGGCGAACACGACGGCCGCCGCAGCGGCCGCGCCGGCGAACGCGAACCAGATGAATCCGAGCGGGGTCGAGACGCCGAGGAAGGTGATGGCGACGACGACCGCGAGCGATGCGCCGGCGTTCAGCCCGAGCAGCCCGGGGTCGGCGAGCGGGTTGCGGGTCGCGCCCTGGAGCACCGAGGCGACCGCGCCGAACGCCGCGCCCGCGAGCACCCCGATGATCGCGCGGGGCAGCCGCAGCTCGCGCACGACGAGCTGGTCGGTGTCGCCGTCGACCGGGGCGGTGAACGCGCTCCAGACCACGTCGAACGGCACGGCACGCGAGCCGATCGCGAGGCTCGCGAGCACGGCGAGTGCGAGCAGGGCGACGGATGCCGCGAGCACGACGCCGAACGGTGGGCGCGGCCGGGGCGCGCGGTGGGGTCGTCCCGCCGCCGCACCGCGGTCGGGGCGCGACCGTTCGGCCACCGGCATCCGCTGGACCATCGTCGGGATCAGTCGAGCTCGGCGCGACCGCGGCGCCAGTACCCCATGAACGCGACCTGGCGGCGGTCGAGGCCGGCCTCCTGCACGAGGAACCGCCGGAGCGTCTTCACGACGGACGCCTCCCCGGCGATCCAGGCGTAGCAGTCGCCGTCGAGGCTCGTGCCCTCCGGCACGTCCCACAGGATGCCGTCGGCGTCGGCGGCCGCCTCGAGGTCGGCGAGCGTGCGTCGCGACGTCTCGGCCGCCGCGGCGACGGGGTCGGCGCAGTCGCGCAGCCAGCAGGTGCGTGCGACCCAGTCGCGGACCGCGGGGACCAGCCGCTCGCCGTGAGCCTGTCCGTCGAGGCGGGGCAGCCAGCGCACCTCGACGCCGGACGGCGCGCGGACGGGCAGCGCGTCCTCGGCGCACGGCACCTCGATGACCGCGGCACCGGTCGCGTCGGCCGGGAGGGACTCGAGGATGGCGCAGATCGCGGGCGCGGCGGTCTCGTCGCCGGCGAGCAGGACGGTGTCGACGTCGCCGGGACGCCAGTCGATGCCGACCGTGCGCCCCTCGCTCAGCTCGTCCGGTCCCACGAGGACGATCTCGTCGCCGGGAGCGGCGCGGCCCGCCCACGCGGATCCAGGGCCGGTGTCGCCGTGTGCGACGAAGTCGATGTCCACCTCGCGCGAGGCGGGACGGACCCCGCGGATCGTGTAGGTGCGGAACGGGTTGCGCTGCTCCGCCGGCAGCTGCCGCCACTCCCCGAACCAGTCCTCGCCCTCCGGGAACGACGTGAAGCCGGCGCCGGGCAGCGGCAGGACCACCTTGACCCGCTGGTCGAATCCGGCCGTGCCGAAGCCGGCCAGGTCGTCGCCGGCGAAGGTCACGCGCACGAAGTGCGGCGAGAGCCGCTCGACCCGCGACACGCTCGCGCGGAACGTCCGGTAGGCGGGACGTGGGCGGGCGACGACCTCCGCCTGGGCGAGTGAGGTAAGCATTACCTAAGTCTTGCACACGGTTCGGCTGCGACCGCAACCTCGCGTCACCACACCGGCGGTCGCCGCCTCCCCCGCCGAGCCGCGCGCTCCAACTGGGCGGCGAGGGCGAACAGGGTCGCCTCCCCGCCCGGGCGTCCGATGAGCTGCACCCCCATGGGCAGCCCGTCCTCGGTGTCCAGCACGGGCAGCGTGAGCGCCGGCAGGCCCGCCACGTTGACGAACGACGTGTACGGCGTGAAGCGGACCTGCTGCGCGAAGTTCTCCTCGCCGTCCTCGGCGTGGTACCACCCGACAGGACGCGGTTCGAGGGCGAGCGCGGGCGTCATGACCGCGTCGAAGGGGGCGAAGCGCGCGATGGTGCGCCGCTCGAACCCGGTGAGCCACGACTGCGCGGCGGCGAGCTCGGCGGCGGTCAGGGCGCGGCCCCGGCCCATGAGCCACCGCGTGAGGGGCTCGAGCTGGTCGGCGCGCTCCTCGGCCACGTCGATCGTCGCGGCACCGGCCTGCCAGATGGTGCGGAAGGCCGCCGGGTACCCGGGTTCCGCCGCCGGGGCGAGCTCCTCGACGCCGTGGCCGAGCCGGTCGAGCAGCGCGACGCCGGCATCCAGGGCGGCGCGCGCGGCCGGATCCAGCCGGATCTCCGTGAACTCGTCCCACGGCGTGTCCGTCATCACGGCGACCTGGAAGCGGCCCTCGCCACGGATCGCCGCACCGAGGTACGGTCCGTCGTCCCCGGGTGCCCGCACCGCGAACGGATGCCGCGGCGGGTACCCGTGCGGCGCGATCATGCCGTCGAGCAGGAGCGCCGCATCGGCGACGGTGCGGGCGATCGGGCCGACGACGCCGAGGCCCGCGAGCCGGTCGAGTCCCGACCCGGACGGCACCCGCCCGCGCGACGGCTTCACGCCGACCAGGCCGCACGATGCGGCCGGGATGCGGATCGAGCCGCCGCCGTCGCTGCCCGGCGCGAACGGCAGCAGGCCGGCCGCCACCGCGGCCGCCGCCCCGCCGCTCGAGCCGCCCGCCCCGCGCTCGAGGTCCCACGGGTTGCGTGCCGGTCGACCGCCCACGGGCTCCGTGTACGACGGCAGGCCGAACTCGGGCGTGGCGGTCTTGCCGAGGCTCACCGCGCCGGCCGCATCGACCGCGTCGACCAGATCGTCCGACTCGTCGGGCACGCGCCCCTCGTGGGCGCGCGACCCGAACGCCGTGGGCACCCCGGCGCGCGGGTGCAGGTCCTTGTCGGCGAGGGGCATGCCCCAGAGCGGGGCGGCGCGGGGCACGTCGCGCTCCACCCGGCGCGCCCGCTCGAGCGCGAGGTCGGGCGTGACCGCCGCGAACGCGCCCACCACCGGATCCAGCCGCTCGATCCGGGCGAGGTAGTGCTCGGCCGCCTCCGTCGGCGTCACGTCGCGGCGCTGCAGCAACTGGTGCAGCTCCAACGCCGTGTACTCGTGCAGGTCCTCGATCGGGTCGGCCACGTCACGAGCCTACGCAGCGTCGCCGGTAGAGTGACGCACGTGGCGGGGGTGGCAGCCGGAGAGCGCATCGCGGGGGCGGTGGCGCGGCATCCGCTCGCCTGGGGTGCCGCCTGGAGCCTGGCGTTCGGCGCGCTGCTCGTGGTGGCGCTCGTCGCCGACTGGCCGGCGTGGGCCGACGCGATCGTGCTCACGGCCATGGTCGGGCCGTCGCTCGCGGCCACCGTGACGGTGCTGCACGCGACGCCGCGACGCCACTTCGACGAGATGTCGTCGGTCTTCGGCCACTTCGCCGTGCGCTACGCGGCGCTCGTCATCGGCGTCGTCGCGTGGAGCGCCTCGGTGGTCGTCGGCGCGGCGATCTCGCAGGCGATCCAGCTCGCCGCGGAGGGCCGCGAGGACGAGATCCTCGGCACGGGCGTGGACGTCATGCTCTTCCTCGTCCCGATCCTCGTCGCCCTGCTGTGGGCCGCGTTCGTCCTGCGCTGCGCGTGGTTCCTCGGGCGCGTGCGCGGCTGGGGCGAGGTGCCCGCATCCGACCGGGTGCCGCCCGCGATGCTCGCGAGCCGGCCGGCGCTGCGTCGTACGGTGATCGGCCTGGCCCACCCGGGCCTGTTCAGCGCCACCGGGCTCGTCGTGGCGGTCATGCTGCCCGCGCTGCAGGGCACGCACGAACTCGTGCTCTGACCCGGCGGCTACTTCAGCGACTTCTGCAGCAGCACGGTGCCGAGCCACCGGTCGAACTTGAAGCCGACCCGGCCCATGCGCCCGATCTCGGTGAACCCGAAGCGCTCGTGCAGCGCGATCGACGCCTCGGCGCCCTGGTCGGCGATGACGGCGAGGATCTCCTTCAGCCCCGCCGCCTTCGACGCCTCGATGAGCTCGCCGAGCAGCGCCCGCCCGAGGCCCTTGCCGGATGCCGCGGGACCGAGGTAGATCGAGTCCTCGACCGTGTAGCGGTACGCCCGCTTCTGCTTCCACGGGGAGACGAGCGCGTAGCCGAGCAGCTGCCCCGAGGGCGACTCCGCGACGAGGAACGGCATGCCGAGCTTCTGCAGCATCGCGAACTTCTGCTTCCACTCGCGGAGCGTCATCGCGTCCTCATCGAAGGTCACGGTCGAGTTCGCGACGTAGTAGTTGTAGATCTCGCGCACGGCCGGCAGGTCGGCGGGCCGCGCCGGGCGGATCTCGTACGCGAACGGCGTCTCCTCCGGCTCGGGCCGGCGCAGGTGCCGGGGCAGCACCCGTCGCTGCTGGTATTCCTCCTCGAGCATCCCGCCATGGTACGCGCGCCGTGTTGCGAACGGATGACGCGGCCGGACGCGGTTGCCCGGCGGCGATGCCCGCCGTCGTCGGACGGTCAGTCGTCGGCGAGCGACCAGTCGACGGGTCGCCCGCCGCGGGCCTCGAGGAGCGCGTTGGCCCGGCTGAACGGGCGGGAGCCGAAGAACCCGCGGCTCGCCGAGAGCGGGCTCGGGTGGGCCGACGCGATGCGGGGCGTGTCGCCGAGCAGCGGGGCGAGCGACTGCGCGTCGCGACCCCAGAGGATGGCGACGAGCGGGGTCCCCCGGTCCACGAGGGTGCGGATGGCGTGGTCGGTCACGCGCTCCCATCCCTTGCCGCGGTGGGAGCCGGACTCGCCGGGCCGCACGGTGAGCACGCGGTTCAGCAGCATGACGCCGCTGCGGTTCCACGCGCCGAGGTCGCCGTGGTCGGGCGGCGTGCAGCCGACGTCGTCGGCGAGCTCCCGGTAGATGTTGGCGAGGCTCCGCGGGATCGGCCGGACGTGGCGCTCCACCGCGAACGACAGGCCGATCGGGTGGCCGGGCGTGGGGTACGGGTCCTGGCCGACGATGAGCACGCGGATGTCGTCGACCGGCTGCCGGAACGCCCGGAGCACGCGGTCGCCCGCGGGCAGGTACGAGCGGCCCGCGGCAGTCTCGGCCCGCAGGAAGTCGCCCATGCGCGCGATGTCGTCGGCCACGGGCGCGAGCGCCTCGGCCCAGCTCGCATCGATGAGGCCCGCCTCGGCGAGCTCGGGGAGGGTGCGGCCCATCAGCCGGTGATGCTCCGCACGACGACGCCCTCGTCGCCCGCGGTGACGCTCCAGACGCTGCCCGCGCCGGCGACCCGCAGGCCGCCGGTGCCGATCGAGAACAGCGTGTCCTCGTCGATCGCGATGCCGCCGTCGACGAGCCCCGCCTCGGTGGCCGCGATCAGCCGCGTGAGGGTGCCCCACTGCGCGGCATGGCAGTCGATGGTGAGGTCGACGAGCCCGATGCCGGCCTCGGCGGTGACCTCGTCGAGGTCCTCGGAGGCCTCCTCGGGGGCGACGGGTACGCCGCCGATGCGCCATCCGCCGAGCAGCGCCGTGTCGGCCGCGATGGCGGCGCCGGCCGAGAAGCCGAGGTAGGGCAGGCCGGATGCCACGAGCCGGCGCAGCTCGCCCGCGACGGGCTCCACGGCTCGGCGGTAGGCGGGCGTCAGCCCACCGCCGACGAGCACCCCGTGGGCGCCCGCGAGCGCCGGGGTCGCGAACGCGCCCTCCTCGTCCACGACCGAGACCGCGACGTCGACGTCGGCGACCGACTCGAGCACGGCGCGCCACCGCGCGGCGAGCTCGACGCCCTCGGCCTCGGGCGCGACGAGCAGCACGGCGACGCGGGGCCGCTCGACGGCGTCGCGGCCGGCGGCCGCGGCCGCCTCAGCGATGAACGGCGCGCACACGGCGGGCGCGTGCTCCGCGCTCCAGCCGCCCCCCACGAGGTGGACGCTCATCGGACCTCCTCCTCTGCGCGCACGGGCGGCAGGGCCGACCAGGGGAAGACGATCCAGTCCTCGGTCTCGCGATAGGCGAAGTCGGGGACGAGCACCGTGCGCGGCTTGACGTAGAGCGTGGCGCTCCGCACGTCGGCACCCACCCCGCCCAGCAGGTCGACGACCTTCGCGAGGGTCCGGCCCGAGTCGGAGACGTCGTCGACGAGGAGCACCCGCTTGCCCTCGAGCGCCGGCGCGTCGAGCATGGGCGGGTGCAGCACCGGCTCCGGGAGCCGCTCGTCGACGCCGGTGTAGAACTCGACGTTGATCGAGCCGCAGGACTTGGTGCCGAGCGCGTACGCGATCGCGCCGGCCAGGAGCAGCCCGCCGCGTGCGATCGCGATGACCACGTCGGGGCGGAACCCGGAGCCGAGCACGTCGGCGGCGAGCCCGCGGGCCGCGGCGGAGAAGTCGTCCCAGGTCAGGATCTCGCGGCGGATCCCGTCCGCGCCGCTCGCGGCGGCGTCATTCGCGTCGAAGCTCATTCCCCCAAGGCTAGCGGCCCGCCCGCTCGGGGCCGGGGTCGTCGCTCGCGTTCCGCTCCGCGACGTCGTCGCCCTCGGCGAGCCCCTCGCGCTCGGCGACGACCCCGCGGCGGTGCGGGTGCTCGCTCCGCAGGCCGGAGAGGCGCTCGTTGAGGACGGAGATCACCGTCGCGGAGGCGACGCCCACGATCGCGACGCCGCCGGCCATGAGGACCGCGGCCCACATGCGGCCGGGCACGGTGACCGGGTAGGTGTCGCCGTAGCCCACCGTGGCGAGCGTGACGACGGCCCACCAGATCGCCTCGCCGAAGCTCGTGATGTTGGCGCCCGGCGCGTCGCGCTCCACCTGGAGCACCGCGAGCGAGATGAAGAACACGTAGACCGTGGCGTAGATGATCGCGGAGAGGATGAATCGGGCCCGTACGGCCTCCGTCGTCCGGCGCTGCAGCACCGGCAGGTAGCCGAGCAGCGAGACCACCCGCAGGGCGCGGAACACCGGGAACACGACCGACAGGAGCTCGATCGGGTGACGCCAGGCGTACCGCCACCGCTCCCCTCGCGGCGTCAGGACGAGGCGCATGACGGCGTCGACGAGGAAGAGCGCCCACGTGAGCGCGAAGATCACGTTGAAGGCCACCACGATCGACCTGGGCAGGTCCGGGACGAGCACCCACACCGTGTACGCGACGATGAACGCGATGCCGAGCAGGGCGAGGAGCCGGCCGGTCGCGTCGACCCAGCGCTGCCGCCGCTCGACCCCGCCGTCGCTCATCGCGACGCCTCCCGCCGCGTGACGAGCGGTCCCTTGGCGAGCCGGTGCGGCGCGGCCTGGGCGACGGGCTTGACCACGATGAGGTCGAGGTCCACGTGCGGCGGCTTCGACATGGCGTCGACGATGACGGATGCCACGTCCTCGGCCACCAGCGGCTCGGGCACCCCCTCGTAGACGGCGTCGGCGCGCTCGCGGTCGCCGCCGAACCGCACCAGCGCGAACTCGTCCGTCTTCACGAGACCGGGCGCCACCTCGACGACCCGGATGGGCTCCCCGTTGAGCTCGAGCCGGAGCACCTCGGTGAGGGCGTGCGCGGCGAACTTGGCGGCGTTGTACCCGCCCCCGCCGACGTAGGCGACGTGCCCGGCGAGCGAGGTCACGTTGACGAGGTCGGCGACGCCGCGCTCGTCGGCGCCGCGCCGGAGCAGGGGCAGCAGCGCGCTGGTCACGCGCTTGACGCCGAGCACGTTCACCTCGAACATCCACGCCCAGTCGGCGAGGTCGGACTCCTCGACCGAGGCGAGGCCCTTCGCGCCGCCGGCGTTGTTCACGAGGGCGTGCACCGGGCCCGCCGACGCGAGGTCCTCGGCGAGCGCCGCGACGTCCGCGTCGGAGGTGACGTCGGCGACGACCACCTCGCACCCGGTCTCGGCGGCGAGCGCGCGCAGGCGGTCCTCGCGCCGCGCGACGGCCACGACGTCCCATCCGTCGTGCCGCAGCGCCCGCACGGTCGCCGCCCCGATGCCCGAACTCGCCCCGGTGACCACTGCGCGCTTGCCGTCCATGCGGCCATTCTGCACCGGCGGGCGCGGTCGTCCACGTGCACGGCGCGGGCCATGCGCGAGAATGGGCGGATGCAGCCGACGCCGTCGACCCGCGCCCCGAAGCCGCCCCAGCGCAAGCGCCGCGTGCCGCTGTGGGACAACGCGCGCTGGATCGCGATCACGCTCGTCGTGATCGGGCACGGCATCCTGCCCCTCATCGGCGAGGACGACGCGGCCTACAGCGTGTACCTGTTCATCTACTCGTTCCACGTCGCGGTGTTCGTGACGGTGTCCGGGTACTTCGCCAAGTCCGGTCCGCCGAACGCGCGCGCGATGCGCCAGGTGCTCACCGACATCGTCTTCCCGTACTTCATCTTCGAGACGATCTGGACCGTCATCCGCTTCGCCCTCGGCGGGGACTTCGTCCTCGACTACACCACCGCCTCGTGGACGCTGTGGTTCCTCATCGCCCTCGCGATCTGGCGCATCGCGCTGCCGTTCCTGGTGCTGCTGCGCTATCCGCTCCTCATCGCCATCGCGATCTCGATCGGCGCGGGCTACGCGGTCGAGATCGACTCGACCCTCGCCCTCACGCGCACGTTCGGCATGTTCCCCTTCTTCGTCTTCGGCTGGAAGCTCCGCCAGTGGCGCATCACCGACCGCTGGCTCGACCTGCCCACGGCGGTCACGTGGCGCTGGCGGGCCGGCGCGATCGCGCTCTTCGCGGGACTGCTCGTCGTGCTCCCCATCGCCATCGAGACCTGGCGCGACCTGCGGCTGCGCCGGTTCATGCTCTACGACGAGTCCTACGAGTCCATCGGCTACGACGAGCCCTGGTCCGGCGCCATCCGGCTCTTCCTGCTGCTGCTCGCGATGCTCCTCGCGGTCGCCTTCCTCGTGCTGATGCCGCGGCGCACCACCTGGTTCACCGCGTTCGGCAGCGCCACGATGTACATCTACCTGCTGCACTCCTTCGTGCTGTTCCCGCTGCGCGAGACCCCACTGCTCGAGGGGCAGCAGCCGTGGTGGGTGCTGCCGGCCATGATCGTGTTCTGCATCGGCGTGTCGGTCGTGCTGTCGCTGAAGCCCGTGCGGCGGATCTTCCGCCCCCTCGTCGAGCCGCGGGCGCGGTGGCTGTTCCGCCCGGAGCCGGCGACCGCGACCGGCACGCTCGTGCTCCCGCCCGAGGCGCTGCCGCCGGCGCCCTCCGCGCCGCGCACGGCGGCCGAGGACGCGACGGCGCCCGATGCGCGACCGCCGGGCGGCGAGCCGCGCGACGGCGAGCGCGGCGCGTGACGCCGTGTTGCGGCATCCGTTGATCGCCTGATCGACCGCTCGTAACGTGGGCTGCGGTTGCGGCGCTGCCGCACCGCGAACGCGAAGGAGTCCCCATGGCAGAGCAGGCCGACTGGCGCTTCGAGACGAAGCAGGTGCACTCGGGCGCCGCCCCCGACCCGGTCACGAAGGCGCGCGCGACGCCGATCTACCAGACGACGTCGTACGTCTTCGACTCCGCCGAGCACGCGCAGAACCTGTTCGCGCTCGCCGAGTTCGGCAACATCTACACGCGCATCATGAATCCGACGCAGGCCGTCGTCGAGGAGCGCCTCGCCGCGCTCGAGGGCGGCTCCGGCGCGCTGCTCGTCGCGTCGGGCCAGGCGGCCGAGACCTTCGCCGTGCTGAACATCGCGCAGGCCGGCGACCACATCGTCTCGTCGTCGTCGATCTACGGCGGCACGTACAACCTGTTCAAGTACACGCTCGCCAAGCTCGGCATCGAGACCACGTTCGTCGAGAACCAGGACGACGCCGACGAGTGGCGCCGTGCGGTCCGCCCGAACACGAAGCTCTTCTTCGCCGAGACCATCGGCAACCCGAAGATCAACGTCCTCGACATCGAGCTCGTCGCGGGCATCGCGCACGACGCGGGCATCCCGCTCATCGTCGACAACACGATCGCGACGCCGTACCTCATCCGCCCGTTCGAGCACGGCGCCGACATCGTGATCCACTCGGCCACGAAGTTCCTCGGCGGCCACGGCACCGTGATCGGCGGCGTCATCGTCGACGGCGGCCGCTTCGAGTGGTCGAAGCACGTCGAGAAGTTCCCCGGCCTCACCGAGCCGGACCCGTCCTACCACGGCGCGAGCTACACCGCCGCGGTCGGGGACGCGCTCGCGTACGTCATCAAGGCGCGCGTGCAGCTGCTGCGCGACCTCGGCTCGTCGATCGCGCCGGCGAGCGCGTGGCAGCTCATCCAGGGCATCGAGACGCTCTCGCTGCGCGTCGAGCGCCACGTGCAGAACGCGCAGGAGATCGCCGAGTGGCTCGACGGTCACCCCGACGTCGCGAGCGTCAACTACTCGGGACTGCCCTCGAGCCCGTGGTACGCGGCCGCCAACAAGTACGCCCCCAAGGGCGTCGGCGCGGTGCTGTCGTTCGAGCTCAAGGGCGGCGTCGACGCCGGCCGCGCGCTCGTCGACAACCTGTCGCTGTTCAGCCACCTCGCCAACATCGGCGACGTGCGCTCGCTCGTCATTCACCCCGCCTCGACCACGCACTCGCAGCTCACGCCCGAGCAGCAGCTCACGACCGGCGTCACGCCGGGCCTCGTGCGGCTCTCGGTCGGCATCGAGAACGTCGACGACCTCAAGGCCGACCTCGAGGCGGGCCTCGCGGCCGCGCGTCGTGCCACGGAGGCCGCGCGGGTCTGACGACCGCACGAGCAGCGAACGGATGCCGCGTCCGGCCCGGGACGCGGCATCCGTCGTCTGCGCGGGCTGCGGGCATCGCGGCGTCGGTGGGCGCGTAACAGAGGAGCAGCCCCGTCGCGCGTCCGGGAGAATCGAGGCATGGACTGGCAGACGACCTCGGAGACGGTGCCCGCGAGCATCGTGCCCGAGGCCCGCGCCGCCCACCAGCTCGCCGGTCGGGCCCCCGCCACGGGCGCGTGGCGCGCCGGCGACCCGGTCGGCGACCGCCGGTTCGCGCGCATCGGCGACCTGGCGCTCGAGTCGGGCCAGGTGCTGCCCGACGTGCGCATCGCCTACGAGACCTGGGGCACGCTCGCCCCGGCCCGTGACAATGCGATCCTCGTCCTGCACGCGCTCACGGGCGACAGCCACGTGCTCGGCCCCGCCGGCCCCGGCCATCCGAGCGCCGGCTGGTGGCCGGGCGTCGTCGGCCCGGGTCGCGCGATCGACACCGACCGCTGGTTCGTCGTCGCCCCGAACGTCGTGGGCGGATGCCAGGGTTCGACCGGTCCCTCCTCCGTGGCGCCCGACGGCGTCGAGTGGGGCGCCAGGTTCCCGTTCCTCACCATCCGCGACCAGGTCGCCGCGCAGATCGCCTTCGCCCGCGAGCTGGGCATCGAGCGCTTCGCCGCCGTGGTGGGCGGATCGATGGGCGCGATGCACGTGCTCGAGTGGGCCGTCATGGCCCCCGACGCGGTCGAGCGGATCGCGGTGCTCGCCGCCCCCGCGGCGACCACGGCCGACCAGATCGCCCTGAACTCGGTGCAGCTCGAAGCCGTGCGCAGCGACCCCGCCTTCCGCGGCGGCGCGTACTACGACGCCCCGGACGGCGACGGACCCACCCGCGGGCTCGCGCTCGCGCGGCGCATGGCGATGCTGAACTACCGCACGCCCGTCGAGCTCAACCAGCGGTTCGAGCGCAGCTGGCAGTCGGGCCTCGACCCGCTCGGCGGCGGCGGACGCTTCGCGGTGGAGTCGTACCTCGACTTCCACGGCAACAAGTTCACGCGCCGCTTCGACGCGAACAGCTACCTCGTGCTGACCGAGGCCATGAACTCGCACGACCTCGGCCGCGGCCGCGACGGGGTCGCGGCGGCGCTCGACCGCATCGAGGCGCGCGCGCTCGTGCTCGGGATCGACAGCGACCGCTACTTCTCCCTCGAGGGCCAGCGCGAGATCGCGCGCGGACTGCGGCGGACGGTGCACGGCGACGAGCCGGTCGTGCTCCGCTCCGACTACGGCCACGATGCGTTCCTCATCGAGGACGACGCGGTCGGCCGGGCCATCGGCGACCTCCTCGCGGCCTGACCCGAACCGGACCCGTCGCCCCGGTTCGGGCCGTTTGGCCCGTGTCCGGGGGTCGCTCTGGGTTATCTTCGAGGATGACGGCACCCGGGTGCCGCCATGGCGAGCCGCGAGAGGGGTGGCATGCGTCGGATCGACAAGGAACGTGACCGGCTGCTGCGACGACTCGCACGCGCCGGGAGCCTCACCGGAGCGGTCCTCGCGCTGGCCTGCCTGCTCGTGCCGGGCGCCCTCGACGCAGACCGCTTCGCCCTCGCGGTGATCCTCGACCTGGCGCTCATCGGGCTCGTCGTCCTCGCGACGGCGCGGGGCGCCACGCTGCCGATCCTCGGCACGATCGCGGCCTCCGTCGCCCTGCTGCTCGTGATCGGGCTCGACCCGACCATCGACCCCGCCGCCGAGACCGCCATGGCGGTGACCGGCGCGCTCACCGCCGCGGCCATCGCGATCCCCTCGATCGTGCGCCCGAACGGCGTGGCGCTCGTCGTGCTCTCCGGGCTCGCCGTCGTGACCGCCGTGGTCGCGTCGTGGTTCGCGGGGGCCGACCTCGGCACGGTGCTGGTCGCGTCCATCGCCGGATGGGCCGCGTCCACCGCCACCGGCCTGTGGCTCGCGCGGGCCATCGACCGCGCGGCCGAACGGATCGACGAGGTCGGCCGCGCCCACCGGGCGGAGCGGCTCGCGAGCGAGTCGGAGGCGCAGCAGCGCCAGGATGCGCGCGTCCTGCACGACACCGTGCTCGCGACGCTGAGCCTCCTCGCCCACTCCGGTGTCGGCGTCGGCGAGAGCGCCCTCCGCCAGCAGGCCGGCGACGACGCGCGCCTGCTGAAGCAGCTCCGCCTGGGCGCGCCGCTCGACAACGGTTCGAGCACCGCCTTCTCGCCCGACTCCCCCGCCGACGTGCTCGGCACGACCTTCGACTCCGTCCGCCAGCGGTTCGCCCGCATGGGGCTCGACGTCAACTGGCACGGCGCCGGTCAGCTCGTGCTGCCGCGCGACACGCTCGACGCGCTCCTCGGCGCGCTCGGCGAGTGCCTCGAGAACGTGCGCCGTCACTCCGGGGTGAAGGAGGCCGACGTCACGATCACCGACGACGACCGGACCGTCCGGGCGATGGTCACCGACCAGGGCGCCGGCTTCGAACCCGCGGCGGTCGATCCGGCACGACTCGGCTTCGCTGAGTCGGTCGTGGGTCGACTGCATGCCGTCGGCGGCCGCGCGCGGGTCTTCAGCTCGCCGGGGTCGGGCACGACCGTGATGCTGGAGGTTCCGAAGCCGTGAGCCGGTTCCAGCGCAGCCTCCCGCCGGACGACGTGCCGCGCGACACCACCCACGAGGTGCAGTTCCGCCGGCCGACGCGGTCGGCCCGCGCCGCGGAGGACATCCGCAGTGCGCACGGCGGCCGGCGCCTCGCCGCCGGCGTCACCGTCGCCTGCGTCGCGATCGTGCTCGCCCACCTGCTGCACGCGTGGGGCCTGGCCGACATCTTCCCGCCCGGCCGGGACCCGGGGCCCGCGTGGATCGCCCTCGGACTCGTGACCGTCGGCGCGGTGGTCGCCACCCGCGGCCTCAGCCGCGTGCCCGACTGGGTGTTCGGCACGCTCCTCGTCGCGCTCGCGGTGCCGGTCTGGCTCGACGTGGCCGCCACGGTCGACACCCTGCAGCTCGGCATCACGCCCACCGCCGCCCCGGCCGCCGCGGCGCTGCTCATGCCGGTGGCCGCGCTGCGCGAGACGCGCGGACCGCTCGCCGCGGCGGTGACCATCGCCGCGGTGCTGCTGGTCCAGGCGCTGGTCCAGGCGCCCGAGGCGGGCACCCGCACGGTGGTCGGCGTGGCCATCGCGGCCTCCGCCGTGGTGCCCGTGGTGCTCGTGGTCATCGCGGTCCGGGGGTTCCGCCGCCTGGTGGGGCGCGAGCTCGACCTCACGCTCGTGCAGAGCACCGTCTCCACCCCGCGTTCGGCCGTCGGCATGCGCGCCTCGGAGGAGCTCGCGGAGCTGGACTACGACGCCGAGGCGCTGCTCGACGACGTCGGCGCGGGCCGGATCGCGCTGCCGCTGCCGCCGGCGGCGGCCGAGCGGGCCGGCCAGCTCGCCGCGCGGCTGCGCGTCCGGCTCATCGAGGGGCGGACCGACACCTGGCTGCGCCACGCCGTCACCGAGTCCGCGTACCTCAGCCGACGGGTGACGGTCGACGACCCGGCCGGCCTCGCGGGCCTGCTCGGCCCGGCCCAGCGCGACGGGCTCCTGCTCGCGCTCTGGCTGATCGCCGGGCAACGGCGGACCAAGGCCTCTGCCCCGCCGCTGCGGGTGCTCGTGACCTGCCGCGACCGCGAGGCGCTCGATCCGGAGCCCGACGACGGCCGGCTGTTCGACGGCACGCGCATCGCGATCCGCTTCGACGTCTCCGGCGTCACCGCACGGAGGGTCGACGAGGCGACGTGGGAGGCACTGGATAATGTCGGAAGACACGATGTGGTCGCGGGAGCCGACGGCTTCCGGGTCGACATCGACTGCCGGATCGACCCCGCGAACCGTGCGGGAACCGCGACGCCACCCGGCGCCGCTTGACTGAGGGGAGCCTGACGTGCCCGAACCCGACACCAGCCCGATCCGGCTGGCGATCGTCGACGACCATCGCATGCTGCTCGGTGCGCTCACCGAGTGGGTCCGGGGCGCGGCATCCGACATCGACCTCGTCGCGGCCGTGCCGTCCTGGTCGGAACTGCTCGCCCACCCGGAGTTCCCCGTCGACGTGGTCCTGCTCGACCTCGACCTGCGCGACAACATCCCGATCTCGATCAAGCTGTCGACGCTGAAGTCGGCGAACGTCGCCACCATGCTCATGAGCACCTACTCCGAACCGGCGGTGGTGCGCGAGGCGCTCGGTGCCGGTGCGCTCGGCTACCTCGTGAAGTCCGAGCCGGTCGAGACGATCGTCGAGGCGATCCGCGCCGCGCAGTCCGGCGAGACCTACATCTCGACCGAGCTCATCGGCGCGCTCGACGACGACGGGGCCGCACCGCGCCTCAGCGCCCAGGAGCGCCGCGTCATGGCGCTGTACGGCGCCGGCCAGCCGGTGAAGGCGGTGGCCTTCCAGCTCGGCATCTCGGAGGAGACGGCGAAGAGCTACCTCAAGCGCATCCGCGAGAAGTACCGGCTCGCCGGCTACGACGTCGGCACCAAGGTCGCCCTGCGGAAGCGGGCCATCGCCGACGGCATCCTCCTGCAGTCCGAGTAGGCGAGCGGCTCAGTCCCCGATCGCGGGCATGGCGCCGGTGACCGAGGGCATCGGGATGCCGCGGCGCAGGCGCGCTCGATCGAGCCCGAACGACGCGAGCGCGAGCGCGGTTCCCGCGAGCGTCAGCGCGAGCCCGACCCAGACCGGGGCGACGTAGCCGAGGCCGGCGGCGATCACCACGCCGCCGAGGATGGCCCCGAGGCTGTTGCCGATGTTCAGCGCCGAGTGGTTCAGTGCGGCGGCGATCGACTGGCTGTCGCGCGCGATGTCCATGAGCCGCATCTGGATGGTGGGCGACAACGCCGACGCCGACCCGCCCACGAGGAAGAGGCCCGTGATGAGGCCGACGGGGTTCGACGCGGTCAGCGCGAGCACCACGAGCGACGCGGCCATGATGCCGAACCCCAGGTACATCGATCGGCGCACGCTCCAGTCGGCGAGGCGACCGCCGACGAAGTTGCCGATCGTCATCCCGAGTCCGATCACGATGAGCACGACCGGCACGAGGGCGGCGTCGAGTCCCGTCACCTCGGTGGCGAGCGGGGCCACGTAGCTGTACACCGCGAAGAGGCCGCCGAAGCCGATCGCCCCGATCCCGAGTGCGAACCACGCCTGCGTGCGCGTGAAGATCCGCAGTTCGCGGCCGATCGTCGCGGCCGGGTCGCCGGGCTGCCACGGCACGGCCGCGAGCACGGCGACGAACGTGGCGGCGAAGATCGCGGCGACCGCGAGGTAGGCGATGCGCCAGCCCGCGAGCTGGCCCAGCCAGGTGATCGCGGGCACGCCGACGACGTTCGCGATGGTGAGTCCGGAGAGCAC
The DNA here is from genome assembly GCF_001620055.1 of Agromyces sp. NDB4Y10. GTDB lineage: Bacteria > Actinomycetota > Actinomycetes > Actinomycetales > Microbacteriaceae > Agromyces > Agromyces indicus. Next base: position 37,413 of record NZ_LQGY01000003.1, on the reverse strand, counting down.
GAGGGCGACGCCGCGCCCGCGCTTGCCGGGGCCCATGAGGTTCGCCGCAACGAGCGACGCGATGCCGAAGTAGGCGCCGTGCGGCAGGGCGGCGACGAAGCGCGCGGCCACCACGAGCTCGAACGTCGGCAGGAGGGCGGATGCCACGGTGCCGAGCGTGAACGCGGCGAGCAGGGTCAGCAGGAGCTGCTTGCGCGGCCATCGCGCCGCGGCCGCGGCGATCGTGGGGGCGCCGACGACGACCCCGAGGGCGTAGGCGGAGATGATCCAGCCCGCGGCCGCGTTGGCGGCCTCGGTCGAGGTCGCGGCGAGGCCGGGCAGGAGGTCGAGGGCCATGTCGGGCAGCAGGCCCATCGCGACGAACTCGGTCGCGCCGATGCCGAACCCGCCCATCGCGAGGGCGATGAGCGCGAGGCGGATGCGAGCCGGCGACAGGGTCGTCGGCGCGTGCGGGTGGCGAGTCACCCGCACGATTCTGCCACGGATCGAATCGATTCGATAATCGCGGCGCGGGAGTCAGCCTCCGGCGCGGACCGCCGGGGCGGGCGTCATCCGTCGTTCTCGATCGCCGCCTCGAGACGGTCGACCTTGGCCTCGAGCTCGTTCGACCAGCCCGGCCGGATGTCGGCCTTCAGCACGAGCGAGACCCGCGAACCGTAGTCGCCCACCGCCTCGGTGGCCGCCTTGACGACCGCGAAGACCTCGTCCCACTCCCCCTCGATCTCGGTGAACATCGACGTCGTCCGGTTGGGCAGGCCGGACTCGCGCACGATCCGCACCGCGGCGGCGACCGCGTCGTGGACCGAGGCGTCCTTCCGACCCGTGCCGCTCGGCGCGACCGAGAATGCGACCAGCATGGTGCTCCCCTCTCTGCGCGCACGCCGCTCAGGCGGAGGCATCGACCACCGGCGGCCGGCGCGCGGACCCAGCCTGCCACACGCGCACGAGGGCCCACGCGAGCAGCGCAGCCAGCAGGACGACCTTCAGCGTGAGCAGTAGCACGAAGCCGGGATTCGCGATGAGCAGCCAGCCGTACCAGTACGGGTAGATCACGTGGGTGAGCAGCGCGATCGCGGCGGTCATCGCCGCCGGCGTCAGGAAGCGCCCCCCGCCGAGGGCGATGCCGAGGATCACCGGGGCGGCGAGCCAGGTGACGAACTGGGGCGAGCCCACCTTGTTCGCGAGCATCAGGGCGACGATGAAGGCGAGGGCGAGCGGCGGCAGGAGTGCCACGACCGGCGCCCGCCGCATCGCGGCGCGGATGCCGAGGGCGAGGACCGCGGCCACCGCGATCGCCATGAGCGGGGTGGTCAGCGCCGACGCCACCTCGACGCCCGGCCCCTCGACCTGGAAGGTGAGGATGCCGCGGTCGTACTCGATCGTCGCCTCGTCGGTTCCGGCGACGATCCACCACAGCCACGGCACGGCGAGCGGCGCCTCGACCTGGAGGCCGCGGCCGGCCTGCTGGGCCACGAAGCCGAACGCGTTGAGGCCCGACCCGGCGATGAGGCTGACACCGAGGATGCCGGCCGACAGCGCCGCGGCCATCACCGCGACCTCCCCGCGCCGGCGGAGCGCGACGACGAGGCTCGCCACGAGCGCAGCGGGCCAGACCTTGATCCAGGCGCCGACCGTGAGCAGCATCGCGGCGACCCGCGGCCGGCCGGCCGCCCAGAGGAGTCCCACGATCGCGAACGGCACGGTCACCGCGTCGATGCGCCCGAGCGCGATGGGGCCGAGCATCGCGAGGAAGGCGACCCACCACCAGGCTGCGGCGCGACGGCGCACCGACAGGGTCCCGCGGCCGAGCAGCACCGCGAACGCGAACGCGTCGAGCGCGGTCACCATGGCGAGCCAGGCCTCGCCGTACCACTCCGCACCGAACGCGAGCGCGGCGGTCATGGGCGCGAACGCGAGGATCGGGTACACCCACGGGGTGTCGATCCCCATCCGCAGCCATCCCTGCTGTGCGGTCTCCGCCCACACCAGGTACACGCCCGTGACATCCCCCATCGGATAGCCCGGCGCGAACAGGTTCAGGCCGGCCAGCATCGCGTGGACGAGCACGAAGGCGCCCCACGCCGCGGCGCGGCCGCCGAGCAGCCGGCGGATGCCGCGTGGCGGCGCGTCCGCCGTCACCTGCTCGACGCTGCTCCCGGTCACTGCCACGACTCCGCCGTCAGCGCCGCAGGAGCCCGCCGATCACGGGCGGGACGGCGTGCGCCACGTCGAGCGCGGTGACCGGACCGCCGTCCCACGCGGCGCTCGCCCGGCGCGCCGCCTCGGCGTGCACGTAGGCCGCGGTCGCGGCGAGACGCGTGATGGCCGTGGCATCCGCGGCGAGCCGCTCGTGGTGCGTCGCCGCGAGGGCGCCCACGATCCCGCCGAGCACGTCGCCCGTGCCCGCGCTCGCGAGCCAGTGCGTCCGGACCGTCACCGTGAGGCGGGTGCCGTCGGGGTCGGTCACGTGGGTGACGGCGCCCTTCAGCAGCACCGCGACGTCGAGCTCGCGGGCGGCGCGGTCCGCCCACCCCGCCGGGTCGGCCTCGACCTCCTCCACCGAGGTCGGGATGTCGCGTTCGTTCAGCAGGTTCGCGAGCTCGCGCGCGTGCGGCGTGATCACCGTCGGCGCGGTGTGCGACCCGACGAGGTCGAGCCCTCCCGCGTCGAGCACGGTCGGCTGCCCCGAGGCGAGCGCGTGCTGCAGCTCGCCCGCGAGCAGGAAGGATCGGTGCGACGCGTCCATGCCCGAGCCGAGGAGCCACGCCTGGACCCGGCCCGCGACCCCGACCGTCTCGGGGCGCGCGGCGATGACCGCCTGCCGCACGGCGCGGGGCCCGGTGAAGCGCACCATGCCCACGCCGGTGCGGTGCGCGGCCTCCACGCCGAGCACCGCCGCACCGGGGTAATCGGGCGATCCGGTGATGACGCCGAGCACGCCCCGGCGGTACTTGTCGTCGTCGGCACCGGGCTCGCTCAGCCATTCGGATGCGTCGTCGGCGGTCCATTCACGCCAGGTCCCGGTGCCCATGCCCCAACGATAGGTTGAGGGGCATGCCCTCGACCATTCCCGCGCCGAACGCGTCCGCGCCCCGACCGCGCGAGCGCGGCACGACCCCGGCGGAGGCGACGACTCCGGCGCTGTTCCGCCCGATCACCATCCGCGGGCTCGAGATCCGCAACCGCGTCTGGGTTCCGCCGCTCTGCCAGTACTCGGTGACCGCCCGCGACGGCGTCCCGCACGACTGGCACCTCGTCCACCTCGGCGCGATGGCGGCGGGCGGCGCGGGGCTCGTCATGGCCGAAGCCACGGCAGTGAGCCCCGAGGGCCGCATCTCCGACCACGACACGGGGCTCTGGAACGACGCGCAGGCCGAGGCGTGGTCCCGGATCACGGCGTTCCTCCGCTCCCAGGGTGCGGCCTCGGGCATCCAGCTGGCGCACGCCGGGCGGAAGGCCTCGGTGTGGCCGGAGTTCCGCCGCCTGCCCGGCTCCCAGCCGATCGAGGAGGGCGGCTGGCCCACGGTCGCGCCCTCGGCGGTGGCGTTCGACGGACTGCGCGAGCCGACGGCGCTCGACGAGTCCGGCATCCTCGCGGTCATCGACGACTTCCGGGCGGCGGCGCGCCGCGCGGTCGACGCCGGCTTCGACCTCGTCGAGGTGCACGCGGCGCACGGCTACCTGGTCCACCAGTTCCTCTCGCCGCTGTCGAACCGGCGCGACGATCGCTGGGGCGGCTCGCTCGAGAACCGCGCGCGCCTGCTGCTCGAGATCGTCCGCGCCGTGCGCGACGAGATCGGCGAGCGGATGCCGCTGTTCGTCCGGTTCTCGGCGACCGATTGGGCGCCCGGAGGGTGGGACGAGGAGCAGACCTCGATCGCGGCCGGGTGGGCGGCCGAACTCGGGGCCGACTTCTTCGACATCTCCACGGGCGGCCTGGTCCGCGACGTGCGGATCCCGGTCGGCCCCGCCTACCAGGCGGCGCATGCGGAGTTCGTCGGCGACCGCGCGGGCGTCTCCGTGTCGGCGGTCGGCCGGATCACCACGCCGGCGCAGGCCGAGGCGCTCGTGGCCTCCGGCGCGGCCGACGCGGTGATGTTCGGGAAGGCGATGATGCGGGATCCGCACTTCGCCCTGCGGGCAGCGCACGAACTCGGCGCCGACACGTCGATGTGGCCGCCGCAGTACGTCCGTGCGCGACCGGACCTGAACGACGGGGAGTGGTGAGCGCGATCCGGCTCAGGCGCCCGCTGCCGAGAGCATGCCCCTCGCCTCGTCCATGGTGACCCGGGTCGGCTGGGCCAGCGCGATGATGTTGCCCTCGCTGTCGTCGAACCAGGCGCCGCGTTCGCCGTCCATGTCGACGACCCCGTCCGTCGTCGTGAGGCCCGGCAGGTCGTAGTCGTGGAACGCGACGCCCTTCGCACGGAGGGCGGCCATGTCGCGATCCAGGTCGTCGGTCATGATCGACAGCGCGGTCGCCTTGTTCGTGCCGGCGAACTGCGACTCGTAGACGAGCACGCCGCTGCCGCCGACCGCGTAGAAGTCGCCGCCCCAGTCGCTGCGGACCGGGTCGAGGCCCAGGACGTCGTGCCAGAACCGGCGCGCCCGCTCGAGGTCGGAGGCGGGCAGCGTGGCCATCATGATGGAGTTCTCGAACATGAGTGCACCTCAGCTTTCGTGACGCGCGAATTCTACGCCCGCGCCCGTCGACCCGCGCCCCCCGATCACGGTGGATCGGGGGGCGGGCGGGTCACCCCCTCCGGGTCGCGTCCTGCACCTCGCCGACGAGCTCCTCGATGATGTCCTCGAGGAAGATCACGCCGGTCGTGGCGCCGTCGCCGTCGAAGGCGCGCGCGACGTGGGTGCCGAGGCGCCGCATCGTCGCGAGGGCGTCCTCGAGGTCGGTCCCGTCGAAGATCGACACGAGGCGACGCACGCGCTTGGCCGGGATGGGGTCGTCGAACTCGTCGTCGTCGAGGTCGATGACGTCCTTGAGGTGCACGTAGCCGTTGGGCTCGCCGTCGTCGCCGGCCAGCACGTATCGCGAGAAGCCGCGACGGGCCACGGCGCGTTCGACGTCGGCCGGGGTGGCATCCGCCGGCAGGCAGACCAGCTCGTCCATGGGGACCGCCACGTCCTCGACCCGCTTGGTCGTGAACTCGAAGGCGGCCGTGAGCGTGCCGCTCGCGTCGGCGAGGATCCCCTCGCGGCGGGACTGGTCGACGATCGTCTGCACCTCCTCGAGCGTGTAGGTCGAGGTCGCCTCGTTCTTCGGTTCGACGCCGAAGAGGCGCAGCACGCCGTTGGCGATGGCGTTCAGCACGACGATCACCGGCCGGAACACGCGCGCGATGAACACGAGCGGCGGCGCGAGCACGAGCACGGCGCGGTCGGGCAGCGAGAACGAGAGGTTCTTCGGCACCATCTCGCCGAGCACGACGTGCAGGTACGACACGAGCAGCAGCGCGATGACGAACGCCACCGTGGACACGACCTGGGGCGACCACCCCGTGAGCCCGAGCGGGTACTCGAGCAGGTGGTGGATCGCCGGTTCCGAGACGGTGAGGATCAGCAGGGAGCAGATCGTGATGCCGAGCTGGCTCATGGCGAGCATGAGCGTCGCGTGCTCCATGGCCCACAGCGCGGTCTTGGCGCTGCGCTTGCCGCGCTCGGCGAGCGGCTCGATCTGCGATCGGCGCGCCGAGATGACGGCGAACTCGGCGCCGACGAAGAACGCGTTGCCCGCGAGCAGCACGAACAGCCAGGCGAGGCCGGCCCAGTCGCTCATCGCTCCACCTCCGTCAGCACGTCGGCGTGCGTGCGCGCGGTCGCCGGGGTGAACTGGATGCGGTCGATGCGGCGACCGTCGAGGCGCTGCACGCGGAAGCGGCCGCCCTCGACCTCGACCTCATCGCCCACCGCGGGCAGGCGGCCGAGCACGCTCATGACGTAGCCCGCGACGGTCTCGTAGGCGCCGTCCTCGGGCACCTGGATGCCCGTGCGATCGAGCAGCTCGTCGGGACGCAGCATCCCGGGGAAGCTCACGAACTCGCCGCGTCGGACGACGCCCGCTCGCGTGCGATCGTGCTCGTCGGCGACCTCGCCGACGAGCTCCTCCACGAGGTCTTCGAGGGTCACGACACCGGCGGTGCCGCCGTACTCGTCGACCACGACGGCCATCTGGTAGCCGCGCCCGCGCAGCTCGCCGAGGAGCAGGTCGAGCTTCATCGTCTCGGGAACCCGCAGCGCCTCGGACTGCAGCGCCGAGACCGGAACCTGGTCGCGCTTCTCGCGCGGCACGGCGACGGCCTGCTTGACGTGCACGAGGCCGACCACGTCGTCGAGGTTCTCGTCGTAGACCGGGAACCTCGAGAAGCCCGTCTGCCGCGCGAGTTCGATGACGGCCTCGGCCGGTTCGAGCCGCTGCACGGCCGCCACGCGCGGGCGCGGCGTCATGACGTCGGACGCGTCGTGCTCCGAGAAGCGCAGCGTCCGGCCGAGGAGCGTCGCGGTGTCCTGCTCGAGCAGCCCCGCGCTGGCCGAGCGCCGGACGAGGCTCGAGAGCTCCTCGGCCGACCGCGCCCCGGAGAGTTCCTCCTTGGGTTCGATGCCCATGGCGCGCAGCAGGCGGTTCGCGCTGCCGTTCAGCACGGCGATCGCGGGACGGAACACCCACGTGAAGGCGGTCTGGAACGGCACGACCACCTTGGCGGTCTGGCGCGGCAGCGCGAGCGCGAAGTTCTTCGGCACGAGCTCGCCGATGATCATCGACAGGAGGGTCGCGACGACCACCGCGGTGACCGCGCCGACGGGGCGGATGAGCCCGTCGGGCAGCCCGATCGAGCGCAGCGGATCGGCGAGGAGCGACGAGATCGCCGGCTCCATCGTGTATCCGGTGAGCAGCGTGGTGAGCGTGATGCCCAGCTGCGCGCTCGACAGGTGCGTCGAGGTGATCTTGAGCGCCTCGATGGTGAGGCCGAGTCGCGACTCCCCCTTCGCGCGGCGCGACTCGAGGTCGGCGCGGTCGAGGTTGACGAGCGCGAACTCGCTCGCAACGAACAGGCCCGTGCCGATCGTGAGGAGGAGTCCGATGCCGAGGAGGATCCACTCAGACATCCGCACCTCCCCGTTCGGTCACGGGCGAGGGTCTATGGCCGGGCGAACTGGCAGAAGGAGGGTCGTCCATTGTGCGGCCCAGTATATCGACGGATGCCGCACGAATGCCGCGTCACGGACCACCGGTGCGTTCGCTGCGGGATCCGCCGCTCGACCGCTACCAGCTGACCGGCAGCGCCTTGCCCTCCTCGTAGCCCGCGGCCGACTGGATCCCCACGAGCGCCCGCTCGCGGAACTCCGGCACGCTGCGCGCCCCGGCGTACGTGAACGAGCTGCGGACGCCCGAGGTGATCATGTCGAGCAGGTCCTCAAGCGACGGCCGGAGCGGGTCGAGGTAGATCGCGGACGACGAGATGCCCTCGGCGAAGAGCTCCTTGCGGGCGAGCTCGTACGGCGACAGCCGGCCGAACCGCTCCTTGACCGCCTTGGTCGAGGCCATGCCCCAGCTCTCCTTGTACACGCGGCCGTCGAGGTCGCGGCGCAGCGTGCCCGGTGCCTCGATGGTGCCCGCGAACCACGAGCCGATCATGACGGATGCCGCGCCCGCGGCGAGCGCGAGCGCCACGTCGCGCGGGTAGCGCACTCCCCCGTCGGCCCACACCGCCGCGCCGGCCTCGCGGGCCGCCTCGGAGGTCTCGAGCACGGCCGAGAACTGAGGCCGGCCGACGGCCGTCATCATCCGCGTCGTGCACATGGCGCCCGGACCGACGCCCACCTTCAGCACGTCGGCGCCCGCGGCGACGAGGTCGGCCACCGCGTCGGCGGTCACGATGTTGCCGGCGACGATCGGGATGCCGAGCCCGGCCGCCTTCACCGCGCGCACGGCGCGGATCATGCCCTCCTGGTGGCCGTGCGCGGTGTCGACGACGAGCATGTCGACGCCGGCGGCGGCGAGCGCGCGGGCCTTCGCCTCGACGTCGCCGTTGATGCCGATCGCCGCGGCGACCCGGAGCCGCCCCGAGGCATCCGTGTTGGGCTCGGAGACGGTGCCGCGCAGGGCGCTGCGGCGGCTCAGGGTGCCGATGACGCGACCGTGCTCGAGCACGGGGGCGAAGTCGATGCCCGCGTCGACCATGAGGTCGAACGCCCGGCGGGGCGTGTCGACGTCGTCGGCGTCGAGCGACGGGATGGCGCCGTGGACGAGGTCGCCGAGCCGTGCGTCGGCCAGCGCCGTCGCGAGCCGGGCGGCGGGGATGGTGCCGGCGTACCGGCCGTCGTCGTCGTGCAGGACGATGCCGTGGCCCTCGACGGGCGGGAGCACCTCGAGGGCGTCGGCGACGGTCTGGTCGGCCGAGAAGGCGTGGGGCACGTCGAACCGCGCAGGCCGCGACTTGACCCAGCGGATGGCGTCGTCGAGCTCCTGGAGCGGCAGGTCCTGCGGCAGCACGCCGATGCCGCCGCGCCGGGCCAGCGTCGCCGCGAGCCTCGGCCCGGTGACGGAGTTCATGTTCGCCGACACGATGGGGATGCTGGCGCCCGACCCGTCGTCGGGCGCGAGCGACACGTCGAGCCGGCTCGTCACGCCGGAGCGGCTCGGCACGAGGAAGACGTCGGAGTACGTGAGGTCGTGCCGCGGCGTCGTGCGATAGAACTGCATGCCACCCAGCGTATTCGGGCGTGGTGGGTGCCACCCGAGAGCGGCGGCCGCGGCGGATCGACGCGATCGATGCGCGCACACTCCGATGCCGATCGCAAGCGGTGCCGAGTGCTCCCCGAACGGGTTTAGGCTTGATGGGGCGTTCCGCGACGTGCTGCGCGCGCCACGCCACCAGGTGAGCATCCATCAATGGAGAGAGTGGGCGAGAGGCTGTGTCGAGCCAATTGACCGGGTCGGGGTCCGAAGAGACGACTGCGGCGGAGTTCGGAGCCAACGAATGGCTCGTGGACGAGATGTACGAGCGGTTCCTCGCCGACCCGGATTCGGTCGACGAGACGTGGCGCCCCGTGCTCGAGCAGTACCGCAGGGTCAAGTCCAACGGCGAGCAGCCCGCACCGGCCACCTCCGCGACCATGCCCGATGAGGCCGCGGTGTACCAGGCCGCCGGCGAGCAGGCCGAGACCGCGACGCCCGACGCATCCGCCCCGGCTCCGGCCGCCGAGGCACCGGCCGCCGAGGCACCCGCCGCTGCCCCCGCACCCGACCAGCCGCGGTCCGAGGCCGCCGCGCCGCAGGCCGACGCCCAGGCGCCCGCCGCCCAGCCGAACGCGCAGCCGGCCGAGCCCGCGGCATCCACCGGCCCGAGCACCTCGCCGAACGCCGTGGTCGGCCAGGCGCCCGAGGCGCGCACCACCTCGGTCGCCCCGCGCACCGCGCCCGTCCCGGCCGACGTGCCCGTCACGGGCCCGCAGCAGCAGCCCGACGGCGGCGAGCGCGAAGACGAGATCGTGCCGCTGAAGGGCATGCCGAAGACCCTCGCCGCGAACATGGATTCGTCGCTCACGGTGCCCACCGCGACCAGCGTGCGCACCGTGCCCGCGAAGCTCATGATCGACAACCGGATCGTGATCAACAACCACCTCCGGCGCACGCGGGGCGGCAAGATCTCGTTCACGCACCTCATCGGGTGGGCGCTGATCCAGGCGCTGAAGGAGTTCCCGAGCCAGAACGTCTCGTACACCGAGGTCGACGGCAAGCCGGCCCTCGTGAAGCCCGCCCACATCGGCCTCGGCATCGCGATCGACCTGCCCAAGCCCGACGGCACGCGTTCGCTGCTGGTCCCGGCGATCAAGCGCGCCGAGACCATGACCTTCAACGAGTACCTCGGCGCGTATGAGGACCTCGTGCGTCGCGCTCGCACCAACAAGCTCACCGCCGACGACTTCAAGGGCGCGACGATCTCGCTCACGAACCCCGGCGGCATCGGCACCGTGCACTCCGTGCCGCGCCTCATGAAGGGGCAGGGCTGCATCATCGGCGCCGGCGCCCTCGAGTACCCGGCCGAGTTCCAGGGCGCGAGCGAGAAGACGCTCGCGAACCTCGCCATCGGCAAGACCATCACGCTCACCTCGACCTACGACCACCGCGTCATCCAGGGCGCGGGTTCGGGCGAGTTCCTGAAGAAGGTCCACGAGCTGCTCATCGGCGAGCGGAACTTCTACCAGGACATCTTCGCGGCGCTGCGCCTGCCCTACGAGCCCATCAAGTGGAACGAGGACATCTCCGTCGACATCGCGAGCGCGATCGACAAGACCGCGCGCGTGCAGGAGCTCATCAACTCGTTCCGGGTGCGCGGCCACATGATGGCCGACATCGACCCGCTCGAGTACGTGCAGCGCTCGCACCCCGACCTCGACCTCGAGAGCCACGGCCTCACCTTCTGGGACCTCGACCGCGAGTTCGTCACCGGCGGGTTCGGCGACAAGCGCACGGCGCTCCTGCGCGACATCCTCGGCGTGCTCCGCGACTCGTACTGCCGCACGATCGGCATCGAGTACATGCACATCCAGGACCCGGTGCAGCGCAAGTGGATCCAGCACCAGGTCGAGCGCAAGTACGAGAAGCCCACGCACGACGAGCAGATGCGGATCCTCAGCAAGCTCAACGAGGCCGAGGCGTTCGAGACGTTCCTGCAGACGAAGTACGTCGGCCAGAAGCGCTTCAGCCTCGAGGGCGGCGAGTCGATGATCGCGCTGCTCGACGAGGTGCTGCAGGGCGCCGCGAAGGAGGGCCTCGACGAGGTCGCCATCGGCATGGCGCACCGGGGCCGCCTCAACGTGCTCACGAACATCGCGGGCAAGACGTACGGCCAGGTGTTCCGCGAGTTCGAGGGAACCCAGGACACCAAGGGCTTCTCCGGCTCGGGCGACGTCAAGTACCACCTCGGCACCGAGGGCACCTTCACCGCCGACGACGGCACGCAGATCCCCGTGTCGCTGGCCGCCAACCCGTCGCACCTCGAAGCGGTGGACGGCGTGCTCGAGGGCATCGTCCGCGCCAAGCAGGACCGCAAGCCGGTCGGCTCGTTCTCGATCCTGCCGATCCTCGTGCACGGCGACGCGGCGATGGCCGGTCAGGGCGTCGTGTTCGAGACCCTGCAGATGTCGCAGCTGCGCGCCTACCGCACGGGCGGCACCATCCACGTGGTCGTGAACAACCAGGTCGGCTTCACGACCGTCCCCGGCGACGCACGGTCCTCGATCTACTCGACGGATGTCGCGAAGGCCATCCAGGCCCCCGTGTTCCACGTGAACGGCGACGACCCCGAAGCCGTCGTCCGCGTCGCGGAGCTCGCGTTCCGCTACCGCCAGGAGTTCAAGCGCGACGTCGTGATCGACCTCGTGTGCTACCGCCGCCGCGGCCACAACGAGGGCGACGACCCGTCGATGACGCAGCCGCTCATGTACAACCTCATCGAGGCCAAGCGCTCGGTCCGCAAGCTCTACACCGAGGCGCTCGTCGGACGCGGCGACATCACCGAGGAGGAGTACGAGAACGCGCACCGCGACTTCCAGGACCGCCTCGAGCGCGCCTTCGCGGAGACGCATGCAGCCCAGACCGGTGCGATCCCGATCGTCGGCGCCGACGACCTGCAGCCCGAGCCCGCCGCGGGCGAGCCCGAGACCACGGGCGTGTCGCTGGAGGTCGTGCACGCGGTCGGCGACGCGTTCGCCAACAAGCCCAACGGCTTCACGGTGCACCCCAAGATCCAGCAGCTGCTCGCCAAGCGGGTCGACATGAGCCGCAACGGCAAGATCGACTGGGGCTTCGGCGAACTGCTGAGCCTCGGCTCGCTCCTCCTCGAGGGCACTCCGGTCCGCCTCGTCGGCCAGGATGCGCGACGCGGCACGTTCGTGCAGCGCCACGCCGTCCTGCACGACCGGGCGAACGGCCAGGAGTGGCTGCCGCTGCAGAACCTGGGCGACCAGCAGGCGCGGTTCTGGATCTACGACTCGCTGCTGTCGGAGTACGCGGCGATGGCGTTCGAGTACGGCTACTCGGTCGAGCGCGCCGACGCCCTCGTCCTGTGGGAGGCGCAGTTCGGCGACTTCGCCAACGGCGCGCAGATCGTGATCGACGAGTTCATCTCGTCTGCCGAGCAGAAGTGGGGCCAGCGCTCGAGCGTGGTCCTGCTGCTGCCGCACGGGTACGAGGGCCAGGGCCCCGACCACTCGAGCGCCCGCATCGAGCGGTACCTGCAGATGTGCGCCGAGAACAACATGACCGTCGCGCGTCCGTCGACGCCCGCGTCGTACTTCCACCTGCTCCGCCGTCAGGCGTACGCCCGTCCGCGCCGTCCGCTCGTGGTCTTCACGCCGAAGGCGATGCTCCGCCTCCGCGGTGCGACGAGCGAGGTCTCGGACTTCACGCAGGGCCGGTTCGAGCCGGTGATCGACGATGCGCGGATCACCGACAAGGCCGCGGTCAAGCGGGTCGTGTTCATGGCCGGCAAGCTCTACTACGACCTGCTCGCCGAGCTCGAGAAGCGCCCCGACCCGGAGATCGCGCTGGTGCGCCTCGAGCAGTACTACCCGCTCCCCGCCGCGGAGCTGAAGGCCGTCGCCGACTCGTACCCGAACGCCGAGCTGGTCTGGGCGCAGGACGAGCCGGAGAACCAGGGCGCGTGGCCGTTCTTCATCATCGAGACGAACAAGCTCGGTCCCCGCGAGGTGCGCGTGGTGGCCCGCCCGGCCGCGGCGTCGCCCGCGACCGGTTCGGCCAAGCGCCACGCCGCCGAGCAGGCCGACCTGGTGAAGCGGGCGCTCAGCCGCTAGCCGCGAAACGCGAAACGAGCGGATGCCTCAGTGGGGGCATCCGCTCGTTCCGTTCTCCCCTCCTGGAGGGGAAGCCGGCCGCGGCGGTGGCGTGGGCGGTGCCGCCGCGGCCGGCGGTCCGTCACCCGGCCTGGACCGGGTCGCGTCGCGGAGGCTCGGCCGCGTCGGCCGTGTCCCCGTCCGCCAAGTCTGCGCTCGCCTCCGCCGGGACCGCCTCGGCGCCCTCCGACGACGGCTCGTCGGTGTCGGGCGCCGCGTGCACGCCGTGGCGTCGTTCCTCGCGCGCGAGTCGACTCGGCCACCAGATCGCCCGGCCGATGTCGTACGAGGCGGCCGGCACGAGCAGGGTCCGCACCAGGAACGTGTCGAGCAGCACGCCGAAGGCGACGATGAACGAGATCTGCGCGAGGAACAGGATCGGTAGCACGCCGAGCGCGGCGAAGGTCGCGGCGAGCACGAGCCCGGCCGACGTGATGACCCCGCCGGTGAGCCGCAGCCCGCGGAGGATGCCCTCGCGCGTGCCGTGCCGCATGGCCTCCTCCCGCACGCGGGTCATGAGGAAGATGTTGTAGTCGACGCCGAGCGCGACGAGGAACACGAACCCGAAGAGCGGGACGGACGGGTCGGCGCCGGGGAACCCGAGGATGAACTCGAAGACGAGCGCCGAGACGCCGAGGGCCGCCGCGAACGAGAGCACGACGCTCGCGATCAGGATGAGCGGTGCGACCACGGCGCGCAGCAGCAGCATGAGGATCACGAGGATCGCGAGCAGCACGAGCGGGATGATGAGTCGCTGGTCGTTCACCGCCGCCTCGTTCGTGTCGAGCGCCACCGCGGTCGGGCCGCCGACGAGCACGTCCTCGCCGACCTCGTCGAGGGCCGCGCGCAGGTCCACGACCGTCGCCTCCGCCTCGGCCGAGTCGGACGGGTCGTCCAGGGTGGCCTGGAGCAGCACGTTGCCGTCCACGACGGTCGGCGCGGGCGCGGGCGTGCCGGGCGGGCCGAAGGCCTGCACGCCGTCCTCGGTGACGGGCGCGCTGCCCGCGGGCGAGTCGGTCGACAGCACCGCGACGGATGCCACGCCGTCGATGCCGAGCGCGACGTCGGCCATCTCCTGCAGGTCGTCCTCCGGCCCGATGATGGCGGCCGGGGTGCCGGAGCCGCCGGGGAAGTGCTCGCTCACGAGCTCCTGGCCGTCGCGGGCCTGCGACTCGCCGAGGATGAACTCGCTCGACGGGACGCCGTCGGCGTCGAGTCGGACGAGGCCGATCGACATCACCGCGAGCAGGAGGGTCGAGAGGATCCACACCGTGCGGGGGCGGCGGGACACGAGGCGTCCGACGGCGCCCCACAGTCCCCGCTCGCCTGCAGCGCGGTCGTCGACGACGTCGGCGTGACGCCCGTGCGAGGGGTCTGCGGCCGTGGCATCCGGCCGGGCGATGCGGCGCGGCCAGAAGGCCACGCGCCCGGCCCACAGGAGCAGCGCCGGGAGCAGCGTGAGGGCGGCGAGCAGTGCGAACACGATGCCGATGGCCGCGACCGGGCCGAGGATCTTGTTCGAGTTGAGTTCGCTCGCGAGCAGGATCAGGAGCGCGACGATGACGGTGCCGGCCGACGCCGCGATGGGCTCCCACGAGCCCTTCAGCGCCGCCCACGTGGCATCCCACTTGCGCTCGTGCTGGGCGAGCGCCTCGCGGTACCGCGCGATGTAGAGCAGCGCGTAGTCGGTCGCGGCGCCGATGACGAGGATGAAGAGGATGCCCTGCGTCTGCCCCGAGAGCAGGAGCAGGTCGGCCTGCGCGAGCTGCACGACCGTGAACACGGAGGCGGTCAGCGCCGTGAGGCTCGTGAAGAGCACGATGATCGGCAGCAGCGGCGAGCGGTAGACGACGACCAGGATCACGAGCACGGCCGACAGGGCCACGAGCAGGAGCAGGCCGTCGATGCCCGAGAACGCCTCGGCGAGGTCGGCGGTGAAGCCGGCGGGTCCCGTGACGGCGGCCGTCGTGCCGTCGATCGCCGACTCCTCGAGCAGCGCCCGCATCTCCTCGATGGTGACGCCGGAGCCCTCCTCGCCCTCGCCGGGCGCGACCGAGGCGACGAACTGGGCGGCCTCGCCGTCCTCCGACGGGATGACCGGCGACGTCTCGTCGGCGACGACGCCCTCGACGTCGAGCACGTCGTCGCGCAGCGCCTCGACGTCGGCGAGCTGCGCCTCGGTGAGCTCCGTGCCGTCGTCGGTCGCGACGATCACGATCGCGGGGACGTTGTCGGAGTCCCGGAAGCCGTCCTGGAGGTCGTTGACCTCCGTGGCCTCGGCCGAGGCCGGCAGGAACGACGCCTGGTCGTTCTGCTGCACCTCGCTGATCGTGCCGAACGCGGCACCGCCCGCGCCGAACAGCGCGAACCAGACGAGGATGAGGACGGTCGGGATGAGCACCCGGAGCCACGTGGGCACACGTCCGGGGCGCTTGGCGGGGGTGGCGGTCTCGTTCATCGTCACCGACGGTACGGAACGGGCACCGCCCGGCGCGTCCATCGAAAGTTCGGACCGCGCCCGCTTGCCGGACGGCGAACCGCCGGGATCAGTCGACGAGGACGCCGTGCCCGGACTGGATGTCGCGGATGCGCGTCATGACCATGAGGCGCAGTTCCTCGGGCGCCGTCTCGCGGCACGCCCGCTGCACGACCTCGGTGATCGCCACGCCGACGCGCAGCTCGCCGCGGCAGTCCTCGCAGTGCTCCATGTGCTCGCGGATGTCGGCGGCATCCGCACTGCACAGCTCGTTGTGCAGGTATTCCTCGAGCTCGGCCTTGGCCTTCTCGCAGCCGCAGTCCGTCATTTCGTGCTCCTCCGGGATCGGGTGGTCGCCGGCGCGACGGCGATGCCCTGCTCGGTCGCGTATTCGGCGAGGGACTCGCGGAGCAGGCGCCGGCCACGGTGCAGGCGGCTCATCACGGTCCCGATGGGGGTGTTCATCATGTCGGCGATCTCCTGGTAGGAGAACCCCTCGACGTCGGCGAAGTACACGGCCAGGCGGAAGTCCTCGGGAAGGGCCTGGAGCGCGTCCTTCACGGCCGAGTCGGGGAGGTGGTCGATCGCCTCCGCCTCGGCCGAGCGGCTCGAGGACGCGGTCGTCGACTCGGCACCGCCGAGCTGCCAGTCCTCGAGGTCGTCGATCGTGCCCTGGTAGGGCTCCCGCTGCTTCTTGCGGTACGTGTTGATGAAGGTGTTGGTGAGGATGCGGTACAGCCACGCCTTCAGGTTCGTGCCCTGCGTGAACGACCCGAAGGCGGCGTACGCCTTCACGAACGTCTCCTGCACGAGGTCCTGCGCGTCGGCCGGGTTCTTGGTCATGCGCAGCGCGGCCGCGTAGAGCTGGTCGATGAACGGCAGCGCCTGCTCTTCGAACAGCGCGCCGAGGTCGCGCGTCTCGTCGTCGGGCCGATCGGCGTCGGCCTGGTTCGCGGTGTCGTCGGCGGTCATCAGGGGCCATCCTAGGTCCTGAGGCTCCGAGACCACCGGGCGGTCGAGCACCGTCATCGTCACGCGCACCAACTCCTTCCCGTTCCGCCGAGCGCTACTGTTGGTAACCGATGCAGCTTTCGAGGTATTCCGCGCCCGAGTTCGACCCGTACGGCGACAACCGCCAGGTGGAGTCGGATGACGGATGGCGTGCGCCGGTGGCGTCGGCCCCGCTCGCGGCGACCCTGTCGCTGCCGGGTTCGAAGTCGCTCACCAACCGCGAACTCGTCCTCGCCGCCCTCGCCGACGGACCCTCGACGCTCCGCGCTCCCCTGTGGTCGCGCGACAGCGAGCTCATGATCGAGGGGCTGCGGCAGCTCGGCGTCGGGTTCGAGCGGATGCCGGGTGCCGGCGGGTTCGGCGACGACCTCCGGGTCACGCCGACCGACGAGCTCGTCGGGTCGACCACGATCGACTGCGGACTCGCGGGCACCGTCATGCGGTTCCTGCCCCCGGTGGCGGCGCTCGCCCTCGGCCCCACGACCTTCGACGGCGACGAGGGCGCCCGTCGCCGTCCGATGCGCGGCGTGATCGACGGCCTCCGCGGCCTCGGCGTCGACCTGGACGACGACGGTCGGGGCGCCCTGCCGTTCACGGTGCACGGCTTCGGGCGGGTCGCGGGCGGCGAGCTCGCCATCGACGCCTCCGCCTCGAGCCAGTTCGTCTCGGGGCTGCTGCTCTCCGCACCGCGCTTCGAGCGCGGTCTCGACCTCACGCACACGGGCGAACGCCTGCCGAGCCTGCCCCACATCGAGATGACGATCGAGACCCTCGCCCTGCGCGGCGTCACGGTCGAGCAGCCCGCGGTCGGCCGCTGGATCGTCGCTCCGGGGCCCATCGCCGCACGCGACGTCGACATCGAGCCCGACCTCTCGAACGCGGCACCGTTCCTGGTCGCAGCGGTCGTCGCGGGCGGGTCCGTCACGATCTCCGGGTGGCCCACCGCGACGACGCAGGTCGGCGCGCACCTGGCCGACCTCCTCCCCCGGTTCGGCGCCCGCGTCGAGCGCGACGGCGACCGGCTCACCGTGCACGCGCCCGAGCCCGCCGAGGACGGCGGACGCGGCATCCGCGGCGTCGAGCTCGACCTCTCGGAGGCGGGCGAGCTCGTGCCCAACCTCGTGGCGCTCGCGGCGCTCGCCGACGAGCCGAGCACGTTCACGGGAATCGGGCACATCCGACACCACGAGACCGACCGGCTCGCGGCGCTCGCGGCCGAGCTCAACGGCCTCGGCGGCAGGGTGACCGAGCTCGACGACGGCCTGCGCATCGAGCCCGCGCCGCTGCACGGCGGGGAGTGGAAGGCGTACGCCGACCACCGCATGGCGACCTCGGGCGCCATCGTGGGGCTCGCGGTCGAGGGCGTGGTCGTCGACGACATCGGATCGACGTCGAAGACACTGCCCCAGTTCACCGAGCTCTGGGAGCAGATGCTCGGATGAGCTGGTGGGACACCGACGACGAGGACGAGCCGGAGTACGACCAGTACGACGAGTCCGACGTGCGGGTCCGACCCAGCCGCCGCGGGAGCCGGCCGCGCACGAAGGTGCGTCCCGAGCACGCCGACGCCGAGACCGGGATCGTGCTCGGCGTCGACCGCGGCCGCTACACCGTGCTCGTCGACGACGCCGAACCGACCGAACGGGAGATCACCGCCGCTCGCGCGAGCGAGCTGCGCCGCAAGTCAGTCGTGACCGGCGACCGCGTCGACCTCGTCGGCGACACGTCGGGCGACGAGGGCACGCTGGCCCGCATCGTGCGCGTGCAGGAGCGCACGACCCTGCTTCGCCGCAGCGCCGACGACACGGACGCCGTCGAGCGCGTCATCGTCGCGAACGCCGACCAGATGCTCATCGTGATCGCCGCCGCCGACCCCGAGCCGCGCGTGCGCCTCGTGGACCGCTACCTCGTCGCCGCGTACGACGCGGGGATCGCCCCGATCGTGTGCGTGACGAAGACCGATCTCGCCGACCCCGAGCCGTTCCTGGCGAACTTCGCCGGGCTCGACCTCCCGGTGCTCCGCAGCCGCGCCGACGCGATGCCGCTCGACGAGATCGCCGAGCGGCTCGTCGGCCACCGCACGGTCTTCGTCGGCCACTCGGGCGTCGGCAAGTCGACGCTCGTGAACGCCCTCGTCCCCGAAGCCCATCGCGCCACGGGGCACGTCAACGTGGTCACGGGCCGCGGGCGACACACGTCGTCCTCGACCGTCTCCCTCCGCCTCGAGCACGACGGACGGACGGGCTGGGTCATCGACACCCCCGGCGTCCGCTCGTTCGGCCTGGGGCACGTCGACCCCTCGAACATCCTCGGCGCCTTCGCCGACCTGGCCCGCATCGCCGAGGACTGCCCGCGCGGCTGCACGCACCTGCCGGACTCTCCCGACTGCGCGATCATCGAGGCCGTCGAGGCCGGCGAGCTCGGCGAATCCGGGCGCGTGCGCCTCGACTCGCTGCAGCGCCTGCTCGCGACGTTCGCCTGAGGTTCCGAGCGCCTCGGATGCCGGGGGCGCGCGGCGCGGCATCCTTCGCCGTGCCTACGATTGGGGCATGACCGACGCTCGACTCGCCCCCGGCGACCTCGCCCCCGACTTCACCCTGCCCGACCAGGACGGCAACCCCGTCACGCTCTCGTCCCTCCGCGGGCAGAAGGTCGTGCTCTACTTCTACCCCGCCGCCATGACGCCCGGCTGCACCACCGAGGCCTGCGACTTCCGCGACCACCTCAACTCGTTCGCCGGCGCGGGCGTGCGCGTGGTCGGCGTCTCGAAGGACGACGTCGCGACGCTCAAGCAGTTCGCCGAGCGCGACGGCCTGAACTTCCCGCTCCTCTCCGACACCGACCTCGCGGTGCAGCAGGCGTACGGCGCGTGGGGCGAGAAGTCGCTCTACGGCAAGACGGTCACGGGCGCCATTCGCTCGACCTTCGTCATCGACGAGGAGGGCCGCATCGACAAGCCCATGTACAACGTCAAGGCCACCGGGCACGTCGCCCGCATCCGCAAGGACCTCGGCCTCGACGGCTGAGACCCGCCGTTCCTCCGGGCGGTCGTCGCGATGCGGCGGCCGCCCGCGGCGTCTCCGCTCCGGTCAGGCCGGCATCGCGGGTCAGCCGGCCGTGGGGTGCGAGGCGTCCTCGTCGCGCGCGTACGCCGCGCGGACCGGCGGCCAGAGCAGCAGGCCGACGACCGTGACCGCGGGGATGAGCAGCGCCCACCCGATGTCCGGGCGGGCGAAGAGGCCCTGGAACGCACCCACCGCGATCGACAGCTGCAGCACCTGCCAGACGATCGCGCCGGCTCGGGCCCACGGCGCACGCCGCACCGAGGCCACCGCGATGGCGGCGACCCAGACGGCCGCGAGGGCGGTGATCACGATGAGGGCGATCGCGGTCGCGAACGACGACGGCTGCAACACCAGCAGGTCGATGACGAGCCACACGACCATTGCCGCGAGCGCCGCCGCCTCGGCGAAGAGCAGGACGGTGACCGTGAGCAGTGCCGCCCGGACCCCTCCCGGCGCGGACGCGGTCGCGTCTCGGCCGGCGTCCCGCCCATTCACAGGCTTCTCCGAAAGTGCACTCTTGATTCACTTCCCACGCTATGCGACCATTTATGAGGCCGAATTGATGCTCACAGGGACGTGAGCCGATCTTCCACGATCCTACTTCCCGAGATTCGGCTTTCCCCCACCGCAGCCCCGCCGGTTCCCGGCAGCGCACGCATGCGTCTGCTGCGGATCGACAACGCAAGGAGCATCTGAATGGATTGGCGCGACAAAGCCGCCTGCCTGACCGCGGACCCGGAACTCTTCTTCCCCGTGGGGAACACCGGACCGGCCGTCGACCAGATCGAGAAGGCCAAGGCGGTCTGCGCCCGATGCACCGTCACCGAGATCTGCCTCCAGTACGCCCTCGAGACCGGCCAGGACTCGGGCGTGTGGGGCGGCCTCAGCGAAGACGAGCGCCGCGCCCTCAAGCGCCGCGCCGCGCGAGCACGTCGCGCGGGCTGACGCCCGCGCGCGTTGCGGGCCGGCTGCCGCAGTCCCCGGATCGACTTCGACCGGCAGGCCCACGGCCCGCACTCCCCGCAAGCACCCGAACCGGACGGCACCCGCATCGCGCGGGTGCCGTTCGCATGCGGGGACCGATCCTCGTCGGCGCGCGGCGCCCCTGATCAGGGCTTCGTGATCCAGCGCAGCGGCACCTCGATCGTCACCTCGGTGCCACTGCCGACCACGGTGTGCCAGTCGATCGTCCCGCCGAGCTCGCCCTGGATCAGCGTCCGGACGATCTGGGTGCCGAGGCCCTCGCCGACCTTGCCCTCGGGCAGCCCTGAGCCGGTGTCGCGGACCTGCACGATGAGCATCGTCTCGGACCGGCTCGCGATGACCTCCACGTCGCCCTCCTGCCCGGCGAGGCCGTGCTCGACCGCGTTCGTGACGAGCTCGGTGAGCGCGAGGGCGAGCGGCGTGGCGTAGGCGCTGGGCAGCACCCCGAACGTCCCCGACTTCTTCGGGTGCGCCGTCGTGTTGTGGGCTGCGGCGACCTCGGCCACGAGCAGCAGCGCGCGGTCGAACACCTCGTCGAAGTCGACGTTCTGGCTGAGGCCCTCGGAGAGGGTGTCGTGGACGACGGCGATCGCACCGACGCGCCGCATCGCCTGGGTGAGGGCGTCACGCGCCTCGTCGGAGTGCGTGCGCCGTGCCTGGATGCGCAGCAGCGACGCGACCGTCTGCAGGTTGTTCTTCACGCGATGGTGGATCTCGCGGATCGTCGCATCCTTGGTGATGAGCTCCTGCTCCTGGTGGCGCAGCTCGGTGACGTCGCGCGTGAGCACGATCGCTCCGGTGCGCTCGCCGCGGCGACGGATCGGGATGGCTCGGAGGGACACCGTCACACCGCGCGACTCGACGTCCGTGCGCCACGGTGCGCGCCCGGTGACGACGAGCGGCAGCGACTCGTCGACGTCGAGCCGCCCGCTGAGCAGCCGCGACGCGACATCGGCGAGCGACTGGCCCTCGAGCTCGTCGTCGAAGCCCATGCGGTTGAACGCCGACAGCGCATTCGGGCTGGCGAACGTCGTGATGCCGTCGACGTCGAGGCGGATGAGCCCGTCCGACGCGCGCGGCGCGCCGCGCCGGGGGCCCGTCGGTGCGCCGAGGTCGGGGAAGTCCCCCGAGGCGATCATCTGGAACAGTTCGGCCGCGCAGTCGTTGAACGTCAGCTCCTGACGGCTCGGGGTGCGGGTCGACCCGAGGTTGGTGTGCCGGGTGATGACGGCGACCGGCTCGGGCGCCAGCTCGGTGCCGGTGACGGAGAGCCGACGCATCACGGGCACGGAGCGGACGCGCGTCGGCATCTCCTCGTACCAGTCGGGTGCCGAGGAGTCGACGATCGCGCCCGAGTCGAACGCCTGCGAGACGAGGTCGCGCCACTCCGCGCGGATCGCCTGCCCGACGAAGTCGCGGTAGAACAGGGTCGCCGCGCTCGACGGACGCGAGTGCGCGACGGCGACGAAGTCGTCATCGCCGGACGGCACCCAGAGCACGATGTCGGCGAAGGCGAGGTCGGCGAGGAGCTGGAGGTCGCCGACGAGCATGTGGAGCCAGTCCACGTCCGCCTGGCTGCTGCGCCCTTGGGCGAGGACGAGATCACTGAGGGTCGACACAGACCCAGCGTAGCGAGCGCTGACCGCCTGCTCAGGCCACCGCGGCGCGCCGGCGGCCGACCGGCAGGAGCGCGCGCCGGCGCGGCGCGGGTTCCGGTTCGGGCAGCAGCCGGTCGTCGACGTAGGCACGCAGTGCCGCGCGGAGCGGCGACCGCGGCGCGGCATCGCGGAGGGTGCGCGCCATGAGGATCGCGGCATCCGTCGCCCGCCCGTCGTGCGGGAGCAGCGTCGCCTCGGCGAGCCCGGCGAACCGCCGCAGCGTCTGGCGGACCTGCGCATGCGCATCGAGGCCGAGCGCACTCGACCGCACGCGGTTCACCACCACGTCGACGCGTTCGACGTCGACGAGGTCGACCAGCTCGCCGTGGCCACGCAGCAGCCGCGACAGTCCCACTGGGTCGGCGAGGCCGACGGCGAGCACGCGATCGGCCGCCGCGAGTGCGGCGAACGTCGCGGCATTGCGCCGCGGCGCGAACTGGTCGGTCATGAGCTCCTCGTCGCGTTCCAGCGAGAATCCCGTGTCGACCACGACGTACTCGAACCGATCGCGCATGGCCGCGAGCGCGGCCGTGACGCGCTCGTCGGAGAGCTCGGGCCATCGGCTCGGGCCGACGAGCCCCGTGAACACCTCGAACGGGGCGCGCGGCGACGAGTAGCGCTGGGCGATGCGCTCGAGCTCGGCGCGATCGAGCGCCCCCGCACCGGCCAGCCGGCACGCCGAGGCGAATCCCGGCGCCTCGTCGAGCAGGCCGAGGATCGGCGCGACGGCGCCGCCGTACGGATCGGCGTCGACGAGGGCCACGCGGTGGCCCGCGGCGGCGAGCTCGGCGGCGACGTTGACCGCGACGGTGGTCCGGCCCGGGGCGCCCGCCGGGCCCCAGACCGCCACGATCCCGTTCCCCGGGCCGGCGTCGCGGCCGGCGGTGGCCGGGTCGCCCAGACGCGACGGGACGGTGACCCCGCCGCTGACGAGGGCCTCGAGCTCGGCGACGGGGACCCCGGCATCGAGCACCTCGTGGAGCCCGATGCGATTGGCCTGCGCGCGATCGTGGTCGGAATCCGCGAGCGCGATGCAGCGGATGCCGCGCTCGTCGCACGCGGCGAGCAGCTCGGGCGTCAATGTCGCGCGGCCCGCGCCGACGACGACCACCTCCGGCCCGACGACGTCGAGGCAGTCGAGCACGTCGCGCCATCCGACCAGCCGGGCCACGATCGTGTGCCCCGACTCGACCAGGTCGGCGAGGATGCGGTCCTCGAGCGACGGGTCGAGGGCGAGCGCGAGACGGGCCATCAGTCGCGGACCGCGCCGGTCGCGGGGACGAGGTCGACGGCGTCGCCCGCGGCGAGCGCCTCGAGGAGCGCCGCGGTCTTCTCGCGCGGGATCAGCAACTCGACCGTGGGCCCGCCCGTCGACATCATGCCGTCGGATTCGGCGACCGCCGCGACCTCGGCACCGGGCACCAGCACCACCGGCGGCTCGAACGCGCCGCGCTCGACCTCGGCGGCGGTCCACACGTCGACGAGGGCGCCCGGCGCGACCTCGCCCGGCAGCGGACGCGAACTCGTGACGACCACCACCGCGAGGTCGGCGCGCTCGCGGTCGGCGACGGATGCCGCGGGCAGGAGCTCGCCCGCCTGCACGGTGCGCACCACCACGAGACCGCCCTCGGGGAGGTCGTCGGGGGCGAGGTAGCCGTCGGCGAGGGCGCCGAGCCGGACGGATTCGACCCGGAGCGAGGCGGCCTCCACGCGCGTGCCCGGCGTGAGCGTCGCCGGGGCGACCAGGACCTCGCGGGTGTCGTCGAGCGCCTCGACGAGCGCCCAGATCCCGAGGCTGGATCCGGCCACGAGCGCCAGCCCGATGAGCAAGCGGGGATCGACTCGCGTCGAGCCCCGCTCTCGTCGTGCGCTGCGAACCGCCATTCCGACTCCTCTCCTCGGTCGCCGGGACCATGGTGGCGCCTTGCCGAGAGGTCACCGTGAAGTTATCCACACCGCGGACGGCGTCCGACGGCGAGGTCGATAATCGAGTGATGATCCAGAACGGTCCGGGCGATGCGATCGGCCGCTTCCTTACGGTCGCCGATGCGGCCGAGGTGCTCGCCGTCGACGTCGAGACCGTGCACGACCTGATCCTGTCGGGCGAGCTGCCCGCGATCCGAGTCGGCGAACGCGGGCCATGGCGCGTCGAGCGCACCCAGCTCGAGCTGTGGATCGACGACCAGTACGAGGCGACGCGGCGTCGTTCGGCATGGCATCAGGGCGAGTTCGCCAACGTCATCGAGTTGTCCGGCCTGCGCTCCGGAGGGCCGCGCGCCGTCGACTGAGGCGCTTCAGCGCACCGTCACCGCCACGACGCGGGCGAACGGCACCAACCGGTAGCCGCGGACGTCGCGTTCGCGCCGAGGGGTCCCCGGCTCGTGCAGGGCGAGGTCGAGGTGATCGAGGCCGACGCGGTCGATCGTGCCGTGGTGCCGGCCGTCGAGGGACTCGAGATCGACGGGGATGCGACGCCGACCGAGGTCCCGCAGCACGAACGCGAGCCCGATGCGCTCGGCGATCCTGGTGGAGGACTCGGGCACTCGCGTGAGGCTCTCGTCCACCTGGCGACGACCCGCGGCGACCGCGGCGATCGCGTCCATCGGGACGATGCACTGGCTCCGGCCGCCCTGCACGACGAGGTGCCCGCTCAACCAGTCGCGGCCGAACGTCGTGGGCTGCACGAGCAGCGTGCGTCCTCCCGCGAGCTCGAGGCGGATCCCGCCGCGTTCCCCGTCGGCCGCGGCGAGCGCCATGATGCGCTCCCGGAGCGACAGCCGGGCGAGCCGCAGCCGCTCGGACTCGAGCGCCAGCACGCGCTCCTCCTCGCGTTGCTCGCGGTCGAGCTGCGACTCCAGGTCGTCGAACAGCAGGTCCCAGCGCATGCGCCGACGCTACCCGGCAGGGCCGGAGCCGACGCACTTCTCCACAGGCGCGGATTTCCCTTGACACCCGAGAGCGCTCGACCGTACCGTTCAGTCAGACCCTCCTACCCCCCGAACAGGGGACACCGCGTCGACGCATGCCGGCTGACGGGCCCCACCCTACTGGAGCATCCATGACCGCTCGCCTCCCCAGCGCGCCCAGAACCCCCGTCGTCGAAGGGGCCGTCGCGCGTCGCCTGTTCTTCGACGACGACGAGTTCTCCCGCCAGCGCTCCGGGCGAGCCGAGCTCGACGACCCCGAACAGCTGCTGCGCAACCTGACCCACTGCGTCATCGAGGTCCTCGCGGGTGCGCGCGACCTCGAGCAGCTCGCGCGGTGGGTGACCGACGACGTCTATCGGAACCTCTCGAAGCGCGTCGTGCTGGCGGCCCGAGCACGGCGAGCGAAGGGGCTCGTCCCGCAACGGCCCGCCTTCACCGTCGGACGGGTGATGATCGACGAGCCCGCCGACGGCATCGTCGAGGCGGTGGTCATGGTGCACCAGCGCGCTCGATCGCGAGCGGTGGCCATCCGCCTGGAGGGCCTCGACCAGCGCTGGCGCGCGAGCGTCATCAGCGTGCTCTGATCCGCGACTCCCCGGCCCCACCGGTCCCACCGGTGATGGCACCTCGCCGGCACATCCCCTAGCCTCATGCCATGGACCGCGGCTCGGCGGCCCGGCGCATCACGGCGGCGGGCACGGCCATCGCCTCGCTCGGCGTGGCCCCGGGCGACGACGACGGCCGCCGCATGGAGAAGCGGGTCCTCACGTTCACCGCCGTCTTCACCTCGGTGGTGGTCGCGCCCTGGGCGGCGTTCTACTACGCCATCGGGGTCCCCGTGGCCGCGGCCATCCCGACCGTCTACATCGTCGCCACGATCGCGGGCCTCGCACACCTTCGCGCGACCCGGGACGACCGGTGGTTCCGCCGGTCCCAACTGACGATGTTCCTCACGCTGCCGCCGCTCGTCCACGTCGCCCTGGGCGGCTTCGCGAACAGCAGCGGCGTCATCCTCTTCGCGGCATCCGCACCGATCGGCGCGCTCTCGTTCAGCCGCGTACGACGACCCGGGCTCGTGTTCGCCCTCTACGTGGCCATCGTGGCGGCCATGGTGCCACTCGAGGGCGTGCTCAGTGCGACCGCTCCCGACCTCGACCCCCGCGTGGTCACGCTGTTCTTCGCCGTCAACATCGTGTCGGTGTCCACGATCGTCTTCGTCGCGATGCGCGCGTACGTCCGTTCGCGCGACCGACTCGCCGCCGCCTTAGCGGAGGAGCGGGACCGCTCCGACCGGCTCCTGCGGAACGTCCTCCCGGGCGCGATCGCCGATCGCCTCGTCGCGGGCGAGCACCCGATCGCCGATCGCCTCGACGGGGTGGGGGTCCTCATCGCGGACATCGTCGACTTCACGAGCCTCTCGGAGACGCTCTCCCCGGACGCCCTCGTGCAGGACCTGGATCGCCTGTTCGGCGCACTCGACGACCTCACGGCCCGGCACGGCCTCACCAAGGTCAAGACGATCGGCGACGCGTACCTCGTGATCACCGGCGGGCTCGACGACGAGGCCGACCTCGACGCCCTCGCGGGGTTCGCGCTCGACGCCCGGGCACTGGCCGCCTCGCACGCGATCGGCGAACGTCCGGCGGTGCACCTCCGCGTCGGCATCGCCGTCGGACCGATCGTCGCCGGCGTCATCGGCGCCTCCCGCTTCCTGTGGGACGTCTACGGCACGACCGTCAACACCGCGAGCCGCATGGAGTCCACCGCGCCTCCGGACTCGATCCAGGTCACCGACGCGGTGGCGGACCGCCTCGCGGAGGGCTTCCGACTCCGGCCCCGGGGTCCCGTGGACGTCAAGGGCATCGGCACGGTGCACACCTGGTTCCTCGAGTCGCGACGATCGGCCTAGACGACCTCGCGCGAGGCGTCCCGCGAAGCGCCGGGACGCGGAACGACCCGGGCGTCGCCCGGGCCGTTCGTCGTGGTCGCGGTCAGCGCCCCTTGCGATCCTGGGCGCGGCGCTCCTGCCGGTTCATCGGCGCGGCGTCGCCCTCCGTGCGCTGCCCGAACGCGCCGCGGGCCGCGGGCTGCTGCGGCTGCTGCGGCTGCTGCTGTGCGGCGACGGCGCGACGCGCGCGCTGCGTGGCCGCCTGCTGGATCTGCCCGCGCTGGTTGCGCACCTCCACCCCGCCCGAGTCGCTCGGGGCGGAGTAGCTGAGCTTGTCCTCAGGAGCGGTGGGGCGCTGCAGGCCCTTGGCCTCGATGCGCGGGGCGGCACCCTGCTGCGCGACCTCGACCTCGAGGTTGAAGAGGAAGCCGATGGTCTCCTCGCGGATCTGCCCCATCATCTGCTGGAACATGGCGTAGCCCTCGCGCTGGTACTCGACCAGCGGGTCGCGCTGGGCCATGGCGCGCAGGCCGATGCCGTCCTTGAGGTAGTCCATCTCGTAGAGGTGGTCGCGCCAGCGGCGGTCGATGACCGAGAGCACCACGCGCCGCTCGAGCTCGCGCATGGCGGGGCTGCCCAGCTGCTCCTCGCGGCGCTGGTAGGCGAGCTTGGCGTCCGAGAGGATCTCGCGGCGCACGAAGTCGCGGTTGACGCGCCCCTTCTCGCCGGCCTCGGCGACGACCTCGTCGATCGTGATGCCGATCGGGTACAGCGTCTTCAGCTCGGCCCAGAGCGCGTCGAAGTCCCACTCGTCGGGGCTGGACTCGGCGGTGTGCTCGTCGAGCACCTCGTCGATGACCTCTTCGAGGAACGACTGCACGCGGTCGTGCAGGTCGTCGCCCTCGAGGATGTGCCGGCGGTCGGAGTAGATCGCCTCGCGCTGGCGGTTCAGGACGTCGTCGTACTTCAGCACGTTCTTGCGGATCTCGGCGTTGCGCGCCTCGACCTGCGACTGCGCCGAGCGGATGGCGCGCGTGACGACCTTCGACTCGATGGCCACGTCGTCGGGCACGCCGCGCGACATCAGGCTCTCGGCGGCTCCCGCGTTGAACAGGCGCATGAGGTCGTCGGTGAGCGAGAGGTAGAAGCGGCTCTCGCCGGGGTCGCCCTGTCGGCCCGAGCGGCCGCGGAGCTGGTTGTCGATGCGGCGCGACTCGTGACGCTCGGTGCCGAGCACGTAGAGCCCGCCGGCGGCCAGCACCTTCTCGGCCTCCTGCTCGACCTCGGCCTTGGTCTGGTCGAACACGGCGTCCCAGGCGGCCTCGTACTCGTCGGGGGTGTCGACGGGGCTGAGCCCGCGCTCGTGCATCCGCTGCACCGCCATGAACTCGGCGTTGCCGCCGAGCATGATGTCGGTGCCGCGACCGGCCATGTTCGTCGCGACGGTGACGGCACCCAGTCGGCCGGCCTGCGCGACGATCGCGGCCTCGCGGGCGTGGTTCTTCGCGTTCAGCACCTCGTGGCGCACGCCCTTCTTGGCGAGCAGCCGCGAGAGGTACTCGCTCTTCTCGACGCTCGTCGTGCCGACGAGGACGGGCTGGCCCTTCTTGTGCCGCTCGACGATGTCCTCGACGACCTGGGCGAACTTCGCCTCCTCGTTCTTGTAGACGAGGTCGGGCTGGTCGATGCGCACCATGGGCTTGTTCGTCGGGATCGCGACCACGCCGAGCTTGTAGGTCGACATGAACTCGGCCGCCTCGGTCTCGGCCGTACCGGTCATGCCCGAGAGCTTGTCGTAGAGGCGGAAGTAGTTCTGCAGCGTGACGGTCGCGAGGGTCTGGTTCTCGGCCTTGACCTGCACGCCCTCCTTGGCCTCGATCGCCTGGTGGATGCCCTCGTTGTAACGGCGCCCGACGAGGATGCGTCCGGTGTGCTCGTCGACGATGAGGACCTCGCCGTTCATCACGACGTAGTCCTTGTCGCGCTTGAAGAGCGCGCGCGCCTTGATCGAGTTGTTGAGGAACGAGATGAGGGGCGTGTTCGCCGACTCGTAGAGGTTGTCGATGCCGAGGTAGTCCTCGACCTTCTCGATGCCGGGCTCGAGGACGCCAACGGTGCGCTTCTTCTCGTCGACCTCGAAGTCCTCGCCGGGGACCAGCCGCTGCGCGAGGCGCGCGAACTCGGTGAACCAGCGGTTGGCCTCGCCCGAGGCGGGGCCGGAGATGATGAGCGGCGTGCGGGCCTCGTCGATGAGGATCGAGTCGACCTCGTCGACGATGGCGAAGTAGTGGCCGCGCTGGACCATGTCGGACGCCTGCCACGCCATGTTGTCGCGCAGGTAGTCGAACCCGAACTCGTTGTTGGTGCCGTACGTGATGTCGGCGGCGTACTGCTCGCGACGGACCGCGGGAGTCTGGCCGGCCACGATGCATCCGGTCGACATGCCGAGCGCGCGGAAGACGCGGCCCATGAGCTCGGACTGGTAGCTCGCGAGGAAGTCGTTGACCGTGACGATGTGCACGCCCCGGCTCGTGAGCGCGTTCAGGTAGGCGGCCGTCGTCGCGACGAGCGTCTTGCCCTCGCCCGTCTTCATCTCGGCGATGTTGCCGAGGTGCAGGGCCGCGCCGCCCATGAGCTGCACGTCGAAGTGGCGGAGGCCGAGGGTGCGACGGCTCGCCTCGCGGACCGCGGCGAACGCCTCGGGCAGGAGGTCGTCGAGCGACTCGCCGTTGCCGTAGCGCTCGCGGAGCTCGACGGTCTCGTGCTTGAGTTCGTCGTCGCTGAGCGCCCGGAAGTCGTCTTCGAGGGCGTTGATCGCGGCGGCGTAGTTCTCGAGCCGCTTGAGGGTGCGACCTTCGCCGACGCGGAGGACCTTTTCCAGAATCGAAGCCACGAACTGCTCTCCCGTTGTCGTCAGGCGTGCGACGGCGGGGTGGGGCACCCGCGCACGCCGGAGGATCCGCCTGTGCAGACGGTCATCATAGCCATGCTACTGGGCTGCGGACTGGGCGTCGGCCCGGTGCCCGGCAGGAGTCGCCGGGCGCCGGGCCGACGGGTCGGCGGGACGCGGGTCAGGCGCCGGCTCGAGCCAGGTCCGCCTGTCCCGACTCGGCGGTCGCGTCGGCGTTGCCGTGCTCGTCGAGGCCGATCAGGCCGTAGTCCCAGCCCTTCCGGCGGTACACGACGCTCGGTCGGTGCGTCTCGACGTCGATGAAGAGGTAGAAGTCGTGGCCGACGAGCTCCATGTGGTACAGCGCGTCGTCGACGGTCATCGGGGTGGCGTTGAACACCTTGCGGCGGATCACGACCGGTGAGTACGGCGCCTCCTCGGCCGAGGCGTCCGAGTACTCTCGGACGACGGGGATCTCGCCGGTGCGCACGCGCTCGAGCACCTCGACGTCGGCGGCCTGCACGCCGACGCCCGCGAAGCCGCCCTCGGTGGCCTCGCGCAGCGAGGTGGGGCGGCGACTGCCGCCGCGATGGACCTTGCGACGGTCCTTGGCCCGTCGGATGCGCTCGAGCAGCCGCCCGAGCGCGACGTCGAACGCCGCGTACTTGTCGGAGCCGTCGGCTTCGGCCCGGACGAGGGGCCCCTTGCCGACGAGGGTGAGCTCGACGCGGTCCAGCCCGGAGTTGCCGTTCTTCTCGTTGTGCCTGCTGACCTTGACGTCGAGCGAGATCGCACGGTCCGAGAGGTTGGACACCTTCTCGGCCTTCTCAGCCGCGTAGGCGCGGAATCGATCGGTCACTTCCAGGTTGCGTCCGACGATGTTCAGTTCCATGACGACCTCCATCCACCGGCGTGTCACCCGGGTTGGAAGGGTGGTTCGACCACGCCTGTCCTGACACCGTAGTCCGCCCGCCCGCCGATGTCACGGGCCGTTCACCAACTGGCAGGGAGATCTCCGGGACGCGCCTGGGCGTGTGGGCCACGACCGCCGCGGCATGCACGGTGCCGCCCGCCGAACGGATGGCGCGGACCGCCTCCGCGAGCGTCGAGCCGGTGGTGACGACGTCGTCGACGACCAGGAAGGTGCGCCCGTCGAGGCGGCGCAGCGGGGCCAGCGATCCCGCGGCGTTCGCCCGCCGCGCCTCGCGTCCGAGGTGGGCCTGGTCGAGCCGTCCCTCCCGCGTGCGGAGCACCGCCGGGGCGCGGAAGCCGGCGCGGCCGAGGAGCAGGCGGACCGGTTCGTACCCGCGCTCGCACCGCGCGGCCCGGGTCGACGGCACGGCGGCGATCTCGAGCCGCGTCGGCGGCATCCCGCCGACCGGGTCGCGGCAGGCCGCCGCGAGGGCGGCGCGCAGGGCGGGGGCGAGCGCGGCCGCGGCATCCGTTCGCTGGGCGTCCTTCATCGAGCGGATGACGCTCGAGGCGATGCCCGCGTACTCGAGCCCGGCCCACACTGCGATGCCGTCGGTCCCGCCGAGGACCGCCCGGCTCGTGCGCACCGGCGCGGGCGCGAGCGCAGCTCGGCACGCGTCGCACACCGAGCGATCGGGCGCGCCGCATCCGGCGCAGTCGACCGGCAGCACGAGCGCGAGGGCGTCGAGCACGGCGGCGCGGACGGGACGGGCGAACGGGGGCACCCGCCCATCGTGACCCGCGCCGCCCGCGGCATCCGCTCGCCTCGGCGGCACGCGTGCACCGCCAGCGCTTGCCGGACCCGTGGAGGACGAGTCAGCCGGACTGCTGCGTGGCCAGGAACCGGATGCCGCGGTCCTGGACCTGCCACGTCGCGCCCGCCCGGGTGGCCAGGTCGCCGTCCGACGTCAGGACGCGGAGGTCGCGCTGGCTGTTCGCGCCGTCGAGCTGCACCGCGCCCTCGGGCCCCTCGCCCGCGGTGTCCGGCGCACCGACCTCCTGCAGGCCGACCCGCGCACCCGACGCCGACGCCGTCAGCACGCCGATCGACCCCGAGTCGAGCCAGGCGAGGTCGAGCGGCTCGCCGACCGCCCCCGCCAGCTCGAGCACCACCGGCCCGAGGGCGACCGGGAGCCCGGCCTCGTCGCGCTGGACCGACGCGACGACCACGCGCGATCGCGCGCCGTCGGCCAGGAGGGCCGCGAGCCGCGTGCCGTCGCGCGACAGCTCGATCGCCGCGATGCGCGACCCGCTCCACGGAACGGGGATCTGCTCGCCGGCGGCCGAACCGTCGACCGCGAACCAGGCGAGCGCGTCGGGCGCGTCGCCCGGCACGGACCACACGACGTCGTCGATGTCGAGCGCCGGCACCACGAGCCCGTCGCGCGGATCGAGCAGCACCGGCTCCTCGTCGGGACGCACCAGCCAGACCCCGTCGGCGGCGCGCACCGCGGCGGCGTCGTCGCGGGGACCGAGCGCGGCTCCGGTCGGCTCGAGGGCGACGACCTGCTCGGAGATGCCCGGTACGGGTGAGAGCTCGTCGCCACCCGACAGGAAGCCGAACGCCTCGCCGTCGTACACGACCGGCCTCGGGTCGATGCGCAGCGTGCGCTGCGGCTCCTGCGCGAGGTCGGGCGCCTCCACGGGCGCGCCGTTCAGCGCGAGCTCGACGTTGCGGACGTTCCGAACCCCCGCGAGGCTCTGCTCGAGCTGGTACTGCATGCGCTGCACCGTCAGCAGGTTGTCGAAGGCCGCGCCGACGAGCGAGACCTCGGCGACGCCGTCGGTGACCGGCACGGTCGCGGGATCGAGCGTCACGTCCTCGGGGATCGCCGACACCACGGCGGGCGCGAGCCATTCCGCCGGCCCCGCGAGGAGGGCGCGCACGATGCTCGTCTGGGCGGACTCCCGCCCGGCGAACCAGCGCACGTCGGGCACGAGGAAGCGGTACTGCGGATCGAAGAACGCGAGCGTGTAGTCGCGGTACACGATCTGGAAGGTGGTCTCGTCGACCAGCAGGCCCGGCGGCGCGGCCGAGATGCGCCACTCGCCGTCGACCTGCTCGAACTCGTACTGGAGCTGGACCGGCGCGGTGGTCGCGGACTCGAGGTACTGGCCGTTCGGCGCGAGGCTCCCCGACGGCACCACCTGGACCCGGATGCCGCGCTCGCCGAACTGGTTGAACGTGCGGTCGGCCAGCACGTCGATCGTGGTGCCGGCGTCGGCCGCCCACTCGCTCGCGAAGGCGGGCGTAAGGTACTCGCGGGCGATGTCGTAGTTGCCGCGAGGGCTCGCGGCCGCCTCGATGAACCCCTCGAGGATCTGCTGCTGGGTCTCACCGCCCTGCGGCTGGCGGACGAGCACGTCGAGGTCCACGGGCTCCTCCGCCGGGCGCGCGACCCCCGCGTTGACGTTCCCGCTCGTCGGGATGGACGCGCATCCCGTGAGCGTCGCAGCGAGCGCGAGGGCGGCGATCACGGCCGCGCGGCGGGCGAGATCACGCATCGTGGACCTCCCGGATCGCGGCGGTGTCGGTCGGAGGTGTGGACGGCGGCCCCGGCTCGGTGGCATCCGGATCGTCGGGCTCGAGCGCGAGGGGCGGCACGACCGGCTCGATCCCTCGCCGCCGAGGGAGCGTGAGCCGGAACACGGTGCCCCGACCCTGCCGCGACCACACGTCGATCGTCCCCCCGTGCGCGACGGCGTCCTCGAGGGAGATGGCGAGCCCGAGCCCGGTGCCCCCGATGCTGCGACGGCGACTGGGGTCCGCCCGCCAGAACCGGTCGAACACCCGCGCGGCGTCCTCCTCGCTCATGCCCATGCCGTAGTCGCGGACCGAGAGCGAGATCGCCGTCTCGTTGCTGTCGACCGACACGACGATGGGGCGGCCCTCGCCGTGCTCGATCGCGTTGCCGACCAGGTTCCGCACGATGCGGCGGATGCGGCGCGGGTCGACGTCGGCGTCGAGGTGCCCGCCGGGCGCCTCGAGCCGGAGCTCGCTGCCGTGCTCGACGGCGAGCTCGTGCATCGACTCGATCGTCTCGCCGGCCAGGTGGACGAGGTTCGTGGGCTCCGTCTCGAGTTCCACGGATCCGGCGTCGTACCGGCTGATCTCGAGCAGGTCGGCGAGCATGTTCTCGAACCGCTCGGTCTGCGTGCGGAGCAGCTCCACCGTGCGGGCGGTCGCCGGGCGGAAGTCGTCCCGCTGCCCGTCGAGCACGTCGCCGGCCAGTCGGATGGTCGTCAGCGGGGTGCGCAGCTCGTGGGAGACGTCCGAGACGAACCGCTGCTGCATGACCGAGAGCTCGGCGAGTTCGCGGATGCGCGACTGCAGCGTGTCGGCCATGCCGTTGAAGGATGCCGCGAGCGTGGCGATCTCGTCCTCGCCCCGGACCGGCAGGCGCACGCCGAGGTCGCCCGCGGCGAGGCGCCGGCTCGTGGCCGCCACCGCCTGGATCGGCTCGATCACCCAGCGCACGACGACGAGCGTGATGGCCGACAGCAGGGCGATGAGCGCGACGGCGCCGACAGCGCCCGTCGCCTGCACGAACGCGAGCGTCTGCGCCGCATCGGCGAGGTCGTAGCCGATGTAGAGCTCGTAGAAGCCCGCGCCCGGGATCTCGAGCTGCGAGCCGACCATGATGCCCGGCACCGACTCGCCGCGGCTGTTGACGAGTTCGATCGACTGCCAGTACTGGCCGGTCGGGTTCTCCTGCACCCGCTCGCGCAGGTCGGCGGTGATGCGACCGCCGAGGTCGGGGCTCAGGAAGTCCGGCGGGGCGATCGACGCGGGCGGCGTCCCCGGCGCGCGGAACAGCGCGATGTCGGCGCTGCCGGAGACGCCGGTGACGGTCTGCAGCGCCGAGCTCGTGACGGCCTGGACCGAGGCGCGGTCCGCGGCATCCGACGACTCGAGGTATCGCTGGGCTGCGACCGTCGCCGTCGCCGACGAGGCCAGCACGCGGTCGACCTGGTCGGAGAACAGGTTCGAGGCGACGGTGAACGAGATCGTGAAGCCGATCACGAGGATCGCGAGGCTCGACAGCCCGAGCGTGATGAGGACGGTGCGGAACTGCAGCGAGCGCCGCCAGAGCGTGCCGATGCGGCGGGACTGCGCGCGGATCCAGCCGAGGCTGCGCGCCGCCGGGTTCGCCGCCGCGGTCATCGCGCCCGTCTCAGGTGGTGGCGCCGGCGCGGTAGCCGACGCCGCGCACGGTCATCACGATGCGGGGGTTGTCGGGGTCGTGCTCGACCTTGGCGCGGAGCCGCTGCACGTGCACGTTCACCAGGCGCGTGTCGGCCTTGTAGTGGTAGCCCCAGACCTGCTCGAGCAGCATCTCGCGCGTGAACACCTGCTGCGGCTTCGACGCGAGCGTGAGCAGCAGGTCGAACTCGAGCGGCGTGAGGTTGATGCGCTCGTCGCCGCGGCGCACCTCGTGGCCGGCCGCGTCGATCACGAGGTCGCCGATCGAGATCGTCTCGACCGCCGACTCGGGCGCCGGCCGCAGGCGCGTGCGGATCCGGGCGACGAGCTCCTTCGGATTGAAGGGCTTGACCATGTAGTCGTCGGCTCCGGACTCGAGCCCGCGCACGACGTCGGCCGTGTCGCTCTTGGCCGTGAGCATGATGATCGGCGTGCCCGACTCCGCACGGATGCGGCCGCACACCTCGATGCCGTCCATCCCGGGCAGCATGAGGTCGAGCAGCACCAGGTCGGGCTTGGTCTCGCGGAACGCGGCGACCGCGCCGGAGCCGTCGGCGCAGAACGACGGGTCGAACCCCTCGGTGCGCAGCACGATGCCGATCATCTCGGCGAGGGCCGTGTCGTCGTCGACGACGAGTACGCGTGGCGTCATCCGTTGCTCTCCGTCGTTGCCGGCGCACCGCCGGCGGGGAACCAGGTGCCTCCAGCGTAGTGGCTCGACAGCCGGGACCGGCCGGGGCGGGCCTGTGGCAGCATTGGGGCAACCCCGGAGAAGGAGCGCCGCACGTGCCCGACCACGACTGGAAGCCGCCCGTCGGCGGTCCCGACGACGCGACGGATGCCACGGGCGCAGGCCCCGCGCCCGGTCCGCCCCCGCCGGTGCCGCCGGTGGCGCCCCCGCTCCCGCCCGCGGCGCCCCCGCCCTACGGACCGCCGCCCGGATACGCGTCCGCTCCCGGGCCGTACGGAACGGCTCCCGGGTCGTACGGAACGGCTCCCGGGCCGTACGGCGCGGCCCCCGGCCAGTACGGCGCGGCGCCCGGCCCGGCCGGCTGGACGCCGCCGCCGAAGCCCGGCCTGCTCCCCCTGCGGCCCATGTCGTTCGGCACGCTGCTCTGGGCCCCCTTCCGCACGCTCCGCCGCAACCCCGCGCCCGTGTTCGGGACGGGCCTCGTCGTGCAACTCGTGTCGGCGATCGCGTCCGCCGCCGTGTTCGTGCCCCTCTTCTTCTGGATCTTCTCGCGCGTCGAGACGGCGAGCGAGGCCGACCTCGACGCGATCCTCTCCGGCGCCGTCGGCTGGGTGGTCCTGCTCTCGCTCGTGCCGATCGCGGTCTCGGTGGTCGCGGCCGCATTCCTGCAGGGCGTGATGGTCGTGGAGGTCGCGAGCGGCACCCTGGGCGAGAAGCTCACGTTCGGACAGCTCTGGCGCCGGGCCGCGCGCCGCATCGGCCCGCTGATCGGCTGGACGCTCCTCGTCGGCGCGGTCGTGCTCGTCGTGCTCGGGGTCGTGTTCGGCGGCGTCATCGCGGCCGCGTTCATCTCCCCCGAGGCGGCGTTCACGGCGGCGGGGCTCGCCGTCGTGGCCGTGCTCGGACTGGTCGTGCTCGGCGCATGGCTCGGCACGAAGCTCGCGCTCGTGCCGAGCGTCATCGTGCTCGAGCGCGCGGGCATCGGCCGTTCCATGCGCCGCTCGTGGGCCCTCACGAACGGCAACTTCTGGCGCACGTTCGGCCTGATCCTCCTGGTCGGGCTGATCCTGTCGTTCGCCGCGCAGGTGGTGGTGCAGCCCGTGTCGCTGCTCGGCACCATCCTCGCCAGCGTGCTCGACCCCGGCGCGGGCGAGACCTACCTGGCCATCTCGATCGCCACCACGATCGCGACGCTCGTCCTCTCGATCCTCATCGGCGCGATCACCTCGGTCGTGCAGGCGGCCCTCATCGCCGTCATCTACATCGACCTCCGGATGCGCGGCGAGGGGCTCGACCTCGAGCTCGAACGCCACGTCGAGGCCCGCGACGCCGGACGCGACGTGTCCGATCCGTACGAGACCGTGCCCGCCGCTCCGGCCGGGCCGCCGACCGCCGGCACCGCGCCGACGTGGTCCTGACCGGCCCCGTGCGGTGGGAGCCGCCGCTCGACCCCGACGCGCCCGAGGCGCGACGGTGGGTGCTCGACGAGCTCGCGAAGCCCGAGTACCGCGCGGCGGAGCCGACGGCGTTCGACCTGTTCGCCCAGGCGGTGCGCGACTGGCTCGTCGGCCTCTTCGAGGGCGCCGGCGGGCTGCCGATGCCGGCCCTCGCGCTCATCGCGGTCCTCGTCGTCGCCGCGCTCGTGGGCGTCGCCCTGCTCGTGTTCGGCCTGCCGCGGCTGCGTCGCCGGGCCGGAGCGCCCGTGCCGCTGTTCGACGACGGCGACGTGCGCGACGCCGCCGCCCTGCGCCGCGCAGCCGAGGCGGCCGCGGCATCC
>NZ_LQGY01000002.1 GCF_001620055.1 Agromyces sp. NDB4Y10 | reverse complement strand
CGCCCGAGCCGCCTGCGCCGCGGCGAGCGCGCCGGCGAGCCGGCGGTCGATGCGCGGGGCGAGCGCGCGCGCCCGGGCGAGGTCGGCGGCGTCGTCGATCTCGATCGCGAGGTCGGGGTGCACCGGCTGGATGCCGATGCGACCGAAGAATCGGTGCCGGGCCGCGGTGAACCCGTCGGTGCGGAGCGCGTAGAACGCGCCGGTCTCGAGGTACTCGGGCGCGCGGTCCTGCCGCCGCGGGCGGTTGCCCGGGTCGTGGTTGACGCCGACCGCACTTGCCCCGTCGGCGTCGTCGGCGCGTTCGCGCCAGAGGAACCCGTGCGTCGGCGTGGCCGCGAACACCACGTCGCGCTCACCGCGCTCGACCCGGGAGACGGCCGCGTCGAGGTCGGCGGGGTCGATGAACGGCGACGTCGCCTGGATGAAGACCGTGACGTGCGCCGGCGTCGGCGCCTGGGGCGAGCGGCTCGCGGCCGCGGCGGGCGACACCAGGTCGAGCACCTCGAGCGCGTGGAGCAGCGCCGACTCGCTCGACGCGGTGGCGTTCGCGAGTTCGGCGGGTCGCGCGACCACCTCGGCGCCGGCTGCGCGTGCGACGTCGGCGATCTCGTCGTCGTCGGTCGTGACGACGACGCGTCCGATGCGTTCTGCGGCGAGCGCGGCGTGCACGGCGCGGGCGACGAGCGGCACGCCGCCGACACGGGCGACGTTCTTGCCGGGCAGCCCCTGCGAGCCGCCGCGCGCCGGGATGACCGCGACGGCCGTGCGCGCCGGCGCGTCCCCTCCCGACCCGCCGCCGGTCGTGGCGCGGTCGCCCGGCGCGCCGGCGAGGTCCCCCGACCCGCCGGCGCCGTTCCGAGCGAGTCCCCTCGCGCTCGCGCCGGCGGCGGTCGCCTCGGTGAGGTCGGTGCTCATGCCGCGAACCTATGCGCGCCGTTCGTCCGCCCGGTGCACGCCCGGTGAACGTCCGACGTCGTTCAGGCAGCGAGCGGATGCCGCCGCACCCCCGTGCGCTGGGGATAACCTCGTCCCGCCGCGCCACCGTCGCCTACGGTGGAGCGCATGCCCGAAGCCTCCCCCGCCAGGCCCTCGAGACGGATGCCGCACCCCCGCGCCACCGCCGCCGTGCTGTCGTGCGCCCTGCTGCTCGGCACCGCCGCCTGCGCCTCGCCGGACGGCGACGCGCCCCGCGCCTCCACGACCGCCCCCTCCGCCGCCGCGACCGACGAGCCGATCTTCGCGTCGGACGAGGAAGCGCTCGCGGCGGCGGTGGAGGCGTATGAGGCGTATAGCGAGATGTCCACGCGGATCGCCTCAGAAGGGGGCACCAACCCCGAGCGGATCACGGAGGTCGTCAGCGAAAACGCCGCTTCGCAACTCGTCGAGGAGTTCGAGGCTCTGGCTGAGGCTCAGCTGCGTACGACCGGGACAACCAATGTCTACGGAGCGCGCCTCATGTCTTGGGAACAGGCAGGAGAAGACACAACGGTTTCGGCGTACTTCTGCCGAGACGTGTCTGGCGTTCGAATAATCAACGCCTCTGGGGCGGACGTAACCAAGCCGAGGACCAGCGATGTATCGGCTCTGGTTGCCACCTTCGTGGTCCGACCAGACGATCCGTCCAAGCTCATCGTCGAGGACACCGAGCCATGGTCCGACATCACATTCTGCGAGTAGGACTGGCTGCGTGGGCGGTTGCGACGCTCTCGCTTGCCGGGCCAGTCGCTGCTACCGCCGACGACGCTGATTCCTGGGACATCGGTGCCGTCTTCGACGCCGACCAATCATCGGGCGAGGGCGCAGCGCAAGTCGTAGCTGATTACACCCGACCGGGCACGGACAACAACCCGGTCGACGGCTACAGCCCCGATTCGGGCCAGGTCGCCGAGGGGATCGGCTTCGGCGGCACCACCGAACCCACTCGCCCCGCCGCTCCCCCGCGCGACATCTGCAGTCCCACGAATCCGACCGACTGCTTCTTCACCGGCGCCGAGCCGACCCCGCCGCCGGCGGGCGAGCCGGCCGTGACGCTTCGCGACGTCGCCACGTTCCAGCCGGCGCCGCACGAGCACACCGCCGAGCCGGCGGGTTGGGCGGTCGTCGACCTCCCGGCGAACGCCGTCGCCGAGGCCGGCACCGTGACGCGGTCGGGCACGCTCTTCGCCCGACCGGTGCAGGTGCGGTTCCATCCGGTCGGCTACCGCTGGGTGTACTCCGACGGCGCGACCGTCGGCAGCGCCGATCCCGGTGCGACCTGGGCCGAGCTCGGCCAGCGCGAGTTCACCGCCACGCCGACGAGCCACGTCTATCGCAGCAAGGGCGAGCACACCGCCCGGCTCGACGTGACCTACGTCGCCGAGTACCGCTTCGACGGGTCGGCCTGGCGGTGGGTCGACGGCACGCTCACCGTCCAAGGCGCGCCGCAGCCGGTGCTCGTCGGCGACTTCGACACCGTGCTCGTCACCGGGCCGTGCACCACGCACCCGGGCAGCCCGGGATGCGGGTAGCGGTCAGCGGCTGCTGAGCCGGAGCTCGGCCGCCTTCACCACGTTCGCGAGCAGCATCGCCCGCGTCATCGGGCCGACACCGCCGGGGTTCGGCGACAGGTGACCGGCGACCGACGCGACCTCGGGATCCACGTCGCCCGTGAGCCGCCCCTTGCCCGTCTCCTCGTCGGCCACGCGCGTGATCCCCACGTCGAGCACCGCCGCACCCGGTTTGATCCAGTCGGGCTTCACCATGTGCGGCACGCCGACCGCGGCGACGACGATGTCGGCGCGACGCACCTCGTCGGCCACGTCGACCGTGCGCGAATGGGTCAAGGTGACCGTGGCATCCAGCCCCTTGCGGGTGAAGAGCAGGCCGAGGGGACGGCCGACCGTGAGTCCACGACCGATCACCGCGACGTGCCGCCCGCGGATCGGCACCTCGTACCGCTGCAGCATCTCGACGATGCCGGCGGGCGTGCACGGCAGCGGGGACTGCAGGTCGCCCTCGATGCCGAGCACCAGGCGGCCGAGGTTCGTGGGGTGCAGCCCGTCGGCGTCCTTGTCGGGGTCGATGAGCTCCAGCATCGCGTTCTCGTCGTGCCCCGTCGGCAGCGGCAGCTGCACGATGTAGCCCGTGACCTCGCGGGCCGCGTTCAGGTCGCGGATCGCCGCACGCACATCGGCCGTGGTCGCCGACGCGGGCAGGTCCACGCGGATCGACTCGATCCCGACCTCGGCGC
Source organism: Agromyces sp. NDB4Y10 (assembly GCF_001620055.1). Taxonomy (GTDB): domain Bacteria; phylum Actinomycetota; class Actinomycetes; order Actinomycetales; family Microbacteriaceae; genus Agromyces; species Agromyces indicus. The sequence goes on along the minus strand of NZ_LQGY01000002.1, from coordinate 80,035 downwards.
AGTCGCGGTGCTTGCCCGCCACGTACGAGCGCGACGCCGGGTCGTCGCCGACGAGCAGCGTGCCGAGCCCCGGCACCACCCCGTGGGCGCGCAACTCGGCGATGCGCGACGCCAGCTCGGACTTCACGGCCGACGCCGTGGCGACGCCGTCGAGGGTGATCGCGGTCATGTGGGTACCTCTTCCGGGCTGGTCAGCGGAGCGGGATGAAGGAGAACCGGGCCGACACGCCGTGGGGCGGATGCCGCGGGCGGCGTGTCGGGAGCGGACTCCTTCGCTGCGACGGGATGCCGGAGGCTCCGGGTCCGGCCGGACCACGATGGGGCAGGCCGGACCCGGAGCTCCGCGGGACTACTGCTGCAGCCCCGGGTAGAGCGGGAACGCCTCGGTGAGCGCCTCGACGCGCGAGCGGAGCGCCGCGACGTCCGCCGACGGCTGCAGCGCCAGCGCGATGATGTCGGCGACCTCGGCGAACTCGGCGTCGCCGAACCCGCGCGTCGCGAGCGCGGGCGTGCCGATGCGCAGGCCCGACGTCACCATCGGCGGACGCGGGTCGAACGGCACCGCGTTGCGGTTCACGGTGATGCCGACCTCGTGCAGGCGGTCCTCCGCCTGCTGGCCGTCGAGCTCCGACGTGCGGAGGTCGGCGAGCACGAGGTGCACGTCGGTGCCGCCCGTGAGCACGTCGACGCCGGCGGCGCGCGAGTCGTCGGCGGTGAGGCGTGATGCGAGCAGCTTCGCACCCGAGATGGTGCGCGCCTGGCGGTCCTTGAACTCCTCGGAGGCCGCGATCTTGAACGCGGTCGCCTTCGCGGCGATCACGTGCATCAGCGGGCCGCCCTGCTGGCCGGGGAACACGTTCGAGTTCAGCTTCTTCGCCAGCTCGGTGTCGCGCGAGACGATGAGGCCCGAGCGGGGGCCGCCGATGGTCTTGTGCACGGTGGTCGAGACGACGTCGGCGTGCGGCACGGGCGACGGGTGGAGGCCCGCGGCGACGAGTCCGGCGAAGTGGGCCATGTCGACCCAGAGCTTCGCGCCGACCTCGTCGGCGATCTCGCGGAACGCGGCGAAGTCGAGGTGGCGCGGGTACGCCGACCAGCCGGCGATGATGACCTGCGGCTTGGTCTCCTTGGCCTTGTCGCGCAGCGCGTCCATGTCGACGAGGAACGTCTCGGGGTCGACGCCGTACGACACGGCGTTGTAGAGCTTGCCCGAGAAGTTCAGCTTCATGCCGTGCGTGAGGTGGCCGCCGTGCGCGAGCTCGAGGCCGAGGATGGTGTCGCCGGGCGTCGCGATCGCCGACAGCACGGCCGCGTTCGCGGTCGCACCCGAGTGGGGCTGCACGTTGGCGTACTCGGCGCCGAACAGCGACTTGGCGCGCTCGATGGCGAGCGACTCGGCGACATCCACGTACTCGCAGCCGCCGTAGTAGCGGCGGCCCGGGTAGCCCTCGGCGTACTTGTTGGTGAGCACCGAGCCCTGCGACTGCAGGACCGACACCGGCACGAAGTTCTCGCTCGCGATCATCTCGAGCGTGTGGCGCTGGCGGTTCAGCTCCTGCTCGAGCACCTCGGCGATCTCGGGGTCGACCTCGGCGAGCGGCTTGTTGAAGACGGAGTCGGCGCCGGCGGCGGTGCCGGGCGCGACGGTGGAGAGTGATTCGGCCAAGACTGGCTCCTTCGAAGATGACATGCGGACCTGCGGAAATCGCCTCGTGCGCGACTCGCGCCCCGAGGCTTCGCGTACCGGCCCAGGCGTGCGGTCGGTCCGTGCCAGTCGCTCCCCGATGGTCACCCATCTCAACGCCAGTCGCGACGCTCGCAAGCATACCAACGGATGCCGCGACCGCACGCCGTGCGTCATCCGCCGACGCGCGCAGCGGGATAACGTGAGCGGGTGAGCTCCCCGCGCGTCGACGTGATCCACTCCGCCCGCCTCGTGTCGGGGGCCGACGTCGTGCCCGAGGCCTGGGTGCGGTTCGACGGCGACCGGGTCGCCGCACGCGGCGTCGGCGACGGATGGCGCGACGGCCTCCCCCGCGACGGCGCCGCCGACGGGGGCGTGACCGTGACGGATGCCGCGGGTCGGTGGCTCGTACCCGGGTTCATCGACCTGCACTGCCACGGCGGGGGCGGCGCCGCCGCCGACGACGGCGAGGACGCGATCCGCACGGTGCTCGCGACGCATCGCGCGCACGGCACGACCCGCAGTGTCGTGTCGCTCGTGACGGCGGGCATCGACGAGCTCGAAGGCCGCCTCGAGGCGATCGCCCGCGTCGCGGCATCCGACCCGCTCGTGCTCGGGTCGCACCTCGAGGGGCCGTTCCTCGACCACGACTTCCGCGGGGCCCACGACCCGGCGCGCCTGCGGCGGGCGGATGCGGCATCCGTCGACCGCCTGCTGGACGCGGCCTCGGGCACGCTGCGGCAGATCACGATCGCTCCCGAGCACGACGGGGCGGGCGAGGCGACGGCGCGGTTCGTCGATGCGGGGGTCGCCGTCGCGGTCGGCCACACCGGCGCGGACTTCGCGACCGCCCTCGCGGCGTTCGAGGCGGGCGCGAGCATCCTCACGCATGCGTTCAACGGCATGCGCGGCATCCACCACCGCGCGCCGGGTCCTGTGGTCGCGGCCATGCACGCCGACCACGTCACGCTCGAGGTCATCAACGACGGCGTGCACGTGCATCCCGACGTCGTGCGCCTCGCGTTCGCGGGGGCGGCGGGCCGGGTGGCGCTCGTGACGGATGCCATGGCCGCGACCGGATCGGCGGACGGCCGGTACGTGCTCGGGTCGCTCGAGGTCGACGTGGTCGACGGCATCGCGCGCCTCGCCGAGGGCGGGGCGATCGCCGGCTCGACGCTGACGCAGGATGCCGCGCTCCGCCGCGCCGTGCTCGAGTGCGGCATCGGGCTCGCGGACGCGGTGACCGCCCTCACCGAGACGCCCGCGGCGGCCGTCGGTCGCGCGCACGACCTCGGTCGGCTCGACGCGGGATACGCCGCCGACGCGGTGCTGCTCGACGACGACCTCGCCGTGACGGCGGTCTGGGGCGCGGGCGCGCGACTGGTCTGATCCCCGCGCGTGCGTCGGTCGGCTTCGGGCCGGGGCGGAGGCCTGCTCCCCTTCGTCTCCGCTCGCCCGGCCCGCGTGTCGAACCCGCGCCTCGTTCCCCCGATGCGGGTCGTGCCGACCGCGGCCGGCCCGAACTCCGGCCGCGATCTCATCCTGCCTCCCGGAACCCGTGAGCCCGCTGGGAGCATTCCGTGATCTGGCCGAGGAGGTCGGTTCGGGGTGTATCGGCCCCCTACGCCGAGGGCGTGATCGAGCCGGTCGCCGCGGCGACGCGGGCGCGACCGGCCGCCGCGCGCGTCGACGACACGACGACGATCACGGATGCCGCGACGAGCATGACGGCGTACGCGAGCGGCACCGCACCCACGCCGAACGCGCCGAACAGCAGCCCGCCGAGGAGCGCGCCGCCGCCGATGCCGATGTTGAACGCGGTCGTGTAGAGGGCGCTGGCCGCGTCACGTCGCTCGGGCGGGGCGGCCTGGAGCAGGCGCGTCTGCAGCAGCGGCGGCACTGCGCCGAACGCGAAGCCCCACGCGGTGTAGGCGATGACGGCCGGCCACAGGCCGGGCTCGGCGGCCATGACGACCAGGGCGATGGCGATCGCGGTCATCGCGACCACGAGGGCGCGCACGCTGTTTCGGGCGATCGGGCTGCCCGCGACCACGAGGCCCGCGGCGCCGGCGAGCCCCGACGCGAACAGCAGCGGAGCGACCGCCTCGGGCGCGGCGCCGACGACGTCGGTGAGGATCGGCGCGACGTAGGTGAGGGCGGCGTACTGGCCGATCATCACGACCGCCGTGACGACGCACACCGCGAGCACGGCCGCCATGCCGCCGGCCTCCGAGACGCGGATCGCGGCCGTGGAGCCGGTCGCCGGACGGATCGCGGCCGGCGCCGCGGCATCCGTCGGCAGCACCGCGCGCACCACCAGCGCGCCCGCCAGCGTGAGCACGCCCACGAGCGCGAACACCGGCCGCCAGCCGAGGGCCTGCCCGAGCGCGGTCGAGGTCGGCACGCCCGCGATGAGGGCGATCGTGCCGCCGCCGAGCACCGTCGACACGGCGCGGCCGAGCTGACCGTGGGCCACGAGGCGGGCCGGGTAGGCGCCGACGAGCGCCCAGAACACGCCGTGGGCGACGCCGCCGAGCACGCGCACGGCGACGAGCATCCAGTACTCGGGCACGAGCGCGCTCGCGATGCTCGTGAGGCCGAGCAGGACGAGCACGGCCGTGAGCAGCGTGCGCCGCGGCATCCGTCGGGTGAGGGCGGTGAGCGGGGCGGACGTCACGACGACGGCGAACGCGAAGACCGAGACGAGCAGGCCCACGAGCGGCTCGCCGACGCCGAGGTCGGCGCTCATCTCGGGGAGCAGGCCCATCGGGATCATCTCGATGGTGATGGACAGGAACACCGCCGAGGCGAGCGCGATGAGCGGCTTCCACGGCAGGGCGGAGGTGGGGGTCGCGGCGACGCGCGACGATGAGGTGATCGGCATGAGGTGCATCCGACGGCGTTCCCCGCTCGCGGCGATGCCTGCGGCGGGTCGACTACGCGCTCACGTGCGCGCCCGGGGCCGGCGGTGACCGCACGACCGCGAGCAGTCTACCGCGTGGCATCCGTGCGTCGCCTGAACGCCCGAAACGTCGCGCGACCGCCGGGTACGCTGTCCGGATGACCACGGATGCCACCGAGACCGCGGATGCCACGGGCACGCACCTGAACCACTGGGTCGTCACGCTGAGCTGCACCGACGGCCCCGGGATCGTCCACGCGGTGAGCGGCGCGATCGTCGCCGCGCGCGGCAACATCACCGAGAGCCAGCAGTTCGCGAGCCACGACACCGGCCGGTTCTTCATGCGCGTGCAGGTGGAGTCGCCCGCCGACCGGGCCGAGCTCGAAGCCGCCCTCGCGCCCGTGCGGGAGCGCTGGCAGATGGACCTGCACCTCGACGAGGTGGGCCGGCCGCTGCGCACCCTCGTGCTCGCGTCGACGGCCGGGCACTGCGTCAACGACCTGCTCTTCCGCCAGCGCGCGGGCCAGCTGCCCGTCGAGATCCCGCTCGTGCTCTCGAACCACGGCACGCTGCGCGACCTGGTCGACTTCTACGGCGTGCCGTTCGAGTCCGAGGCGGTCGTCTCGCCCGAGACGAAGGCGGCGTTCGAGCGGCGGATCCTCGATGCGGTCGAGGAGCACGACATCGAGCTCGTCGTGCTCGCCCGCTACATGCAGATCCTCTCCCCCGAGCTGTGCGCCGCGCTCGCCGGCCGGTGCATCAACATCCACCACTCGTTCCTGCCCGGCTTCAAGGGCGCGAACCCGTACCGCCAGGCGCACGCCCGAGGCGTGAAGCTCATCGGCGCGACCGCGCACTTCGTCACGAGCGACCTCGACGAGGGCCCGATCATCGAGCAGAACGTCGTGCGCGTGGACCACTCGCGCTCGGTCGCCGAACTCGTCGCGATCGGCCAGGACGAGGAGAGCCGCACGCTCTCGCAGGCCGTGAAGTGGTTCGCCGAGCGGCGCGTGCTGCTCGACGGGCAGCGCACCGTCATCTTCCGCTGAGGCGCGGGTCTCGGTACGCGCCCTCGGCGCTACTCGACCACCGGAGGCAGCCGGCGGCGCCGGATCAGCGGAACTCGCGGCGCCCGTTGATGACGCCGCTGACCGCGGCGACCACGGCGAACACGACCGCGATCACGGGCTGGCCCATGACCCACCACGCGATCGCCGCGCTCGAGAACACGGCGATCTCCACGAGCGCCTTCACGAACGGGTCGACGCGGAACACGGCCTTCGGCGACCGGAACAGGGCCCACAGGAGGATCGCGGCGAGCGGCAGGCCGATGCCGAGCAGCACGCCCGGCCACGGCAGCTCGAACGCGACGAACCCGAAGATGCCGAGGGTCACGATCGCGAAGACCTCGAGCAGGAACCGCAGCAGGTCGTTGAAGCCCACCTGGGGCGTGTCGGGCGTGGCGTCGTTCACGAGGTTCAAGCCTAACCGCGGTGACGGATGCCGCGGCATCCGTCACCTGTCCACGCGCGTCGATCCACCGGCGACGTCAGATGCCCTGCCAGTCGGGCTTGTTCGCCCACGCGTGCCGGTAGTAGTCGGCGTGCTCGAGTTCGGCGGCCGCGGCCTCGTCGACGATCACGGTCGCGTGCGGGTGCAGCTGGATGGCCGAGCCGGGCCGGCTCGCCGACACCGGGCCCTCGACCGCGTCGGCGAGCGCGCGCGCCTTCGCCGCCCCGAACGCGAGCAGCACGAGGTGCCGCGCCCGGAGGATCGTGCCGATGCCCTGGGTGATGCAGTGCACGGGCACGTCGTCGGGCGAGACGAAGAAGCGCGCGTTGTCGGCGCGGGTCTGCTCGGTGAGCGTCTTCACGCGGGTGGGCGACGCGAGCGAGGAGCCGGGCTCGTTGAACCCGATGTGCCCGGTTCGGCCGATGCCGAGGATCTGCAGGTCCACGCCGCCGGCCTCGGCGATCGCGCGTTCGTAGTCGTCGGCCGCCGTGCGGATCGTCTCGGGGTCGCCGTTCGGCACGTGCACGAGCGACGGCGTGAGTCCGAGCGGCTCCACCACCTCGCGCGTGATGACCGCGCGGTACGACTCGGGGTGCCCTGGCGGCAGTCCCACGTACTCGTCGAGCGCGAACCCGCGCACGCGCGACACGTCGAGGCGGTCGTCGCGCAGGCGCCGGGCGAGCGCCCGATAGGTCGACAGCGGCGTCGACCCGGTCGCGAGCCCCAGCACCGCGTCGGGTCGCGAGCGCACGAGGTCGACGAGCGCGGATGCGGCGAGCTCTCCGGCCTCCTCCTCCGAACCGACGATCACGACCTCGGCCATGCGGGCACCTCCTCCTGGATCGCGGGCGTGCGGAGCGGTTCGGCTCCGCCGGATGGCGCCGGCTCGTCGCCGACGAGCGCGGCGCCGACGGCCGCGGCGGGGAAGCCGCGCGGGATGACCTGCACGCGGGACGCGAGGTCGAGCGAGGCGAGGAACGGCGACGAGGCCGTCCAGTCGGCGAGCACGCGCCGCGTGCCGACGAGCAGGCGGTCGCCGAGCGCGGCGAGCCCGCCGCCGATGACGATGTCGTCGACGTCGGTCGTGAGCGCGAGCAGCCGCACCGCCGATGCGACGCCGGTGAGGAACCGGTCGCGCACGGCGACCGCGGCGGCGTCGCCGGCGTCGGCCCGGTCGAAGAGCTCGAGGCTCGGATGCTTGTGCTCGCTCGGCCACATCGCGGCGAGCGCGGACCCCGACGCGACGGTCTCGAGGCAGCCGCGCTGGCCGCACGGGCAGGGCGCACCGGCCGGGTCGACGGGGATGTGGCCGATCTCGCCCGCGACGCCGCGGCGACCGCGGAGCAGGTGCCCGTCGAGGACGATGCCCGCCGCGAGCCCGGTGCCGAGGTTGAGGTAGGCCATCGAGTGCGCCCGCTGCCCGTCGGCGAGGCCGAGCAGGTGGTGGGCGCCGAGCGCGGCGGCGTTCACGTCGTTCTCGACGCGCACGTCGACGCCGAGGCGGTCCGCCAGGCGCGGGCCCAGGTCGAGGCCCTCGAGGCCCAGGTTGACGGCGTGCGCGACGCGGCCGGTCGCGCTGTCGACCGAGCCGGGGATGCCGATGCCGATGGAGTGGAACGCATGCGCGTCGACGCCGGCGAGCTGCGACATCCGCTCGACCGTGCGCAGCGCGGTCTCGACGACCGCGTCGGCGCCGAAGCCCGTGGGCATGCGCACCTGGTCGCTGAGGGCGCCGTCGTCGCCGATCGCGACGGCCGCGGTCTTCGTGCCGCCGATGTCGATGCCGAGCCTCACGAGGCCTCCGCCGGGGTCGTGCGCAGGGCACCGTCGATGCGCTCGGCGAACGCCTCGGCGACCGACCGCGACGCACCGAACGTCGCCACGTCGGCGAGGGCGAGGTCATCGCTCGGCCAGCCCAGGTCGGCGGTCACGACGTCGTCGCGCACCGCGCGCAGGCGCTCGATCGCGTCGACGGCGAACGGATGCCGGTGCAGGTCCTTGCCCACGACGAGCACGGGCCCGGCGAGGCCGGTCGGGTCGGCGAGCGGCGTCGACGCGTCGACCGGCACGATCGCGGCATCCGTCAGCCAGGCCGGCGCCGGGCGGCTCGGGTCGGGAGCGGCGACGAGGGCGAACGGCCCCCACGGCACCTCGCCCACGGCGATGTTCGCCGCCGTGTCGATGCGCACGACGGTGCCGAGGCGCCCCGCACCCGCGAGGCGCTCGAGGGCGCCGGGCGCCTCGTGGAACGACGACGCGATGCGCGCGCCGAGGTCGGCGGGCAGGCCGGCGCTCGTGTCGGCTCCCGACTCGGCGTCGGACGCCGGTGCGAGCGCCCGGACGCGGGCCGCGGCATCCGCCACCCGTTCGGCCGGCAGGCGGCCGGCCTCGATCGCGGCCTCGATCGCCGCGACGATCTCGGCGAGCTGGTCGGCGGTGTTGCCCGTGCCGATGCACAGGAGGTCGCAGCCGGCGGCGAGTGCGCGCACGGCCGCCTCGGGGATGCCGTGCACGCCGCTCGCCCCGGCCATGTCGAGCGCGTCGGAGACGATGACGCCCTCGAAGCCCAGCTCCCCGCGGAGCAGGCCGTGCAGGATGCGGGGAGACAGGGTGGCGGGCTGCTCCGCGTCGAGCTGCGGCAGCAGGATGTGGGAGGTCATGATCGTGCGCGTGCCGGCCGCGATCGCCGCGCGGAACGGTGCCAGCTCGCGCTCGCGGAGCCGCTCGAGCGGCAGGTCGACGACGGGCAGCGCCAGGTGCGAGTCGGTCGCGGTGTCGCCGTGGCCCGGGAAGTGCTTGGCGCTCGCGGCGATGCCCGTCGACTGCACGCCCTCGATCCACGCGGCGGTGTGCCGGGCGACGAGCGCGGGGGTCGCGCCGAAGCTGCGGACGCCGATCACCGGGTTCAGCGGATTCGAGTTGATGTCGGCGTCGGGTGCGAACGTCATGGTGCACCCGACCTCGACGAGGGCGTCGCCCACGGCGCGGCCGATCTCGCGCGTCAGGGACTCGTCGTCGATGCGGCCGAGCACGGCGTTGCCCGGGTACGGCGCACCACGGTCGGCGAAGAGCCGGGTGACGTCGCCGCCCTCCTCGTCGATGGCCACGACGGCGTGCGGGTTCGCGGCGCGCAGGCTCGCGGTGAGCTGGCGGAGCCGGCCGGGCGTGCGCACGTTCGTGGCGAACAGGCACACTCCCCCGAGCCCTTCGGCGAGCAGGCCGAGCAGCCACTCGGGCGCCGTCGGCCCCGTGAATCCGGGTAGCAGCGTGGTCAGGATGTCGCGGCGCAGGTCGCCGGTCGCGGCATCCGTGGTCATGGTGCTCACCCCTTCACCGCCCCGCTCACGAGGCCGCTGGTCATGCGTCCCTGCACGATCAGGAAGAACACGATCACGGGGATCGCCATGAGCGTCGAGCCCGCCATGATCGCCGCCCAGTTCGTGGTGCCGTTGGCGACGAGGAAGGTGCGCAGCCACACCGGCAGCGTCATCATCTCGGGTCGCGCGTTCAGTACGAGCGCGATCACGAACTCGTTCCACGCCTGGATGAAGCCGAACACGCCCGTCGCCACGAGGCCCGGGGCGAGCAGCGGGAACGTGACCCGCCAGAAGGCGCCGGAACGAGAGCATCCGTCGATCATTGCAGCTTCCTCGAGTTCGGCGGGGACGCCGTTCACGAAACCCCGCAGGGTCCAGATCGTGAACGGCAGCACCGTGGCGACGTACACGATCGTGAGGCCGATGAGGGTGTTCAGCAGCTGCCATCCGTCGATGACGCGGAAGATCGAGACGATCATCGCCTCGCCGGGGATCATCTGCACGACGAGGATCACGATGATGAACGTCCGGCGGCTCTTGAACCGGAAGCGGGTGACCGCGAGAGCCGCGAGGAACGCGAAGATCAGCGCGACCGCGACGGTCGTGAGCGTCACGATGAGCGAGTTCAGGGCAGCGGGGGCGAACGGCGTGCGACCCGGGTCGAAAAGCACCGTCGCGTAATTGCGCAGCGTGAAGTTGTCGGGCCAGAAGTGGATGTCGGTGCCGCGGATCTCGTTGTTCGGCTGGAACGACGTGTTGACCATCCAGTAGACGGGGAACGCGAACAGCGCGAACAGCACGACCGAGAGGGCGCTCCAGCCGATGGTCGACGGGCGGATGCGGCGGCGCCGGGATGCGGCGGGCCGACCGGCGGGGCGGCCGGACGCGGCCGGCTGCGTCCCGGGGGCGACGAGGGCGCTCACAGCTCCTCCTCCTTGACGGTCTGACGCACGTAGTAGAGCGAGATGGACATGAGGATGATCGCGGTGATGACGGCGATCGCGCCGCCGGTGCCGAAGTCGCCGCCGGCGATCGACACCTGGTAGATGTACACGCCGAGCGTGTTGGTCTGCTCGCGGATGCCGCCGATGTCCTGCAGCGCGAAGATCTGGGTGAACACCTTCAGGTCCCAGATGATCTGCAGGATCGTCGTGATGAGGAAGATCGGCTTGAGGTACGGGAACACGATGAGCCGGAAGCGGCTGAACCCGCCCGCCCCGTCCAGCTGCGCGGCTTCGAGCACCTCGTCGGGCACCTGGGTGAGCCCGGCGTAGAGGGCGAATGCGACGAACGGCACCGCGCCCCAGACGATGATGACGCCCGCGACGAGGAAGAAGCTCAGGGGCTCGATGAGCCACGAGTGCTGCGTGTACTGCTCGAGGCCGAACGCGTTCACCAGCACGGAGTTGACGACGCCGTAGTCGGTGTCGAACATCCAGCCCCACACGATCGTCGCCGACAGCGGCGGCATCGCCCACGCGAGCAGCAGCCCGAGCGAGAGCAGCAGGCGGAAGCCCTTCGGCAGCCGCTGCAGGAGCAGGGCGATGAGGGTGCCGAGCAGCATCGTGATGACGACGCACGCCGCGGCGAACACGAGGCTGCGGCCGAGCACCGCGTAGAAGGCGGGATCGGTGAGGACCGACACGTAGTTGTCGAACCACACCCACTCGGGCGGGGCGCCGAAGACCTGCGCCCGGCCGAACTCCTGCATCGACGTGACGAGCAGCTGGACGAGGGGCCAGCCGACGATCGCGGCGAGCACGATCGAGGCCGGCACGAGGAGGGCGTACGGGGTGAGTCCGCCCGTGGGCCGACGACGCCGGGGCGATCGCCGGGGCGCGGGCTGCGGCGCGGCGAGCCGTTCGCCGTCGACCGAGCTGACGACCGGGGGCGGGCCGCTGTCGGTGGTGGTCATGGGGTTCTCCTGCAGTCGACGGATGCCGCGGGCGGGGCCCGCTCATGGTTCCGGGCCGGCAGCGTGTGTGGGCGGCTGCCGGCCCGGGGCCTGGAGGGCGGGTGCGGTCGCGCAGCCATGCTGCGCGGCCGCACCCGGTCGGAACGGGATCAGCCGTTGAGGATGTCCTCGATCTTCTGGTCGGCCTCCTCGGCGAGCGCCTGGACGTCGCCGCCCTGCGCGATCTTGACGAAGAGGTCCTGCAGGATGCCGGCGGCCTCCACGTCGGCCCACTTCGGCGACGCCGGGGTGAGCTTGGCGTTGCCCGCGGCCGCCGCGATCGCCTGCGCGACCTCGTCGGTGCCGAGGGTGTCGGCGAGCGAGAGCTTGGCCGGAACGAGGCCGTTCTCGCCGTAGATGGTCTGGAACTCCTCGGACAGGATGATCTTCATCGCGTCGAGCGCGAGCTCCGGGTGCTTCGACTTCGCCGAGATGCCGATGTTCGAGCCGCCCGCGAAGACCTGCGCGGCGCCGCCGTCCTTGCCCGGCAGGGCGTAGACGCCGAGGTTGGCCTCCTCCTCGGGGCAGCCCGGGGTCTCGGCGTCGGCCGGCGCGAGGATCGACCACTTGACCCAGCTCGGGGCCGACAGCTGCAGGGTGGTGCCGTCGCAGTAGCCGACCTGCGGGTTGGTCTCGTTGCCGTCCTTCGGCGCGAGCGAGGCGTTGGTCATGACCTGCTGCACCTGCTCGAGCCCGGCGACCGACTCGTCGCTGGAGAGCTGCGCATCCCACTGGTCGCCGTCCGGAACCGCGACCTCGCCGCCGTTCTCCCAGATGTAGGGCAGGGCGTTGTACCAGTCCTGGCCGGGCCACCAGATGCCCGACTTGCCCGGGTTCGCCTCGGCGAGCGCCTCGCCGTTGGCGATGTACTCGTCGAGGTCGCCGGGCACCGAGAGGCCGGCCGCCTCGAGGGCGTCCTTCTTGTAGAACACGAGCCGCGAACCGGAGTAGAGCGGTGCGGCGTAGAACTTGCCGTCGTACGAGCCTGCCTCGACGAAGCCGGGCAGGAGGTCGTCGCCGCCGAGCTCGTCGTAGTGCTCGGTGAGGTCGAGGAACGCGCCTGCCGAGGTGAACGCCGCGGCCTGGGTGTTGCCGACCTCGACGATGTCGGGGCTGTCGGAGCCGGACAGGCTCGTGGTCAGGCGGTCGACCAGGCCGTCCCACGACTGCTCCTCGATGACCAGCGTGGAGCCGGGGTGCTCCTCCTCGAACGTCTCGACCAGGTAGTCGCGCGCGGCGTCGGGCGTGTCGGTGCCGACGAGCCAGACGCGGATCTCGGCGCCCTCGTCGGAGGCGACGTCGCTTCCGGTCGTGGCGCAGCCGGCGAGGGTGAGCGCAGCAGCGGCGCCGAGCGCCGCGATGCCGAGTTTCCTCATTGCTGGGGTTCCTTTCGATGGGACGTGGGGTGGGGCGGGGTGCGTCCACCCGTGGTGCGGGGTGGGCCTCTACGAGACCCCGAGCTGCCCGGACAGGACCATGACGGCCGCGCCGCGCAGGACGATGTCCTGCCCGTGCGCCGTCATCCGGAGCCTCAGATCGCGGTGGTGTTCCGCCATGGTCCGGTTCCGGAGCGTCTCGACGGCCGCCTCGAGCAACGGTCCGTCAAGCAGTTCCGTCGGTCCGCTGAGCACGACCTCGGAGAGGTTCAGCGCACCGACGACGGGGGCGAGCACGATGCCGAGACGTCGGCCGGCCTCCCGCAGGGTCTCTTCGCGAGCGGATGCCGCGGCATCCGTCGTGCCGAGCCGTTCGAGCTCGGCGGTGAGCCGGGGCACGGCGAGCCACGACTCGAGGCATCCGTGCTTGCCGCACGCGCAGCGCGGCCCGCCGTCGGTGCCGACGACGACGTGGCCGATCTCGCCCGCGGCGGAGCCGGCGCCGAGCACGGGGCGGCCGCCGACGATGAGGCCGGCGCCGACACCGTGGCCCACCTTCACGAGGATGAGGTCGCCGGGCGCGGTCGCGTGCTCGGCGAGCACGGCGACGTTGGCGTCGTTGGCGACGTGCACGGGCAGGTGGAAGGCGGCGGTCAGCCGCTCCTGCAGCGGCAGGTCGGTCCAGCCGAGGTTCGGCGCGGAGCGGACCACGCCGTTCGGCTCGACGACACCGGGCGAGCCGACGCCGATGCCGAGCACGCGCGCGGTCGTCAGGGCGAGGAGCCCGTCGAGCAGTTCGACGATGAGCTCGACCGCGCGCTCGCCGGTCGCCCCGTCGAGCGCGACCTCGGCGCGCGCGACGATGCCGCCGTCGAGGTCGAGCACGGCGCCCCGGAAGCGGGTGTGCTCGGAGAGGTCGAGGGCCACCACGTGGAACCCGGCCCGGTCGACGTCGATGAGGGTCGCGGGCTTGCCCGGGCGGGCGTCCTCGCGCTGGCCCAGCTCGACGACGAGCCCCTCGGCGATGAGTTCGGCGACGAGGTCGGAGACCGTGACGCGCGTGAGGCGGGTCTCGCGGGCGACATCGGCCCGGCTCTGCGCGCCCTGGGTGTACAGCGTCTGGAGCACGAGCGAGCGGTTGTGGCTGCGGGCGTGCTCGGGGAGCACTTTGCCGGACGCCCGGAGCGCCCGGCCCGCGAACAGCGGAGCCGTCGCGCTCGTGGCGGGCGCCTGGGGCTGCTGGGCCGGGGTGGTCTCCGTTGCGGTCACGTTTGTTAGTAAACCTTACGAACAAACTCCGGCGCAAGAGGTCGTTACCCGTCCGTGACCTCGTTCCCGCAGGCGCAGGTGTCAGCGGGCGGTCGCGCCGACCCGGGCCGCCGCCGCCACCGTCGACGCCGCATCGCGCCGGCCGCCGATGGCGCGGAGCGCCGCGAGGATCGCCGCGAGGTCGACGAACTCCTGCAGCAGGGCGCCCGCGGTCGCGGGGATGTAGCCGAACGCCGCGACCACCATCAGTCCCACGCTCACCACGATGCCGAGCCAGATGCTCTGCAGGGCGATGCGCACGGTGTCTCGCCCGATCTCGACGGCCTTCGCCGTCCGTGAGACGTCGTCGACGAGGATCACGGCATCGGCGGACTCGCTCGCCGCCGTCGCGCCCCGCGCCCCCATCGCGATGCCGACGTCGGCCGCCGCCAGCACCGGGGCGTCGTTCACGCCGTCGCCGACCATGATCACGGGCCGCTCGGTGATCGCGGCGACCTCCTGGACCTTGTCGGCCGGCAGGCACTCCGCCCGGACGCGCTCGATGCCGAGCTCGGCCGCGATGTGGTCGGCGGTCGCCTGCGCGTCACCGGTCAGCATCATCGTGTGGGTCACGCCGAGCGCCTCGAGCCGGGCCAGGGTCTCCCGTGCGTCGTCGCGGAGCCGGTCGCGCGCGAGCAGCGCGCCGGCGTACCGACCGTCGACGGCCACGTACACGGCGAGCTCGCCAGGCGCGATGGGCGTGCGCCGCGCCTCCGGCGCGTGCTCGAGCACGAACGCGAACTTGCCGACCACGACCTCGCGGCCCCGGATGCGGGCGACCACGCCGTTCGTCGCCGCCTCGCGTGCGGCATCCGCTTCGGACAGGCGGAGCCCGCGTTCGGTCGCCGCGTCGATCATCGAGGCCGCGAGCACGTGCGACGAGTACTGCTCGGCCGACGCGACGAGGGCGAGCAGCTCGTCGGCGTCGAAGCCCGCCTCGGGTCGCACGGCGACGAGCTCGGGCGACCCGTGCGTCAGGGTGCCGGTCTTGTCGAACACGGCCGTGCGAGCGCGCGCCAACTGCTCGAGCACGCCCCCGCCCTTGACGATCACGCCGTTCCGGGCCGCGCGGCTCATCCCGCCCATGAACGCCACGGGGGCGGCGATGAGCAGCGGGCAGGGCGTCGCGAGCACGAGCACCTCGGCGAAGCGCACCGGGTCGCCCGACACCCACCAGGCGACGCCCGCGAGGAGCAGGGAGAACGCCGTGAACGGCACCGCGTAGCGGTCGGCGAGGCGCACCACCGGGGCCTTGCTCGCGGCCGCCTCGGCGACGAGCGCCACGATCTGCTGGTACTGGCTGTCGGCGGCACGGGCGGTCGCGGTCATCTGCACGGCGACGTGCCCGTTCACCGACCCGCTCAGCAGGTCGTCGCCGGCCCGCTTCTCGACGGGCAGGCTCTCGCCCGTGATCGAGGACTCGTCGACCGCGGTCTCGGCCGAGCGCAGCGTGCCGTCGACCGGCACGATCTCGCTCGGGCGCACGAGCAGCACGTCCCCCGGGCGCACCTCGTCGATGGGCACGTCGACGAAGTGGTCGTCGACGACCCGGTGCGCGCGCTGCGGGGCCCGCGCGAGCAGCGCGTCGAGCTCGCGCTTGGCGCGGCGGCCCGCGTAGTCCTCGAGCGCCTCGCCACCCGTGAGCATGAGCACGACGATGAGGGCGGCCACGTACTCCCCCACCACGACCGTCGCGATGATCGCCGTGACCGCGAGCACGTCGAGGCCCCAGTGGCCGCGGAGCAGGTCGCGGACCATGCCGACGGCCTGCCACGCCGCGATCGCGAGCGCGTAGCCGCTGAAGATCCAGGCGACCAGCCAGCCCGCCCCGGCGAGCGCGAGCATCGCGCCGACGAGCCCGATCGCGACGGTGAGCGCGACGACCGGGTAGCGACGAACGAGGCGGATGCCGCTGGCCATGCCCTCCATCCTCGCCGATCCCGGAGACGCGCGAGGGCCGGGCGCGCGCGCCGGAGACGGCGAAGGGGCCGGATGCCGCGGCATCCGACCCCTTCGATGAGCGCGAGGCTCAGGCGGCGATTCGCGCCTTGAGGTTCGCGTCGATCGTGTCGAGGAACTGCTCGGTCGTCTGGTACTCCTGCTCGGGACCGACGAGGAGGGCGAGGTCCTTGGTCATCGCGCCGGACTCGACGGTCTCGATGACGACCTCCTCGAGGGTGCGCGAGAAGTCGATGAGCTCCTGGTTGCCGTCGAGCTTGCCGCGGTGCGCGAGGCCGCGCGTCCAGGCGAAGATCGAGGCGATCGGGTTCGTCGAGGTCGGCTTGCCCTGCTGGTGCTGGCGGTAGTGGCGCGTGACCGTGCCGTGCGCCGCCTCGGCCTCGACGATCCGGCCGTCGGGCGTGGTGAGCACCGAGGTCATGAGCCCGAGGGAGCCGAAGCCCTGCGCGACGGTGTCGGACTGCACGTCGCCGTCGTAGTTCTTGCAGGCCCAGACGTAGCCGCCCTCCCACTTGAGCGACGCCGCGACCATGTCGTCGATGAGGCGGTGCTCGTAGGTGATGCCGGCCTCGTCGAACTTCTGCTTGAACTCGCTGTCGAACACCTCCTGGAAGATGTCCTTGAAGCGGCCGTCGTACGCCTTGAGGATGGTGTTCTTCGTCGACAGGTACACCGGGTAGTTGCGGGCCAGGCCGTAGTTCAGCGAGGCGCGCGCGAAGTCGCGGATCGACTCGTCGAGGTTGTACATGCCCATCGCCACGCCCGAGCCGGGCGCCTGGAAGACCTCGAACTGCTGCGGCTCCGAGCCGTCCTGCGGGGTGAAGGTCATCGTGAGCGTGCCGGGGCCGTCGAACTTGAAGTCGGTGGCGCGGTACTGGTCGCCGAACGCATGGCGGCCGACGATGATCGGCTTGTTCCAGCCGGGCACGAGCCGCGGGATGTTGGAGATGATGATGGGCTCGCGGAAGATCACGCCGCCGAGGATGTTGCGGATCGTGCCGTTCGGCGACCGCCACATCTTCTTCAGGCCGAACTCCTCGACGCGCGCCTCGTCGGGCGTGATCGTCGCGCACTTCACGCCGACGCCGTGCTTCTTGATCGCGTTCGCCGCGTCGACCGTGATCTGGTCGTCGGTCTCATCGCGCTTCTGGATGGAGAGGTCGTAGTACTCGAGGTTCACGTCGAGGTACGGGTGGATGAGCTGGTCCTTGATGGCCTGCCAGATGATGCGGGTCATCTCGTCGCCGTCGAGTTCGACGACGGTGCCTTCGACCTTGATCTTCGACAAGGGGCGGTCTCCTTGGGATCTCGTGGGATTGCTTGGGAAGCGAGGAAGTCTCGGGGGTGTCCGACACGCCGCCTGAAAGCTTACCGCCTCGCCGGGATATCTCGACATCGAGACATCCGACGGCCTCATCGCGGCTACCCGGGGGAACGACGGCTCCGTTAGGCTGCGTTGCATGGCTGAACTGCGACTCGAAGAACTGAACGCGACGAACGTGGTGGCCGCGAACAACCTGTCGCTGAAGCCCGGGCAGGAGCAGTTCATCGCCCCCGTGACCTATGCCGCCGAGACCGCGGTCGTCAATCCCGCCACCGCGTGGCAGCGCGTCGCGCTGAACGGCGACAAGGTCGTCGGTTTCATCCACGGCAACTTCGACCCCGAGAACGAGCACGAGGAGTTCCGCGCCTGCATCTGGCGGATCAACGTCGACGCCGAGGCGCAGGGCAAGGGCGTCGGGCGCTTCCTCGCGCACGCGCTGGCCGAGGAGGCCAAGCGCCGCGGCTTCGACCACATCACCGTGCTGTGGGAGCCGGGCGAGGAAGGACCGGGCGAGTTCTTCCACCGCATCGGCTTCCGCGACGTGGGCGAGACCCAGTACGGCGACATCATCGGATCACTCCAGCTCGCGAGCTGACGGGCGCGGGTCGGGTCGACGGATGCCGCGCACCGGCGAGGGTTTCGTCGAGGCCGTGCTCGCCGTGGTCGGCGACATCCCGCCCGGCCGGGTCATGACGTACGGCGACGTCGCCGCGACGCTCGGCTCGCGCGGGGCGCGCGCCGTCGGGCAGGTGATGGCCAGGTACGGCGGTTCCGTGCCGTGGTGGCGGGTGATCCGCGCCGGGGGCCGCCCGCCCGCGGGCAAGGGCGACGTCGCCCGACCGCACTACGAGGCCGAGGGCGTGCCGCTCCGACCCGTCGACGACGAGGACGGCTACCGCATCGACCTCGCCGCCTGCCGCTGGCACGGCTGAGCCGCCCCGGCGCGACGCTAGACGTCGAGCGGCGTGCCCACTCCCCCGGCCGGCACTCCCGCCGCACCGGGTGCGCCGGGCACCGGATCGGACGCCTCCGCGGCGACGAGCAGCGCGGCCCCCGATGCGGCGTGCGCGTCCGTGGTGGGCGGGTGCAGCGGCATCCGCACCGTCACCGTGGTGCCCGACCCGGGCGGGCTCACGAGCTCGAGTTCGCCGCCGACGGCCTCGATGCGGTCCGCGATGCCGAGCACGCCCGTGCCCGCGTCGAGTGATGCGCCGCCGACGCCGTTGTCGCGGATCTCGATCACGACCGTCTCGCCCTCGACGTGGGCGCGCACCCAGGCGCGGGTCGCCTGCGAGTGCTTCGCCACGTTGGCGAGCGACTCGGCGATGGCGAAGTACGCGGTCGACTCCACGAGCTCGGGCAGTCGCCCCTCGGCCTGCACGTCGACCTCGACCGGCACGGGGCAACGTCCGGCGAGCTCCGGCACGGCGAGCGCGAGCCCGCCCTGCGAGAGGAGGCTCGGGTGGATGCCGTGGGCGAGCTCGCGAAGCTCCTTCAGGCCCTGGTTCAGCGTCGCGATGGCGTCCTCGAGCTCGGACGCCAGTTCGTGCTGCCCGGCCGAGCGCGCGGTGTTCGCCGCGAGGCGGAGGTTCATCCCGAGCGACACGAGCTGCTGCTGCGCGCCGTCGTGCAGGTCGCGCTCGATGCGCCGCCGCGCCTCGTCGCCGGCCTCGACGATGCGCTGGCGCGACTGGCGGACCTGCTCGAGGGTGCGTTCGAGGTCCGAGCGCAACCGGCCGTTGTCGACCGAGAGCCGCAACGCGCTCGACACGCCGTCGAGCAGCCGCATGTTGTCGGTGAGCACCCGGTCGTGGCGGATCAGCGCGATCGGCAGGCCGGACGGCGAGGCGACCGGCAGGATGCTGTGGCCGCGCCCCGCCTCCTGCGAGTCGATGAGGCGGCCCGCCGCGTCGACGTACCGTCCGCGTTCCTCGTCCCACCAATAGACGCGCACGCTGTCGTCGCGCAGCGTGCGCGCGAGCGACTCCGCCCAGAGGCCGCGGTCGGCGCCCTCGCGGGTGATGCGCATGAGGTCGGCGACCCGGGCGCGCATGTTGCGGGTGTGCGCGATGCCGGCGACGAAGGTGACCGGCACGGCCGCCATCGCGAGCAGCGCCACCGTGTCGATGACCATGCCGGTCGAGGTGGAGGTGATGTATCCGGTCGCCTGCACGGCGATCGCGAGCGCCCAGGCCAGCAGCGAGACCGGCATGAGGAACGCGACCGCGCGCGCCGGCACGCTGCCGCGGATCCACCGCACGAGCAGGCGTCCGGCGATCACGAGCGCGAGCCCGACGCCGACGACGCGGTAACCGTAGTCGAGGATCGCGAACAGCACCGGCGCGTCGGCGATGCGGTACGCGTTCGGCGCACACGGGTCGCAGGGGGCGGCGTCGGGTCCGGCGAGCGCGAGCACCGCGGCGAGGTTCACGACGGAGGCCACGACCGCGATGGTCGCGATCGTCCGGTCGAACCGGTCGGCGAGCCAGCCGCGCGGGTACACCAGCACGAGCAGTCCCGAGATGACGGCCCACACGAGGTCGATGCCGCGGACGATCGGCCAGAGCCATCCGATGCCGCCGATGATGTGGAAGATGGCCTGCGGGATCCACAGGACGACGAACGCGACCATCAGCCGGGCCGGCACCGCGTTCGGGCCGATGGCCCACGCCACGGCCGCGCACGCGGCGAACACGAGCGGCACCGTCGCGTGCAGCGTCACGTACGCGATCTCGCGCTGCTCGGCTTCCGGGGTCGCGAGGAACCCGGCGACCTCCATCCACAGGCTGAACGCGACCGCGGCGACGATGATCGCGGTCCGGCGAAGGACCCGTCGGCGGTCTCCGTGCGCCATCACGGGCGCCTCACCCCCTAGCGTTCGCCGAGGAGCGTGAGCACCGCGAGCACGCGGCGGTGGTGCTCCGGCGACTCCTCGAGATCGAGCTTCTGCAGGATGCTGCGGACGTGGGTCTCGACCGTCTTGAGGCCGAGGAACAGGGTCTGGGCGATCCCCCCGTTGGAGTAGCCCTGGGCCATGAGCTCGAGGACCGAGCGCTCCCGCTCGGTGAGCCGGGCGAGGGGGTCGTCGGCTCGCGTGCGGCGCACGAGCTGCTCGACCACCTCGGGGTCGACGACGGAGCCGCCCGACGCGACGGTCTCGACGGCGCGCACGAGCGTCTGCGGCTCGGACACGCGCTCCTTCAGCAGGTACCCCGTGCCGCTGCCGGCGCCCATGACGCGCAGCGCGTACTCGGGCGTCGCGTACATCGACAGCAGCAGCACGCCCAGGTCGTCACCGCGTTCGCGGATGCGCTCGAGCGCGACGATGCCCTCGTCGCGGTGCGTGGGCGGCATGCGGATGTCGAGGATCGCCGCGTCGAGGTCGTCGCCGTCGAGCACGGCGAGGAGCTCGTCGGCGGTGCCGACGGAGGCGACCACCTCGATGCCGCCGCCCTGGAGCACCTTCGCGATGCCCTCGCGCAGGAGCAACGCGTCATCCGCGATCGCCACGCGAAGGGTTCGATCCGCTCCGGACTGCTCCATTCCACCTCCCGTTCGAAGGCGTGCGACAGCCGTCGACGTCGATGCGCCGCCCATCGTGAGGCTACCGCGTGCGGACGGCGCCCCGCGCGGTCCCCGTTCTGGGGGCAAGTCGCACGGAGGACGGCCGGAGACGTGCGGCGCGCGTGACGCTCGTGCCACGCTGGGATCGCCGGGTACCCTCCCCGACGCCCGGCGAACCCGGCGCCACCCCGCGCCCGAACCCGAGGAGCACGATGGTCCCGAACCGTTCCGCCGTCACCGAGTCCGAACGTCCGGTGAAGCTCGTCGTCGTGGACGCCGACAAGCGGATCGAGGACCTCCTCAAGACGACCGAGCACCTCGGCGCGGTGCCCTCGTTCAACCGGACCATGCGCGTCGCCCTCGCGATGCGCGGCGGCGTCAGCCTCGCCGTGTGGATCGGCGGCGCCGTCGCCGAACTCGACCTGCTCCGTCGCATCCGCCTCTACGACCGCGACGGCGAGACGATCGCGTTCGTGCCGGAGGCGAAGGGCCGCCCGCTCACCCCGCCGGTGCTGGCCCGCCTGCAGGCGTACGCCGAACTGCTCGACGCCGCGGGGTACGACCGCGTCGAGTTCGACCTGCTCGCCGGCGCGAGCGCCGGCGGGCTCAACGCGGTCGTCTACGCGGTGGCGCAGCGGGCCGGCACGGGACTCGACCGGCTCCTCAACACCTGGGGCGAGGTGGGCGGGTTCTGGCAGCTCCTGCATCCGCCGGGCGCGCGCGGCGTCGTCGCGCTCATGCAGGGCGAAGGCTACTTCCGGCCGGAGGTGCTGAAGACGCTGAAGGACTTCTACCACTCCGAGGAGCGGCATCCGGACCTCGTCGCCCCGTACACGAGCGTCGACCTCTCGGCGACCCTGATCGACGCGGACGACGAGTACGAGGAGGACGCCAACGAGGGCCGCGGGCACTTCCGGTTCGTGGGCACCCCCGGGCACCTCCTCGACAACCGCATCCCCGACAAGCACGACGGCGTGGACGAGACGCAACTCGACGACGACGAGGCGAGCCTCTCGCGCCTCGCGCTCGCGGCGCGGTCGACGTCGTCGCTGGCGGGCGGCTTCGAGCCCGCGGAGATCGACTCGTGGGGCGGCGCTGCCGGCGACCCCGACGACGCCACCGCGCGGGGCATGCGCTTCGCGTTCGCGGCGCACCGCGACCAGCCGGGCACGCCGTACCGCATCGTCGACGGTGCCGTGTTCGACAACGTGCCGATCGAGCGCGCCCTGCGCTCCGCGCGGTCGCGCGCGTCCGAGCGGCGCGCCGACCGGGTGATGGTGTTCCTCGATCCCGAGCCCGACCCGCCTGTCGGCGGCGCCACCGAATGGGACGCCGACGCCTCGCGGTTCTTCCGCGCGCTGCGCGCCATGTTCACCAAGCAGATGCGGAGCGAATCGGTCGCGCGGGAGGTCGCCGAACTCGAGCGGTTCAACGCCGAACGGCTCGTCGCCGCCGCCCGGCTCGACGGGGCCGCCCCGCTCATCGCATCGGCCGAGTGGACCCCGACCGCCGTGCGGGAGCGCCAGGCGGCGTACGTGCAGGCGCTCGGCGCCGACCTGGCCGACCACCTGTCGACGACGATCTCGACGCCGAGCCTGTGGCAGCTGGGGTCGTCGCTGCCCACCCGTCGCCGGTACCGACCCATCCCGCGCGGGCGGCTCGCCGCGCTCGGCCCCGCACTGCGGCGCCGGTTCTCGACGCTCGGCGTCGCCGACACGGCCAAGGTCGCCAAGTCGCCCCTCGCCCTGGCCGACGCCGCCAACTGCGTGCTCGGGTGGGCGCGCGCGCTCGAGACCATGCCGGAGCGGGAGGGCGGGCGCCAGGCGCTCCAGCTGGCAGCCGTGCGCACGAAGGCGTACACGGCCCTGACCGAGGCCATCCGCCTGCGCGACGTGCGCACCGCGCGGGTCCTCGAGGCGACGGAGCGGACGGCGGTGCGCGGGACCACGCCCGACGCCGCCGAGATCGACCGGTGGATCGACGTCTGGCTCGCGTCCGGCCGGGTGGCCGAGACCGCCGCGCAGTGGGAGGAGCTCGACACCGCCGTGGCGCTCCTGCGGATCGCGAGCCTCAGCGTCGAGGCGGAGGCGCGGGCAGGCAAGCGCACGCTCTCGCCGGCATGGGTCGCGTCGGCGTGGCGTCCGCTCGCGTCGACGACCCTGTCGGCCGTGGACCTGCCGCCGCTCTACCACTCCGCCGGCATCCCGGCCGCGCTGTCGCACGTGCGCTACTGGGCGATCGGGGTCGACGAGGAGCCGGCCGATCCGGGCGGCTTCGCGACGCTCGTCGCCGAGCGGCGGGTCGGCATCCTCGGCCGGGGCGTGCGCGCCGCGGGCCGTCCCGTCGCGCAGGTCGCGGCCGAGGTCCGAGCGGCGGCCGAGCATCCCGTCGTCGACCGGCAGACCAAGCTCGCCGGGTACGGGTTCGGCAACTTCTTCGGGTTCCTCGCGCGCGAGTGGCGGGTCAACGACTGGTGGTGGGGGCGCCTCGACGCGTCGGCCGGCATCGCGCGGTTCTTCGCGTCGCTGAAGCCCGAGACGGTGCGAACGGATGCCGCGGTGCGACTGCTGCAGGACGCCGTGCTCGCCCAGGCCGACGAGGCCGACCGCGAGGAACGGCGCGAGCCGGACGCGTCGGACGCCGACGTCGCCCCCGTCGCCGGGGCGGTCGCCACGTCCGCTGCCGGGGCGGTCGCCGAGCCCACGAGGCTGTCACCGCTCGAGCCGGTGTCGCCCGACGCCGGCTCGCCGGGCGACGACGCCCGGGCCCGGCGCACCCGTTTCCGCGCGGGCACCGACACCGTCCTGAACCTCGCGCCGGCGTACCGCTTCGCCATCGCGTCGCGCACCGTGCGCCTGCTCGTGCGCGTGCTCGTGCAGCCGGCGAGCACGGCCGGGCGCGTCCTGGCCCAGGCCGTGCTGACGCTGCTGCGGCCGCTCCTCGTCGCCGTGCCGGCGGTCGTCGATCCGCCGCGCCTGGCCCTGCTCGCCGGGTTCGTGGCGGCCGCCGCGTGGCCGCTGACGTGGTCGGAGATCACGCCCCCCTCGGTCGGCTGGGTGATCGTCGTCGCGGCCGTCGCCGTGGTCGCCGTGGCCTCGATCTGGGCCGCGGTGACGGCAGTGCAGCGCCGATGGCGTGCGATCGCCGTGGCGCTCGGCGGTCCGCTCGGCGACGAGGCCGAGACGGCGCGCGTCATGGCGCGCCGCCGGGCGCTCGTGATGGCGGGGGTCGCCACCGCGAGCGTGGTCCCGCTCGTGATCGCGCTGCTGCAGGGCAACCTCCTCCTCATCGTCCTCTGCGTCGGCGTCACGGCGGTGCTCGGCGCCGTCGCCCGGCGTCTCGCGGGTTCGGCGCGCCGCAGCGCGATCCCGGGACGTGACCGCCGGACGATCGCGATGGTCGTCGTGTTCGGGCTGCTCGGCGGGGTGCTGCCCCTCACCCAGTACGTGCTCGACCTCGCCGACGCACTCCCGGAATGGCTCGCGCCCGACGAGCGCTGGAACCTGCTCGTCCTGAGCGTCGCCGCGATCGCCGCGACGCTCACGCTGACGGTGGGCTGGCTCCGGATCGGCCGGAACCGGAGGGAGATCGCGGCGACCCGAGGCGTCAACTGGGCGTCGGTGACCGTGGTCGCCGTCGCGGTGGCGGCGCTGGCGTCCTGGCTCGCCAGCGAGTACGCGACCGGCGGCGGCGTCGAACTGCTCGCCGACACGATCGCCGCGGGCGTGTTCGTCCTCGCCTGGGCGGGGGTCGTGTGGTGGATGCCGGAGCTCGTCCGCGAGACGCCGCCCGTCGAGGACCGGGTCCAGCGGGCGTCGCTCACCTAGCCGCCCCGGCGCGGCCGGCGATCTCAGGGGTCCCCCCGACGCATCCGAGGGGCGGATCCGGATCCGTCGCACCGGCGCCGTTGGGAGGCTCGGGGCATGTCGGATCCCGCTCGCCTCCCTCGAACGCACCGCGGTCGCGTCGCGCAGTGGGTCGCGCGCTACCTGCCGCTCGAGGTGCTCGGCACGATCGCCGCGGTGGCGGGCTCGTGGGCGGCGTACGAGGCGAGCGGCTCGATCGTCGTCGCTGCGGTGGCCGGCACCGTCGCAGAGACCGTCGGCTACTACGCGCTCGTCGTCGTCCGCGGCATCCGCGGCCACCTCGCCTCGGCGCGCGTCACGCGCCTGGACGGCCGCGGCCGCCGCGCCGGGTTCGCCATCGCACTGACGCTCCGCGGCATGCTGGCCGAGTTCGGCCCCGCCGAGGTGCTCGACACGTTCATCACCCGTCCGGCGCTGCTCATCGCCGCCGCGTCCTGGCTCGGCCCGAGCCCGACGTCGTGGCTCGTGGGCAAGCTCGCCGCCGACGCCGTCTTCTACGTCATCGCCATCGCGTCGTTCGAACTCGGCCGCCGGGTCATCCTCCCCGACGGTCGAGCGGATGCCGCGGCCACCCGCCGCACGCGCACCGCCGGGTCCGCCGCGGCCGAACTCGAGGCGGTGACCCGATGAGCCTGCTCACCCGCACGGGCCCGACTCCTCGCGTGACGGGCGATCCCGCCGAGCGCTCCCACCGCCGCCACGGACGCACCGATGCCCGCCCGCCGCGCGGGCGCCCCTCGCACCGGGAGCTCGTCCGCCGCGACCTGGCCGCCTACGCTCGCCGCGTCGGGCTCGACGACCTCGTCCGCACCCACGGCTCGCCGCTCTTCGTGCTCGACCCGGCCCGCGTCGCCGCGCAGGTCGACGAGCTCCGCCGCGAGCTGCCCCGCACCGGCATCCACTTCGCGACGAAGTCGCTGCCGCATCCGGCCGTCATCGACGCGGTGCACGCGTCCGGCGCCTCGTTCGAGGTCGCCTCGCGCGGCGAGGTCGACCTGCTCGAACGTCACGGCGTCCCCATCGGGGCCTGCCTCCACACGCACCCCGTGAAGACGGTGGCCGACATCACGGGCGCGTACCTCCGCGGCATCCGCACGTTCGTCGTCGACAGCCCGTCGGAGATCGGCAAGTTCGCCGGGCTCCCGTGCTGCGACGTCGGCGTCCTCGTGCGACTGTCGTTCCCGAACCCCGGCGCCAAGTCCGACCTGTCGTCGAAGTTCGGCGTGGCGCCCGAGCACGCCGCCGCGCTCGTGGAGCGATGCCTCGCCGCACGACTGCGCGTCCGCGGGTTCACGTTCCACGTCGGCAGCCAGACCACGTCGGCGGAGCCGTGGCGCCGGGCGATCGACGCCACCCTGCGGCTCATGCGCACGCTGGAGGCACGGCACGGCATCCGGTTCGAGCTGCTCGACCTCGGCGGCGGCTTCCCCGTCGCGTACGACGAGCCCGTCCCGTCGCTCGGCGAGCTGGCCCGCGGCATCCGCTCGGCGCTCGCGGCCGTGCCGCCGCACGTGCGGGTCGTCGTCGAGCCGGGCCGCTTCATCGCCGCGCCCGCCATGACGCTCGTCACACGGGTCATCGGCACGAGCGACCGCGCCGACGGACGCTGGCACTACCTCGACGAGGGACTGTACGGCGCGTACTCGAACATCCCCGCCGAGGACGTGCACGCGCTCGTGTTCGCCGCCGCGGAGCTCGGCGTGGAGCCGGACCGGCCGGTCGGCGCCGCCGATGCCCTCGCCGCCCGCCGCCCCGCGCGCCGGCGGGTGCCCGTCACGCTCGCCGGTCCCACCTGCGACAGCGTCGACGTGATCGCACGCCGGCTGCCGCTGCCGCCCCTCGCCGACGGCGACCTCCTGGTCTCCCCCATGATGGGCGCCTACACGTGGGCCACCGCGACCGGCTTCAACGGCATCGCCCCGACCCCGGTCGTGGTCCTCCCCGAGGGGTGACGAGCGGATGCCGCGAGCCGGGGCCCGCGGCATCCGTCACCGTCACACGAGCGAGTCGCGCCAGGCGGCGTGCAGCTTCGCGAAGCGACCCGACCCGCCGATGAGCTCGGCCGGCGCGCCGTCCTCGACGATCCGGCCGTGCTCCATGACGAGCACGCGATCGGCGATCGCGACGGTCGACAGGCGGTGCGCGATGATCACCGCGGTGCGGTCGGCGAGCAGGGTCTGCAGGCCCTCCTGCACGGCGCGCTCCGACGGGATGTCGAGCGACGAGGTCGCCTCGTCGAGGATCAGCACCGCCGGGTCGGCGAGGAACGCGCGCGCGAACGAGATGAGCTGGCGCTGGCCCGCCGAGACGCGCCCGCCGCGCTTGTTCACGTCGGTGTCGTACCCGTTCGGCAGGCCCTCGATGAACTCGTGCGCGCCGACCGCCTTCGCCGCGGCGATGATCTCCTCCGGCGTGGCATCCGGCTTGCCCAGCCGGATGTTGTCGGCCACCGAACCGGAGAACAGGTACGCCTCCTGCGTGACCATCACGATCGCGCGGCGCAGGTCCTTCGGGTGCAGTCGCCGGAGGTCGACGCCGTCGAGCTCCACCACGCCGTCGCTCGGGTCGTAGAACCGGGCGATGAGCTTCGCGAGCGTCGACTTGCCGGCACCCGTGGAACCCACCAGCGCGATGGTCTGCCCGGCGGGGACGTCGAGGTCGAACCTCGGCAGCACCATCCGCTCGGGGGTGTACGCGAACTCGACGCCCTCGAACCGCACGCGACCGTCGGCCTTCCACAGGTCGACCGGGTCGCGCGGGTCGGGCACGCTCGGGTCCTCCTCGAGCACGCCCGAGATCTTCTCGAGCGCGGATGCCGCGGACTGGTAGCCGTTGTAGAACATCGCCATGTCCTCGAGCGGGTCGAAGAACCGGCGCGTGTACAGCAGCGCCGCGAGCAGGACGCCGATCTCGAGCTGTCCGTCGATGACCCGGAGGCCGCCCACGAGCAGCACGACGGCGACCGTGACGTTGCCGATCAGGATCAGCCCGGGGTCGTAGATGCCGAACAGCTGGATGACGCGCGCGTTGACGTCGCGGTAGTCCTCGACCAGCCGGCCGAACTCCTTCCGGTTGCGGCGCTCGGTGCGGAACGCCTGCACCGCGCGGATGCCCGTCATGGTCTCGACGAACTGCACGATGAGGTTCGCCGACGCCGTCCGCGACCGGCGGAACAGCCGCTGCGACCGCTGCTGGAACCACCGCGTGAGCAGCGCGAGCGGCAGGATCGACCCGGCGAGCACGAGGCCCGACACGGGATCGAGCAGCACCAGCGCGATACCCGTGAACCCCATGTACAGCGTGCCGCGCACGAGCGCGTTCACGCCCTCGTCGAGGAGCTCGCGAATCGCGTCGAGGTCGCTCGTCTGCCGGGAGATGATGCGCCCGGACGTGTACGACTCGTGGAACTCGAGCGACAGCTTCTGCGTGTGCAGGAAGATGCGCGTGCGCAGGTCGATGAGCACCGCTTGGCTGATGCGCGCCGCGAGGCGGATGTACCAGGCGATGAGGAACGCGCCGACGACGCCCGTGAACAGGTACGCGAACCCGGCGAAGGCCACCGGCATCCACTCGCCCTCGACGAGGGCGGGCAGGCCGCGGTCGATGCCGTACGCGATGAGGGCGGGTCCGGCGACCTGGGCGAGGGTCGAGACGAGCACGACCGCCATGGTGAGCCACAGCGTTCCCCGCACGGGGTGCAGCAGCGAGCGCAGCAGGCGCAGCGACCGCTGCCGGATCTGCTTCGACTCGGCCTTGGTGAAGTCGTGGCGTTCCTCGCCGGCGACACCGGTGACGGTCATCGCGCCACCTCCTCTCGTTCGTCCAGTTCGTCGGCCGCGTCCTCGATGCGGTCGGTCGACTCGGCCTGGCGGCCCCGCTCCTCGTCCTCGAGGCTCGAGATGACGAAGCGGTAGTGCTCGCTCGTGGCGAGCAGCTCGGAGTGCGTGCCGACCGCCGTGATGCGCCCGTCCTCGAGGAGGGCGACGCGGTCGGCGAGCATCACGGTCGACGGCCGGTGCGCCACGATGAGCGCGGTGGTGTCGGCCAGCACGCGGCGCAGCTCGGCCTCCACCTTGGCCTCGGTCGCGACGTCGAGCGCCGACAGCGGGTCGTCGAGCACGAGCACGGCGGGGTTCGCCGCGATGGCGCGAGCGAGCGCGAGGCGCTGTCGCTGACCGCCCGAGAGGCTCATGCCCTCCTCGCCGACCTTCGTGTCGAGCCCGTCCGGCAGGCCGTGGGCGAAGCCGGCCTGCGCGATGCGCAGCGCCTCCTCGAGCACGCGCTCGGCCTCGGCGGCGACGGCGGGGTCGGCTGCCGCGTCGCCCGTGAGCTCGGGCCGGCCGAGCAGCACGTTGTCGCGCACCGACGCCGAGAACAGCGTGGCGTCCTCGAAGGCCATCGCGATGTGGCGGCGCAGTTCCTCGCGGCTGAGCGCGCGCACGTCGACGCCGTCGAGCTCGACCGCGCCGGCGGTGACGTCGTACAGGCGGGTCGCGAGCGCGGTCATCGTGGTCTTGCCCGAGCCGGTCAGGCCGACGAGCGCCATGGTCTCCCCGGGTCGCACCACGAGGTCGACGCCGTCGAGCAGGTCGCCGAACCGCTCGGGCGAGTCCTGGTAGCGGAAGTGCACGTCGCGGAACGCGAGCTCGCCGCGCGGCCGCTCGATCGACACGGGACGCTCGGGGTCGACGATGTCGTTCCGGCTGTCGATGATGTCGAAGTAGCGGTCGGTCGCCGCGCGCGCGTCGAGCGTGAACGCGAGCAGGAACCCGATCGACTCGATCGGCCACGCGAGCACGCCCGCGGTGGCGAAGAACGCGACGAGCTCGCCCACCGTGAGCGTGCCCTGCGCGGCGAGCCACACGCCGAGCACGAGGCAGCCCGCGAGGGCGATCGCGGGGATCACGATGAGCCAGAACCAGATGGCCGCTTCGAGGCGCCCCTTCTCGAGCTCGGTCGAGCGCAGCGTCTCGGCCTGCGCGCGGAACGTCGTGAGTGCGTGCTTGCCGCGGCCGAACGCCTTCAGCACCCGGATGCCGTGCACCGACTCCTCGACGGCGGTCGCGAGGTCGCCCTGCTGGTCCTGGCTGCGCCGCGAGACCTCCGAGTAGCGGCCCTCGAAGCGGTAGCCGACGACCCAGAGCGGCAGCGACGCGACGAGGAACGCGAGCCCGAGCATCCAGTTCATCGACACGAGGATGCCGATGCCGACGAGGATCACGATGAGGTTCACCGTGAGCAGCACGAGGCCGAACGACATCCAACGGCGGATGAGGTTCAGGTCGCTCACCGCGCGCGAGAGCAGCTGCCCGCTCGGCCAGCGGTCGTGGAAGCTCACGGGAAGGTCCTGCAGCTTCGCGTACAGCGTGTTGCGCATCGACGCCTCGACGCGCGTGCCGGGCTTCAGGACGAACCACCGCCGAAGCGCGACGAGCAGCGCCTCGAGCACGCCGAGCCCGAGCACGAGCAGCGCCAGGGGCACGACGGATGCCGCGTCGCCGTCGCTGAGCGGCCCGTCGACGATCGCCTGCAGTACCTGCGGGATCGACAGGGCGACGAGCTGGGCGGTCAGCGACGCGCCCATGCCCGCGAGGATCCACGGGATGGCGGGGCGGGCGTAGGCACGGAGGCGCAGGAGCGCGCGCACGGTGCCGGGGCGCCGGTCATGCGGAGGGTGGAGCTGGGGATGGGTGGCGGTCACGCCGGATCCTTCCGGGAAAGCGCGACGGGTCGCTCAGCGAGGACCTCGTCGAATGGAGACGTGGAGGCGCGCGCGTGGGCGCGCGAACGGCGGGAATCGTTCCCGCGGTCGTGGGCAGCCGGCGACTCGCCGGCACGTGGACCCGGTCGGAGCTAGCCGGCCTGGGTCGGGGCGGACACCGGGACGGCAGGACCGAACGCCGCGACCGTGCGGGCGAGAGTGTCGGTGATCTGCATGTCGTCCTCCTGCGTCGTGGTCAACGAACCCCATGGCCGGCGGATGGTTCCCCGCACGGCCAGCCCTTCAGGCTATGGGCATCCGCCGTCGGCGCGCAAGAGCGAGTTCGCGACCTCCGAACGGACCGGCGGCGTGGTCAGCGCACCCGGACCGACAGGCACGTGACGCAGCCCTCGAGCTTCTCGAACTCGCTGATGTCGACCGTCACGACGCGGTAGCCGAGGTTCGACAGCAGCTCGGCCGTGCGCGGCGCGGACGCCGACATGAGCAGCGTCTCGTCGGAGAGCAGCACGACCGCGACGCCCTCCGGCTCGGGCACCGCGAGGAACCGCGGGAACAGCGAGGTCGTCTCGAGGAGGTCGGGGTGCCCGATCACCGTGCCGTCGGGCAACGCGGTCGCACCGCTCTTCAGGTGCAGCGCCTTCGTCATCGGCACCGCGACGACGGTGTACCCACGTGCCGCGAGGATGCCGCGCAGCTGCCGGATGCCCTCCGCGTTGGTGCGGCTCGACGCGCCGACGTAGACCGTGCCGCCGACCTTGAGGACGTCGCCGCCGTCGAGCGTGCCGGGCGCGGTGATGCGGGCGATCGAGATGCCCGGGATCGCGCGGACGGCGCGCTCGACCGCCTCGACCTCGGGCTTGCGCGAGTCGGCGCCCGGGTTCGCCAGGACCGCGAGGTCGCCGAAGAACACGACGGTGTCCTCGATGAAGACCGAGTCGGGCAGGTCGGGGGCCGCGTCGACCTCGACGGTGTCCCAGCCCTCCGCGACGAGCGCCGCGCAGTAGTCGTCCCACTGCTCGTCGGCCTTCGCGGTGTCGACCGCTCGCCGCTCGAGGTGCGTCAACTCGCCCTCGCCGAGGTTCGAGGCGGGGATGCGCACGAGGGCCACGCGGCGCTGCTGGCGCCGGGGCCGGTGGTGCAGGACCGCCCGCTCGACGCGAGGCGCGAGGAAGATCTCGGCGAGCACCGCCGCGACGATGAAGACGAGGTTGATGCCCGCGAGCGAGCCGAGGAGGACCGAGAAGACCTGCCCGGTCACCTCGATGCCGCGCGAGAGGACGTTCGTGCTCGCGGCCAGGAGCGCGGCCAGCACCGCCGACGTGAGCCCCGCGAGCGCGGCGAGGAACCACGCGCGCAGCGCACCCGCGGCGTTCGCGACGCACAGGAGCGCCCAGAGCACGACCGCGGCGAGCGAGAAGTATCCGAAGGCCTGCCCGAACACGGCGGGGTTCTGCCCCTGCGCGAGCGAGGTCGCGAGCACGCCGGAGACGAACGCCACGACCGCCACGGCCGCCGCGGACGCGATCGCCGCGATGCTCCGGCGCGCCACCGACGTCTGCGACGGGGAACGGTCCGGGACGGCGGGGAGGCGGATCGCGGGGGGCGTCGTCATGGCGCCAGCCTATCGGTGGCGGGGGGACCCGGATGCCGGGGCGCCGTCGCACGACGACGCCCCGGCAGGCGGGGTCCGGCTCAGCGCGCGGCGGCCAGGCGTGCCGCGGCGATGCGCTCCGCGGCCTCGAGCGTCGTGATGCCCGCCGCGTCCGCGTCGCGGAGGACGGCGGCGACGACGTCGCCGATGCCGGCGATGCGCTGGTCGAGCTCGTCCTGGCCGATGCCCGGCGTGGACGCGAGGTCGAGGTAGACGACGCCGCCGGCGTTCACGACGAAGTCGGGCGCCCATGCGATCCCCCGGGCCCGAAGGCTGCGGGCGACGTCGCGCTCGGCGAGCTGGTTGTTCGCGGCGCCGACGACGGCGCGCACCCGCAGCTCCTCGACGACCCGGCCGGTGAGCACGCCGCCGAGTCCGCACGGCACGAACACGTCGGCCTCGACGCGATGCGCCTCGCCCGGCGCCACCCAGTCGGCCCCGAGCTCCTCCGCGAGCGCGCGCTTGGACTCCGCGACATCCGTCACCGTGAGCCGTGCGCCGCCCGCGGCCAGCGCGCGAGCCAGCCGGCCGCCGACCTGGCCGAGGCCGGCGACGACGAAGTGGCGCCCCGCGACCTCGCGGGATCCGAACACGTGGTCGAGGGTCGCGAGGATGCCGGCGTGGACGCCCGCGGCCGTGGCGTCGGCGGGCTCGCCGACGCCGCCCTGCTCGGCCGGCAGGCCGCACACGTGCTCCGTGCGCTCGTGGACGACGGCCATGAGCTCGGCGCTCGTGCCGACGTCCTCGGCGGTCATGTAGGCGCCGCCGAGCGACTCGACGGCGTCGCCGAGGTCGAGCATGGCGTCGTGGCGACGGGCCTCGTCGAGCGTGACTCCGGCGGGGATGCACACGACGGACTTGCCGCCGCCACGGGCGAGGCCTGCGGCGGCGTTCTTGAGGGTCATCGCCTGCGAGAGGCGGAGGGCGTCGGCGAGCGCGTCGGTCCAGTGCTCGTAGTGCCAGACGCGGGCGCCGCCGAGGGCCTGGCCGAGGGCGGTCGAGTGCACCGCGACGATGATGGTGAGGCCCGAGCGCGGACCGCGCGTGATGAGCACGCGCTCGTGGTCGGGTGCGTCGAGGGGAAGTGCGGCGTGGACCTCTGCGGAGGGTGCCGGGTCGTGCGTGATCGTCATCGATCGTTCTCCTTGTTCATCGCCTTGTGGGCGCGGCGGTGCGGGCGCTTCGTGGGCGCCCTTCACCCCAAGGGTACTCCCGAGCGGATGCCGCTCCGGGCACCCTTGACGCGGCGGGACGTCAGTGGAAGAAGTGCCGTTCGCCGGTGAAGTACATGGTCACGCCGGCGGCCGTCGCGGCGGCGACGACCTCCTCGTCGCGCACCGATCCGCCGGGCTGGACGACGGCCTTCACGCCGGCGTCGAGGAGGATCTGCAGCCCGTCGGCGAACGGGAAGAAGGCGTCGGATGCCGCGACGGAGCCGGCCGCGCGCTCCCCCGCCCGCTCGACCGCGAGCTTGCACGAGTCGACGCGGTTGACCTGCCCCATGCCGACGCCCACCGAGGCGCCGCCGGAGGCGAGCAGGATCGCGTTGGACTTCACGGCGCGGCACGCGCGCCACGCGAAGGCGAGGTCGGCGAGCGTGGCCTCGTCGGCGGGCTCGCCGGCGACGAGGGTCCAGTCGCCGGCATCCGCGAAGGCCCGGTCGGCCTGCTGCAGCAGCAGGCCGCCCGACACCTGACGGATCTCGACCGCGGGCGGTTCGAAGCCGGCGGGCAGCTCGAGCAGCCGGAGGTTCTTCTTCTGCGTGAGCACGTCGAGCGCCGCGGGCTCGAAGCCGGGCGCGACGAGCACCTCGGTGAAGATCCCCGCCACCGTCTCGGCCATCTCGCGCGTCACCGGGCGGTTCGCGGCGATGACGCCGCCGAACGCCGAGACCGGGTCGCACTCGTGCGCGCGGCGATGCGCATCGGCGATGGCGTCGGCTGCCTCGGATGACGCGACGGCGATGCCGCACGGGTTGGCGTGCTTGATGATCGCCACGGCGGGCGCCTCGAAGTCGTACGCGGCCCGCACCGCGGCATCCGCGTCGACGTAGTTGTTGTACGACAT
Organism: Agromyces sp. NDB4Y10; assembly: GCF_001620055.1. GTDB lineage: Bacteria > Actinomycetota > Actinomycetes > Actinomycetales > Microbacteriaceae > Agromyces > Agromyces indicus. The sequence continues at coordinate 45,829 of NZ_LQGY01000002.1, read as the reverse complement.
CTCCTTGCCGTGGTGCTGCACGGCCTGGGCGATGCCCGGCCGGCCGCCGACCGCGGAGTAGCGCGCCGCCTTCTGGTGGGAGTTCTCGCCGTACCGGAGGTCGGCGTCCTTGGTCCAGGCCGCGCCCACCCAGGCCGGGAACGGCGACTCGTCGACCGCCTGGTCGGGTGCGACGACGCTGCCCATCCACGACGCGACGGCGATGTCGTAACTCGCGGTATGGCGGAACGCCTCGCGCGCCAGGTCGCGCCGCTGGGCGAGGGTGGTGCCGCCGGCGCGGACGGCCGAGAGGACCTCGTCGTAGCGATCGGGCGAGACCACGACGGCGACGTTGGCGTGGTTCTTCGCCGACGCGCGCACCATGGCCGGGCCGCCGATGTCGATCTGCTCGACCACGGCGTCGGGCTCGGCTCCCGACGCGACCGTCTCGACGAACGGGTAGAGGTTCACGACGACGAGCTCGAACGGCTTGATGGCCAGTTCGGCGAGTTCGCGCTCGTGGCTCTCGAGTCGGAGGTCGGCGAGCAGGCCCGAGTGGACGCCCGGGTGCAGCGTGCGGACGCGCCCGTCGAGGTGCTCCGGGTAGCCGGTGACCTCGGCCACCTGCGTGACCGGCAGGCCCGCGTCGGCGATGGCCTTCGACGTGCCGCCGGTGGAGACGATCTCGACGCCCGCCTCGACGAGCGCCGCGGCGAGGTCGACGAGGCCCGCCTTGTCGCTCACGGCGATGAGCGCACGCCGCACCGGGACGAGGTCGCGTTCGCGGTACAGGCTCGGGTCGATGCTGGCTCCGCTCATCGGGCGAGCTCCTTCAGGTCGAGGTGCGAGTTGGCGATGTCGAGCACGGTCTGGATCAGCAGGCGGCGCTCGACGGGCTTGATGCGGTCGTGGAGGGTGGTCTCGGTGTCGCCCGGCAGCACGGGCACGCGCTCCTGCGCGATGATCGGCCCGCCGTCGACGGAGTTGTCGACCACGATGAGGCTCGCACCGGTCTCGGTCACGCCCGCGGCGAGCGCGTCGCGCACGCCGTGCGCCCCGGGGAACTCGGGCAGGTAGGCGGGATGCGTGTTGATGAGGTGCGGGCTGAACGCGTCGACCACGGCGGGCGGCACGAGCCGCATGAGCCCGGAGAGGATGACCAGATCGGGCTGCCAGCGCCGCACCTGCTCGATGAGGGCCTCGCCCCACTCGTCACGGGAGTCGTAGGCGGTGAACGGCACGGTGAAGGCCGGGATCCCGAACTCCTCGCCCAGCCCCAGCCCCTCGCAGTCGCGGTCGGCGCCGATGGCGACGACGCGAGCGGGGAACTCGGCGTCCTCCGACGCCTCGAGCAGCGCGCGGAGGTTCGATCCCGTGCCCGAGATCAGCACGACGAGCTTCAGCACCCTACGAGGGTACCGGTCGGCGGACGCCGCCCTCGGCCACGTGACCGCCGCGCCGGCGCCCGTGCACCTACCCGACGGGCGACGGGTCCTCGACCCACGGCTCGCGCGGGGCGTCGACCATCGCGTTCCGGGCGCGTGCCCGCGCAGCGAACACCCCTGCGAGCGCCCCGACGCCCACGCTCGCCGCCGCCGACGCGGCCACGAGCAGCGCGTCCGGTCCGACCTCGGCGAGCCGGCCCGGACCGGCGGCCCCACCGGACCACGCCGCGAACACCCCGAGCAGCGCCCCCGCGACCACGCCCGAACCGAGCCCGACGACGAGGGTCGTCCACCAGGGCGCCTCCTCGTGCACCGGGACGGATGCTGCGACGGCGATCGCGCCCGCGAACCCGAGCAGCACGGGCAGCGCGAGCCACAGCACCCCGAGCGGGGCGCCCTCGGGCGGCAGCGCCCCGAGCAGGGGCAGGCCGGGGACCGGACCGATGAGCGTGACGGCGGGCGACACGGTGGTGCCGGCGCCGAGCGCGAAGCCGGGGCCGAGGATCCAGGCCGCGGCCCACATCACGAGGTTCGGCACGAGGGCGAGCTGGACCATGGTGATCGTCGCATCGCCGTCGACGCCCGCGCCGAGCGTCTGGTAGAGCCCGACGATGGTGGCGTGGTCGAGCACGATCCGGACGACCACCAGGAGCGCGGCGACCGCGATGACGCCGAACGCCGCGCCGACCCCGACCCGGACGGCGGTGCGCACGCCGTCGACCGCGACCCGCGGCAACCGGTCCACCCAGCCGCGGACGACGCTGGTCGTGGCATCCGTCGCCCACCCGAGGCGGGCGAACGCGCGGGCGATGCCGACGAGCGTCCCGGCCGCCATGACGAGGGCCGGCAGCACCGCCGACTGCCAGGGGGACGGCACCGCGGCCTCGGTGGCGGCGAGCGCACCCATCACCCCGCCGAGGATCCCGACGGTCACGACGGCCGCGGCGGCACCCACGACGGGGTTGCCGCCCTGCGTCGCCCGCCGACCGATGCGGAGCGCGAAGGCGAACGTGAGCACCGCGAACCCGAGTAGCGGCAGCGTCACGGTGAACGCCTCGTCGGCGCCGGGCAGCCCGACGGTCGCGGCGGTCACCGCATCGAGCCGGACCGTGACGTCGACGCCGTGCCCGAGCAGCCACAGGTCGCCGGCGACGCGGAAGAACACGTCGATGGGCGCGGCGAGCTCGAACGCGATCGCCCAGAGGAGCATGAGCGGCACGAGGGCAACGCCGTACCCGATGAGCGTCGACACCGACGCCTCGAGGGCGGCCAGCAGGGCGATCGTCGTGCGTCTCATCGCACTCGACCTTAATGCGCTGCGACGGGATCAGCCCGCAGGACGTGCGGAATCGATGCGACCCAGGGCCACCCGGGCGTCGGCGTCGGTCTCGGCGATCGCCTCGCCGTCCGGATCGCCGGTGCTCGCGGCCTCGGCGACGGCGTCGTCCGCCTCCCCCGCCGGCGGTCGGCGCAGCAGCTCGACGAGCGCGACGGCCAGCAGGGCGAGCACGACCGTCCACACCACGGTCGACACCTGGATCGGGCGGTTGAACAGCAGGACGAGCGAGGCCACCACCGCGATCACGACGTAGGCCCCCACGCGATACCGGTGCAGCGCGACCCCGAACCGTCCCGTCGTGACCCCGCGCCGTTCGCCGGCCCGCCGCACGGCGCCGAACGCGTCGTCGGCCATGCCGCGCGCCGTCCGGGCCGGGCGCCACGGGCCCGACAACCACGCGATGAGCGCGATCGCGATGGCCAGCACGGCGAGCGCGACGAGCGTCGAGACCATGAGCTCCGTGAGCCCGCCGTAGATCGCCTCGGCGGCACCGGCGGGCATGATCGACGGACTCACGGTCGCGACGAAGAACAGCCGTCCCGTGCCGAAGCCCGCGAGGGTGAGCAGCATCGCGACGGCCAGGCCCGCCGCGGTCCAGACGAGGGCGGCGCTGCGCCGCTTGGCGACGAGGACGCCCGCGGCGAGGAGCACCAGCGCCAGCACCGGCAGCCACGTGCCGACCGCGACGGCCAGCGCGTACACGGTCTGGACGAGCACGAGCGAGTCCACCTTCGCCACCACGACGCTCCGCTCGATGACGGGGATCGCCGAGGCGAAGTCGACGCCGCGGTCCGCCAGCCGCGACTTCACCTCCTCGATGATGGGACCGAGCTGCACCGACAGGCTGCCGTCGTCGCCGATCGCGAGCGCGGCATCCGGATCGCCCTGCAGCGCCGCGATGAACTGCCGGTGGCTGCCGCGCAGGGCGGCCGTCCAGACGTCCTCGAACGCCTCGGAGGTCACCACCCGGTCGACGGTCTGCCGGAGCAGCGAGCTGAGGCCCTGGGCGGCCGGACCCTCGAGCAGGCCGAGCGCCTCCTCGGCGCGCGGCGGCAGGTCGAGCGACCGGATGCCGTCGAACACGTCGGCGGTGAGCTGCGGGATGTCGACCTGCTCCTCGATCGCGTCGACCACCTGATCGCCGATGAAGGCCTGCACGGCGGGGTCCTCGCCGAGCGGCGCGAACGTGGCGACGAAGCGGTCGGTGTCGACCAGTTGCAGCCTCGCCCACGCGCTGACCACCGCGACGGGCGCCAGCAGCAGCCCGAGGAGGACGAGTGCGACCGCGGCGACGGTGCGCCCCCGTCGACGCCTGGGACGGACCGGCGGTGCGCCGCCCGGCGGCGCGGCATCCGTCGGCGCCGCCGCCCTCAGCCGTGCGTTCTCAGCCTCGAGGCGGGCGATCTGCGCCCTCAGGTCGTCGTCAGCGGCCGTCGCGTCGCTCATCGCGTGCTCCCGTCATGCGTCCCCTGGCGCCGACGCTACCGGCCGGTCCCGTGCGCGAGGGGACGATGGTCCCGTGATTCGGATGCCGCGCCGGCGCTCAGTGCACGAACGCCTTCAGCAGCATCATCGCCAGCCCGAACCCGGCCGTGGCGAGCGACCCGGCCACCTGCATGAGCGGACTGGCGCCGCGGCGGCGGAACGCGACGAAGCCGAGCACCGCGAGCACGACCACGCCCGCCCACAGCGCCGCCCACAGCGCGACCGCATCAGGAACGGCCCGCGTCGCCCCCAGCAGCAGGATCACCGACGGGATCAGCGCCGAGACGAGCAGCCCCAGCGAGCGTCGGAACGAGATGCGGAACGCCTCGCGCAGCCCGACCATGCGGTGGTCGTCCATGCCGTGGTGCGCGACCGTCCCGGCGTACACGTGCGCCGCCCAGAAGACCAGCACGGTGACGACGACGGTGACGAACGTCGTCCACGAGCTGTCGCGATGGCCCCCCGCGACGACGATCATGCCCGACACGAGGAGGACGCCGTACACCGACTCCTCGGTGACGAAGCTCGCCCGCAGGAGGTGCACGGCGCCGCGGGGCTCGGTCATGGCACCATGCTGCCACGCCGACGGCCCCGCCGGCATCGCCGACGGGGCCGTCAGGTGGGGTGCGCGAGCCGGGCGATCCCGCCCGGCCGCGGCATCCGCTCGCTACGCGTTCAGCGCCTCGTACACCTCGCGCAGCAGGCGCGCGGTCTCGGACGGCGTCTTGCCGACCTTCACGCCGGCAGCCTCGAGGGCCTCCTTCTTCGCCTGCGCCGTGCCGGCCGAGCCGGACACGATCGCGCCCGCGTGGCCCATGGTCTTGCCCTCGGGCGCGGTGAAGCCCGCGACGTAGCCGACGACCGGCTTCGTGACGTTGGCCTTGATGAAGTCGGCAGCCCGCTCCTCGGCATCGCCGCCGATCTCGCCGATCATGACGATCGCCTTGGTCTCGGGGTCGGCCTCGAACGCGGCGAGCGCGTCGATGTGCGTGGTGCCGATGATGGGGTCGCCGCCGATGCCGATCGCGGTCGAGAAGCCGAGGTCGCGCAGCTCGTACATCATCTGGTAGGTCAGCGTGCCCGACTTCGAGACGAGGCCGATCGGGCCCTTGCCCGTGATGTTCGCCGGGGTGATGCCGACGAGCGACTCACCGGGGCTGATGATGCCCGGGCAGTTCGGCCCGATGATGCGGGTCTTCTCGCCCTTCTGCTTGGCGTAGGCCCAGAACTCGGCCGAGTCCTGCACCGGGACGCCCTCGGTGATGATGACGAGGAGCGGGATCTCGGCGTCGATGGCCTCGACGACGGCGTCCTTCGTGTAGGCGGGCGGCACGAACGCGATCGACACGTCGGCGCCGGTCTGCTCGATCGCCTCCTGCACGGTCGCGAAGACGGGCAGCTCGACGGGGTTGCCGTCGGCGTCCTTGTGCAGCACCGTCGTGCCGGCCTTGCGGGCGTTGACGCCGCCGACGACCTGGGTGCCCGCGGCGAGCATGCGCGCGGTGTGCTTCGAGCCCTCGCCGCCGGTGATGCCCTGGACGATGACCTTGGAGTCCTTGTTCAGAAAGATGGTCATTGCTCTCGAATCCTTACTACGCGGCGTTCGCCAGCTCGGCGGCCTTGTCGGCGCCCTGGTCCATGTTCTCGGCGAGGGTGACGAGCGGGTGCGCCGCCTCCTCGAGGATGCGGCGGCCCTCGGCGACGTTGTTGCCGTCGAGTCGCACGACGAGCGGCTTGTTCGCGGTCGAGCCGAGCTCGGCGAGCGCGCCGACGATGCCCTTGGCGACCTGGTCGCAGGCGGTGATGCCGCCGAAGACGTTGACGAACACGGCCTTCACCTGCGGGTCGCCGAGGATGATCGACAGGCCGTTGGCCATGACCTCGGCAGACGCGCCGCCGCCGATGTCGAGGAAGTTGGCGGGCTTCACGCCGCCGTGGTTCTCGCCGGCGTAGGCGACGACGTCGAGCGTCGACATGACGAGGCCCGCGCCGTTGCCGATGATGCCGACCTCGCCGTCGAGCTTGACGTAGTTGAGGTCGAGCTCCTTGGCCTTCGCCTCGAGCGGGTCGGTCGCGGCCTTGTCCTCCAGGAGCGCGTGGCCGGCGTGACGGAACTCGGCGTTCTCGTCGAGCGTGACCTTGCCGTCGAGCGCGATGACCTTGCCGTCCTCGTCGAGGATGAGCGGGTTCACCTCGACGAGGGTCGCGTCCTCCTTCTCGTACACCTCGTAGAGCTTGACGAAGACGTCGGCGACCTGGTCGACGAGCTCGGCGGGGAAGTTCGCGGCGGTCGCGATCTCGCGCGCCTTCTCGGGGGTGATGCCCGCGATCGGGTCGACGTCGACGCGCGCGAGCGCCTCGGGCTTCTCGACGGCGAGCTGCTCGATCTCCATGCCGCCCTCGACGCTGGTCAGCGAGAGGTACGAGCGGTTGGCGCGGTCGAGCAGCACCGAGAAGTAGAACTCCTGGGCGATCTTCGCGCCCGCGGCGACCATGACGCGCTTGACGACGTGGCCCTTGATGTCGAGCCCGAGGATCGCCTTCGCGGCCTCCTCCGCCTCGTCGGCGTTCTTCGCGACCTTCACGCCGCCGGCCTTGCCGCGGCCGCCGGTCTTCACCTGCGCCTTGACGACCACGACGCCGCCCAGCTTCTCGGCCGCCGCGCGCACCTCTTCGGGCGTGTCGGCGACGATGCCCGGGAGCACCGGCACTCCGTACTTCTCGAAGAGGTCTCTGGCCTGGTACTCGTAAAGATCCACGCTCTGCTTCCAATCGTTCCGCGGTTCGCGCGTAGGGATGGTGGGTGAGGGGGCCCGGGTGACCTCTCGACATCGAGATACCTCGATGTCGAGATAAACGGGCCGCGACCATGGTACCCCTCCCCCGCGGCGCGCCCGAACCGGCCGATCCTCGCACGTCGGGCGCCCCGCGTCACGGGACCTCCGGCCGGTGGCATCCGCCCCTCGGCGCTGCGAGACTGCCCCCATGACGGATGCCGCTGCCGAACCCCTGCACCGCACCGATCCGCACGACGGCAAGGTGCACGAGAAGCTGAACTGGCTCCGCGCCGCCGTGCTCGGGGCGAACGACGGCATCGTCTCGGTCGCCGCACTCGTGGTCGGCGTCGCCGCGGCCACCACCGACCTCGGCGCGATCCTCGTCGCGGGCGTGGCATCCGTCGCCGCGGGCGCGATCTCGATGGGCCTCGGCGAGTACGTGTCGGTGTCGAGCCAGCGCGACACCGAGCGCGCGCTCATCGCCAAGGAGCGCGCGGAACTCGCCACGATGCCCGACCAGGAGCTGGCCGAGCTGGCCGAGATCTACCGTGGCAAGGGCCTGTCGGAGGCGACGGCGGCGCGCGTCGCCGAGGAGCTCACCGCGCACGACGCGCTCGGCGCCCACCTCGAGGCGGAGCTGCACATCGCCGAGGCCGACGTGGTGAACCCGTGGCACGCCGCGTGGGCGTCGGCCGCCTCGTTCCTCGCCGGCGCGATCCTGCCGATGGTCGCCATCCTCCTCCCGCCGCCCGAGTGGCGGGTCGTCACCACGTTCGCGGCCGTGCTCACGGCGCTCGCCATCACGGGCTGGCTGTCCGCGTGGATCGGCGGCGCGCCGCGCGGCCGCGCCGTCGCGCGCGTGGTCGTCGGGGGCGCCCTGGCGCTCGCGGTGACGTGGGCGATCGGCGCGCTGCTCGGCGGCGCGGTCGCCTAGGCGCGTGGACATGGTCGAGGCGCGCATCGGCATCTCCGGCTGGCGGTACCGGCCGTGGCGTGGCGTGTTCTACCCCAAGGGCCTCCGGCAGGCCGACGAACTCGCCTACGCGGCCGAGCGCATGACCTCGATCGAGCTCAACGGCTCCTTCTACTCCCTGCAGCGACCGGCGAGCTGGTTGCGCTGGCGCGACGGCACGCCCGACGGCTTCGTCTTCGCCGTGAAGGGTCCGCGCTTCATCACGCACGTCAAGCGCCTCGGCGACGTCGACGCGCCGCTGGCGAACTTCTTCGCGTCGGGCGTGCTCGATCTCGGGGCCAAGCTCGGTCCCGTGCTCTGGCAGCTGCCGCCGACGCTCCGCTACGACGAGGGCCTGCTCGACGCGTTCCTCGCCCGACTGCCGCGAACCCGAGCGGATGCCGCGGCGCTCGCCGCCCGCCACGACGACCGCATGTCGGGTCGGGCCTCGTTTCCGGCGGCCGCGGCCGGAGCCACGGGCGAGACCCCCATCCGGTACGCCGTCGAGGTGCGGCATCCGTCGTTCGAGGAGGCCGCCGACGAGTGGTCGGCCCTGCTCACACGTCACGGCGTGGCGTCGGTGACCGCCGACACGGCCGGCAAGTACCCGCGGCTCGACCGCACCACCGCGGACTTCGCGTACGCGCGCCTCCACGGCGAGGAGGAGCTGTACGCCTCCGGCTACGACGATCCGTCGCTCGACCGCTGGGCGGAGTGGACCCGCGCGCACCTCGAGGCCGGGCGCGACGCCTACCTGTACTTCGACAACGACATCAAGGTGCGTGCGCCGTACGACGCGATGGGCCTCATCGCGCGCCTGCCGCGGCCGGCGTCATCGTCTGCGGCGGCTGCGGCGCCGGCTCCGGGCGATCCCTGACGCCCGGCGGCCATCGCGGGACTAGCATGTCGCGCGTCGGGGGCTGACGCCCGCACGCCGCAGAGAGGCGGTACGCACGATGTCGACATCGCAATCGGAACCCGTGCTCGAGCTCCGCATCCACGGGGTCAACAACACGCCGCCGCACGAGATGCTCGACCTGCCGCCCGGCGACGTCGAACTCGCGTTCGGCGACGACCTCGGCAGCTTCTGGCATCCGACGCCCGACGCCGTCGACCGCGGCCGGATCGACCGGGTGCACGGCGAGACGTCCCGCGGTGTCGTCGATCCCGACGAACCGCCGCGCGGGCGCGTGCCGCACGGGATCCACCGGGAGACGTACTCGTGGGGCGGCATGGTGCGGACCGCGCCGCCGGAGTCGGGTCTCGGCGGGATCGTGCTCGCCGTGCTCGCCCGCGCCGCCTGGACGCTGCTGCTGCCCTTCAGCATCGCGAACGCCGCGATCTGGGCATGGCAGCTGCCGTCGCCGGCCGCCGGCCGTCGCATCCGACTCGGCGCGGCCGTCGTGCGCACCGCGTGCCTGACGCTGACGCTCGTGCTCGCGCTCTCCCTCGCCTCGGTGGCGATCGACCTGTTCGCGCTGCAGTGCTTCCGGGGCGGACAGACCGTGTGCGCGCCCCTCGGCGACGCCGGCGCGACGTTCGCCGCGTGGAAGGACGAGCGACGCGTCGCCCTGTTCTCGCTCCTGCCAGTCCTCGCCCTCGTCGCCGTCTTCCTCGTCGCGAGGCTGTCGATCCTCCGGTACAACGTCGCGGGCCGGATCCTCGGCGGCGCGGGGACCGACGACGGCGAGCGCCCGCTGCTGGCCGAACCCCGCTTCTGGCTCACCCGCACCGAGACCGACCGACTCGCGACGCTGCACCTCGCGGCGGGCATCGCCACCGTCGCGCTCGTGACGAGCTTCGCGTTCGCGAGCGACACCACCGGCGTCACCCCGTTCCTCGCCGGCGCGTCCATCCTCGTGGTGGTCGTGTGCGCGGCGCTCGTCGCCACGACGGACTCCACGCCGTACGAGCTCACGCGCGCCGATCGCCGGATTTCCGGTGCGCTGCTCGCCGCGGCCTCCGTGCTCTACGCGGCCCCGGCGGTCGTGCTCGGGTTCCACGGCGACATCCGTCTCGAGCCTCGCATCATGGGACAGGCGTCGGACCGGATCCTGCTCGTCGTCGTCGCCGCGGCGCTGCTGCTCATCGTCGTCGTGTGGGCGCTGCCGGCCCGCGAGCGCGAGCGGCGGGCCTGGCGTGGCCGCGGGGCCGCGGTGTTCCTCACGCTCGGACTCGCCATCGAGCTCCTGCTCGGCTCGCTGCTCAACGTCCTCGCGGGCGACTGGTTGAACGGCCCCGCCGCCGCGAACCGGCTCGACCAGCCCTACCCGGACTGCTCGGGCGAGGACTGCCTGCCCGGGGAGATGACGATCGGCCCGTTCTTCGCGCCGTTCCTCGGCCTGACGCTCCTGGCGATCGTGGTGGCCGCGGTGGTCGTGGGCGCCATGATGATCCGCCCGCGCGACGTGGGCGCCCGGGCACCGCACGCGGCGTCGGCGACGGATGACGCGTCGGCCCGCACGGCGCTCACGGAGCTGCTGGGCCGCGAGATCGCGCAGAAGCGCGCGCTCGCCGCACGCCTGCACCTGGCCGAGCCGATGGTCGGCGCCCTCGCGATCGCCTTCTTCGCGGCGACCGTGCTCGCGGTCGCGCTGGCCGCGTATCCGGGCCTCCTCGGTGCCGTGCTCCCGTCGGGGACCGCCGCGGCCGTCGCGGCGGCGTTCGCGCGGTGGATCGACGCCTCGCTCATCGTCTGGGTCGTGATCGGCCTCGCCGTGACGGCCGGACTGGTCCTCGGCGGGCGCCGATCGTCGCGCCCGCTCGCGCTCGTGTGGGACCTCGCGTGCTTCCTCCCCCGCGCCGGACACCCCTTCGGCGCGCCCTGCTACGCCGAGCGAGCCGTCCCCGAGGTCGCGCGTCGCGTGCGCTGGTGGCTCGACCTGCCGCCCGTCGACCACGACGGGACGCCCGAGCCGCGCTCGGTGATCCTCGCCGCCCACAGCATGGGCGCGGTCGTGGCCGTCGCCGCGCTCTACGCGCTGCGAAACGATCCGGCGTGGGCGTCGTACCGCGACCGCATCGCCCTGCTCACCTTCGGCGTGCAGCTGCGGCCCTTCTTCGGTCGGTTCTTCCCCGAGGTGCTCGGTCCGGGGGTGATCGGCGCGGTGCCCTGCGGGCGCCCGAGCCCGTGGGCCAGGGACCCCTGGGCACGCGCCGACCTCGGTTCGACGGCCTCGACGGTTCCGGGCGGGTTCCCGGCGTCGGCCTGGCTGAGCCTGTGGCGATTGACGGACTACCTCGGCTTCCCCGCGCGCTCGGTTGGGTCGGTCGGGAACGACCGCGACCGGTACACGGAGGAGATCGACCTCAGCGGCTACGTCGGCGTCGTCGACACGCACCGCTGGTACTCGCGCACTCCGGCGTACCATCGCGCGCTCGACGAGCTGCGCCAGCGGCTCCGGGCCGCGTCGGGGCGCTGATCGGACGACCGCCGGAGTCACTCCGGCAGGCGCCGCTCGGCCGCCGTCAGAGCTTCTCGATCGGGGCGATCTTGATGAGGAGCTTCTTCTGCCCGGCGGCGTCGAAGGCGACGTGCGCGATGCGCTTGCTGCCCTCGCCGGTGACCTGCCGCACGGTGCCTTCGCCGAAGTCGGTGTGCCGGATGCGGTCGCCCGCCTCGAGCGTGAGGTCGCCGTTGTCGCGGACGGTGCCCGTGACCCGGTTCGCCCACTCGGTCTTTGTCGCGGCCGACTTGGTGACGCTGAACCGCTCGAGGTCGCGGTCGCGCGTGCCCCAGGCACCGCCGCCGCCGCCGTAGCCGCCGCGGCGCGCGTTGAGCGCGCGGGGCTGGCTGCCCCCTCGACTGTTGGCCATGCCGGGCGACTGCTTCCAGTCGACGAGCTCGTCGGGGATCTCCTGCAGGTACCGGCTCGGCATCGCCACCGACACCTCGCCGAACTGGGCCCGGCTCATCGCGAGCGAGAGGAAGAGCCGCTTGCGGGCGCGCGTGATGCCCACGTAGAACAGGCGTCGCTCCTCGGCAGGGCCGCCCGGTTCGGAGGCCGACATCTGGTGCGGCAGCAGTCCCTCCTCGAGCCCGGTGAGGAACACGGCGTGGTACTCGAGGCCCTTGGCCGTGTGCAGGGTCATGAGCGAGACGGTGCCGGATGCGTCGTCGAGCTCGTCGGCGGCGGCGACCAGCGACACCTGGGTGAGGAAGTCGACCAGCGTGGCGCCCGGGTTCTCGCGGTCGAAGTCCTTCGTCTGCGCGAGGAGCTCCTCGACGTTCTCCGCCCGGGTCTCGTCCTGCGGGTCGCGGCTGCCGCGGAGGGCGGCGACGAGTCCGGAGCGGTCGAGGAGGAACGCGAGCACGTCGGAGACCTTCGCGGCGCCCTCGTTCGTGCCCTCGTCGATGCCCTTCTGCGACGGCACGAGCATCGCCGCCGCCTCGTCGAGCACGTTCGCGAGGTCGGTGATCGCCTTCGTCACCTTGGGGCCGAGCCCCAGCCCGTCGGCCGCGCGCATCGCCTGGCGGAACGACAGGTCGTTCTGCTCGGCGAAGCTCGCGAGGCTGGTCTCGGTCGCGGGGCCGATGCCGCGCTTGGGCGTGTTCAGGATGCGGCGCAGGGCGAGCTCGTCGAGCGGGTTGGCGACGGCGATGAGGTACGCCATCGCGTCCTTGATCTCGGCGCGCTCGTAGAACTTCGTGCCGCCGACGACGCGGTACGGCACGGCCGAGCGGACGAAGATCTCCTCCAGCGCACGCGTCTGCGCGTTGGTGCGGTAGAACACGGCCATGTCGCGGTACGCGACGCCCGCTCGGTGCAGCGCCTCGATCTCGTCGACGACGAACTGCGCCTCGTCGTGCGCGGTGTACCCGGTGTACCCGGTGATCTTGTCGCCGTCGCCGTCGGCGGTCCAGAGCTTCTTGTCCTTCCGGTCGAAGTTGTTCGAGATCACCGCGTTCGCCGCCGACAGGATGTTCTGGGTCGACCGGTAGTTCTGCTCGAGCAGCACGACCTTGGCGCCCGGGAAGTCGCGCTCGAACTCGACGATGTTGCGGATGTCGGCGCCGCGGAAGGCGTAGATCGACTGGTCGGAGTCGCCGACGACGGTGAGGCTCGCGCCGGGGATGCGCCCCGAGGCATCCGTCATGCCCCGCACAAGCACGCCGTGCGCGTCGAGCTCGGCGACGACGTCGGGTTCGACGGGCCGGGTCAGCTCGCGGATGAGCGCGTACTGCGCGTGGTTGGTGTCCTGGTACTCGTCGACGAGGATGTGCCGGAACCGCCGCTGGTACAGCGCGGCGACCTTGGGGAAGGCGCGGAACAGGTAGACGGTCTCGCTGATGAGGTCGTCGAAGTCGAGCGCGCTCGCGTCGCGCAGCCGGCGCGTGTACTGCCGGAAGATCTCGAGGAACATCACCTCGTTCGGGTCGTTCGTGTTCACGTTGCGCGCGAACGTCTCGACGTCGGAGAGCTCGTTCTTGAGCTTCGAGATCTTCGCCTGCGCGCTCGCGGGCGTGAAGCCGAGCGTGTCGGCGTCGAGTTCCTTGATGATCCGCTTGAGGATGGTGCGCTGGTCGGCGGAGTCGTAGATCGTGAACGTGCTCGACAGCCCGATCGCCTCGGCCTCGCGTCGCAGGATGCGCACGCACGCCGAGTGGAACGTCGAGATCCACATGCCGCCGGCCGCCTCGCCGAGCAGCGCCTCGACGCGCTCGCGCATCTCGGCCGCCGCCTTGTTCGTGAACGTGATCGCGAGGATCTGGCTGGGCCACGCCTCGCGACCGTCGATGAGGCTCGCGATGCGGTGGGTGAGCACGCGCGTCTTGCCCGACCCCGCGCCCGCGACGATGAGCAGCGCGGGGCCGCGGTACTCGACCGCCTCGCGCTGCTGCGGGTTCAGCCCGGCCGTCAGTCGATCGGATGCCGCGTGGCCGGCGCCGTGCGCGGCCCCGCTGCGTTCGTCGGTGGCCGAGACGGGCGCCTCGCGCCAGCCGGTCGGGTCGTCGGGGTCGAGGATCAGCGTCATGTCCCGTCAAGTCTAGGCGCGCCATCCGACAGCGCTCCCGGCGCACTGCCCGCCTGCCCGCCGGCGCCCGCCGCACGGCGGACGCAGATCGTCGCTCGGGCGGGCGCGGAGCGACGATTCGCGTCCGGCGCCGGCACGCGGGGCGCGTCACGCCTCGGCGAGCGCGCGCCGCGCCTCGATGCCGAGGTCCGGGTGGTCGAGGAAGACGCCGTCGACGCCCGTCCGCAGGATGCGCGTGAACTCGCCGAGCCAGTCGCCCCAGGCGGAGCGTGCCGCACCGCGGCGGAACGGCGGGGCGAGGAACCGGTTCTCCGGACGCAGGGTCCACGTGTAGACCACGAGCCCGGCCGCGTGCGCCGCGTCGACGAGCGCCGACCCGCGCAGCGGCGCATCGGGCCGGACTCGGCGGGCCGCGCCCGCGACATCCGTCGACGAGGTCGGCCCGCCCACGAGCCGCGCCTTGCCGACGCTCACCCCGTCGACGACGCCCGCGAGCCCGGCGAGCCCCGACGCGGTCGCGAACGCGTCGTACGTGCGCGCCGCCGCCCCGTCGGCCGCCACGAGGTCCCAGGGCGCCCCGCGATCCTCGAGCAGCAGGACGCGCGTGCCGCCGATCCCGGCATCGCGGAGCCGGTCGAGCAGCGTCGGCTCGAACGCCTCGGAGATGAGGCGGTCGTCGCCGCGACCCCACCCTGCGGCGGCGAGCTCGGCCGCGAAGAGCTCGTCGAGCGGCAACCCCAGCGAGGCGAAGTACGCGGCGTGCTTGAACTCGGCGACGAGGCGGATGTCGCGCCGCGACTCCTCGGTCGCGGCATCGAGCAGCACCAGAAGGTCGCGGAACCGGATGACCGGGTAGCGGCCGTCGAACGTGGCGCTCTGCGGGCGGATGCCGCCGAGCCGCTCGGTCGCACGGAGGGTGGACAGCTCCGCCCACGTGAAGTCCTCCGTGAACCAGCCGGTCAGCGCCCGGCCGTCGATCTCGCGCGTGGTGCGGCGCGACGCGAACTCGGCGCGCGATGCGACATCCGTGGTGCCGGAGATCTCGTTCTCGTGCCGGAGCACGAGCACGCCGTCGCGCGTGGCGACCAGGTCGGGCTCGACCGCGTCGGCGCCGAGCGCGAACGCGAGGCGGTACGCGGCTTCGGTGTGCTCGGGTCGGTAGCCGGGCGCACCGCGGTGGCCGATGACGAGCGGATGCTCGGCGGGCCCTGGCAGCATCCCCTCAGCGTAGCCACGCCCGCGCGGCGGTCCGCGGAATGGACCGCGGATTCTCGGCGTTGACACTGGTGGACCCGGTAGGTTGGAAGGACCGCACCACCGGGTGCACTCGATTCCCCTCCACCCGACGGAAAGCCGAAAGCAGAGGAACCACAGCAATGGCTCTCAACAACCCCGCCTTCTCACGTAACGAGGCGTTCTCCAACCAGGGGGCGGTGGCTGTCGCGCAGGACATGTCCGCCCAGCAGTTGCAGGACATCTACAACCAGCCCGCCACCCTTCCCGACCGCGAGGTCATGACGATCGAGGACACCGTCCAGAAGTCGGTCGCCGCGTTCGGCCTGCTGCTCGTCGGTGCGGCCATCGGCTGGATCACCATGCCGTCGCTGCCGTTCCTGTGGATCGGCGCGGGCATCGTGGGCTTCGTCCTCGCGCTCGTCAACATCTTCAAGAAGGAGCCGTCGCCCGGCCTGGTGCTCGCCTACTCGGCGGTGCAGGGTGTGTTCGTCGGCGGTATCTCCGCGTTCTACGAGGTGATGTGGCCGGGCGTCGTCGCCCCGGCCGTCGTCGCGACGCTCGTCGTGGTCGGCGTCACGCTCGCGCTCTTCGCGTCGGGCAAGATCCGCGCATCGAAGAAGGCCACCAAGATCTTCCTGATCGCCATGGTGGGCTACCTCGTGTTCTCGCTGGTCAACTTCGGCCTGATGATCTTCGGCGTGAACGACGACCCGTGGGGTCTTCGCAGCGCCGAGATCATGGGCATCCCGCTCGGCGTGATCCTCGGCATCTTCGTCGTGATCATGGCGGCGTACTCGCTCGTGCTCGACTTCGACTTCATCCAGCAGGGCGTGCGCAACCGCGCCCCGAAGAAGTACGCGTGGACCGGTGTCTTCGGCATCATGGTCACCGTCATCTGGCTGTACCTCGAGATCCTGCGCATGCTCGCGATCATGCAGTCCAGCGACTAGCAGCGGATGCCTCGCACGTGAACGGGTCGCCCTTCGGGGCGGCCCGTTCCGCGTTCCACGGCGCCCGCGCCCATCTCCTCACCGCGACGTCGGACGCGACGCGCGCGCGAGCAGGACCGCGCGCTCGCGCTCGTTCGCGGTGAGGCGGGCCGCCTCGGCGAAGGCCTCGCGTGCGGCATCCGTTCGCCCGAGCCGTGCGAGCAGCTCGCCCCGCACCGCCTGCAGCGGGTGGTACGTCGCGAGCCGGCGGTCGGCCGTGAGCTCGTCGACGATGGCGAGTCCGGCGGCGGGACCGTCGGCCATGGCGACCGCGACGGCGCGGTTGAGCTCCACCACGGGCGAGGGCGCGACCGCCCCGAGCGCCTCGTAGAGCGCGACGATCGCACCCCAGTCGGTGTCGTCGACGGATGCCGCGACGTCGTGCTGCTCCGCGATCGCGGCCTGCAGCGCGTAGGGGCCGCGCCCGCGCCCGAGCGCATCGGCGCGGCCGAGCGCGGCGCGCCCCCGCGCGATCGCCGAGCGGTCCCACCGCCGTCGGTCCTGGTCGGCGAGCAGCACCGGGTCGCCGTTCGCGTCGAGGCGGGCGGGGAACCGCGCCGCGGTCAGCTCCATGAGCGCGACGAGCCCGTGCGCCTCGGGCTCGCGCGGCACGAGTCCGGCGAGCACGCGCGCGAGCCGCAGCGCCTCGCGGCTGAGCTCCGGGCGCATGAGGTCGGCGCCGGCCGACGCCGAGTGCCCCTCGTTGAAGATCAGGTACAGCACGCCCAGCACGGTGCCGAGTCGCTCGGGGAACTCGGACCGCGGCGGCACCTCGAACGGCACGCCCGCGTCGCCGAGGGTCTTCTTCGCGCGGACGATGCGCTGCTGCACCGTCGAGACGGGCACGAGGAACGCCCGCGCGATCTCCTCGGTCGTGAGGCCCGCGACGACGCGCAACGTGAGCGCGACGCGTGCCTCCCGCGAGAGCACCGGATGGCACGACACGAACACGAGGCGCAACACGTCGTCGTCGATCGCGTCGGGGTCGTACGGCAGGCCGCCCGCGGCATCCGTCGCCTCAGCCCGTTCGCGCTCGAGGTCGTGGGCGATCGCGGCGAGCCGCTCGTCGTACCGCTCGCGGCGCCGCCACCCGTCGATCGCGCGACGCTTGGCGACCGCGGTGAGCCACGCCCCCGGGTTCGAGGGGATGCCGCCGGCGGGCCACTGCGCGAGCGCCTCGGCGAGCGCGTCCTGGGCGAGGTCCTCGGCGAGCGCGAAGTCGCCGACCAGGCGCGTGAGCGTCGCGACGATGCGCGCGGACTCGATGCGCCAGACGGCGGCGACGGCCCGCCGGGCGGACACGGGGTCCGCCGGGCGGGCCGTCGCGGCATCCGTCTCGTCGGTCACGTCGGGCACGCGGTCGTGCGGCCGGTCACGCCTGCGCTGCGCGCTGGGCCTGCTCCTCGCGCCAGCCGGCCTCCTTCTGGATCCACTCGTTGTCCTGCGGGAAGTCCTCGATCTCGGTGACGCGGCGCACCTCGAGCTTCGAGCCGGGGCCGAGCGGGCAGCGCTTGGCCCACTCCGCCGCCTCCTCCTTCGAGGCGACCTCGAGGATCCAGAAGCCGTTGAACAGCTCCTTCGTCTCGCCATAGGGGCCGTCGGTGACGAGCGGCGGCTCGGCGGAGAAGTCGACGACGAAGCCCTCGCTCGCGTCGGACAGGCCCTCGCCGGCCAGCAGCACGCCCGCCTTCATGAGCTCCTCGTTGTACCGGCCCATCGCCTCGATGACCTGCTCGAAGGGGATGTCCTGGTACGCCTGCACGGCCTCGTCGGTGGCCCGCATGATCAGCATGTACTTCGCCATGGTGGTTCGCTCCTCGCGTGTCCGGGTCGCTGTTCGACCCTCTCATTCATGACGTCGAACGGGAAGCCGCCCGATCGACACGGTCGACGATGTCGTCCTCGATCTTCTCGTTCCGACGACCCGACCACACGAGCGCGAGAAGCAGGAGGGTGCCCCACGTCACGGCCAGCACGCTCCAGTGCGCGGACTCCGTCGCCGACGGCGCGCCCTGCGAGACCGCCATGGCGGTGCCGATGGAGACCGCCGAGAGCGCCGACGCACAGGCTGCCAGGGTGCGCACCCGCCCGAGCACGGCCGCGACGAGTGCGCCGAGCGGGATCGCGATGCCGGCGGCGATGTGGACGGGCCAGTGGTCGAGCCCCATGGTGATGTCGCGCGGGAGCCCGTCCGCTCCGACGGTCGCGTTCACGAGGTACGGCGCCCACAGGACCATGCCCGCCAGCGCGATGACCAGCAGGGCGACGTCGAGTCGCGGATGCCACGGCACGCCCGCGTCCGCCGCGCCGGAGCGCGCCCGGATGACGCCCGGCACGGCGATGGCCGCGAGGGAGGCGGCGAGCAGCCCGGCGAGGATCAGGGTCGCGGGGTCGCCGGCCAGCAGCGAGCCGGCGACGATCGACGCGAGCGCGATGCCTCCCGTCACGAGCGCATCGGCCCAGCGGCCGGGGCGGATGGCGACGTGGATGCACGGCACCACCACGAAGAACATCAGCAGCGCGCCCCAGCTCGCCTCGAGCGCGAACACCGAGACGAATGCCGGGTTCCACAGCAGCAGGACCGCCAGGTCGGCGAGTGCGAACCCGAGGACGGCCCACGCTGCGGCGACCAGTATGGCGACGACGCGGATCAGCCGGGACATCCGGGCCCTCAGATCTCAGATGCCGAGCGACGCGATCGAGGCGCGAAGCGCGTCGGCCGACTCGTGCAGCTTGCGGCGCTCCTCGTCGGAGAACGGTGTCTCGCCGAGGGGCGTGACGCCCGAGGAGTTCACGATGCTCGGCACCGAGAGGGCGACGCCGTCGACGCCGTGCACTCCGCCCAGCACGGCGCTCACGGGCAGCACGGCCGACTCGTCGCCGAGCAGGGCCTCGACGATGCGGGCGCCGGACAGGCCGATCGCGTGGTTCGTGGCGCCCTTGCCCTGGATGATCCGGTAGGCGGCGTCGCGCACCTCGGCGGCGATCTGGTCGAGCTCCTCGCGCCGGAAGCCCTGCCCGTGCGCCCACTCGAGGATCGGCACGGTGCCGACGTTCGCGCTCGACCAGAGCGGGAACTCGGTGTCGCCGTGCTCGCCCACGATGTGGGCGTGCACGCTCGACGTCGCCACGCCCGCGCGCTTCGCGAGCAACCACCGCAGTCGAGCCGTGTCGAGCACGGTGCCCGACGAGAACACCCGGTTCGACGGCAGGCCCGAGATCTTCTGCGCCGCGACCGTGAGCACGTCGCAGGGATTCGTGACGAGCATGTAGATCGCGTCGGGCGCGCGCTCGAGCAGCTTCGGCAGGAGGTCCTCGAGGATCCGCACGTTGGTGCCCGCGAGATCGAGTCGGGACTGGCCCGGTTCCTGCTTGGCACCGGCCGTGATCACGACCACGTGCGAGCCCTCGACGACGGCGAGGTCGTCGCCGCCCGCGATGGTGCTCGATCCGACGAACGGCGTGCCGTGCGCGAGGTCGAGCACCTCGGCGTCGACCTTCGCCGTGTTCACGTCGTACAGGGCCACGTGCCGCGCCGACCCGCGGATGAGCGCCGCGTACGCGAGGCTCGCGCCCACACTCCCGGCTCCGACGACGGTCAGCTTCGAGTTCTCGACCACACCCATGCGGGTCAGGCTAGCGCGCTACTCCCACTCGATGGTGCCCGGCGGCTTCGACGTGACGTCGAGCACGACGCGGTTCACGTCGGGCACCTCGTTGGTGATGCGGTTCGAGATGCGCGCGAGCACGTCGTACGGCAGTCGGGTCCAGTCGGCGGTCATCGCATCCTCGGATGACACGGGGCGCAGGACGATCGGGTGGCCGTAGGTGCGGCCGTCGCCCTGCACGCCGACCGAGCGCACGTCGGCGAGGAGCACGACGGGGCACTGCCAGATCTCGTGGTCGAGGCCCGCGGCGGTCAGTTCCGCCCGGGCGATGGCATCCGCTTCGCGCAGCACCTCGAGCCGCTCGCGGGTGACCTCGCCGACGATGCGGATGCCGAGCCCCGGCCCGGGGAACGGCTGCCGCGCCACGATCGCCTCGGGCAGGCCGAGCTCGCGACCGATCGCGCGCACCTCGTCCTTGAACAGGGTCCGCAGCGGC
Organism: Agromyces sp. NDB4Y10; assembly: GCF_001620055.1. Classification (GTDB taxonomy): domain Bacteria; phylum Actinomycetota; class Actinomycetes; order Actinomycetales; family Microbacteriaceae; genus Agromyces; species Agromyces indicus. Next base: position 25,547 of record NZ_LQGY01000002.1, on the reverse strand, counting down.
TCGACGAGCTCGAACTGCAGGTCCTCCGGGAGGCCGCCGACGTTGTGGTGGCTCTTGATGTTCGCCGTGCCGGCGCCGCCGCCCGACTCGACCACGTCGGGGTACAGCGTGCCCTGCACCAGGAAGCGGATGGGCTCGCCGTCGGCCGCCGCCTCGGCGACGAGGTCGCGCTCGGCGCGCTCGAACGCGCGGATGAACTCGCGGCCGATGATCTTGCGCTTCTCCTCCGGGTCGGTGACCCCGGCGAGGGCGGCGAGGAACGTGTCGGCCGCATCGACCGTGACGAGACGGATGCCGGTGGCGGCCACGTAGTCGACCTCGACCTGCTTGCGCTCGTCCTTGCGGAGGAGCCCGTGATCGACGAAGACGCAGACGAGCTGGTCGCCGACGGCCTCGTGCACGAGCGCGGCCGCGACGGCGGAGTCGACGCCGCCGGACAGGCCCGCGATGACCCGGGCTGACCCGACCTGCTCGCGGATGCGCGCGACCTGCTCGGCGATGACGTTGCCCGAGTTCCAGTCGGCGGGGATGCCCGCCGCCCGGTGCAGGAAGTTCTCGATGACCGCCTGACCGAACGGCGAGTGCTTGACCTCGGGGTGCCACTGCACGCCGTAGAAGCCCTGCTCGTCGTTGGCGAAGGCGGCGACGGGGGTGTCGGCGGTCGAGGCGAGCACCTCGAACCCGTCGGGCGCGACGGCGACCGAGTCGCCATGGCTCATCCACACCGTCTGGTGCTCGGGCTGCCCGCCGAGCAGGGCGTTGCCGTCGTCGGTGCGCACCGTCGCGGCGGTCGCCCCGTACTCGCGGCGGCCCGTGTGGGCGACCTCGCCGCCGAGCTGCTGCGCCATGACCTGGAAGCCGTAGCAGATGCCGAGCGTCGGCACCCCGAGCTGCAGCACGCCCGGGTCGAGCGCCGGCGCGCCCTCCTCGTAGACCGAGGACGGGCCGCCCGACAGGACGATCCCGATCGGGTCCATCGCGCGCACCTCGTCGGCGGTGATCGTGTGCGGCACGATCTCCGAGTAGACGGATGCCTCGCGCACGCGCCTGGCGATCAGCTGCGCGTACTGCGCACCGAAGTCGACGACGAGGACGGGACGTTGCTGGGTCTCGCTCACTGGGCGGCCTCCACGGGCTCGGAGTCGGGGTCGGACGATGCACGCGCGGCCGCGGCATCCGCTTCGCGCTTCGCGATGTACTCGCGGACCTCGCGCCCGATCCGGGCCTCGAGGATGAACGACAGGAACGGCACGATGCCGCCCGAGGCGAGCAGGAGCAGCTTCCAGAACGGCCAGCGCATGAGGCTCCAGAGCCGGAAGTTGCTGAACAGGTACACGACGTAGAACCAGCCGTGGGCGATCAGGATGCCGGTCGAGAGGTTCACGCCGACGCCGGTGGACTCGAGGCCCTCGGGGGTCTCGACGACCGGCTCGAGCGAGAGCAGGCCGTTGGGGCCGAACGCGTAGAGCTCGAGGAACCACACGTACTTGAGCAGCATCTCGGCGCAGAGCAGCAGCAGCATGGTGCCGGTGATGACCGAGGCGATCATGTAGAACTTCAACGCCCCGCGGATGCGCGGGAAATCAGCCGGTTTGGGCTCGAGGGGCATGCCCTCCAGTCTACGGGCCGGGCGGCTGGGCGAATCCCGGGTCGGCCGCGGGCGCGAGGCCCGCGATCATGCGGGCGAGGGTCGTCACGGCGTCGTCGATGCCGCGCTCGGGTTCGGCGGCGGTCGCGTTGGCGATGGCGACCTCGTTGAGCGCCCCGGAGATCATGGTCGTGACGGTGCCGAGCGAGGCGGATCCGATGACCCCGGCTTCGGCGAGTTCCGCCACGCCGGCGTCGAGCAGTCGGGCGCTCGACTCCAGGTCGCCCTCCCGCCAGTCGCCCCAGCCGAGCACCGCGGGCCCGTCGACGAGGAGGATTCGCCGCACCTCGGGCGCGAGGCTCGCCTCGAGGAACGCGCGGCATCCCGCGAGGAACGCCTCGAGGGGGGCGACGTCGGCGGCCGCCGCGCGTTCTACGGCCTCGGCGACGGCGAACTGCGCCCGCTCGACGACGGCGGCGAACAGGCCCTGCTTGCTGCCGAAGTGGTGGTACAGGGCGCCACGGGTCAGGCCCGCCTCGGCGACGAGGTCCTCGAGCGCGACCCCGGCGTAGCCCGACTCGGCGAACCGGCGCGTGGCGATGCGCAGGATCTCCTCGCGCGTGCGCTCGCGCTGCTCGGCCTTGGTCGCCATGCCCCGTCCTCCCGCGTCTTGACATACACACTGTATGTCAGTCACGCTGAGACACATACACACTGTATGTATCAAAGGAGGAAGCGATGCTCCGATCGACCTACCCCGTCCTGTGCTCCGAGCACGTCGAAGCGAGTTCGCGGTTCTACCGCGAGCACTTCGGGTTCGAGTCGACGTTCGAGTCGGACTGGTACGTGAGCCTCCGGCACCCCGACTCCGCCACCGAGCTCGCACTGCTCGATCCGGCGCACGAGTCGGTCCCGTCGGGGTACGGCACGCCCGCCCGCGGGGTCCTGGTGAACCTGGAGCTCGATGACGTCGATGCCGTCGCGGCGCGACTCGAGGCAGCCGGCGTCCCCGTGGTCCAGCCGCTCCGCAGCGAGCCGTTCGGGCAGCGCCACGTGATCGTGCGCGACCCCGGCGGCGTGCTCGTCGACGTGATCACCGAGATCGAACCCGCCCCCGAGTTCCTCGCCGCGTTCGGCCGCGACGCCTGAGGGGTCGGCCGCCGACGCGGTCAGGCGCCCACGAGTTCGCGCGGCACCACGAAGACGTCGACGAGCGCGCCGCCGCGCCACAGCGTCATCTCGACCTCGCGGTCGATCGCGTCCTCGACCATGAGCCGCTGGATCGAGGTCGCCGTCACGATGCCGGTGCCGTCGAGGGTGACCGCGATGTCGCCGGGCCGGATGCCGGCGGCCTCGGCCGGGCTCCCGGCCACCACCGCGGTCACCTGCAGGCCCGTGGGCGAGCCCACCCGCTCGGCGAGCTCCGGCGCCAACCGGACCTGGGCTCCGGCGATGCCCAGCCACGCGCGGCGCACGCGCCCGCGGCTGACGAGGGCGTCGATGATCGCCCGGGTCGCCGGATTGACGGGGACCGCGAGGCCGAGCCCGACGCCCGCGACGGCCGTGCTCACGCCGACCATGCGACCACGGCCGTCGGCGAGCGCTCCCCCGCTGTTGCCGGGATTCAGCGCGGCATCCGTCTGGATCACCTCGTCGACCACCCGGCCGGCGGCCGTCGGCAGCGAACGCCCGAGGTTCGACACGATGCCTGCGGTGACGCTGCCGGCGAGCCCCAACGGCGTGCCCACGGCGACGACGAGCTGGCCGACCCGCAGCTCTCGGGCGTCGCCGAACGGCACCGGAGGCGGCACGGGACCGCGCGCCCGCAGCACCGCGAGATCGGAGAGCGGGTCCCGGCCGATCACGTCGGCGGTCACGGCGGTGCCGTCGCCGAAGGCGGCCTCGGCCCGGTCGGCGCCGGCGACGACGTGCGCGCTCGTGAGCAGCACCCCGTCGGCCGACACCACGCTCGCGCTGCCGGTGCCCTGGCCGCGCCCCGATCGGACGGCGAGGCTCGCGATGCTCGGAAGCAGCTCGCGTGCCACGCGCGTCACGACCCGCGAGTACGCGTCGAGGGGGTCCTCGTCGTGCTCGTGCGCGGACTCGCCATCCGGGGTCCCGTCGAGCCGGGTGCGGTCGTCATCGCTCACACCGGCATCCTCACCCCGTGAGCGGATGCCGCTGCCGGAGTTCGCCGCAGGCGGAACGCCGCTCAGTCCCGCGCCGCCGCCTCGCTCGCCGCCGCCGCCTCGGCGGCCTCCTCGCGCTCGCGCTCGACCGCGTCGCGCACGAGCCGATACCAGAGGTAGACGGCGAACCCGCCGAAGACGATCCACTCGATGGCGTAGAAGACGTTGAGCCAGTTCAGCTCGGCCTGCTGCTCGGGCGGCGGCGACGAGATCGCCTCGAGACCGGCGACCGGCTCGGCGGCCGTGACGTAGCCGAAGTACACGGGCCGCTCGTCGTAGTCCGCCCACAGGTTGATCAGATGCGCGACCGCCACGGTCCGCATGACCTGCGGGTCCTCGTCGTCCTCGGGCTGGATGGGCGCCTCGCTCGGCAGGAACCGGCCGACGACCTCGACGTCCCCGCCCGAGCGCGCGGCCGCGTCGACCTCGGCGAGCGCCTCGCGAGCCGTCGCCTCGTCGGGCGTCCACCCGAGCGCGACCGGGAGGCCACCGGGCGCGGCATCCGTCACCTCGAGGTGGGCGACCACCCACCAGCCGGTGGCGCCGTCGTTGACGCGGCCCTGCACGAGGACGGTGTCGCCGGCGACGAGCGTGCCCCGGACCGAGACGCGCTGGCCGGTGGCCGCCTGTTCGGTCGGGGCGTCCGGCACCACGACCTCCGCGAGCGGCCGGACCTGCTCGGTGGGGCGCTCGACGACCTTGGCCTCCTCGACCGCGCGGCTCACCTGCCACTGCGCGAGGATCGCGAACGCCGCCGCGATGCCGAGGGCGGCGAGCAGGGCGAGCACCCACCGCGGGCGCAGCATCATCCGGAGCATGTCGTGCGCGATTCTATCGGCGCCGGATGCGCGCTCCCTGCGAGCGGGGCCTCGGTACGCGCCCTCGGTGCTCCTCGACCGCCCGCGGGTCAGTCGACCTGGACGATGTCGGGCGCCTCGAGCCGCACCCGGTCGGCCGACTCGTCGTCGGGCTGCTGCTGCGACGCGATCTCGGCCTGCACCCGCTGCTCGTACCGCTCGACCTCGAGCGCCTCGCGAGCCGCATCCCAGCCGAGCACCTCCGCCATGAGCCTCGCGGCGACCGGCGCGGCCGAGACCCCGCGGTCCCAGGCCTCGATGGAGATGCGCGTGCGTCGCGCGAGCACGTCGTCGAGGTGCAGCGCTCCCTCGTGGGATGCCGCGTACACGACCTCGGCGCGGAGGTAGTCGTCGGCGCCCGGCAGGGGCTCGCCGAGTTCCGGCCGCTCGCGGATCAGGTCGAGCAGGTCGTCGGTCATCGTGCCGTAGCGGTTGAGGAGGTGCTCGATGCGCACCTTGTGCACCCCGAACGCCCGGGCGATCTTGCCGCGCTTGTTCCAGGCCGCCTGGTAGCCCTCGGCACCGAGCAGCGGGATGCGCTGCGTGGTCGAGGGCGGCACCTTGCCGTCGAGGGCGTCGGCCGCGGCGTCGATGGCGTCCTTCGCCATCACCCGGTACGTGGTCCACTTGCCGCCCGCCACGACGACGAGTCCCGGGACCGTGTGCGCCACGATGTGCTCCCGCGACAGCTTCGACGTCTCGTCGCTCTCGCCCGCCAGGAGCGGGCGGAGGCCCGCGAACACGCCCTCCACGTCCTCCCGGGTGAGCGGCACGTTGAGGACCTCGTTGACCCGCTCGAGGAGGTAGTCGATGTCGGCGGCCGTCGCGGCCGGGTGGGCCTTGTCGAGGTTCCAGTCGGTGTCGGTCGTGCCGATGAGCCAGTGACGACCCCACGGGATGACGAACAGCACGCTCTTCTCGGTGCGCAGCAGCAGGCCCATGTTCGACTGGAACCGGTCGCGCGGGACGACCAGGTGGATGCCCTTCGAGGCGCGCACCTTGAACGTGCCGCGCTCCCCCACCATGCGCTGGGTGTCGTCGGTCCACACGCCGGTCGCGTTCACGACCTGCTTGGCGCGGATCTCGAAGTGCTCGTCGGTCTGGAGGTCGTGCGCCTTCACGCCGACGACCCGCTCGCCGACCTTGACGAAGCCCTCGACCTTGACGCGGCTCGCGACGTGCGCGCCGTAGAACGACGCGGTGCGGGCGAGGGATGCCACGTAGCGGGCGTCGTCGACCTGTGCGTCGTAGTACGTGAGACCGCCGATGAGGGCGCTCGGGGCGATCGACGGCGCGGCGCGCAGGACCTGCCGCTTGGTGAGGTGGCGGTGGTGCGGCACACCCGGGTGCCCGCCGCCGGAGTAGCTGAAGATGTCGTAGAGCAGCATGCCGGCGCCGATGTACAGGCGCTCGAAGAGCCGCTGCTTCAGCGGGTAGAGGAACCGCACCGGCTTGACCAGGTGCGGGGCGATGCGCTGCAACAGCAGCCCTCGCTCGATGAGCGCCTCGCGGACGAGCCGGAAGTCGAGCTGCTCGAGGTAGCGGATGCCGCCGTGCACGAGCTTGGACGACCGGCTCGACGTGCCCGAGGCCCAGTCGCGCGCCTCGAGGAGCCCCGTGGACAGGCCGCGGGTCACCGCGTCGAGCGCGGCGCCCGTGCCCACGATGCCGCCGCCGACGACGAGGATGTCGAGTTCCTTGTCCTTCAGCCGGGCGATCGCCGCCTCGCGCTCCTCGGGTCCGAGCTTGTTCGAACGCGTCACCGACTTCAGTCTCGCCATCGTCGCTCCCCATCCCGGGCGGACCGCGGCGGTGCCGCCCGTCGTCCCCCACGCTACCCGAGCCGGTCGCGCGGGCACCATGGAATCCGCTGGGGGTGCGCCGTCAGACCGTGTGGTGGTAGGGCGCGACGACGACCTCGACGCGCTGGAACTCCTTCAGGTCGGAGTAGCCGGTCGTCGCCATCGACTTGCGCAGCGCGCCGACGAGGTTCGCCGTGCCGTCGGCACCGGGCGCCGGGCCGTACAGGATCTCCTCGAGCGGGGCGACCTGGCCCACCTGGACGCGCTCGCCGCGCGGCAGCTTGGCGTGGTGCGCCTCGGGCCCCCAGTGCCATCCGCCGCCGGGTGCATCGGTCGCCCGGGCGAGCGCCGCACCGAGCATGACCGCGTCGGCACCGCACGCGATCGCCTTCACGATGTCGCCGGCCGCGCCGACGCCGCCGTCGGCGATGACGTGCACGTACCGGCCGCCGGACTCGTCGAGGTAGTCGCGGCGCGCACCCGCGACATCCGCCACCGCCGTGGCCATCGGCGCGTGGATGCCGAGCGCGGTGCGCGTCGTGGACGCCGCACCGCCGCCGAACCCGACGAGGACGCCGGCCGCGCCCGTGCGCATGAGGTGGAGCGCCGCCGTGTAGGTGGCCGCGCCGCCCACGATGACGGGCACGTCGAGCTCGTAGATGAACTTCTTGAGGTTCAGGGGCTCCTGGTTCTTGGAGACGTGCTCGGCCGACACCGTGGTGCCGCGGATCACGAACAGGTCGACGCCCGCCGCGACGACCGTCTCGTAGAGCTCCTGCGTGCGCTGCGGCGAGAGCGCCCCGGCGACCGTCACGCCCGCCGCCCGCACCTCGGCGAGGCGCTGGGTCACGAGCTCGGGCTTGATCGGCTCGGAGTACAGCTCCTGCATGCGCGCGGTCGCCCGGTCGTCGGGCAGGTTCCGGATCTCGGCGAGCACGGGCTCCGGGTCCTCGTAGCGGGTCCAGAGGCCCTCGAGGTCGAGCACGCCGATGCCGCCGAGCTGGCCCATCATGATCGCCGTCTGCGGGGAGACGACGGAGTCCATGGGCGCCGCGAGGAAGGGGATGTCGAACTGGTAGGCGTCGATGCTCCACGACACCGACACGTCCTCCGGGTCGCGCGTGCGCCGGCTCGGCACGATGGCGATGTCGTCGAACGCGTACACGCGACGGCCCCGCTTGGAGCGGCCGATCTCGATCTCCTGAGTCACCGTTCAACCCTACCGAGCGCGCGCGACGCGCGCCTCGTCGAAGTCGGCGAACCGACATCCGCGGGCCGAGCGGATGTCACTTCCACCGCACCGGGGATCTGTGGTTCGATCGTGGCACCCTCGTTCGACGCCACTCCACGACGCGGGCCCTCTTCGACCCGAACGCCCTGGAGACCCGATTGCCCGGCAGCGCCCCCCGCCGCTCCCCTGCCCGAACCCTCGTCCGCACCGTGCTCGCGGCTCTCCTCGCCGTCGTGCTCGGCGCCTCGGGCATCCAGGCCGCGGTCGGCGATGCCGCCACTGGTGCGGAGATCACCGGTACCGTCACCGACCCGGACGGCCGCCCGGTCTCCGGTGTGGAGGTGCGGCTCGCGTGGCTGGACGACACCACGCATGTCACGAAGTGGGCCTCTTCGGACAGCGCCGGATCGTACCGGTTCACCGGAGTCGAAGCAGGGACCTACACGATGGAGTTCCGCCCGACGGGTCCCTTCGCCTGGGAGTGGTGGGGCGGAACGGCGGACGCCTTCTCAGCCGCCCGGTTCGACGTCGGCGCCGGGGCCACGGTGACCGGGATGAACGTGCGTCTGAGCCCGGAGGCCTCGATCAGCGGCGTGGTGCGCGGCGACGGCACGACGAGCGTGCTGTTCACGGAGCTCTACCTCTATGTCGTCGGCGACGACGGCAAGCTCGCCTACCGCGGTCGGTGGCACGCCGGATCCGACGGCACGTACCGGTTCGATCATCTGCTCGCCGGGTCGTACACGTTCCACGTCGTCCCGCGGTCGTCGACGCCCTACGCCGAGGAGTGGTGGAACGACCAGCCGCGAAGAGACCTCGCCGACCGTATCGAGATCGAGACCGGAGGCGTCGTCAGCGGCCTGGACGTGCAACTCGACCCCGGCGCGTCGATCTCCGGCACCGTCCGCAACGAGGCCGGCGCCCCGGTTCCACATGAGGACGTCTGGCTGTACGAGGTCCGAGCTGACGGCGACCACCGCGTCGGGAGTGCGATCTCGAACTCCTCGACCGGCGGCTTCCAGTTCCCCCGCCTGCCCCGCGGGGACTACGTCGTGCGGACGGCGGTGTCGGATCGGTCGTGGTACGCCGACGAGTGGTGGAACGATTCCGTCGAACGCGCGACGGCGGAGGTGATCCGCGTGGGGAAGGACGAGGTCATCACCGGCATCGATCTCGCGCTCCCGCTGCGGACCTCCCTGTCGGGCCACGTGCGGGGATCGGGCGGTGAGCCCGTGTCCGGGGCCCGCGTCGAACTGCACTCCATGGTCGACGGGGAGCCGGTGTTCGAGCGCTTCACCGAATCGGACGCGACCGGCGCCTTCGCGTTCATGGCGATGGAGCCGGGCCCCTACACCGTCCGCGTGGAGGCGCCCTTCGGCTCGCCGTACGCGGATCAGTGGTGGAACGGCCAGGTCGATGCCGACGCAGCCGACACGATGGTGCTCGACGCGCTCGAGCAGAGGCGGATCGACGTCGAGCTCCTCGCCGGAGCCTCCATCTCGGGTCAGGTGCGCAACGAGGGGGCCGAGCCGGTCGGGAGCGTGCGGGTCTACGTGTACGACGCGGATGACGCGAGGAGATACCTCACCGAGGGCCGCACCGACGCGCAGGGACGATACGAGTTCATCGGCCTCGGAGCCGGCGCCTACGTGCTCTGCTTCACCCCACCGAACGCGGCGAACCTGCTCTTCGAATGCTGGAACGACAAGCCGGACAAGGCCTCCGCCGACCCCATCTCGGTGGCGCTCGGCGACGTCGCGGGCGGTCGCGACGTCATTCTCGCGCGCGCGGGTTCCATCGTCGGCGAGGTCGTCGGCATCGACGGCAAGTCCCTGCTCAACGTCCTCGTGCAGTCCTACCGGCAGGATGGGAGCGGTCTCTACCGACCCTCCGGATCTGCGTACACCGATGCCGACGGTCGCTATTCGCTGCTCAGCCTCATGACCGGGTCCTACGTGATCGAGTTCCGACCCCCGCCCCTCTCCCCGTACGTCCGCGAGTGGTGGGACGACCAGACCGACTCGTCGCATTCGACCCCGGTCGACGTGGTCGCCGGCCAGGCGATCCCCGGCATCGATGCGACCCTCACGCGACTGGTCTCGCTGTCGACCCCGACCCTCCTGGGCACCGCCACGGTCGGATCGACGTTGACCGCGTCGACGACGACCACCGATCCCGAGGCCGAGCTCGCGTACGCCTGGTTCGCCGACGGCGTCGAACTCGTCGGCCAGGTCGGCCAGACCCTCCGTCTCACCGATGACCACCTGGGTGCCCGCATCAGCGTCACGGTCACCGCGTCCATGCCCGGCTACGTCACCCAGGTCCAGGAATCGCCGCAGACGGATGCCGTCACGGCGATGCCGCAGACGAACCTGTCGATCCCGAAGGTGTCGGGCACGGCGGCCGTCGGTTCGACCCTGAGTGCGACGGCCGCCTCCACGACGCCGGGCGCGACGCTCGCCTACCAGTGGCTGGCCGACGGGAACACGATGATCGATCAGACCGCGCCCACACTCACGCTGGACGCCGAGGCACTCGGCCGCCGGATCTCGGTTCGCGTGACGGCGTCCGCGCCGGGGTACGCGTCCCAGTCGAGCGAGTCGGCGAGAACGAGTCAGGTGTTCGCCGGCACGCTGGACGCTGCGGTCCCGACGATCACCGGGGCTCCGGTGAGCGGCGCGACGCTCACCGCGTCCGCCGGGACGTGGACCGGAGGGACGACGCTGACCTATCAGTGGTTCGCCGGTGGGACGCCGATCGTCGGCGCAACCGGAACCTCGCTCGCACTCGGCGCCGCCGAGGAGGACGAGCCGATCACGGTGCAGGTGACCGGGGCCAAGTGGGGCTATGCGACCGTTTCGAGGACCTCGGTGTCGACGGCCCCTGTGCTCCGCGTCTCGACCCCGACGATCGACGGCACGCCGACGATCGGCTCGACCCTGACCGTCCGGCCCGGCTCCTGGTCATCCGGAACGACCCTGTCGTACCGATGGTTCGCGGACGGAGTCACCATCCCGAACGCCACCGGCGCGACCCTGGTCCCCACCGGGGCCCACGCGGGCAAGAAGATCAGCGTGCAGGTGACCGGTACCAAGGTGGGATACCCGAGCGTCTCGAGAACCTCCGGGTCGACCGCCGAGGTGCTGCCCGGTTCGACCTCTGCCATCGACGCCGCGCCGGGCGCCGACCCACGGCCGATCCGCCGGCTCGTGGCGCCGTGATCGACTCCGACGTCAGCGAGCGCGCGCGACGCGCGCCTCGTCGAACACCGGCTGATCCGTCTCGACGACCTCGCCGTCGGAGCGGAACACGAGGAACCGGTCGAACGAGCGCGTGAACCAGCGGTCGTGGGTGACGGCGAGCACGGTGCCGTCGAACCGCGACAGCGCGTCCTCGAGCGCCTCAGCGGAGACCAGGTCGAGGTTGTCGGTCGGTTCGTCGAGCAGCAGCAGGGTCGCGCCCGACAGCTCCAGCAGGAGGATCTGCAGCCGCGCCTGCTGGCCGCCCGACAGGTCGTCGAAGCGCTGCTGGGCGGATGCCGCGAGCCCGTACCGATCGAGTGCGGAACTCGCCGCCTCGCGGGCCATGCCGGCGCGGTTCGCGTCGCCGCGGTGCAGGATGTCGAGGAGCGTGCGTCCGCGCAGCCCGGGCAGCTCGTGGCCCTGCGCGAACCAGCCCGGCACGACGCGGGCGCCGAGCACCGCCGAACCCGTATGCGGCACGCGGGCGAGCGTGGCGCCGACATCCGTCACATGGCCCTTGGCCGCGTCGGGGTCGCTGCCGCCGCCCGCGAGCAGGCGCAGGAAGTGCGACTTGCCCGAGCCGTTCGACCCGAGCACCGCGACGCGGTCGCCGTACCAGACCTCGAGGTCGAAGGGCTTCATGAGGCCGGTCAGCTCGAGCCGCTCGCACACGACCGAGCGCTTGCCCGTGCGGGATCCGCGCAGGCGCATCGACAGGGCCTGCGCGGGCGGCCGCTCCTCGGGCGGACCGGCCTCCTCGAACTTCCGCAGCCGCGTGAGCGCCGCCTGGTAGCGGGAGGCCATGCCGTCGTTGTACGTCGCCTTCACCTTGAGGTTCTGCACCAGCTGCTTCAGCTGCGCGTGCTGCTCGTCCCATCGCCGGCGCAGTTCGTCGAGCCGCGCGAACCGCTCCTCGCGAGCCTCGTGGTAGCCCCGGAAGCCACCCCCGTGGACCCACGCGGTGCTGCCCGCACCGCCCGCCTCGAGGGTCACGATCCGGTCGGCCGCCCGCGCGAGCAGCTCCCGGTCGTGCGACACGAGCAGCACCGTCTTCGGGGTGGCCCGCAGCTGCTGCTCGAGCCACCGCTTGCCCGGCACGTCGAGCGAGTTGTCGGGTTCGTCGAGGATGAGCACCTGCTCGGGTCCGCGCAGCAGCGCCTCGAGCGCGAGCCGCTTCTGCTCGCCGCCAGAGAGGGTCGACAGCTCGCGCCACCTTGCCCGCTCGAAGGGCACGCCGAGCGCGGCCGTGGTGCAGTGGTCCCAGATCACCTCCTGGTCGTAGCCGCCGGCTTCGGCGTACTCGGCGAGCGCCGATGCGTACCGCATCTGCGCGGCCGTGTCATCCGTCTCGATGAGCGCGTTCTCGGCACGCTCGAGCTCGATGGCCGCCGCCCGCACTCGCGTCGGGGCGACCGACACGAGCAACCCGTGCACGGTGCGGTCCACGCCGTCGACGACCTCCCCGCGGCCGACGAACTGGTCCATGACCCCGAGTCCCCCGTCGACCTGCACGCTGCCCTCGTCGGGCCGCACGTCACCGCGGATGATGCGCAGGAGCGTGGTCTTGCCCGCCCCGTTCTGGCCGATGAGGGCCGTCGTGCGCCCTTCCGTGACGCGGAAGGCGAGATCCGACAGCAGGGGGCGGCCGTCGGGCAGCGAGAAGGAGACGCCGTTGACGTCGATGAAGCCCATGGGTGTGCGATCCGTTCGGTACGCGGCATCCGCCGCGGCGCCCGATCGGGCAGCCGACCAGAATACACAGCGACGGATGCCGCGGCACGCCTTCCCACCACCCTGTCGCCGCACGACCCGGTGCGGCAGGCTGGGGGCCATGCATCGCGTCGCCGCCGACCCGCTCGACCAGCTCCGCACGCGCACCAGCGCGAAGTGGCGCTCCTACGACCCGGACGTGCTGCCGCTGCCGGTCGCCGAGATGGACTACCCGCTCGCCGAGCCGATCGCCGAGGCGCTCCACGCGGCCGTGCGCCGCTCCGACACGGGCTACAACTCGGGCAGTCGGCCCGTCGCCGACGCGTTCGCCGAGTTCGCGGCGGCGCGTCTCGGGTGGGAGCCGGACCCGGCCCGCGTGACCTGCACGGCCGACGTCAGCATGGGCATCGTCGAGGTGCTCCGGCAGGTGATCTCCCCTGGCGAGGGCGTGATCGTGAACCCGCCCATCTACCCCCCGTTCTTCGACCTCGTCACCGAGGCGGGCGGCGCGGTGATCGAGGTGCCCCTCGCGGGCGGCATCGACGAGGGCTGGGCGCTCGACCTCGACGGCATCGAGGCGGCGTTCGCCGCGGGTGCGCGCGCGATGGTGCTGTGCAACCCGCACAATCCGGTGGGGCTCGTGCACCCGCGCGAGCAGCTGGCCGCGCTGGCGGACCTCGCGGCGCGCTTCGACGCCGTGATCGTGTCCGACGAGGTGCACGGGCCGCTCTCGCAGCCGGAGACGCCGTACGTGCCGTTCCTGACGGTGTCGGATGCCGCCCGCGAGCACGGCGTCACGGTCGCCGGGGCCACGAAGGCGTTCAACATCGCCGGCCTCAAGGCGGCGCTGGTGCTGAGCGCGAGCGAGCGCGGCGACGCGGTGCGCACGGCGTTCCCGTACGAGGTGGAATGGCGGATGAGCCAGTTCGGTGCGATCGCGTCGATCGCGGCGTTCCGGCACGGGGGCCGCTGGCTCGACGGGGTCCTCGGCTCGATCGACGACAACCGGCGCCTGCTCGCCGACCTCCTCGCCGACGAGCTCCCCGGGGTGCGGTACCGGATGCCGCAGGCCACCTACCTCGCGTGGCTCGACCTCTCGGCGCTCGGCTGGGGCGACGACCCCGCCGCCGTCGCACTCGAGCGGGCCCGCGTCGCGCTCGCCAACGGACCGATGTTCGGCGCCGAAGCGGGGCGCGGGCACGCCCGGCTCAACCTCGCGTGCTCGCCCGAGGTGCTCTCGGAGGCGATCACGCGCCTCGCCGAGGCCCGGGGATCGGCGGTCGAGTAGCACCGGCCGCAGGCCGGCGCGTACCGAGACCCGGCGGTCGAGGAGCACCGGCCGCAGGCCGGCGCGTACCGAGACCTACCTCGTGTAGTTCGGCGCCTCGACGACGAACTGCACGTCGTGCGGGTGCGATTCCTTCAGCCCGGCCGGCGTGATGCGCACGAAGCGACCCTTCGCCTTGAGTTCCTCGACCGTTCGCGCGCCGACGTAGAACATCGACTGACGGAGCCCGCCCACGAGCTGGTACGCCACCGCCGACACCGGGCCGCGGAACGGCACCTGGCCCTCGATGCCCTCGGGGATGAGCTTCTCGTCGCTCGGCACGTCGGCCTGGAAGTAGCGGTCCTTCGAGTAGGACGTCTTCTTGCCGCGCGTCTGGAGCGCCCCGAGCGAGCCCATGCCGCGGTACGTCTTGAACTGCTTGCCGTTCTGGAAGACGAGTTCGCCCGGGCTCTCGGCGGTGCCGGCGAGCAGCGAACCGAGCATGACGGTGTCGGCGCCCGCGACGAGCGCCTTGGCGATGTCGCCCGAGTACTGGAGGCCGCCGTCGGCGATCAGCGGCACGCCGGCCGGCTTGGTCGCCTTCGAGGCCTCGTAGACCGCCGTGACCTGGGGCACGCCGACGCCCGCGACCACGCGGGTCGTGCAGATCGAACCCGGCCCGACGCCGACCTTCACGGCGTCCGCGCCCGCGTCCACCAGCGCCTGGGCGCCTTCGCGGGTCGCGACGTTGCCGCCGATCACGTCGATGTGGGCGAACGTGGGGTCGGCCTTGATCCGACGGATGATGTCGAGCACGCCCGCCGACTCGCCGTTCGCCGTGTCGACGACGAGCACGTCGACGCCCGCGTCGCGCAGCGCCTCGGCGCGCTCCCACGCGTCGCCGAAGAAGCCCATCGCCGCGCCGACGCGCAGCCGGCCCTCGGCGTCCTTCGTGGCGTTGGGGTACTGCTCGGACTTGTCGAAGTCCTTCACCGTGATGAGGCCGGTCAGCCGGCCCTGCTCGTCGACGAGCGGGAGCTTCTCCACCTTGTGCTGCGCGAAGATCGCGATCGCCTCGTCGGGGTCCATCCCGACGCGTCCGGTGATGAGCGGCATCCGCGTCATGACGTCGGCGACCTTGGTCGTCGGCTTCTCGAAGTCGGAGACGAACCGCATGTCGCGGTTCGTGATGATGCCGACGAGGATGCCCTCGGCGTCGACGACGGGCAGGCCCGAGACGCGGTAGGTCGCGCACAGCTGGTCGACCTCGCCCACGGTGGCATCCGGGGTCGTCGTCACGGGGTTCGACACCATACCCGACTCGCTGCGCTTCACGCGGTCGACCATCTCGGCCTGCTCGGCGATCGACAGGTTGCGGTGCAGGATGCCGATGCCGCCCTGGCGGGCCATGGCGATCGCCATCCGGGCCTCGGTCACCGTGTCCATCGCGGCGGACAGCAGCGGCGTCGCGACGGTGATCCGCTTGGTCAGGCGAGAGCTCGTGTCGGCCTCGCTCGGGATCACGTCGGTGTGCCCCGGCAGGAGCAGGACGTCGTCGTAGGTGAGCCCGGTGAAACCGAACGGATCTGCCTGATCCATGTCGCCCCTTCGTGTGTGTGGAGTCGGGCGCACGAGCCGTCGACCCGGCGGATCTGCCGGGTCCGAGCGTCGGTGCGGTACATCGATGTTAAGCGAGTTTGCGCCGTCGGCATTCCCCGGATAACAATCGAGGGCCGTTTGTGCTCTCGTGCGAAACACTTGGGACATAATCGGCACGTACTGTCGACGGCGTCGTCGTCAGGAAGCCAGATCCCGACCCCACCCGCGGTCGGGACCTTTGGAGGTGCAGTGGAACCCACGCGAACAGTCCCCACACGTTCTCGCGGGAGGTGGCTCATCCTCCTCGGAATACTGATCTCCGCACTCACTCTGTCCGGCATCGCAGCGTCCCCTGCGGTGGCGGACGAAGGGGGTACGGACGATCCGGCCGCCGAGGAGGAGTACGAGTACTTCTTCACCGGGAACGTGCAGTTCGAGGGTGAGGCGCTCGAGGGCGTGCTCATCACCGTCGAGGGCAACGGATTCGATGCCGAGACCGAGACCGACGCCGATGGGCGCTGGACGATCGGCGTGCCGGAGAAGGCGGAGTACGAGGTCACCCTCGACCAGGACACGCTCCCCGAGGGCGTCGTCGTGCTCGAAGGGCAGGACACCGTCACCGCCGAGTTCGGCCTGACCAAGCGCAAGGCGGTGAACTTCTTCCTCGGCGAAGGCCAGCGGGTCACCGTCAACTACTTCGACCAGGTGGTCCAGCGCGTGGTGAGCGGCCTCAACTTCGGCCTGCTGCTCGCGCTCGCGGCCATCGGCCTCTCGCTCATCTTCGGCACGACCGGGCTGTCGAACTTCGCGCACGCGGAGCTCATCACCTTCGGCGCGTTGATGGTGCTGACCTTCGGCGTCAACCTGGCGTGGCCGCTGTGGCTCGCGATCATCGTGGCGCTGGTGCTCAGCGCGGCGCTCGGCTGGACGCTCGACGCCGCCCTGTGGAAGCCGTTGCGACGGCGCGGGGTCGGCCTGATCCAGTTGATGATCGTCAGCATCGGCCTCTCGCTCGCCCTCCGGTACACGTACCAGTTCTTCTACGGCGGCTCGACGAGCCAGCTCCCGGGCGCGACGCTGCCGTCCGACATCCGCTTCGGCGCGGTCGCGCTGTCGTGGGTCGACCTCGTCAGCATGGGCGTGAGCATCGTGGTGCTCCTCGCCGTGGCGTTCTTCCTCCTGCGCACCCGGATCGGCAAGGCCACGCGCGCGGTCTCCGACAACGCGCCCCTCGCCTCGGCGAGCGGCATCGACGTCGACCGCGTCATCCGCATCGTCTGGGTGCTCGGCGCGCTGCTGGCCGGCCTCGCCGGCATCCTGTGGGCCTATTTCCGCCCCGGCGTCAGCTGGGACATGGGCTTCCAGATCCTCCTGCTCGTGTTCGCCGCGGTCACGCTCGGCGGGCTGGGCACGGCGTTCGGCGCCCTCGTCGGCTCGCTCATCGTGGGCCTGTTCGTCGAGGTCTCCACGCTGTGGCTGCCGAGCGACATGAAGTACGTGGGCGCCCTGGTCATCCTGATCGTGGTGCTGCTGTTCCGACCGCAGGGCATCCTCGGTCGTCGAGAGCGAATCGGATAGGAGGGCGACGACATGGACTGGGGAGCAATCTTCGGAAACGCGGCCGTCGAGCTGATCAGCCCGACCACCGCCGCCTACGCACTGGCCGCACTGGGTCTCGCGATCCACTTCGGTTTCACGGGCCTGCTGAACTTCGGACAGGCGGGCTTCATGCTGCTCGGCGCCTACGGGTACGCCATCCCGGCACTGAAGCTCGGCTGGCCGTGGTGGGCCTGCCTCCTGACGTCGCTGCTGGCGTCGGTGATCTTCGCACTCATCCTGGGTATCCCGACGCTGCGGCTGCGCGCCGACTACCTCGCGATCGTGACGATCGCCGCGGCCGAGGTGCTGCGGTTGACGTTCACGACCAACGAGTTCGCCCCCGTCACGGGCTCGGCGAACGGCCTCTCGGAGTACCAGCGCGACCTGCTCACGCTGAACCCGCTGCCCGACGGACGCTACGGCTTCGGCCCGTGGGTGTTCAGCGACCGGGCGTGGTTCTTCCTCATCCTCGGATGGATCGTCGTGATCCTCGCGGCGCTGCTCACGTGGCTGCTGATGCGCAGCCCCTGGGGCCGCGTCATCAAGGGCATCCGCGAGGACGAGGACGCCGTGCGCGCGCTCGGCAAGAACGTCTACTCCTACAAGATGCAGAGCCTCATCCTCGGCGGCCTGTTCGGCACCGTCGCCGGCATCATCTTCGTGATGCCACGCGCGGTCGTGCCGAGCTACTTCCAGCCGACGCTGACGTTCTTCATCTACGCGATCCTCCTCCTGGGCGGGGCCGCGACCATCCTGGGGCCCATCCTCGGCTCCATCGTCTTCTGGGTGCTGCTCTCGTTCTTCTCGGGCTTCATCGCCCGAGCCGTCGAGGCGGGGTGGCTGCCGTTCATGACGCAGGTGCAGGCCGGTCAGCTCCGGTTCATCCTGGTCGGCGTGGCGATCATGCTGATAGTGGTGTTCATGCCACAGGGCATCCTGGGCAACAAGAAGGAGCTTGCTTTTGTCAAGTGAAATCACACCCAAGGCCAAGCCCGTCAAGTCGACCGGGCTCCACGTCGGCGACCCCGCCCCGGGCGTCAAGAAGGTCGACCCGATCCTCATCGCCGACGGCGTCAAGCGCACGTTCGGCGGCCTCACGGCCGTCGACGTCGAGCACGTCGAGATCCCGCGCAACGCCATCACGGCGCTCATCGGGCCGAACGGTGCCGGCAAGACGACCTTCTTCAACCTGCTGACCGGCTTCGACAAGCCCGACACGGGCGACTGGTCCTTCGAGGGCCGCTCGCTCGCGCACATCCCGGCCTACCGGGTCGCGCGCATGGGCCTGATCCGCACGTTCCAGCTGACGAAGTCGCTGGGCCTGCTCTCCGTCATGGAGAACATGAAGCTCGGCGCCAAGGACCAGACCGGGGAGAACATCTTCCGCGGACTGATCCCGTCGCTCTGGCGCAAGCAGGATCGCGAGATCGAGGACAAGGCGCTGGACCTGCTCAAGCGGTTCAAGCTCGACGCCAAGAAGGACGACTACGCGGCGAGCCTCTCCGGCGGACAGCGCAAGCTCCTCGAGATGGCGCGGGCGCTCATGAGCGACCCGACCCTCGTGATGCTCGACGAGCCGATGGCCGGCGTCAACCCGGCGCTGACCCAGTCGCTGCTCGACCACATCCTCGACCTCAAGGCCCAGGGCATGACCGTGCTGTTCGTCGAGCACGACATGCACATGGTCCGTCACATCGCCGACTGGGTGATCGTGATGGCCGAGGGCCGCGTGGTCGCCGAGGGCGACCCGCACGAGGTCATGCAGGACCAGGCCGTGATCGACGCCTACCTCGGCGCCCACCACGACACGGACCTCGGCTCGACCGACACCGGCCACGTCGAGGCGATCAAGGAGCTCATCGATGACGAACAGTGAACCCACCGCGAGCCCGGTGCTCGAGCCCACGGGCGACATGGTCGTCGAGGTGCGGGACGTCACGGCCGGCTACCTGCCGGGCGTCAACATCCTCAACAGCTGCTCGCTGACCGCCCGCGAGGGCGAGCTCATCGGCATCATCGGCCCGAACGGCGCCGGCAAGTCGACGCTGCTGAAGTCGATCTTCGGTCTCGTGAAGGTCCGCGAGGGCGGCATCTTCCTGCAGGGCGAGGAGATCACCAACCTCAAGGCGAACAAGCTGGTCGCCAAGGGGGTCGGGTTCGTCCCGCAGACGAACAACGTGTTCCCCTCGCTCTCCATCCAGGAGAACCTCGAGATGGGCGTCTTCCAGAAGCCCAAGGACCTCAAGCACCGGCTCGAGTTCGTGACCGAGATCTTCCCGGACCTCAAGAAGCGACTCGGCCAGCGCGCCGGTTCGCTCTCGGGCGGCGAGCGCCAGATGGTCGCGATGTCGCGGGCGCTCATGATGGGCCCGCACGTGCTGCTGCTCGACGAGCCGAGCGCCGGCCTCTCGCCGGTGCGTCAGGACGAGGCGTTCCTCCGGGTCAAGGAGATCAACCGCGCGGGAGTGACGACCATCATGGTCGAGCAGAACGCGCGCCGCTGCCTGCAGATCTGCGACCGCGGCTACGTGCTCGACCAGGGCCGCGACGCCTACACGGGCACCGGTCGCGACCTCCTCAACGATCCCAAGGTGATCGGGCTCTACCTGGGCACGCTCGGGACGGACGAGTAGGACCGTACTCGCACACGACGGGGCGGGGGATGCTGCGGCATCCTCCGCCCCGTTCGTCTGTCTGCACCCCGAGGCCGCGGGGCCGCCGTGGCGGCCGCACGGACCGACGTCGGGGCCGAGGCGGCGTGGCAGGCTGCGAGGACCCGCCGGGGACTCACGCGCCCGCCAGCGGGCGCTGAGCGCGTCGACGGGGACGAGCGGTCTTCGTCCTGGGCGTCCGTGGGCGGCCGCGTACGGGCGCGTACGGGCGCGTACGGCCGCATGTACGCGTTACGGCTGCGTACGGGCGCATGCGGCTGCGTGCGCCCATCTGCGGGGCGCCATCGCGCACCGCGCCGACGCCCCGCTGACGGCTGCCGAGCTGCGCCCGGTCACCCATGCGTCGGGTGCTGCCCGCCCCGCGTCAGGGTTCCCGATGCGGTCTCCGGCCACCGACCCCCGGACACGCCGAAGGGCCCCGGCCGAAGCCGGGGCCCTTCGTGTGCGAGTGGATCAGCCGTCGCCGATGCGCTCGTACGTGTTGTCGTCCAGGTACTGGAAGATACCGATGGTCGCCTCGGTCGGGTCGCCGTTCTCGTCGAACGTGACCGGGCCGGACGGGCCGTCGTAGTCGATCTGGTTGCCCTCGGCGAGCGCCTCGGCGCCGGCGGCGAAGGTGTCGACCTTCTCGCCCTCGCCCGAACCGCCCGAGACCTGGCGCAGGTACGACGCGATGTCGGTGCCCTCGACGCTGTTGGCCGCGTAGGCCGCGAGCGCGATGAGGACCAGCGCGTCGTAGGACTCAGCCGCGTAGCTGTAGTCCTGCAGGGCCGGGTCGACCTCGAGCAGGCGGTCGGTGAAGTCACCGAGGGTGCCCACGTCGAGACCGGGCAGCGTGCCCTTCGAGCCGGCGACGAGGCCGGGCGCGAAGTCCGCGCTGTAGTCGGACAGGTTGCCGTCGACGAAGTACAGCTTGTCGCCGGGGTAGCCGCTGCCGACGAGGGCCGGCGTGATGATCTTCGCCTGGTCGAACGTGATCAGCGCGATCGCGTCGGGGTTGGCCGCCGTGACCTCGGAGATCTGCGCGTCGAAGCTCGAGTCGCCCTCGTTGAAGAGCGCCTCGGCGACGACCTCGCCGCCCGCGGCCTCGAACGCGTCGCGCGTGAACTGCGCGAGGCCCGTGCCGTAGGCGTCGTTCAGGACGATCATGCCGAGCGTGGCGTTGCCGTCCTCGGCGATGAGGTTGCCGAGCACCTCGCCCTGCAGGACGTCGGACGGAGCCGTGCGCCAGTACAGGTTGTTGTCGTCGTAGTTGGTGAAGTCGGCCGACGTGTTGGCGGGCGAGAACTGCACCACGCCCGCGGCGACGATCTGGTCGATGACGGTCTTCGACACACCCGACGAGGCGGCGCCGATGATCGCCGACACGTCCTGCGAGAGGAGGTCGGTGACCGAGACGGTCGCGGTGTCGGTCGTGGTGTCGCCGGAGTCGCGGTAGACGACCTCGACCTGGAGGCCCAGGTCGGCGTCGTTGATGTCCTGCGCGGCGAGCGCCACGCCGGCCTCCTCGGGCGGGCCGAGGAACGCGAGCGCACCCGACTGCGGGAGGATCGTGCCGACCTTGAGGGTGAGGTCGCGCTCGCCCGCCTCGATGGGCTGGGCGTCGCCGGTCTCGGCGGGCGCCTCGGACTCCTCGGGCTCGCTGGTGCCGCCCGTGCTGCACGCGGTCAGGAGGAGGGCACTGACGCCGGCGATGGCGATGCCCGTCCAAGCTGCGCGACCCGAGCGCGAGGCCCGTGCCTTCGCGAATACGCTCATGTTGCTCCTTGGGACTGAAGGATTGGGACACTTCCCGGTGCCTTGCGACACCGATGGTTTTGACAGTATTGCCCGGCCAATGCGGAAACAAGGACATCGGATCACAACCCGGTAACACCCACCGCTTCGCGACGACATCGCCGCGCATGCGTCGTTCTGCGCACGAAACCCGCGTCGACCAGCCGGTTCGCGCACGCTTCCGGCAAAGCGGAATCCGGCCCGCAGCCGCGCTCGGACCCCCCGATCGGGGGCGGGTCAGACGGGCTCGACGGCCGCCGCACGACGGGCGCGAGCCCCCCGCAGGAGATCGAACGTGAGCACCGCGAGGGCGACCCAGACCAGTCCGAACCCGATCCACCGTTCGAGCGGCATCGGCTCGCGCAGCACGACCACGCCGACCAGGAACTGGATGAATGGCGCGAAGTACTGGATGAAACCCATGTAGGTCAGCGGCAGCCGGCGCGATGCGGCGGCGAACAGCAGGAGCGGGATCGCGGTCACGGCCCCCGCGGCGAGCAGCAGCACCGTGTGCCACACCCCCGCAGTTCCCATCGTCATGGCGCCGGTCGCGCCCACGACCACGAGCAGCACGGCGGCGAACGGGGCGAGCCACGCGGTCTCGAGCGTCAGTCCCGACACGGCGTCGACGCGGTGGCCCACGCGCTTCTTGATGAGCCCGTAGAAGCCGAAGCTGAAGGCGAGCACCAGCGCGATCCACGGCAGCTGCCCGTAGCCGACGGCGAGGACGACGACCGCGACGATCGAGATTCCGACGGCGGTCCACTGCGTCGCGTTGAGGCGCTCGCGCAGGACGATCACCCCGAGGAAGACGGTGACGATCGGGTTGATGAAGTAGCCGAGCGCGGCCTCGACGACCTGCCCGTTGAGCGTGGCGAAGACGTAGGTGAGCCAGTTGACGAAGATGAGCGCGCCGGCGGCCCCCATCGTCAGCACGACGCGGCGGTCGCGCAGCAGCGCGCGGAAGGCCCGCCAGGACCTCGTGGCGGCGATGAGAAGGGCGCAGAACACGAGCGAGAGCAGGATGCGCCAGGCGACGATCTCGACCGGCCCCGTAGGCGCCAGGGCGATGAAGTAGATCGGCAGGAATCCCCAGAGCCCGTAGGCCGCGACGGCATAGACGAGCCCGCTCCGGCTCACGCCCGCGGGCGAGGGGCGGGCGTCGGCGACGGTGGGTGCGGTGCTCACCGGGAAAGCCTACGCTCGGCGGCCGACACGACCGACGCTGCGGGACTGCCGGAATTCGTCGACATCCCGCCGCAGGCGCTCCCGCCCGGTCGCCCCGGGGACGATCCCCCGCCGGAGACGACGACGCGGCCCGGATGCCGTGTGGCATCCGGGCCGCGGAGGTTGTCGGACCGACTAGCGGACGACGACCGCGAGCACGTCGCGGGCCGAGAGGACGAGGAACTCGTCGCCGCCGAACTTCACCTCGGTGCCGCCGTACTTGGAGTAGATGACCTTGTCGCCGACGGCCACGTCGAGCGGGATCCGGTTGCCGTTGTCGTCGATGCGGCCCGGGCCCACGGCCACGACCTCGCCCTCCTGGGGCTTCTCCTTGGCGGTGTCGGGGATGACCAGACCCGACGCGGTGGTCTGCTCGGCCTCGACCTGCTTGATGACGATGCGATCCTCGAGCGGCTTGATGGAAACCGACACGGTTGACCTCTTTCTTGACGAAGACTGGGGTTAGCAGCCTCTGAATGAGAGTGCTAACAGGAGTCTAGGGCGGTTCTGGCACTCGTGCAACGTGAGTGCCAGCGGATGCCGCGGTGCTAGCGTGTCCGCGTGGAACGCGCCGAGCTCGTCGAACTGCTCTCACCCGAAGGGCTCGACCTGCTCGACTCCCTGCCCGCCTGGACCGGCCGCGAGGACGTCGTGAAGACGGTCGCCGACCTGCGACGCAGGGGGCACTCCCCCGGCCTCGTCGCCGCCGTCCTGACGCAGTCGCGTCTGCGGGCCAGGGCGCGCGCGAAGTTCGGCGAGTTCGCCGATCGCATGCTCTTCACCGAGCCCGGGCTCGAGCAGGCCACCCGGCTCCGCGTCGCCGCCCTCCACGCCGGCCGGTACGCGCGGGCCGGCCTCCGCCACGTCGCCGACCTCGGCTGCGGCATCGGCGGCGACGCGCTGGCGTTCGCCGCGATGGACCTGGAGGTGACCGCCGCCGACGCGGACGAGGTGACCGCGGCGATCGCCGCGTTCAACCTGACGCCGTTCCCGCGTGCGCAGGTGCTGCACTCCGCGGCAGAGGACGTGCCCCTCGGCGGCATCGACGCCGCGTGGCTCGACCCGGCGCGACGCACCACCGCGGGCGGCACGACCAAGCGGATCGCGGATGCCGCCGACTACTCGCCGTCGCTCGACTTCGCGTTCGGCCTGGCCGAGCGGATGCCGGTCGGCGTGAAGCTCGGGCCCGGCACCGACCGCGACCTCGTCCCCGCCGGCACCGAGGCGCAGTGGGTGTCGGTCGACGGCGACGTGGTCGAGCTCGCGGTCTGGACCGGGCCGCTGGCCCGGCCGGGCGTCGGACGCGCCGCCCTCGTCATCCGCGGGGACGCGGCGCACGAGCTCGTCGCCCCGGCCGACAGCGAGGACGCGCCCGTGGGCCCGCTCGGCGACTACCTGTACGAGCCCGACGGCGCGGTCATCCGAGCGCGGCTGATCGGCGACCTCGCCCGGGCCAACGGCGGGTGGATGCTCAGCGAGGGCATCGCCTACCTCACGGCCGATCGCGAGTTCGACAGCCCGTTCGCCCGCGGATTCCGCGTGATCGAGCGACTGCCCGCCGATGAACGGCACCTCCGCCAGGCGCTGCACTCCCGCGGCGTCGGCACGCTCGAGATCAAGAAGCGCGGCGTCGACGTCGACCCGGCGGCACTCCGCACGCGCCTGAAGCTGAAGGGCGACACCGCGGCGACCGTCGTGCTGACGCGCGAGGAGGGTCGCCACGTCGCCCTGCTCGTCGAGCGGCTCTGACCGGCGCGGATCGCCCGCGGCATCCGCCGGGACGACTCAGCGCGGCAGCGCGCCGAAGACGATGGCGTAGTAGCCGATCCACACGCCCGAGAAGACGAGCCCCGCGATGCCGGTGCCGATGCCGATGAAGGCCGGGACGCGCGCGCCCTCCTCGCGACGGAGGCCCATCACCCCGAACACGATCGCCGCGATCGACAGCGGGAGCATCCAGCCGACGAACAGCGATGCGACGGCGCCCGGGATGCCGAGCCCCGCCGAGAGCCGGCTCCAGAACCGACGCTGCTCCTCCTCTTCGACGTACTCGGGCTCGGGGGCCGGGCGCCCGAGCGCGAGGAGCTGCCCCGTGGGGAGCCCGTGCAGCTCGCCCGTGTCGTACGGCACGTCGAATTCCCGCTGGGGCGCCGGCGGGGACGTGTCGATCCCGCGGAGCGCGTCGGGCTCGGGTGGCGACGGCGATCCGCCCGGCGCGGCGCGCTCGTCGCCGCGGGGCATCCGCTCGTCGCTCACCCGCGCCGTCCTCAGTACGTGTACGAGGTGTCGCTGACCGCGAAGAGCGCCGCCCAGGCGACGATCGAGATGAGCGCGATCGCGATCCCGACGAAGCCGAGCACGATGCCGGTCAGCCACATGCCCTTGGCCCACGGCTCCTTGCGGCGGCCGATGAAGCCCAGCACGACGGCCGCGGCGGGCACGATCAGCTGCAGGATGCCGCCGACGAAGGGGATGATCACGATGCCGGAGCCGATGATGCCGATGATGCCCGCGATCAGCGAGATGATGCTGAACACCGCGGTGGGCTTGGCCGGGGCCGGCTGGTAGGGCGCGGAGCCGTACCCGGCGCCGTATCCCGCGTCCGGGGCGCCCGGCGCGGAGCCGTAGGCCGCGCTCGGCGCGGCGCCGTAGGCGGACTGCGGGGTCCCGTCGTACGCTGCGGCGGCGGCGGGCGACTCGGCGGCGCCGGTGTCGAACGGCGACCCTCCGCCGTAGGCGGGCGGGGCCGGCGGCGCCGGCGGCGAGACCCGGCAGCACGAGGATCCCG
>NZ_LQGY01000001.1 GCF_001620055.1 Agromyces sp. NDB4Y10 | reverse complement strand
CGACCCGCCGCAGGCGGCCCTCGTCGTCGCCGTCGCACGCGTGCGGCCCGACGCGGTCGTCGTCAACGTCGGCGCCGCCGACGGCGCGCCCGACATCGCGGCCGGCACCGACGCGCCCGCCCTGCCCGTCGTCCACGCGCGCGCCGCGAGCCGGCTCGCCGCCATCGCCGTCCGCGAGCGACTCGAAGCCGGCACGACGCCGGCGAAGCCTGCGGCCGGCGTCCCGCTCGCGTCCGGAGCGGGCCGATGAGGATCCTCGCGCTCCAGTCCGGCACGTCGGCCGACGGCATCGACGTCGCCCTGGTCGACGTCGAGCACCGCGCCGACGCGGATGCCGGCGTGCACCTCGGCCTCGCGCCCGTCCGCACCCGGACCGTGGCCTGGCCCGACGGGCTGCGCGACCGGGTGCTCGACGTGGTGCACGGTGCCGCCCTCACGGGCGCGGAGTGGTGCCGCCTCGACACCGAGCTCGGTCGCGCGTTCGCCGACGCCGCGGCATCCGTCGCCCCGGCCGGCGAGGCCGACCTCGTCGTCTCGCACGGGCAGACCGTGCACCACTGGGTCGACGGCGGTCGCGCGCAGGGCACGCTGCAGCTCGGCTCGCCCGCGTGGATCGCCGAGCGCATGGACGCGCCCGTGGTCGCCGACCTGCGGACGGCCGACATCGCCGCGGGCGGCGAGGGCGCACCCCTCATGGCCGTGTTCGACCGGGCCTGGCTCGGCGCCGAGGCACGCGAGTCGGGCCGGCCCATCGCCACCGCGAACCTCGGCGGCATCGCGAACGTGCAGGTCGTGCACCCCGACGGCGAGGTCGAGGCGTTCGACACCGGCCCGGCCAACGGGCTGCTCGACGCGGCCGTCGTCCGCGCCACCGACGGCGCGAGCGGCTACGACCGCGACGGTGCGCTCGCCGCGGGCGGCACGGTGCACGACGCGCTCCTGCGCGAGCTCCTCGCGCACCCGTACTTCGCAGCGCCGGCGCCCAAGACCACCGGGCGCGAGACGTTCACGCTCGACGTCGTCGACGCCGCGGCGAGGCGAGCGGATGCCGCGGACCTGCCGCTCGCCGACCTGCTCGCCACGCTCGCCGAGCTCACCGCGCGCACCGTCGTCGCGGCCGTGCCGGACGGCACCGCCGACCTCGTCCTCTCGGGCGGCGGCGTGCACAACGCCGACCTCGTGCGCCGGATCGGCGCGCACGCAGGGGCCCGCGGCATCCGCCCCGCCTCGAGCGCCGAACGCGGCGTCGACCCCGACGCCAAGGAGGTGCTGCTGTTCGGCCTGCTCGGCTGGATGCGCTGCCACGGCATCGCCGCCGAACTGACCCGGCACGGACGCGGCACGCCGCGCGTGCTCGGCACCCTCACCGCCGCCCGCGGCCCCGGCGCACCGCCCGGCCGCCACCGCACCGACGCACCACCGCACCGGCTCGCCGCCCTCACCGTGCAGCCGAGTCCCGCCCCGAACATGGAAGACCAGGCATGACCTCCCTCACCAGCTCCACGCCGCCCGCCGACCTGCGCGACCTGCTCGAGCAGCTCGCCACCGAGGCGGTCCGCGGCGACTCCGGCGAGCTCGACCTGCTCGACACGGCCGCGCAGCTCGCCGTGCTCGACGCGGCGAACGCCGAGGCGGTCGCCGTTGTCCGCGCGGCCGCGCCGCAGATCGCCGCCGCCGTCGACGCCATCGTGCCGAGGCTCCGCGACGGCGGCCGCCTCGTCTACGTCGGCGCCGGGACCGCCGGCCGCATGGGCGTGCTCGACGCGAGCGAGATCCCGCCGACGTTCGGCACCGACCCCGCGCTCGTCGTCGGGCTCATCGCGGGCGGCGACCGCGCGCTCCGGCACTCCGTGGAGGACGCCGAGGACGACCCCGGCGCCGGTGCCGCCGACCTCGCCGCGATCGGCCTCTCCTCGCGCGACGCGGTGGTCGGCATCTCCGCCTCCGGCCGCACGCCCTACGTCGTCGGCGCGCTCCGGCACGCCCGCGAGGCCGGCGCGCTCACGATCGGCTTCGCGTGCAACGCCGACTCGGAGATCGCCCGCGTCGCGGAGCTCGCGATCGAGACGGTGGTCGGCCCCGAAGTCGTCACCGGGTCGACCCGGCTCAAGGGCGGCACCGCCCAGAAGCTCGTGCTGAACGCCGTCTCGACCCTCGCGATGGTGCGCCTCGGCAAGGTGCACGGCAACCTCATGGTCGACGTCCGCGCGACCAACGCGAAGCTCCGCGCGCGCGCCGAGCGCATCGTCCGGTTGGCGACCGGGGTCGAGGCGGATGCCGCGGCCGCCGCGCTCGCCGCGTGCGACGGTCGCGTGAAGCCCGCCATCCTGGTGACCCTGACGGGGGTGTCGCCGGAGGTCGCGACCGAGCGACTCGCCCGCGAGGATGGAGTGCTGCGCGCAGCGTTGCGCGGCATCATCGACGAGACCCGGTGAGGAGTCCGATGACCAACGTGCTGACCGAGGTGCGGCAGGCGCTGCCGCGGCTGAGCTCCGCCGAGGCGAAGGTGGCCGAGGCGGTCGTCGACGACCCGACGCTCGTGGTCGACCTCACCATCACCGAACTCGCCGACGTGTGCGGCACGTCGCTGTCGACCGTGGCGCGCTTCTGCCAGACGCTGGGGTTCTCGGGCTACCGCGAGTTCCGCATGGAGGTCGCGAGCGCCCTCAGCCGCGAGCAGGCCGAACGCGATCGCTTCGGGCTCGCCGACTCCGACATCAGCCCCGACGACCCGGTCGGCGACGTCATCTCGAAGATCGCGTTCCAGGAGGTGCTCGCGATCGAGCAGACCGCGCACGCGCTCGACACGACGGTGCTCGACGCGGTCGTCGACGCGCTCGCCGGCGCGCGGCACGTCGACGTGTACGGCTTCGGCGCCTCCGGCCTCACCGCGCAGGACCTGCAGCAGAAGCTCGCCCGCATCGGCATCTCCGCGGCGTGCTCGGTCGACGTGCACGTGGCGCTCGTCTCCGCGGCGCTGCGGCGGCCCGGCGATGTCGCGATCGCCGTGTCGCACACGGGCCTCACCGCCGAGACCCTCCAGGCCCTCGAGGTCGCGGGCGCGGCGGGGGCGACGACGGTCGCGATCACGAACTCGCCGCACTCGCCCGTGGGCCGCGCCGCGCAGTACGTGCTCGCCACGCAGGCCCGCGAGAGCGCGTACCGCATGGGCGCGATGTCGAGCCGCATCGCGCAGCTCGCGATGGTCGACTTCGTGTTCGTCCGCCTCGCGCAGCGACTGCACGACGAGGTCGCCGCGCCGCTGCGTCGCACCTGGGAGGTGACCGCGACCCACCGCCGGTCCGCCCGGGGGAGCGCCGCGCACGACGTCGGAACCGCCCCCGAGCACTGAGCCCCGCCCGCGCCCTGCGCGCATCCGCTTCGCGCTTTGCCTACCCTTGAGGGGATGACGTCCCCCGTGAGCGCCCCCGCGCGACCCGCCAGCACGACCCGACGCACCGTCGGGTTCGGCGTGGGCGTCGCCGCCGTGCTGCTGCTGCTCTCGGTGCGCCTGTTCGCCCCCGCCGAGACCGGCGAGGCGCTCTCCGACGGCGTGCGCGACGGCATCACGCTCGCGATCAGCGTCGTCATCGAGTCGCTGCCGTTCGTCTTCCTCGGCACCGTGCTCTCGATCGCGGTGCAGCTGTTCCTGCCGGCCGACTTCCTGATGCGGCGACTGCCGCGCACGCCGTGGCTGCGGCGCGCGGTCGTCTCGCTGTTCGGCGTGCTGCTTCCCGTGTGCGAGTGCGGCAACGTGCCGCTCGCGCGCGGCCTGATGCTCCGCGGCCTGTCGGTCGGCGAGTCGATGACCTTCCTGCTCGCCGCGCCCATCCTGAACCCGGTGACGATCGTGGTGACGTACCAGGCGTTCGGCTGGGAGGACGGCATCCTCGCGTGGCGCATCATCGGCGGGTTCCTCGTCGCGAACCTGATCGGCTGGATCTTCAGCCGGCACCCCGATCCGATGCGCCTGCTCACGCCCGGCTTCCAGGCCACGTGCGCGCACGCCGCCGACGAGCAGGCCGCCCACGGCGGTGCGCACGGGCGCGCTGCGGCGCCGGCGAAGGCGCGGCAGGCGGTCCGCATGTTCGCCGACGAGACCTCGGCGATGCTGCCGGCGCTCATGGTCGGCTCGGCGATCGCGGGCGCCATCCAGATCGCGGTGTCGCGCGACGTGCTCGTCGCGGTCGGGCAGGACGCGGTGTGGTCGGTCGTCGCCCTCATGCTGCTGGCGTTCGTCATCTCGATCTGCTCGAACGTCGACGCGTTCTTCGCGCTCGCGTTCGGCTCGACGTTCCTGCCGGGCGCGATCATCGCGTTCCTCGTGTTCGGTCCGATGATCGACATCAAGATGCTCGCGCTCATGCGCACGACGTTCACGGCCCGCACGCTCGTGCAGGTCACGGCGGTGGTGGCGCTCGCGTCGGCCGCGATCGGGTTGGGGGTGAACGCGTTTGCGTGAGTTCCTGCGCCGCTGGCAGGGCGTGCTGCTCGCCGCGATCGGCGTCGTCGCGACGCTGTGGCTCGCCGCGACGAACCGCCTGGGCTTCTACATCCACCCGCGCTACTTCCTCTTCACGGTGATCATGGCCGTGATCGCGGTGGTCTTCGTGGTGGCCGCGTTCGCCGTGATCCCGGTGCTGCGACGGCGGGCGACGGATGCCGCGGGCGACGGCTCCGACGGCCACGACCACGGCGACCACGACCACGACCACGACGACCATCACGGCCACGACCACGACCACCACGGCCACGACGCCGCCGCGGCCGGCCCCGCGGCATCCGCTCGCCGTCGCCTCGGCACGGTCGCCGGCATCGCGATCGTGGCCGGCACGGCCGTGGCCCTGCTCGTGCTGCCGCCCGCGACGCTCACCACGGCGACCGCCGAGAACCGCGAGCTGAACGCCGCGGCCGTCGGCCCAGATTCGGCCGCGCCCGACCTCGTCGGCGGCGACACCTCGTCGTTCACGGTCAAGGACTGGGCCCTCATCCTGCGGCAGAACCCCGACCCGGCCGACTTCGCCGACCCGATCTCCGTCACCGGGTTCGTGCTGCCGTCGCCCGACGACGAGGACGTCTTCTACGTCGCCCGGTTCACGGTCACCTGCTGCGCGGTGGACGCGCAGCCCGTCGGCGTGCCCGTGCACCTGCCCGGCTGGCAGGACCGCTTCGCGGCCGACGACTGGGTCACCGCGGAGGGCCGGCTCGACGTCGACCCCGCCGGCGGGCCGTCGCCCGTGCTGGTCCCCGAGACGGTCGAACCGACCGGGCAGCCGGAGCAGCCGTATGTCTTCTGAGTCGCCCGTCGCCGGCGCTGCCGAGTCGCCGCCCGCGTCGGCGCGCTTCACGCGGCTCGTGCTCGCCATCGTCGCGGTGCTCGCGGTGCTCGTCGTCGGCCTGGGCGCGGCGAACGCCCTCCGCGGGCCGCGCGTGCTCGACACGGTCGCCGGCCTCGGCGACGCGACGCGCCTCGCGGGGACGACGATCGAGTTCCGCCTGAACCAGCCGGTCGCCGACCTCGACGCGAGCGCGGTGCGGGTCGACCCGGCGACGGATGCCACGGTCTCGGTCGACGATCGGACGGTGCGCGTCGCGTTCGCCGCGCCGCTGCGCCCCTCGCAGGACTACGTCGTCGAGGTGGCCGGGGTGCGCGCCGTCGGCGGCGGACCGGAGTCGGCGCTGCGGCACGAGTTCCGCACCGCGGACGAGGTGCTCCACGTGCTGCAGCGCCGCGCCGACGGCGACGACACGGTGGTCCGCGTCGCGACCGGCGGCGGTGAGCCCGAGGTCGTGCTCGCCGCACCGCGGATCGAGTCCTTCGCCCACGCCGGCGACGTCATCGCGGCGATCGAGCTCCTCGACGACGGCGCGAACGCGCTCCGGATCGCCGCCGCCGGCCAGGAGGGCCCGCCGGCGAGCCTGGCGCTTCCGCAGTCCGGCGACGTGCGCAACCTGCAGGCCTCGACCACCCGCCCGCTGCTCGGGTTCGTCCAGGACGGCGCCGGCGGATTCGCGACGCTGCACGTGCTCGACGTCGCCGACGGGGTGACGGCGACGCCGCAACCCGTGCTCGGACTCGACGGGTCGCCCATGTCGGTGGACGACTACGCGTTCGTTCCCGGGACCTCGTCGCTCGTCGTGCGCGACCGCGACGGCGCGATGTTCCTGGTCGACGCGGCCGGCGTGCGCCCGTCGACACCGCTCGGCTCGCACACCGAGTTGCGCGGCATCCTCCCGGGCACCAGCACGGTGGTCGTCGCGGATCCCGATCGCGGCGCCACGATCGACCTCGCGACCGGGGAGACCTCGACCCTCGAGCTGCCCCCGGCGGACCTGCCCGACGGGGCGTACCCGGGCCGGGTGACGTCGCTCGACCTCGCGGGTGCGCACCTGCTCAACGTGCTCATCTTCGACGGCTCCGACGGGGGCCAGGCCTCCCTCGTCGCCCGGGCGGACGCCGACGGCACCTCGGTCGTGTTCGCGCCGGCGGAGGGCTCCGCCGTGCTCGACCACTGCCTCGCCCCCGGTGGCACCCTCGTCGCCGTCGAGACGGGCGCGGTGGGCGCGCCGAACGACGGCTACGAGGACGAGCCGTGGGTGGCCGACACGATCACGACCCTCGTGGAGGTCGACACCGGCCGCATCGTGCTGAGCCTCGCGGGCGGTCGCAGCGACTGGTGCGGCTGACGCCGCCGAGCCGGTCAGCCGATCAGGGCGATCGCGAGGGCGGCGCAGGCGATGACGAGCGCCGCCGCCGCGGTGACGGTGCCCGCCGGACTCGCGACGCGCACCGTGCCGCGACCGTCGTCGACCGGGCGCGCGGCGGGCGGCGTCGGGATCGTGGTGTGGTCGGCCACGGCCTCCGCGAGGCGGATCGTGCGGTGCAGCGCCGGCTCCGGCCGGCTCGGGGCAGCGGATGCCGCGGCGACGTCGCCGGGGACAGCGACCCGCACGGCGCCCGCGCGCGCGGTGTGCGGCGTCCACCCGGAGCCGTCCCAGTAGCGCAGGAGCGCGGCATCCGTCTCATCGGGGTGCCAGCCGGCGGCCCGGTCGCCCGGAGTCACGAGCGTTCCGAACGCCCCGCACGGATGGCGCGGACGGCGAGCTGCACGGATGCCGCGACGAGCAGCGCGGCGAACAGCCACGCCGCGACCGTCGGCGGCAGGAGGAACGCGAGGGCGACCCCGGGGATCGCGGCGAGCGTCGCGGCGGCGCCGACGATGAGGCCGTCGCGCGCGACGAGCATCCGGCCGCGGATGTTGGCGATGCTGCCCGAGATCGACGTGGGGATCATGGCCGCGAGCGAGGTGCCCTTCGCCAGGAGGTCGCCCATGCCGAACAGCGTGATGAACGCGGGCACCATGATGAGCCCGCCGCCGATGCCGAACAGGCCGGCCGCGATGCCCATCACGAACCCGAGCCCCACGTAGGCGATGCCGATGCCGAGGTCGAGTTCGGCCGGGTCCGCGGTCCGGTCCGGCGGCACGATCACGAGGCGCACCGCCACGACGAGCAGCAGGACGATGAAGCCCCATCGCAGCCACCCGATCGGCAGCCGCCGGAGCAGGTGGGCGCCGATCCAGGATCCGCCGATGCCGCCCACGGCCACGAGGCCCGCCGCGGCGAGATCGACCTCGCCGTTGGCGAAGTAGGCGATCGAGCCGACGATCGCGGTCGGCACGATGGCCGCGAGCGAGGTCGCGGCGGCCCGGCGCTGGTCGAATCCCGCGAGGACGATGAGCAGGGGGACCATGATGATCCCGCCGCCCACGCCGAACGCGCCGGAGAGCAGGCCGCCCACCACCCCGACCGCGATGAGCCGCAGCGGCGACGCCGGTCGCGGCGCGGATACGACGGGATCGGCTGGCTGGTCGGGCATCCGTCCACTGTATCCACGCGCCCGCGCGCGGCCATGGGGAGCGGTCCCCGCGAGACGTTACGCAAACGTATTGCGGACGCACAGGAAGGATGGGATAGCCTGAAGGTTCCTCCAACTTGCGGGCGCCCGCCCGTGTCACGACTGATTGCCCGGAGGCGGCACGATCCGCAGGCATGACCCGAGACCGAGGGATCGCCGCCGTAACGGCGCAGCACCCTCGGACATCGTCCACCGACATCCGTCGGGGGACTGCGGACGGCCGTCTGGCCGAACGTGACGGGCCGAACCGTTCGGCCCGGTTCGAAGCAAGGGAATACACAGCATGGCAACCGGAACCGTCAAGTGGTTCAACGCCGAGAAGGGCTTCGGCTTCATCGCCCCCTCCGACGGCAGCGCCGACGTCTTCGCGCACTTCAGCGCCATCACGGGCAGCGGCTACCGCTCGCTCGACGAGGGCCAGAACGTGGAGTTCGAGGTCGTCCAGGGTCAGAAGGGCCCGCAGGCCGAGAACATCCGCGCGATCTGAGCGCACGACGCGCATCGCGCGTCGCACCCGAACGCCGGGCCGGACTCATCGTCCGCCCGGCGTTCGCCGTTTCCGGGATCCGTGGCCGTAGCATGCGGCACGCGCCCGGGCAACGGGATGGGGCGCCGGGGGTGCGGGTCGTAGCCTCGCCCGCATGACCCCCGCCGAGGAGCGCCCGGACGCCGGAGCCGAGGACGATCGTCCCGGCGCCGAGGCGTGGGTGCCCGCCGCGGCCGATCTCGACGCGCTCCGGTCGGCCGCTCCCGGATGCCGCGGCTGCGAGCTCTACCGCGACGCCACGCAGGTGGTGTTCTCGTCCGGTGGGGCGGGTGCCCGCCTGATGCTCGTGGGGGAGCAGCCCGGCGACCGGGAGGACCTCGAGGGCGAGCCCTTCGTCGGGCCCGCGGGTCGCCTGCTCGACCGGGCGCTCGACGCGGCGGGCATCCCGCGCGGCGACGCGTACCTCACCAACGCCGTCAAGCACTTCCGATTCGAGCTGCGCGGCAAGCGGCGCATCCACGCCAAGCCGGCGGTCGCGCACGTCGTCGCATGCCGTCCCTGGCTCGAGGCGGAGTTCGACGTGGTACGGCCCCGCGTCGTCGTCTGCCTCGGGGCGACGGCGGCGCGCGCGGTCGTCGGCTCGGCGGTGCGCATCGGCGAGGTGCGGGGTCGGGTGCTGGAGGAGGATCGTTCGGGGCGGCCGCTCCCGGCGCCCACGGTGGTCACGGAACATCCGTCGGCCGTCCTCCGGCTGCGGGAGCGCCCGGCGCGCGAGGCGGCGTTCGCCCGGCTCGTCGACGACCTCGCCGCCGCGGCGGAGGTCGCGGAGGGGAGCTCCGCACGGTGAACGCGGCCCGTGTCGGAGCCGACCGGTCCCGCCGATCTCGCAGCTTGCCCCGATAGGCTCGCGGCCCCACCCGTGATGAAGGAGTCAGCATGCAGTGCCCCACCGACGGCGCCGTCCTCGTGATGAGCGAGCGCAGCGGGATCGAGATCGACTACTGCCCGACGTGCCGTGGCGTGTGGCTCGACCGCGGCGAGCTCGACAAGATCATCGAGCGCGCCGGGCAGGAGTTCGCCCGTGGCGCGAGCGCTCCGGTGCCCCCGCCGCCCGCGCCGCAGATGGCGCCGCAGCAGCCCGCTCCGCCGCAGCAGGGCTCTCCGGCGAACCCGATGGACCTGCTGCGGCAGGCGACCGGTGGGTACGGCGACCGCCGGTACGACGACCGCCGCTACGACGACCGTCGCTACGACCAGGGCGCGCCGCGGAAGAAGCGCAAGGACAACTGGCTGTCGGAGCTGTTCGACTGAGCGTCCGATCCGAGGGCGCGCACGTGAACGGGCCCCCGACCGCCGAGGCGGTGCGGGGGCCCGTTCCGCGCGCGGAGCGCGGTCGGCCTCAGCCGACGAGGGCGAGCGGCGGTTCGCTCGCCTCGGTCTCGATGCTCATGCCGGCGGCGGAGTTGGCTGCAGCGACGAGGCGCTCCAGCCAGGCGCGGTCGAGCGGTCCCGACTCCTCGGCGTCGAAGACGAACCGGAGCGGGATGGCCGGCTCGATCCAGAGCGTCTCGGCCGCGGCGCCCGCGGTGGCGTCGCCGCGCAGGGTGAGCGCGAACGGCTCACGGCGGCGGAGCTTGGCGAAGACGGCGGCGCGCAGGTGGCGCAGGGTGCGGTCGTCGATGACGTAGTGGTGGCCGTCGAACCCGTATGCGAGCTGTCCCATCGTGTCCCCTCGGTCGTCATCGGGCCGGTTGTTCGGCCCGTCGTGCTGTTCGGTGATCCGAGCGTAGCGTTTTACTAGACGGTCTAGCGAAAGATGAGGAGAACCGTTCCGATAACGGATAACCGGGCCGAGCGACGCGGATCCGGGCCTATTCGTCCGCGGTCTCCCGGTCCGCCGTTGCGGTGGTCGCGGGCACCGACGCCCGGCCGATCGCGACCATCCACTGCACGCCGTACCGGTCGACGACGAGGCCGAAGGCGTCGCCCCACGGGGTCGGCTCGAGGTCGACGGTGACCTGGCCGTCGTCGGTCAGGCGTTCCCAGTACTCCCGCAGCCGTCCCTCGTCCTCGTGCCCGCCGCTCAGCGACACCGCGAAGTTGGTCCCCGCCTCGAAGGGCATCTCGTTCGGGGTGTCCGCGCCCATCAGGTTGAGGTCGCCGGAGACGAGGTGGGCGTGCATGATCTTGTCGGCCTCGACGGGATTCTCGGCGGCGTCGAAGTCGCCGAAGGTGCTGAGCGTGAGCTCGCCGCCGAAGATCGAATGGTAGAACTCCATCGCCTCGCGCGCCTCGTCGCGGAAGCTCAGGTACGGGGTGAGCAGGACGGACAATGGGGCCTCCTGGGTGGGCTGCGGCGGGCCGCGCGGCGTGCGCGGCGTGGTGCGATTCTGCCGTGCCGGCGGGCGCCGGCGCGAGGGGTGGCGGATGCCGCGGCATCCGTGGTCGCCTGCTTGACGTCGCGCACCGACCGGCGTAGCTTATCAACCAGTGAGTTGATCAATCGATTGGTTGAATATGAATGCCGCCGACGCCGATGACCGGCTCGACCGTGCCTTCCTGGCGCTGGCCGACCCGGTTCGCCGACGGATGGTCGCGCGGCTCAGCCGCGGACCGGCCACGGTCAACGAACTCGCCGAACCGTTCGACATCACCGTGCAGGCGGTGTCGAAGCACATCCGGGTCCTCGAGTCCGCCGGACTCGTCACCCGCAGCCGCGACGCCCAGCGTCGCCCCGTGCACCTCGATGCGGCCGCGCTCGAGAAGCTCACCGAGTGGATCGACCGGTATCGCCTCATCCACGAGCAGCAGTACCGCAAGCTCGACGCGCTGCTCGCCCGCAGCGACACGAAGGAGTCGTCGTCATGACCACCGAGACCCGCAACCCCGTCACCATCACCGCCCCCGAGGGGCTGCCGTACATCGATATCGAGCGCGTGTTCGACGCGCCCGTGTCGGCGGTCTTCGCCGCCCACCGGGACCCCGAACTCGTGCGGCAGTGGCTCGGACCCGACGGGTACGAGATGCGCATCGAACGCTGGGACTACCGGACGCAGGGCGGGTACCGCTACGTGCACACCGACCCCGAGGGCAACGACTGGGCCTTCAACGGCACGTTCCACACGGTCCGCGAGAACGAGTTCGCGGTGCAGACCTTCGAGTTCGAGGGCGTGCCCGACGTGGTCGCCGTCGAATCCATGACGTTCGAGGACCTCGGCGACGGGCGCACGCGCCTGCGCGGGCACTCGGTGTACCCGAGCCTCGAGGCTCGCGACGGCATGGTGCAGTCCGGCATGGAACGCGGCGTGAGCGAGGGCTTCGCCCGGCTCGACGCCCTGCTCGCGGCGGAGGTGTGACATGGACTGGACGCTCGAGGTCGTCATCGTCCCCGTGAGCGATCTCGACCGCGCGATCGAGTTCTACCGCGACCGCGTCGGCTTCGAGCTCGACCACGACACGCACGCCGGGCCGCACCGGTTCGTGCAGCTCACCCCGCCGGGGTCCGGGTGCTCCATCGTCATGGGCACGCTCCCGGCGCAGTCCGAGATGGCGCCCGGCTCGCTCAAGGGGGTGCAGCTCGTCGTCGCCGACGCCGAGGCGGCGCGCGAGCAACTCGTCGCGCGCGGCGTCGACGCCGGCCCGATCCAGGTGATCGACCCGCGCGACGGCGGCACGTTCTTCGGGTTCGCCGACCCCGACGGCAACTCGTGGGCCGTGCAGCAGATCCGGGCGCGCGGCGAGCGGCCGCTCATCCCGCATGAGGCGCGGCAGCGCTTCGGCGCCGAGCAGGACGCGACGGCCTGACAGGGGCGCTCCCGGCGCGGGCGGGCAGGATGAGGGGGTGACCTCCCTCGTCCTGCTCGCCGACACGCACCTGCCCAAGCGCGCACACGACCTGCCGCCCGAGGCCTGGGCCGCGGTGGATGCCGCGGACCTGGTCGTCCACGCCGGGGACTGGGTCGACGTCGCCACCCTCGACGCGCTCGAGGCCCGGGCGGCGCGACTCGTCGGCGTCCACGGCAACAACGACGGCGCGGCGCTGCGCGCCCGCCTGCCCGAGGTGGCCCGGATCGAGGTCGACGGCGTCCGGATCGCGGTCGTCCACGAGACCGGAGCCGCCGTCGGCCGCGAGCGGCGGATGCAGGCCGCATTCCCCGACGTCGACGTCCTCGTCTTCGGGCACAGCCACATCCCGTGGGACACGACCGCGCCGAACGGCCTGCGCCTGCTCAACCCGGGTTCGCCGACCGACCGGCGCCGCCAACCCGTGGCGACGTTCATGACGGCGACCGCTCGCGACGGGCGGCTCGACGACGTCCGGCTCGTCGCGATCGACCCGGCCTGGCGCGGCGCAGGCCACTGATCGCCGACTGGACCGCGACGGGCGCCGCGCCGCGAGCGACGATGGACCGGTGACCCCCGCACCGCAGATCCTCCGCTACGCCGCCTTCACGTCCGACCCCGAGGGCGGCAACCCCGCCGGCATCGTGCTCGATGCGGCCGGGCTCGACGACGCCGACCTGCTGCGCATCGCCGCCGAGGTCGGGTACGCCGAGACCGCCTTCGTCACGGGCAGCGCCGACGGCGCCCGCGTCATCCGCTACTTCTCACCGGTCGCCGAGGTGCCGTTCTGCGGTCACGCGACGGTCGCGACCGCCGTCGCGATCGCCGAGCGCGAGGGGCCCGGGCGGGTGCGATTCGCGACGCCCGTCGGCGAGGTCCGCATCGAGACGGCGGAGGTCGACGGGGCGCTCCGCGCGGCGTTCACGAGCGTCGAGCCGCGGGTCGAGCCCATGCCGGAGCCGGTGCTCGCCGAGCTGCTCGACCTGCTCGGGCTCCGGGCGTCGCAGCTCGACGAGCGGCATCCGCCCCGCATCTCGTTCGCCGGCAACCGCCACCCGGTGCTCGTGGTCGCCGACGCGGCCGCGTTCGACGCCTTCACCTTCGATCCCGACGCCGCACGGGCGCTCATGGACGCCCGCGACTGGCCCGCGACGATCACGGTGCTGCACCGGCTCCCGGACGCCGCCGACGGCGCACTCCGGTTCGAGGCGCGCAACGTCTTCCCGGTCGGCACGATCACCGAGGATCCCGCGACCGGCGCCGCTGCAGCGGCCGTCGGGGGCAACCTGCGCGCGCTCGCCGCGGTCGAGCCGCCGGCGCGCGTGCGCATCGCCCAGGGCCGGCACGTCGGCCGCCCGAGCGAGCTCGTCGTCGACATCCCCGAAGCGGGTGGCATCGTCGTGAGCGGCGGGGCCGTCGAGATCGCAGGGTGACCCGGTCGACCGGTGCGAGGGCGGACTCAGTGCAACGGATCGCGCCCGTCGTCGTCCGTGGTCCGGTCCGGCACGTCGGTCACGTCGCCGGGCGCCCGGGGGTCGTGTTCGACGAGGTCGTCCACCTCGTCGGTGGGCACGCCGCTCGACTCGGCGTAGAGCGACTCCATCGTTCGCCGTGAGGGATGCCGCGGCGGCAGCCCGTCGTCGACGTGCGTGAGCACCGGCCGTAGCGGTGCGGCCGGCGCCGGCTCCGGAGCGGGCCGGGGCGCCCCAGGCGGCCGCACGGCGCGTCCGAGCCGGCGCAGCCACCCCGGCCCCCGTCCGACGACGCCCCGCTCGAGCGGCGCCTCGACCTCGAGGCCGTAGTACTCGCCGATCTGATCCATCAGCTGCGCACGCCGGGCCAGTTCGT
Source organism: Agromyces sp. NDB4Y10 (assembly GCF_001620055.1). Classification (GTDB taxonomy): domain Bacteria; phylum Actinomycetota; class Actinomycetes; order Actinomycetales; family Microbacteriaceae; genus Agromyces; species Agromyces indicus. The sequence goes on along the minus strand of NZ_LQGY01000001.1, from coordinate 40,140 downwards.
ACGCCCGCCGCTCCCGGCTGAAGGCGATGATCGTCGACCAGCAGATGAGCAGCATCACGACGCTGAACGGCAGGGCGATGATGATCGCCGCGGTCTGCAGGGCTCGCAGGCCGCCCGCGAGCAGCAGCGAGATCGCGAGCAGGGCCGTGACGAGCGTGAAGAACGTGCGGACCCACTTGCGGGGGTTGATCTGGCCGCCGGTGGCGATCATGCCCATCACGAGTGCCCCGGAATCGGACGAGGTGACGAAGAAGATCGTGATGAGGATGATCACGCCCGTCGTGAGCACCCCGGTCGCGGGCAGGAACTCGAGGAGCGCGAACAGGGTGCCCTCGACGTCGACGCTGCCGTCGGCGCCCACGAGGCTCCCCGGCTCGGTCAGTTCCAGGTGGAGCGCCGACCCGCCGAGCACGCTGAACCACAGGATGCCGATGAGCGTGGGCACGAGGATGACGCCCGCGACGAACTGCCGGACGGTCCGGCCACGCGAGATGCGGGCGATGAAGATGCCGACGAAGGGCGCCCACGAGATCCACCATCCCCAGTAGAACGAGGTCCACGTCGCCTGCCACGCCTCGCCGGTCGCACCTTGGAAGGCGCTCACGTTGAAGGAGAGCCCGACGAAGTTCTGGATGTACGTGCCGATGGACTGGACGAACTCGCGCAGCAGGAACTCGGTCCGCCCGAACGCCAGCAGGTACAGCACGAGGAGCCCGGCGAGCACGAGGTTCGTCGAGGACAACCACTTCATTCCGCGCGTCACGCCCGAGAGCACCGAGACGAGGACGAAGACCGTGATGACGAGGATGATGACGACCTGCGTGGTCGGCGACGGCTCGACGAGGCCGATCGCGTCGAGCCCGGCACTGATCTGGAGCACGCCGAGCCCCAGGGAGGTGGCAACGCCGAACAGCGTGCCGGCGAGCGCGACCACATCGATCACGTTGCCCCACGCCCCGCGCACCCGGCGACCGAGGAGCGGTTCGAGGGTCCAGCGGATCGAGATCGGGCGCTTGCGGCGGTGGATCGCGTAGGCGAGCGCCAACCCGACGACGACGTAGATGGACCAGGCGTGCACGCCCCAGTGCAGGTACGTCTGGCTGAGTGCGGCCTGCGCGAGCTGCTCGGGCGTGCCCGAGACGCCGGGGCGCGGAGAGGCGAAGTGGCTGAGCGGCTCGCTCGCGCCGTAGAAGACGAGCCCGATGCCCATGCCGGCGGCGAAGAGCAGCGAGAACCAGGCGCCGAGCGAGAACTCCGGCCGGTCCTCGTCGGCACCCAGCCGGATGTCGCCGTATCGGCTGAACCCGACGAACAGGCTGAAGGCGACGAAGAACGCCGCGATCAGGACGTAGTACCAGTTGAACGCGTTGACGATCGAGGTCTGCACGGCACCGAACGCCGCCTCGGCCGCCCGCGGCGCGAGCAGGGCGAACCCGCTCATCGCGAGGACGACGACGGCCGCCGGCCAGAACACCCAGCGTTCGATGCTGGTCCTCGGCAGTCGGAACCGTCTGGGTTCGGCGCCGCGAGCGGGGGCGTCCGTCCCGTCACCGTCCATGCCGTTCACGATACGCGGGCGACTAGGCTCGCACGAGGAATCCGTTCGGAGGAGCACGCATGCAGACCCGCACCCTCGGCCGCACCGGCCGCACCGTCTCGGCCATCGGGCTCGGCACCTGGCAGCTCGGCGCCGACTGGGGCGAGGTCGACGAGGCCGACGCGCTCGCCGTGCTCGACGCGTCGCACGAGGCGGGCGTCACGGTCTTCGACACCGCCGACGTCTACGGCGACGGGCGTTCCGAGTCGCTCATCGGCCGATGGCTCGCGGCGAACCCCGACGCGGGCGTCACGGTCGCGACGAAGATGGGCCGACGGATGCCACAGGAGCACGACAACTACGTGCTCGAGAACTTCCGCGCCTGGACCGACCGGTCGCGTCGCAACCTCGGCGTCGACACGCTCGACCTCGTGCAGCTGCACTGCCCGCCCACGTCGGTCTTCGTGGACGACGCGGTGTACGACGCGCTCGACACCCTCGTGGCCGACGGCGCGATCGCCGCGTACGGCGTGAGCGTCGAGAAGGTCGACGAGGCGCTCGCGGCGATCGCGCGGCCGAACGTCGCGACGGTGCAGATCATCCTCAACGCCTTCCGCCTGAAGCCGGTCGACGAGGTGCTGCCCGTCGCGGAGCAGTACGGCGTCGGCGTCATCGCGCGCGTCCCGCTCGCGAGCGGCCTGCTGTCGGGCCGGTACACGCTCGACACCGAGTTCGCCGAGAACGACCACCGCAGCTACAACCGCCACGGCGAGGCGTTCGACGTCGGCGAGACGTTCTCGGGGGTCGACTACGCCACGGGCGTGCGCGCCGCGTCCGAGTTCGCCCGGCTCGCCCGCGAGGCGGCACCGGATGCCACGCCCGCGCAGGTCGCCCTCGCGTGGGTCGCCCGGCAGTCCGGCGTCTCGACGGTCATCCCCGGCGCCCGCAACCCCGAGCAGGCCCGCGCGAACGCCGCGGCGGGCTCGCTCGAGCTGCCGGACTCGTTCGACGCGGCCGTGCGCGACCTGTACGACCGGGAGATCCGCGCGTCGGTGCACCACCGCTGGTGACCCCGGCTCGCCATCCGTGATCGAGATCCTCACGGGCTTCGCCGTCATCGGCCTCGCGGTCTTCGTCGGATGGCTGGCCGCGCGGACGGGGGTGCTCGGGCCGAGCGCCCGCCCCGTCCTCGCGCGCCTGAACTTCAGCGTCCTCGCGCCGTTCCTGCTGTTCTCGGTGCTCGCCACGGCCGACGTGCGACGCCTGTTCTCGTCGCTGCTCCCGGTCTCGGCGATCGCGGCGGTGACCATGATGCTCGTCTTCGCGCTGGTCTCCGCGGTCCTGTTCCGCCGCGGCCTCGCGCGGACCACGATCGGCGCGCTGAGCGCCGGGTACGTCAACAGCAACAACATCGGCATCCCCATCGCCCTGTACCTGCTGGGCGATGCCGCGTACTCGGCGCCCGTCGTGCTGCTGCAGCTGCTCGTGTTCGCGCCGATCGTCCTGGTGCTGCTCGGCATCGCCGCGGAGGGTCGTCCCTCGGCCCGCGGCATCCTGCGCTCGACGTTGCTCAACCCGATCATCGTCGGGTCCCTGCTCGGCGTGCTCGTCTCCGTCACCGGGCTCGAGCTGCCGCCGATCATCATGGATCCGGTGCAGCTCATCGGGCAGGCCGCGGTGCCGCTCATGCTCATCGCCTACGGGCTCTCGCTGCACGGCCAGCGGATGTTCGAGCCCGGCACGGGGCGACGCGACGTGCTGCTCGCCTCGGCGCTCAAGCTGTTCGCGATGCCCCTGGTCGCCTGGGCGGTCGGCGCGTTCGTGTTCGGCCTCGATGCGCGCGAGCTCTACGCCGTCACGGTCCTCGCGGCCCTGCCGACGGCCCAGAACGTGTTCGTGTTCGCGCAGCGCTACGAGACCGCCGAGGTCACGGCACGCGACACGGTGTTCCTCACCACCGTGGGGTCGGTGCCGGTACTGTTCGCGGTGTCGCTGCTGCTCGGCTGACGCCGGGGCACGGCAGGATGGGCCGAGACCCGAAGGAGGCCGCATGCCCTTCCTGCGCGACGACGGCGCCCCGCTCGACGAACTGCGCTTGGCGCAGCGACCGGCCGACGGCCACCGCTTCGAGCTCCGCGATGCCGTCGTCTACGTCGACCCCGTGTCCGGCCGCCGGTACCGCGCGCCGGCGGCGGGGGAGGGGCCGCCGCCGTCGGGCGTCACCGACCTCGCCTCGGTGCCGAGCCCTCTCTGGGGGTTCATCGCGAGCTACGGGCGGCAGTCGGCGCCCGCCGTGCTGCACGACGCGCAATCGCTCGCGGCCGAGGCCCTCGGCGATCCGAGGCGAGCGCTCCTGCAGCGGCGCGAGGACGACCTCGTGTTCCGGCGGGCGCTGCTCGAGCAGGGCGTCCCCCGGATGCGCGCCTGGCTGATGTGGGCGTGGGTGTCGGCCGACCGGGAGCGCGCCTACGCCGGTGCGGCCGGATGGCTGCTGCTCGGGCAGGTCGCGCTCGGGGTGCTCGTGGTCGTGGCATCCGTCGTGCTCGCGGTGCTGGGGGGTCCGTGGTGGCTCGCGCTCGCCGCGGCACCGGCGCTCGCCGCACTGCCGTGGCGGTCCCGCGCGTCGCTCCTCATCACCCTCACCTATCCGCTGGCGCTGTTCGGCCCGCTGCTGCTCGTCCACTTCCTTGCGCTCGTGCCCTTCCGCCTGATCGAGGCGATCGTCGAGGTGTTCACCGGGGGCGACCCGGCGGGGGTGGTCCGGCCGACGGTGGCCCGGCCCGACGCGGAACGGCCCTGATTCAGGGTTGACCCTGAGGCAACCGCGGCGCGGCATCCGTACCGTTGACCTCGGTCGCACACCACGGACCGCAGGGGGAACTGTCACCGTGGGTCCGACCGGAGAGCCGGCCCGCGCAGGTCCGTCCCGAACCGGCGGCGCCGGCCGGCTCCCCGATCAACCGGCCGCGAGCGGCGGGCGCCTTGGGGGAGGCGCTCGCCGCCCGGCTTCCGGTTCCCCCGTTCGCCGCTCCCGGCCGCATGGGGCAGACTCGGACGGATGACCTCCAGCCTGCTCGACGCCGTCCCGAGCCCGTACGACGCCGACGCCATGTACGACGCGTTCGTGACGTGGGCCGAGGGTCGCGGCTTCGCGCTGTACCCCGCGCAGGACGAAGCGGTCATCGAACTCGTCTCCGGCGCGAACGTGATCCTCTCGACCCCCACCGGCACGGGCAAGTCGCTCGTCGCGGTCGCGGCGCACGCGGCATCCGTCGCCCGCACCGCCGCCGACCGCGCCGCCGGCCGCCCGTGGGGTCGCACCTACTACACGGCGCCCATCAAGGCGCTCGTGAGCGAGAAGTTCTTCCAGCTCGTCGAGATCTTCGGCGCGCAGAACGTGGGCATGGTCACGGGCGACAGCTCGGTGAACCACGACGCGCCGATCATCTGCTGCACGGCCGAGATCCTCGCGAACCTCGCCCTCCGCCAGGGGGCCGATGCGCCCGTCGACCAGGTGGTCATGGACGAGTTCCACTACTACGGCGACGGCGATCGCGGCTGGGCGTGGCAGGTGCCGCTCATCACCCTGCCGCACGCGCAGTTCGTGCTCATGTCGGCGACGCTCGGCGACGTCACCGCGATCGCGGACGACCTCAGCCGTCGCACCGGCCGCGACACCGCGCGCGTCACGGGCGTGGAGCGGCCGGTCCCGCTGCACTTCTCGTACGCCCGCACGCCCGTGCAGGAGACCGTGGAGGACCTCATCGGCACGCGCCAGGCGCCGGTGTACATCGTGCACTTCTCGCAGGCCGCCGCGATGGAGCGCGCCCAGGCGCTGTCGTCCATCCGGGTCGTGACGCGCGAGCAGCGCGACGAGATCGCCGAGGCGATCGGCGGGTTCCGGTTCACGACCGGGTTCGGCAAGACGCTGTCGCGGCTCGTCCGCGCCGGCATCGGCGTGCATCACGCCGGCATGCTGCCGCGCTACCGTCGGCTCGTCGAGACGCTCGCGCAGCGCGGCCTCCTCCGCGTCATCTGCGGCACCGACACGCTCGGCGTCGGCATCAACGTGCCCATCCGCTCGGTGCTCATCACCGCGCTCTCCAAGTACGACGGGCAGCGGATGCGGCAGCTGAGCGCCCGTGAGTTCCACCAGATCGCCGGCCGCGCCGGGCGCGCCGGGTACGACACGGCGGGCACCGTCGTCGTCCTCGCGCCGGACCACGAGATCGAGAACGAAGCCGCGATCCGCAAGGCCGGCGACGACCCGAAGAAGCTGAAGAAGGTCGTGCGCAAGAAGCCGCCGGCGGGGTTCGTGACGTGGGGCGAGGGATCCTTCGAGCGACTCGTCGCCGCCGAACCCGAGCCGCTGCAGCCGCAGCTGAAGCTCAGCGCGGCCATGCTGATCAACGTCATCGGGCGCGGCGGCGATGTCGCCCGCGGCATCCGCTCGCTCGTCTTCGACAACCACGAGACCCGGGCGCGGCGGTACGAGCTCGCTCGGCGCGCGCTCGAGATCCTCCGCACGCTGCGCGACGCGGACGTGGTCGAGCTCGTGCCGACGGATGCCGCCGACCGGCCCCTCGGCGTCGACCTGCGCCTCACGGTCGACCTGCAGCCGAACTTCGCGCTCAACCAGCCGCTGTCGCCGTTCGCGCTCGCCGCGATCGAGTTGCTCGACCCCGAGACGAGCGAGCAGGGCACCGGCCACTACTCGCTCGACGTCGTGTCGATCATCGAGTCGACGCTCGACGACCCGCGCCCGATCCTGTCGCAACAGCAGTACAAGGCCCGCGGCGAGGCGGTCGCCGCGATGAAGCGCGACGGCATCGAGTACGACGAGCGGATGGCGCTGCTCGAGGAGGTCACCTGGCCGAAGCCGCTCGACGAGCTGCTCGCCCACGCGTTCGAGACGTTCGCGGCGAGCCAGCCGTGGGTGCGCGATTTCGAGCTCAGCCCGAAGTCGGTCGTGCGCGACATGTTCGAGCGGTCGATGTCGTTCGGCGAGTACGTGTCGTACTACCAGCTGCAGCGCAGCGAGGGGCTGGTGCTGCGGTACCTGTCCGACGCGTTCCGCGCTATCCGCCAGACGGTGCCCGATGAGGCGAAGGACGAGGACCTGCTCGACCTCATCGAGTGGCTCGGCGAACTGGTGCGCCAGGTCGACTCGAGCCTCGTCGACGAGTGGTCCGAGCTCGTCGACCCGCGCTCTCACCTGCCCGAGGACGAGGCGCCCGTCGTGCCGCCCGCACCGCCGTCCGTCGTCACCAACCGGCGCGCGTTCACGGTGCTCGTGCGCAACGAGCTGTTCCGGCGCGTGCAGCTCGCCGCGCTCGACCACGACGACGAGCTCGTCGGGCTCGACCCCGGTCCCATGTGGCCCGAGGCGCTCGACGCGTACTACGCCGAGCACGACTCGATCGGCACCGGCGGGCCGGCGCGCTCGCCGAGGCTCGTCGCGATCGACGAGACGGATGCCGCGGACGGCCTGTGGCGCGTCGAGCAGACCATCGACGACCCGGCCGGGCACCACGACTGGCGCATCCGCGGCGAGGTCGACCTGGTCGCGTCGGCCGAGGAGGGCACCGCGGTCGTCCGGATCACCGAGGTCGTGCGGCTGTAGCCCGGCCGCGCGGGTCGCCCGAGCCTCAGGCGAGCGCGAGCATGCCGGCCGCGGCGAGCGCGAGCACGAGACCCACCCACTGCACGGGCGCGATGCGCTCGCGCAGCACCGCGGCGGCGAGCAGGATCGTGCCCGCCGGGTACATCGCCGCGAGGACGGCGGCCACGGCGAGGTCGCCCGCGCGGATGCCGAGCAGGATGAGCACGTTGGCGAGTGCGTCCAGGAGGCCGCAGCCGATCGCGATGGCGAACCCGACCGCGAGGCCCTCCCGAGCCGGGGTGCGCGCGTCGGACCGTGCGTCCGAAGCGGATCCTGGGGCGGCGTTCGCGACCGGGCCGGCGGGGGATGCGGCGGCCAGGGCCGCGGCATCCGTTCTCGGGGTGGTCTCACGGACCGCCTTGAGCGCGGGCGCGGGTGACGCGCGCCGGGCGACGAGCACGAGCAGGCCGAACACGCCGAACATCAGCACGGTGTTGACGATGCGGCTGAAGATGAGCGGCACGACCCCCGAGTCGTCGGGCGTCTGGGAGATCAGGATGTAGAAGGCGCCGATGGCGAGGCCGGATCCGGTCGCGAACGCGAGGCCGCGCGCGCTCGGGCGGACGGCGCCGCGCTCGGGAACGAACCCGACGAGCACCACGGCGAGGAGCGCGAGCCCGAGCGCCCACGCCGCCATCGGGCCGAAGCGCTCGCCGCCGACGACGGTGCCCCAGATCATGGGCGTGATCGCCGAGACCAGGGCGGTGAGCGGCGACAGGATGCTCATCGGCCCGATCGCGAGGCTCGCGTAGAGCAGCGAGATGGCGACGGCCCCCACGAGGCCCGAGAGCGCGCCCCAGGTCGCCGCCTCGGCCGACCACGCCCCGCCCGTCACGGGGAGGGCGATCGCGAGCAGGACGAGGCCCGACGCCGCCGAGACGGCCGTCGCGAGGACCGCGCCGAGTCGGCGCGCGGCGAGTCCGCCGAGGAAGTCGGCGGCACCGTAGACGAGGGCGCCGGTGAGCGAGAGGACGGCCGTGAGCACCGGCTCAGCCTAGGCCGATGGAGCGCCCATGGCCTGCGCATGTGAGCAGAAGTCGCTGCTCAGATGAGCAAAATCGGCCGAAATCCCGAACCTGAGGTGACGACTTGGCCAAGACTCTTCCCACGTCGCGGAGCGCGACCTAGGCTGCGGATCAGCGTCGCCTGAATCCGTCGGGAGGCGCGTGCGACGCCGGGGGTCGACCATGCTCCCGGCATCCCCTTGCAGAGGAGACCACGCAATGCAGCAACGTTCCCCCGGCGCGGGCACGAACCGCGCCACGACCAGGTCCCGCGGCCGCCTCGCGGCAGGCGTCGTCGCGAGTGCGACCGCCGCAGCGCTCGCGCTCGGCGGCGTCGCATCGGCTCAGGCAGCCCCGGCCCCGAAGGGGAAGGAGGCGCGGTCGGTCGACATCAACCTGGTCACCGTGAACGACTTCCACGGTCGCATCGAGCAGGCCGGCACGGCGGCCGGCATTGCACGGCTGTCCACCGCGGTCCAGCAGATCCGCGACGAGAATCCGAACACGATCTTCGCCGCTGCCGGCGACATGATCGGCGCCTCGACCTTCACGTCGTTCATCCAGAACGACGAGCCGACCATCGAGGCGCTCAATGCGGCCGGTCTCGATGTCAGCGCGGTCGGCAATCACGAGTTCGACAAGGGCTTCGCCGACCTCACCGACCGGGTCATGCCGCTCGCGCTCTGGGAGTACCTCGGGGCGAATGTCTACGATGCGGAGACCGGCGAGCCGGCGTTGCCGGAGTACTGGATCGAGAAGTTCCAGGGCGTGAGCGTCGGCTTCGTCGGCGCCGTCACCGACGAGCTTCCGTCACTCGTGAGCCCGACGGGAATCGAGGACATCACCGTCGGCGACCCCGTCGAAGCCGCCAACCGCGTGGCCGATCAACTCTCGGACGGCAAGAAGAACAACGGCGAAGCCGACATCGTGGTCTTCCTCGTGCATGAGGGCGCGGCCACCACGTCGATCGAGTCCGCCACGGACCCGAACACCCGGTTCGGTGAGATCGTCCTGAACGCGAACGACAACATCGACGCGATCGTCTCGGGCCACACGCACCTGCCGTACAACCACGTCATCGACGGTCGTCCGGTCATCTCGAGCGGCCAGTACGGTGAGCGCTTCAGCAACATGGAGATCACGTACGACCGCGGGACGAAGTCGATCACGAAGATGGAGAACACCATCTACACGATGGCGACGGCCTTCGACGCGCGCGGCAACGTGACCGCCTGGTTCACCGAGCCCGACCCGCAGATCGTCCCGATCGTGACGGCGGCGACCGAGGTCGCGAACGAGCTCGGCAACGTGGTCATCGGCCAGGCGGAGTCGGCGTTCAACCGCGCCAGGCAGCCCGGCACCGTGAACGGCCAGCCCGCACTCGTCGAGAACCGCGGCGGCGAATCCACGCTCGGCAACTTCGTGGCCGATGTGCAGCTCTGGGCGCTGAACGCCGATGGCACCCGGAGCGTGGACATCACGTTCATGAACCCCGGCGGTCTGCGCGCCGACATCAACGCGGGCGACACGACCTACCGCGAAGCCGCCGACGTCCAGTCGTTCGCGAACACGCTCGTCACGGTCCAGATGACCGGCGCCCAGGTCAAGGCCGTGCTCGAGGAGCAGTGGCAGCCGGACGGCGCGAGCCGGCCGTTCCTGAAGCTCGGCGTCAACGAGGCGTTGTCGTACACGTACGACCCGACGGCGGCGCGCGGCTCGCACATCACCGAGATCTTCCTCGGGACCGAGCCGCTCGACCTCGCGGCGACGTACACGGTCGGCGCGAACTCCTTCCTCGGCGGCGGCGGCGACAACTTCACGACGTTCGCGCTCCCCGAGGTGGCGGCGACGAAGGCCGACAGCGGCAAGATCGACCTCGAGGCGATGGTCGACTACTTCGAGCAGTTCGGGGCCGCAACGCCCGACTACACCCAGCGGGCCGTGGGCGTCGATGTGGTGAGCGTGTCGGACGGCGTGGCGACGGTGGCGCTCTCGTCACTGGACTTCAGCACGACCGAGCCCAAGGCGGGCACCGTGACGGTCTCGCTCGACGGCGAAACGCTCGCCACTGAGGTCGTCGATCCGGCGTTCCCCGTTCCGTCGACGTTCGACGAGATCGGCCGCGCCACGGTGACCTTCCCGGTCCCGGCGGGCGCGACGTCGCAGACGCGGTTCACGATCACGACGCCGACCGGCACGACGAGCTCCTTCGTCCTGCCGATCAGCTGACACCCTGACGACGGAGGGCCGGGCACGTGGGTGCCCGGCCCTTCGCGCTGCTGCCCGCGGCGGTCCGGCCGTCCCGACGCGGCGGTTAGGCTGATGGGGTGAGTCCTCGGGGTGCGCGCGCGATCCGCGGAGCGGCGGTCGCCGCGTTCGCGACACTCATCGCGTCCCTGGCGCACACGATCGGCGGCGGCACGCCACCGGGCGTCCTCGCGCTGTCGCTGGCGATGGCCTTCTCGGCACCGCTGGCCATGGTGATCGCGGGCGAGCGGATGTCGCTGCCGCGCGCCGCGGCTGCGGCCCTCGTGGCCCAGGCCGCCCTGCACCTGCTGTACTCGATCGGCACCCCGGCCCGCGGTGCGGCATCCGTCGTCGCCCACGCGCACGGGTCGGGCGTCCCGCTCCGCATCGACGCGGGCGGTCTCGCGGTCGTCGTCGACCACGGACACGCGCTCGGCATGCCGCTCGCTCACGTCGCCGCCGCAGGGGCGACCGTCGTCGCGCTCGCCCTGCTCGGCCGCGCGGCCCGCGCAGTCTCCGTCGCGTTCGGCACCGCCGTGCGCGGCATCCGCCTGCTCGTCTCGGTGCTCGCCGGCGTGCCCGTCGCGACCAGCGTGCGCCACGTGGTCCCCGCGGCGCGCACGCATGGGCTGCCCGCGCTCGCGCTCGTCCTCCTCTCGTCGTTGCGGCACCGCGGTCCGCCGGCGTCGTGGCTCGCCGCCTGAGCGGCGCACGACCCCGACACCCCGGAGTACCGCGGGCGCACGTGACATCCAGCCGTCCACCGGCCGCGCGCTCGCACCCACACGAGAGAAGACCCATGCGACCCATCACCCGTTCCGCCACCCTCGCTGCGAGCGCCCTCGGCGCCGGCGCCTTGCTCGCGCTCGCCGCGCCCGTCGCCGCGCACGCGCACGTCGTCGTCACGCCCGGCGAGGCGGCCGCCGCCTCGTACACCGTGCTCGAGTTCGCCTCGGGCCACGGCTGCGACGAATCGCCCACCACGTCCTTCACCGTCGACATCCCCGAGCAGATCCTCTCGGTCACGCCCAACCTCAAGGAGGGCTGGACCATCGAGAAGGTCATGGAGCAGCTCGACGAGCCCGCCGAGGGTGCGCACGGCACCCAGGTGACCGAGCGCGTCGCCCAGGTCGTCTACACCGCTTCGACGCCGATCCCCGACGGCTACCGCGACTCGTTCAAGGTGCAGGTGTTCCTGCCCGAGGAGGTCGCGGGCGAGCGGCTCGAGTTCCCGGTCCTCCAGTCGTGCGTCGAGGGCGAGACGAACTGGAACGAGTCGCCCGGTGCCGACGGCGCGGAACCGGATCACCCCGCCCCGGCGATCGTGGTCGGCGAGGCCGCGGCGGACGGCCACGGCCACGGCGACGACGACGGTCACGACGACTCGGCCGAGACCGCGTCGGCGACGTCCGCCGCCGCCGCGGATGCCTCGGTCGACGTGCTCGCCCGGGTGGTCGGCATCGCGGGCCTCGCGGTCGGCGTCGTCGGCGTCGTGATCGCGCTCGCCGCCCGACGCGCCCGGAAGGCCTGACGTGGCCCCCGCCACCGTCCGACGCGCGGCCGCCGGAGCAGCGTCCGCCCTCGCGCTGGCCCTCCTGGCGGTGGCGGGCCCCGCCGCGCCCGCGTTCGCGCACAACACGGTGATCGACGAGGGGCCGGCGGCGGAGTCCACCGTCGCCGACCAGCCCGGCGAGGTCTGGATCGAGACGAACGACGTGCTGCTCGACCTCGACGGCGCGACGGCCATGGACGTCGTGGGCCCCGACGGGCGCCACTACGCCACCGCCTGCCCGGTCGTCGATGGGCCGATCGCGAGCGTCGCCGCCGAGCTCGGGCCGGCGGGCGAGTACACGGTCGCGTACCGGGTCGTCTCCGCCGACGGTCACCCGATCACGGGCGATCACACGTTCACGTGGCAGCCGGCCGACGGCGCCGCCGTCGCCGAGGGCGCGGCCGAGCCGGTCTGCGGTGCGGCGGCCGCCGAGGAACCCGGCGCCGACGCCGATGCGGGCGACGAGTCGACGGATGCCGCGGCATCCGTCGGCGGCGACGTCGTGTGGATCGCGGCGGCCGTCGTCGCCGTCCTCGGGGCGGGCGTCGCGGCGTTCCTGCTGACGCGTCGGCGCCCCGCGCCGGCGCATCCCGCGGACGCGCCCGCCACCGACGCCGACGCGGGACCGCGCGCGGGCGACGCGTCGGACGACCGCTGATCCGTCGCCGGGCGCGTTCGGCGGGATCAGGTCCCGGTGAACGCGCTCGGTGGCAGCGCGGTCTCGCCCTCGGCGATGGCGCGCACCAGCCGGTCGGCGACGGCCGCGGGGTCGTGGCCCGCGGGGAACTTGGGCGCGGTGCCGAACAGCGGCCGGCCGGCGAGCCCGGTCTCGGTGTGGCCGGGCCGGGCATCGAGCAGGCGGATGCCGCTGCGGCGCAGTTCGCGGCCCGCCGCGGTGAGGTAGGCCGCGAGTGCCGCCTTCGACGCCGAGTAGCTCCCCAGGCCGGCGGTCGGCAGTTCGGCGACGATGCCGGTGAGGGCGAGCACGACCGGCTCGCGTCCGGCCTCGGCGGACTCGCGGAGGGCGGGGAGCGCCGCGGAGACGATGCGCATGGGCGCGAGCGCGTTGACCGTGAAGAGCGTCTCGAGGTCCTGCTCCGCCGTCTCGGCGACGGTGTCGAACCCGACGACGCCGGCCGCGAGCACGATCACGTCGAGCCCGCCGAGCGCCTCGGTGGCTCGGCCCACGATGGTCTCCGGCGCGGTCTCGTCGGTGAGGTCGACCGCGATGGCGGCGCCTCGCGTGGCTCGTTCGCCGAGCCGGGCGGCGTCCCGTCCGCTGAGCGCGAGCGAGGCACCGCCCTCCGAGAGCCGTTCCGCGATCAGCGTGCCGAGCACGCCGGTCGCGCCGATGACGAGTGCGCGGCTGCCGTCGATCCGGGTCATGCAGCGAGCGTAGGTCGAGCGGATGCCGCACCGCGGGCGTTCCCAGCACTCTCGCACCGGCTCCCCACCGTTCCTCCACATCCGGCCCGTCGTACGGCCCGGCCCGGCCCCGCGGATGCTCGCACGGCCGTCCGAGGCGACGGGTAGGGTCGACGGGTGACCTGGAACGACGAGCCCGCTGCGGCGTTCGCCCCCTCGTGGGAGGACCCGCCGTGGGATCCCGACGAGCTGGTCCCGCCCGACGACGAGTGGGCTCCGCCGCCCCCGGCCGAGCCCGGTCCGCCGGGCGCGGGCGCGGCCGCCGCGACTGCGCCGGCCGCGGCGCCCGCTCGGTTCGACTCGGCGCACGAGGCGCTGCGCACCGTCTACGGCTACGACGGGTTCCGCGGCGAGCAGGCGGCGATCATCGAGCACGTCGCGGCCGGCGGCGATGCGGTCGTGCTCATGCCCACGGGCGGCGGCAAGAGCCTCTGCTACCAGGTCCCCGCGCTGCTGCGCGAGGGCACGGGCGTGGTCGTCTCGCCGCTCATCGCGCTCATGCACGACCAGGTCGACGCGCTCGTGCGCAACGGGGTCCGTGCCGGCTACCTCAACTCGTCGCAGTCGCCCGCCGAGCGCGCGCAGGTCGAGCGGGCGTACCTCGCCGGCGAGCTCGACCTGCTCTACGTCGCACCCGAGCGGCTCGGGTCCGAGCAGACCAAGCGGTTCCTCGAACGGGGCACCATCGCGCTCTTCGCGATCGACGAGGCGCACTGCGTCGCGCAGTGGGGCCACGACTTCCGGCCCGACTACCTCGCGCTCGCCGAGCTCGCCGAGCGCTGGCCCGACGTGCCGCGCATCGCGCTGACCGCCACGGCGACCGAGGCCACGCATCGCGAGATCACCGACCGGCTCTCGCTGGGCCGGGCGCGTCACTTCGTCTCGAGCTTCGACCGGCCGAACATCCAGTACCGCATCGCGCCGAAGATCGACGTGCGGCGCCAGCTGCTCGACTTCGTGCGCACCGAGGGACGCGACGCCGACGGCCGGCCCGTCCCTGGCATCGTCTACGCGCTCTCCCGCGCGAGCACCGAGAAGTTCGCGTCCTTCCTCGCGGCGAACGGCATCGACGCGATGCCGTACCACGCTGGCCTCGACGCGGGGCTGCGCCGGCGCACGCAGGAGCGCTTCCTCCGCGAGGACGGCGTGGTCGTCGTGGCCACGATCGCCTTCGGGATGGGCATCGACAAGCCCGACGTGCGGTTCGTCGCGCACGTCGACCTGCCGAAGTCGGTCGAGGGCTACTACCAAGAGACGGGTCGCGCGGGACGCGACGGCCTCCCCGCCACCGCGTGGCTGGCGTACGGCCTGCAGGACGTGGTGCAGCAGCGCCGCATGATCGACGAGAGCCCCGGCGATCTCGCCCACCGGCGCCGGCTCGCCGCGCACCTCGACGCGATGCTCGCGCTCTGCGAGACCGTGCAGTGCCGGCGACAGAACCTGCTGGCCTACTTCGGCGAGTCCAGCGGCCGGTGCGGCAACTGCGATACGTGCCTCGAACCGCCGGAATCGTGGGACGGCACCGTGGCGTCCCAGAAGCTCATGTCGACGATCGTGCGGCTCCAGCGCGAGCGCGGCCAGCGCTTCGGTGCCGGGCACCTGGTCGATATCCTCCGCGGCAAGCGCACGCCGCGCGTCGAGCAGTACGGGCACGACCGGCTCGCGACGTGGGGCATCGGCGACGACCTCTCCGAGCAGCGGTGGCGGGGCGTCATCCGTCAACTGCTCGCCCAGGGGCTGCTGCAGTCGGTGGGCGAGTACGGCGTGCTGACGCTGACGGATGCCTCGGCGGCGGTGCTCGCGGGCGACCGCTCGGTCGCGTTCCGCACCGAACCCGAGCGCCCGGTCCGCGCCTCGCGGTCCGCGCGCGCGGCGACCCCGGCGGCGGCCGACCTCGAACCGGCGGCGGCCGAGCTGTTCGAGGCGCTCCGCGCGTGGCGCGCCGGCGAGGCCCGCGAGCAGGGCGTTCCCGCGTACATCGTGTTCGGTGACGCGACCCTGCGCGCCGTCGCGGTCTCGCGCCCGGGAGCCCTCGCCGACCTCGACGGCATCCCGGGGATCGGGGCGAAGAAGCGCGAGGCCTACGGCGAGGCGCTCGTGCGCGTCGTCGCCGAGCACGTGCGCTGACGGGACCTTCGGCCCGTCGCCGCACGGGGGAGTTGCTAGCGTCCCCCCAGACGGACGCACCGTCGGGCGAAGGGGGACGCCATGTCGACGATCCAGGGCAATCGACCGGTCACGATCACCATCATCGGCGTCCTCGCCTTCATCGCCGGACTCATCGACCTCGTCTCCGGGGTCATCCTGTTCTTCCTCCTGCCCAACGAGGAGGTCGTCGCGGGTTTCGGCGGGTCCGGCGGCCTCATCGCGGCGGCGATCGGGTCCATCATCGTCGGCCTGATCACCGCGGGGCTCGCGGGCGGGCTCCTGCGCGGCAGCAGCGTCGCGCGGATGATCGTCACCGTGCTGCAGGTGCTCTCGCTCATCGGGTCGTTGTTCATGGCCGTCGCCTACCTCGGCATCCCGGTCGGGGAGTGGCTCGGACTGGCGGTCTCCGCGCTGGTCCTGATCCTGCTCTGGACGCCGAAGGCCAGCGCGTTCTTCCGTGACTGACGCCCAACGGCGTTGTGGATGTCCCAAGGCGCGAACCCGCTCTGATTGTATGGTTCCACAGGGGTGATCCGAGGGCGGCCCGCGCGGTTTGTAGGGCCCTGACGCACTTTTTCGGCGCCCGGATCGCGCGCCATACCGTGGGAGGGAAGCCCCGTATCCGCGACGAAGGACGTACCGACGATGGTCGACACGGCATCACGATCCGACACCACCCCCGCGCCCAAGGTCGAGCGCCCGACCAACCCGGAGCGCGCGGCCGAGGCCGCTCCCGCGCACACCCCGATCGACGGCCAGGCGGCGCCGGTCGTCGACGTCGCCGCGCTCGGCCGGCAGCTGCTCGGCACCTGGGCCGACATCCGGCTTGAGGCCCGCGCGCGCGCCGCCCGGCCCGAGTACCAGCGCATCGAGGGCCAGCCGATGGCCGAGCACCGCGAGCGCGTCCTCGGCCAGCTGAAGCTCCTCGTCGACTCCGGCGCCATCGCGAAGGCGTTCCCGAAGGAGCTCGGCGGCGAGGACGACCACGGCGGCAACATCGCCGCCTTCGAGGAGCTCGTGCTCGCCGACCCGAGCCTGCAGATCAAGTCGGGCGTGCAGTGGGGCCTGTTCGGGGCCGCCGTGCTGCACCTCGGCACGACGCCGCACCACGAGAAGTACCTCCCCGGCATCATGTCGCTCGACGTGCCGGGCGCCTTCGCCATGACCGAGACCGGTCACGGCTCCGACGTGGCCTCCATCGGCACCACCGCCACCTACGACCCCGACACGCAGGAGTTCGTCCTCCACACGCCCTTCCGCGGCGCGTGGAAGGACTACCTCGGCAACGCGGCGCTGCACGGCATCGCCGCCGTCGTCTTCGCGCAGCTCATCACCAAGGGCGTGAACCACGGGGTCCACGCGTTCTACGTGCCGCTGCGCGACGAGCAGGGCGAGTTCCTGCCCGGCATCGGCGGCGAGGACGACGGGCTGAAGGGCGGCCTCAACGGCATCGACAACGGCCGCCTCCACTTCACGAACGTCCGCGTCCCGCGCGAGAACCTGCTGAACCGCTACGGCGACGTCGCCCCCGACGGCACCTACTCGAGCCCGATCGCGAGCCCGGGCCGCCGGTTCTTCACGATGCTCGGCACGCTCGTGCAGGGTCGGGTCTCGCTCGACGGCGCCGCCACCGCGGCATCCGCCATGGCCCTCGACATCGCGATCACCTACGGCACCCAGCGACGCCAGTTCAACGCCGGCAGCGACACCGACGAGGAGGTGCTGCTCGACTACCAGCGCCACCAGCGCCGGCTCCTGCCCAAGCTCGCCACGACGTACGCGCAGTTCTTCGCGCACGACGAGTTCCTCGTGAAGTTCGACGCGGTGTTCTCGGGCGCGGCCGACACCGACGACGACCGACAGGACCTCGAGACGATGGCCGCGGCGCTGAAGCCGCTGTCGACCTGGCACGCGCTCGAGACGCTGCAGGAGGCCCGCGAGGCCTGCGGCGGCGCCGGCTTCCTCGCCGAGAACCGCCTCGTCGGGCTCCGGCAGGACCTCGACATCTACGTCACGTTCGAGGGCGACAACAACGTGCTGCTGCAGCTCGTCGCCAAGCGCCTGCTGACCGACTACTCGGCGCAGTTCCGCAAGGCGGGCGTCGGCGTCATGGCCCGGTACGTCGCCGCCCAGGCGGCCGACCGCGCCATGCACGGCGTGGGCCTGCGGCGCCTGGCCCAGACGGTCGCCGACTTCGGCTCGACCGCCCGGTCGGTCGTCGACCTGCGCGACGAGGAGACGCAGCGCGAACTCCTCACCGACCGCGTCGAGGCGATGATCGCCGAGATCGCCGGTCGCCTCCGCGACGCCCGCAAGCTCTCGAAGGCCGAGGCCGCCGCGGTCTTCAACCGCAACCAGAACGAGCTCATCGAGGCCGCCCGCGCCCACGCCGAGCTGCTGCAGTGGGAGGCGTTCACGCGCGGCCTGCACCGCACCGAGGACGAGGGCACCCGCCAGGTCATCACGTGGCTGCGCGACCTGTTCGGCCTCGGGCTCGTCGAGAAGCACCTCGCGTGGTACCTGATCCACGGCCGGCTGTCGTCGCAGCGCGCGCAGGCCGTCACCGCGTACATCGACCGCCTCATCGAGCGCCTGCGCCCCTACGCGCTCGACCTCGTCGACGCGTTCGGCTACGAGCAGGCGCACCTCCGCGCCGCGATCGCGTCGGGCGCCGAGCAGGAGCGCCAGGACGAGGCGCGCGCGTACTACGCCGCCCAGCGCGAGGCGGGCACGCTGCCCATGCCCGAGAAGGCGGTCAAGAAGTAGCGAGCGGATGCCGCAGGCGGGCCGGACGCGGACACGTCCGGCCCGTCGTCCTTCCCGGGGTCATCGGCGCGGCGGCGCGTCGTCCTCGCCGGGCGGCTTCATGATCGCGCCCGCCGCGAGGCCGACGGCGATCCCGGTCGCGAGCCAGAGCCAGAACCCGGTCCACAGGCTGATGCCGAGCCCGACGAGCAGGCCGACGACGAGGCCGACGACGAGCTGCCGTCGACGGGCTGGGGACATCGGTTCGCGTGCGGCCATGCGACCAGCGTAGGCGGCGGGCGGCGCCATCCGTTCGCCGTCGGATCAGATCAGCCCGAGCGAGCGGACCGCCTCGCGTTCGTCGACGAGTTCCGCGACCGACGCGTCGATGCGCTCGCGCGCGAACGCGTCGACGGCGAGTCCCTCGACCACGCTCCACGTCCCGTCCTGCGACGTCACCGGGAACGAGGAGATCACTCCCTCGGCCACGCCGTACTCGCCGTGCGACCACAGCGCGGCGCTCGTCCAGCCGCGGTCGCCTGTGCCGAGCACCCAGTCGCGCACGTGGTCGATCGTCGCCGACGCTGCCGACGCCACCGACGACGAGCCGCGGACCTCGATGATCTCGGCACCGCGGCGCGCCACGCGCGGGATGAACTGGTCCACGAGCCAGGCGTGCGCGGCCTCCGTGCCGCCCATGCGAGCCGCCAGGAGCGCAGGCACGGGGTCGCCGCCGGCCGTCGCGTGCGCGACATCCGGGAACTGGGTCGCCGAGTGGTTGCCCCAGATCGTCACCCCGCGGATGCCGCCGACCGGGGTGCCGAGCGCCGCCGACAACTGGCCGAGCGCGCGGTTGTGGTCGAGGCGGGTGAGGGCGGTGAAGCGCTCCCTCGGCACGTCCGGGGCGTTCGACGCCGCGATGAGCGCGTTCGTGTTCGCCGGGTTGCCGACCACGGCCACGCGCACGTCGTCGGCGGCGTGGTCGTTGATCGCGCGCCCCTGCGGCCCGAAGATGCCGCCGTTGGCCTGCAGGAGATCGCCGCGTTCCATGCCGGCCGTGCGGGGCCGGGCGCCCACGAGCAGCGCGACGTTCGCACCGTCGAACGCGACGGCGGGATCGTCGGTCACGTCGACGTGGGCGAGGAGCGGGAACGCCGAGTCCTGCAGTTCGAGGGCCGCGCCCTCGGCCGCGCGGAGCCCCTGCGGGATCTCGAGCAGGCGGAGGCGCACCGGGGTGTCGTCGCCGAGCATCCCGCCCGATGCGATGCGGAACAGCAGCGCATAGCCGATCTGCCCGCCGGCGCCCGTGATCGTGACCGTGACCGGTGTGCGACTCATGCGCCGAGCCTACGCCGGGCGCCGGGGCGCGGCATCCGCTCGCCCCTCACCAGCCCATGCTGCCGGGCACGCCCTTGAACGGACCGGCGAGGTTCGACGTCACCCAGCCCCCGTAGAACGAACCGGGCTGCGGCGTGACGCGCTCGCCGTCGACCGTGCACGCGTCCATCGGGCCGGCGTACACCGCGACCCGGTCGCGGAGCGCCTCGAACCCCGGCGAGGGCGACGGGTACGTCCAGGCGGCCCGCTCGGCCGTGCGGCCCCCGCCGTGGACGCTGAAGTACCGGGCCGCGCCCTTGAACTCGCAGAACGAGGAGCCCGACGCGGGCCGCAGCGCGCCCTCGGCGAACGCCGCGACGGGCAGGTAGTACACCGGCGGGTGGCTCGTCTCGAGGACGCGGACGACATCGCGCGTGTCGACGATGCGCTCGCCGCCGAGGTCGATCGCGACGCGCACGTCGACGGGCTCCACGCGGGGCGGACGCGGATAGTCCCAGACGGACTCCTGTCCGGGGCCGGGGGGCTCGGGAACCGGTCTCATGCGCCACACGGTAGGCGGCGATACTGAAAGGGTGCCAAGTCGGGCCGGTGCGACGCGGGGCGCGGCGCGCCGCCCGGATGCGGCATCCGCCGATCGGTAGCGTGACCGGCAGGGGGGAAGCATGAGGGACCTGTATCCGGAGATCGAGCCGCTCGAGACGGGCATGCTCGACGTTGGCGACGGCCAGCACATCTACTGGGAGGTGTCGGGCAATCGCGAGGGCAAGCCGGTCGTCTTCCTCCACGGCGGACCGGGCGGCGGCACGACGCCCACGCACCGGCGCCTGTTCGACCCGGCGAAGTACCGCATCGTGCTGTTCGACCAGCGCGGCTGCGGGTTCTCGATCCCGCACGCCTCCGAGCCCGGCGCCGACCTGTCGGCGAACACCACCTGGCACCTCATCGCCGACATGGAGCGGCTGCGCGCCCACCTCGGCATCGACCGCTGGCAGGTGTTCGGCGGATCCTGGGGCAGCGCCCTCGCCCTCGCGTACGCCGAGACCCACCCCGAGCGCGTGACCGAACTCGTGCTGCGCGGCATCTTCACGCTGCGACGCCAGGAGCTCGACTGGTTCTACGAGGGCGGCGCCTCGGCGGTGTTCCCGGACCTCTGGGAGGACTTCCTCGCTCCCGTGCCGCTCGGCGAGCGCGCGCACCTCATCGAGGCGTACGGGCGGCTGCTGGCGCATCCGGACCCGGCGGTGCACCAGCCCGCGGCGATCGCGTGGTCTCGCTGGGAGTCGTCGACCATCACGCTGCTGCCCCAGGCCGAGACCATCGCGCGCTTCACGTCGCCCGAGTACGCGACCGCGTTCGCCCGCATCGAGAACCACTACTTCCGTCACGGCGGGTGGTGGGAGGACGGCCAGCTCATCCGCGACGTCGGGCGCATCCGGCACATCCCCGCCGTGATCGTCCAGGGCCGCTACGACATGTGCACGCCCATGATGACGGCGTGGGACCTCCACCGAGCCTGGCCCGAGGCGGAACTGCACATCATCGACGACGCCGGCCACGCCTTCGACGAGCCGGGCATCCTCGCCGCGCTGATCGGCGCGACCGATCGGTTCGCCGAGACGGGTGGGGCGTTCGGCGCGGTCGACGACGACGCCGACCTCGGGACGACCGACGACGATGACGACGACGACCTCGAGGACGAGGAGCGGACCGACCTCGACGAGGTGGACCGCGATGATGACGTCGACGTCGACGACGATGACGACGACGACGACGAGGACGACGACGAGGACGACGAGGTCGACGAGGTCGAGGACGACGACGAGGTCGACGACGAGGTCAACGACGAGGTCGACGAGGTCGATGACGACGAGGACGACGACGAGGACTCGTCCGCGGACGACGGCGCCGTCATAGCGGATGCCGAGGACCGACGGAAGGCGGATGCCGCCCGCAGCGGCGCGGAGTAACGTCATCGCATGACGTTCAATCCGAACTCCGACATCAGCGGGGGCAGGGCCTCCCGGCGCGGACGGAACACGGGCATCGCCGTCGGCGGCGGACTCGGCGTCCTCGCACTGTTCCTCGTGGGGCAGTTCCTCGGGGTCGACCTGTCGGGGCTCGTCGGTGGCGGGCAGGGACCGGCGCCGTCCGATGCCGCACTCGAGCAGTGCGAGACCGGCGCTGACGCGAACGAGCGGATCGACTGCCGCATGAAGGGCGCGTCGGCCTCGCTCGAGGAGTACTGGCAGGATGCCGCTCCGACGATCGGGCTGGAGTACACGCCCCCGCAGGACTTCATCCTGTTCGAGCAGGCCGTGTCGACCGGGTGCGGGAACGCGTCCTCGGCCACCGGGCCCTTCTACTGCCCGCCCGACCAGACCATCTACATCGACACGAGCTTCTACGACCAGCTCGAGTCGCGGTTCGGGGCCGAGGGCGGTCCGCTCGCCGAGATGTACGTCGTGGCCCACGAGTGGGGACACCACATCCAGAACATCGCCGGCGTGCTCGACTCCACGCGCGACGGGCAGACGGGGCCGGCCTCCAACGCGGTGCGCGTCGAGCTGCAGGCGGACTGCTTCGCCGGCGCGTGGGCTGCGGCCGCGTCGAGCACGGAGGACCCGGAGGGCCAGCCGTTCCTGCAGCCGATCTCGCCGGAGGAGTACGAGCAGGCCATCGGCGCCGCGGCCGCGGTCGGCGACGACCGCATCCAGGAGGCCACGCAGGGCCAGGTCGACCCGCACACGTTCTCGCACGGCACGAGCGAGCAGCGCGTGCGCTGGTTCGCCACCGGGTTCGAGCAGGGCGTGGGCGCCTGCAACACGTTCGAGGTGAGCGGAGACCAGCTCTGATGCGCCGCGTCGGTGCCGTGCTCCTCGCGGTCGCCGGTGTCGTGGTCCTCGTCGTGGTCGGCTTCCTCGTGTACGCCAGCCTGGTCTTCGAGGGCGACCGAGAGGCCTCCCTCGACGCGTGGCGCTCGAACGGCGTCGAGATCACGGGCACCGACCGGTCGATCGTGATCGAGCCCACGACCGGCGCGATCGACGCGGGCCTGGTGTTCATCCCCGGCGCGAAGGTGCAGCCCTCCGCCTACCTCTACAAGATGGCCGGGATCGTCGAGGCGACGGGCATGACGGTGGTCATCACGGAACCCACGCTGAACCTCGCGTTCTTCGACACGCGGCCGCTCTCGGAGTTCACGGCCGACGCACCGGAGGTCGAGCGGTGGTTCGTCGGCGGCCACTCGCTGGGTGGGGTGCGAGCCTGCCAGCTCGCGGCCGACGGCACGCGCGACGACGCCGACCCGGCGGTCGAGGGCCTCATCCTGTTCGGCAGCTACTGCGTCGACGACCTGTCCGGATCGGACCTCGAGGTGCTCTCGATCGTGGCCGAGAACGACGGACTGAGCACCCCGGAAGAGGTGGCGTCCCGAGCGGGCAACCTGCCGGATGACACGGTGAGCGTCACGATCGAAGGGGCGAACCACGCCGCGTTCGGCGATTACGGCGCCCAGCCCGGTGACGGCACGGCCACGATCGACCGCCAGACGGCGCGGGCCGAGATCTCCGACGCCGTGGCCGCATTCATCGGAGAGCTCGAGCCGGCGCGCTGACCGCCCGCCCTCGAGCGGTCAAGACGCGAGCGCGTCGGCGAGCACCCGCCCCAGCTCGGCGGGGCGCGTGAACTGCGGCCAGTGGCCCGTGGGCAGATCGACGTAGTCGACGTCGCGGTGGGCGGCCAGCTCGCGGACGAACGGCACGCCGGCGGCGATCCACTCGTGCACCTGGGAGCTCGGGAACTCGCAGCACACCACCGTCGTGGGGACGTCGTGACGACGCTCGTCGTGCAGCCGGAGCGGATCGCTCGCGGCGGCGGCCGGATGCGGCAGAGCGCGCGAGCGGAACCGGTCGCGCAGCGCGTCGTCGAGATCGACGAGGTCGGCCGCCTCGAACACCGACCAGTCGGGCAGCGGGATCTCGTCGCCCACGACGGGCAGCTCGTCGTTGACGCAGTCGCCGTCGGCGATGGGCGCGGCATCGACGAACACGAGGCGGGCGACCCGATCGGGTCGACGGTCGACGACGCCCTGGGCGACCGCGCCGCCACCGGAGTGGCCGACGATCGCGACGGGACCGTCGATGTCGTCCAGCAGCCCGACCACCGCCGCCATGTGGTCCTCCAGCCCGATCCCCGCTCGCGGTGCGTCGGCGGACTCGAGGCCGGGGAGGGTCACGGCATGCACGCGGTGGCCGGCGGCCTCGAGCTCGGGTGTCACCTCGTTCCACGAACTCGCGTCGAGCCAGAATCCGGGGATGAGGATGACGTCCATCCTCCGAGGCTAGGCGCGACCTCCGACATCGACGGGCTGCCGCTGCGGCATCCGTCGACCGCTCGCGACCGCGAGCAGCACGATGCCCGACGCGAGCACGAGGAGGCCCGTGATCGCAGTGCCGGACAGCTGCTCCTGGAGCAGCAGCACGCCGAGCAGCGTCGCGGTCAGCGGTTCGGCGAGGGTGAGCGTCGACACCGTCGCGGGCGTGAGGCGGCGCAGCCCCGCGCCGAACAGCAGGTACGCCGCGGTCGTCGTCACGAGCCCCAGCCAGAGGGCCATCGCGAAGCCTTCGGGTGTGGTGATCCACGCGGCATCCGTGGCGAGCAGGACGGGCAGGCTGACCGCGGCGGCGACGCCGAACATCGCGCCCATGCTCGCCGAGGCGGTCCAGCCCCGGTCGAGCAGGTGCTTGCCCGCGAGCGTGTACACGGCGTACGAGGCGCCGGCGCCGACGGATGCCGCGACGCCGAGCGGGTCCACGGCCGAGGGGCCGGTGCCGGTCGCCGCGGCGAGGATCGCGACGCCGGCGGTCGCGAGCGCGGTCGCGACGATCCACGCGCGCCCCGGGAAGCGCCGGCGCAGCACCCAGTCGAGCACGCCCGTGAGGACGGGGGCCGAGCCGAGTGCGACGACCGTGCCCACGGCGACGCCGTTCGCGGCCGTGCCGGCGAAGAACGCCGGCTGGTAGGCGAGCACCCCGAGCGCGCCCAGCACGACGGCGAGCCAGGGGCCGAACCGGGGGACGGAGGGGCCGAGGCCGCCGGCTCCGCTGCCGCCGGACGTCGGGGCGACGGATGTCCCGGTCGCGTCGTCCCGGCGTCCGGCGACGTGCACGGCGAGGGCGATCGCGGCGAGCGCGCCTCCGCCGATGAAGATGCGCGCCGCTCCGAGCGAGAGCGGGTCGGCGTCGGGGCCGAGCGCCTGCGCGGTGCCCGTCGTGCCGAAGCAGACGGCGGCGGCGAGCACCAGGAGGACGGAGCGCATGGGGGCATTGTTCCACAATGCGTCGACGTGTTGCCGCGCGTGACGGCGATAGGATTCCGGAGGTCGCCTCGCCGCGGCATCCGTCACGTCATCGCCGAGGGGGCGCGCGACCCGGCGCACGGTGCCCGAGGGCGGCGGCCGGCCCACCACCCCGAGGAGGACCTGTGCGCGCCGTCATGTACCGCGGCTTCGGCGAGGAGCCCGAGCTCGTCGACGTCGATCCGCCCGCGTGCCCGCCCCGCGGCGCCGTCGTCCGCGTCCGCGCGACCGGCCTGTGCCGCAGCGACTGGCACGGCTGGATGGGCCACGACGACACCATCGCGCTGCCCCACGTGCCCGGCCACGAGTTCGCCGGCGAGATCGCCGAACTGGGCGCCGAGATCGACGAGGCGAGCGGATGGCACGTCGGCGACCGCGTCACGGCGCCGTTCATCTGCGCGTGCGGCCGCTGCGACGAGTGCCGTTCGGGCAACGAGCAGGTCTGCGACGACCAGCGCCAGCCCGGGTTCACGCACTGGGGTTCGTTCGCCGAGTACGTCGTGGTCGACGAGGCCGAGCTCAACCTCATCCGCCTGCCCGACTCCCTCGGCTTCGTCGAGGCCGCGTCGCTCGGCTGCCGGTTCGCCACCGCCTACCGCGCCATCATCGCGCGCGGCCGGCTGCACCCCGGCGAGCAGGTCGCGGTGCACGGATGCGGCGGCGTCGGCCTCTCCGCGATCATGATCGCGGTCGCCGCCGGCGTGCGCGTCTACGGCGTCGACGTCTCCGACGCGGCGCTCGACGCCGCCGCGGCGCTCGGCGCCATCCCGGTCCGGGGCGGCGAGGGTGCCGCCGAGCGCGTCCGCGAGGCCAGCGGCGGCGGCGTGGACCTCTCGGTCGACGCGTTCGGCAGCCCGCAGACGTCCTTCGCCTCGGTGCGCAGCCTGCGCAAGCGCGGGCGGCACGTGCAGATCGGCCTCCTGCTCGCCGACGACGCCGCCGCGGCGATGCCGATGGACGCCGTCATCGCCGGCGAGCTCGAGATCCTCGGCAGCCACGGGATGGCCGCGCACGAGTACCCCGACATGCTCGGCGCCGTCGCATCGGAGGCGTTCCGCCCGATCGAGCTCGTCGGGCGCACGATCGCACTCGACGAGGTGCCCGACGCGCTCGCGGCGATGGGACGCGCGGGCGGCTCGGGTTCCGGCATGACCGTCGTCGAGCTCTAGCGGGCTACGCCGACGCGCGCGGCACCAGCTCGACCTCCTGGCGGGGTCGCACGGGCTGGGGCCGGCCGTCGAGGGCCGCGGTCACGCACTCCGCGAGGTACGCCGCCTGCAGGTCGAGCGACTGCCACACCGTGGTGAGCGGCGGCGACGCGAGGGCGGCGACCGGGATGTCGTCCACGCCGACCACGGCGAGGCCGTCGGGCACCGCGACCCCCTCGGCGCGCGTGCCCGCGAGCACCGCGAGCGCGACCTCGTCGTTGTAGGCGGCGACGCCGTCGACGCCGGCGGACCGCCATGCCCGCACCGCCTCCGCGCCCGATCGCTCCGACAGGTCGACCTCGACGACGAGCGGCGGCTCCAGCCCGAGTGCGGCGCACGCCTCCCGGACGCCCGCGAGCCGCCCGCCGGCGAACGCCGCGACCCGGGGGTCGGGCGTCGTGGCGTAGCCGATGCGGCGGCAACCGCGCCCCGCGAGCCGCTCGGCCTGCGCGAGGCCGATGCGCCGTTGCGGGTCGTCGGCTGCGGCATCCGTCGTCGCCGCGGGGCCGGATGCGACGTCGTCGAAGGTGCCCACGACGCCGATGCCCGCCTGGCGCATGGCGCGGACGTCGTCAGGATCGAATGGGGCGAGCCCGACGACCGTGTGGGGCGTCACCGCGCGCAGCAGGTCGGTGAGCGGACGCTCGCCGCGCACGTGGTGCACGAGCACCGACATGCCGCGGCCGGCGAGCTCGTCGGCCAGCCGGTCGATCATCGCCTCGACCGCGGGACCGACCGGCCAGTCCGGCAGCACGCACAGCACCAGGTCGCTGCGGCCGCGTCGGAGCGTGCGCGCCGCCGCCGACGGCGCGTACCCGAGACGCGAGGCCGCGTCGAGGACCCGTCGCCGCGTGGCATCCGACACCGAGACGCCCTGGGTGGCGTTCAGCACGTAGCTCACCGTCGTGCGCGAGACTCCGCTCGCGCGCGCGACGTCGGCGCTGGTCACCTTCGCCACCGGGCCTCCATTCCCTCGTCTGCACCCTAATCGCAGGCGGAAGGCGGAGTGTGCGGCGGGCCGGCGCCGGTGTTCCCCCGAGCCCGGCGCGGACCCGGCCGCAAGCATCACTGTACGCCCGGTCCGGCCCGTTGGCACGTGAACTGGGGGATCCGTACCGATGGCGGATATTCAGCGTCCGGGTCGTATGCTGTCCAGACCCGGCGCCGGACGATGCGCCGGTGATAGGAACCGCCTTGCCCGGACTCGACCGGTCCTCGTTCGCGACCGCCGACCCCGAGGCGGCGCGCGAGGCCTTCGCCCCCCTCGTGCCCCGCTTGCACTTCGGGCGCGTCGACCCGGACGCCTTCCGCGTACGCCTGCGGTCCCACTCGACGCCCGGGATCCAGGTCGTCGACTACGCCTTCGAGGCGGCGGCCGCGGTCGAAGCCGGTGCCGACCAGATCCTCGTCGTGTCTCCCACGGGGCAGGGCATCGAACTCCGCCACGGGGCGAAGGCGGTCGACGTGTCCCGCCCATACATCAATGCCAGCGAGGGGGTCACCGCGCACTGGGAGAGCTTCGCCGCGCGGGCCGTCGTCCTGGACCGGGCGCGGGTCGAGGCGGTCGCCCGGGCGGCGGCCGACGACCATGGCGTCCGGCTGGAGCCGCACGAACTCGCCGCGCGCTCACCGGCGCTCGGCCGGTACTGGGACCGCGAGGTGGCACGAATCACGCGCGCCATGTCGCTCGCCCCGGAGGCGTTCGACGAGCCACTCGTGACCGAGGCCGTCTTCCATCGACTCGCGGTCACCTACCTCAACGCGTTCCCGCTGGCGTGGGTCGACCCCATCGGCCGTCGCCGATCCGTCGGCCCCCGGTCCGCGATCGTGCGTGCCGCGCTCGAGTACCTGCACGCGCACGCGGGCGAGCCGATCACGGTGCAGCACGTGGCCGAGGCCGTGCACATCTCGCCGCGGGGGCTGCACGCGGCCTTCGTGCACGAGACGGGCCGTTCGCCGTCCGAGCACCTGCGCGCGATGCGACTCGAGGGCGTCCGCGACGAACTCCGGTTCGCGCCGCCGGTCGACACCATCGCCGTCATCGCCCGTCGCTGGGGCTTCGTGCACCTGCCCCGGTTCGCCGAGGCGTACGAGCGGGCGTTCGGCGAGCTGCCCTCGGAGACCCGCGGCCGTCGCCGTCGCGTCGCCTGAGGGCGGGCCGTCACACCGGTTCCGCGATCCTCGCGAGGTGCACGGCGGCGGACGGGATCACCGCGTCCACCGCGGCACCCGGCAGGAGCGGGAGCCGCCGCGCATCGTGCCGGGTGAGCAGGCAGTCGAGGTCGAATCCCGCGTCGAGCCGGACGCGCAGGAGCTCGGCGGACTCCTCCACCGCCCGCACTCGCGCCGGCACGACGTTCGTCGCATCGTCCGGACGCCGCGACCCCGGAGCGGCGATGCCGAGGTCGGCCGCGCGCAGGCAGACCGCGACCTCACGGGGCAGGTCCGAGGCGTCGACCTCCGCGACGAGCCGGACCCCGCCCACGTCCACGGTGCCGGCGGGCCCGCCGCCGAGCCGGGCCGGCGCGATCGTGTCCATGCCGACAGCGGCGGCGACGCGCGTGTCGGCCGGTCGGTCGAACACGACGGCGGGGGAGTCGACCTGGCGGACCCGGCCGTCGATGAGCACCACCAGCCGGTCGCCGAGCGCGATGGCCTCGTCGCGGTCGTGGGTGACCACGACGGCCGGAACGCCGGTCGTCCGGACGAGCGCGCGCAGTTCCGTGCGGAGTCGCACGCGGGTCGGCTGGTCGAGGCCGGTGAACGGCTCGTCGAGCAGCAGCAGACGGGGATTCGGGGCGAGGGCGCGGGCGAGCGCGACGCGCTGCGCCTCGCCGCCGGAGAGCTCGCGCACCGACCGTCGCCCGTAGCCCGGCACCGCGCAGGCGGCGAGCACCTCGGCGACGCGACGGTCGCGCTCGGCGCGCGGCATCCGCTGCAGCCCGTAGGCGACGTTGGCCGCCACGTCGAGGTGCGGGAAGAGCGCGCGGTCCTGGAAGAGCACGCCCACGCGCCGCAGCCGGGCGGGCACGACCCGGCGGCCGCCGTCGTCCCACACGACGTCGTCGGCGCGGATCTCGCCGTCGTCGATCCGGTCCAGCCCCGCGATCGCCCGGATGACCGTCGTTTTTCCGGCGCCCGAGGGGCCGAAGAGCACCGTCACGCCCGGCTCGCCGAGCCCGACTTCGAACGCGGCGCGCACGTCGCGCAGGCGCAGGTCGACGTGCAGGGCGCTGCCGCCCCGTGGCATCCGCTCGCCGGCCGTCATCGCCGCACCAGCAGCCCGGCGCCGTGGCGCTGGATCGCGTACGTGGCCGTGAGCACGACGAGCGAGAACGCCAGGAGCACCAGGCTCGTGCGCCCCGCGGTCTCGTAGTCGAACGCCTGCACCGCGTCGTACACCGCGACCGAGACGGTGCGGGTCTCGCCCGGGATGTTGCCGCCCACCATGAGCACGACGCCGAACTCGCCCACGGTGTGCGCGAACGTGAGCACCGCTGCGCTCGCAAGGCCCGCGCGCGACAGCGGCAGGACGACGCGGAACAGGGCGTGCAGTCGTCGCCTGCCGAGCACCGCCGACGCCTCGAGCAGACGGCGGTCGACGCCCGCGAACGCGGCGAGCAACGGCTGCACGGCGAAGGGCATGCTGTAGAGCACGGATGCCACGAGGAGCCCCGTGAACGAGAACGCCAGCGTGGTCCCCGTCGTCTCCTGCCACCACCGCCCGAACGGCGATCCCGTGCCGAGCGCGACGAGCACGTAGTAGCCGAGCACGGTCGGCGGCAGGACGAGCGGGAGCGCCACGATCGCCTCGACGACGACCGCCCAGCGGCGCCGCGTGAAGGCCAGCCACGCGGCGATCGGCACGGCGATGACGAGCAGGATCGCGGTGGTCGCGAGGGCGAGCCGGATGCTGACGCCGATGGCCTCCCAGTCCATGCGAGCCCCTCAGCCCTCGTCCGTCGCGTCGGGCAGCGAGAACCCGTGCCGGGCGAGGATGTCCGCACCGTCGGGGCTCAGGATCGCGTCGCGGACGAGCGCGGCGGCCTCGGGGTCGCGGGCCGATCCGAGGACGACCCCGCCCTGGTCGAGTCTCGGATACGCATCGAGGGGGACCTCCGCCCAGGCGCCGACCCCGCGGAGCGGATCGGATCGGACGAGCGAGAGCGCGACGATGCCGGCATCGGCGTTCCCGGACTGCACGAACTCCGCCGCCTGCGCGACGTTCTCGCCGTAGACGAGCTTGCCCTCGACCTCGTCGAGAACGCCGGCGCTCCGGAGCGCCTCGACGGCGGCGACCCCGTACGGTGCGTGGGCCGGGTTCGCGATCGCCACGCGTCGCACCTCGTCGGAGGCGAGGGCGGGCAGGCCGTCGGCCGGATCGAGGCCGCCCTCGTCGCCGGCCCAGAGCACGAGGCGCCCGACCGCGTACGGGAAGAGGTCCTCCTCGTCGGCGAGTCCCTCCTCGACGAGCTGCCGCGGGTAGGCGAGGTCGGCCGAGAGGAAGACGTCGAACGGCGCCCCGTTGGAGATCTGCGACAGGAACGTGCCTGAGGAACCGTAGGTCGTCGTGATCCGCAGCTCGGGATGCCGCTCCTGGAGCAGCGCCACCACCTCCTCGAGCGCGAACTTGAGGTCGGCGGCTGCGGCGATGCGGACCTCGGCCGTCGTCGCACCGGCGCCGGCGCCGGCGGGGCCGCCGGCGCACCCCGCCAGCGCCAGACCGACGGCGAAGGCGGCCGCCATCGCGCGAGCCCGTGCACCACGCACGGTCACTCCGCCTCGCCGACCGGCGAGCGTTCGACGACCACGTTCGTCGCCTTCACGACCGCCGTCGCCGGGACTCCCGGCTCGAGGCCCAGCTCATCGGCGGCCTCGCGCGTCATCATCGACACCACCCTGAAGGGGCCCGCCTGGATCTCCACCACGGCCACGAGGCCCTCGCGCTGCACCTCGGTGACGATGCCGTCGAGGCGATTCCGCGCCGAGCTCACCGCGGGACCCTCGTCCGGGGTCCGACGACGAGCGACCACGAACCGGGCCACGTCGGCGCCGTCGACGACGAGGCGACCGCCGGGGCCGCGGTCGGCGGGCAGGCGGCCCTGGTCGACCCAGCGCCGCACGGTGTCGTCGCTCACCCCGATCAGGCGGGCGACGTCGGGGATCCGAAGTCGCTGCATGACAGCGCAGTCTACGCCGCATCTGCGGCGGATGCGCCGGTATCGGACCGCAGATGCGACCCGACGCTCAGTCGGCCGACGGTTCCATGACGGGGCGGGCCGTGGTCGGGATCGTCAGCACGCCGGCCGCCGGGGCGGTGGGCGCGGGCTGGTCGTGCTTCGGCACGAACCGCTGCCACACCGTGCGCGGCAGTCGCTCGTGCTGCCCGTCGACGTCGAGCAGCCAGTCGACGTCATCCGGACCCAGGTACCGGCCCGCCCGGACCTCGCTCACCCACCCCGTATCGGAGGGAACCCAGCGGATCAGGTGGATCCGCTTGCCGGGCAGGGGGTGGTTCACGTCGGACTCCATACCTCGTTCGTACCGGGGCGGCGGAGATGTGGCGACCCCCTTGCGCTTCGGGCGACGACGGGTTCCGATCACCCGTCCCGATCCGCGCTCAGACGATCAAGGGCGGCCTCGAGCGCAGCGTCCAACGTGGCGAAGGTGGACCGGACGCCCGGTCCGGGGCGCATCCACAGCATCTCGTACCCGTCGCCCACATCGGCGAGGTAGCCGACGATCTGTCGGCGATCGCCATCCGCATACTCCGGGTCCACCACCCGCCAGTTGCGCTCGTCGAGCGGCACCAGCCCCACCGGGGCGGGAGTCGTTCGCACCCGTTCCTGCTGCGACATCGTGCTTCCCTTCGCCTGACCGATGGCACCACGCTGGCGCGCCGGTTCACCGGGCGGCAGACCCTTGACTTCGACCCCCCGACCTGCACCCCGAAGCCGTCGTGGTGCCTGCGAGCAGGGAGCGCGTTTCATGCGGAATGTCAAGGGTCTGATCCCGGCGAAGCGGGGCGGTCACGCTCGATGGAACACGGCGCTCCGGACGGCACGTCGTCCGACGAGGAGTGCATGATGCGATACCACCGGCAGCGCCCGCTCACCGCAGCGGGACTCGAGGTCGTCCCTGTCCCCGCGCCCGATGTGGTCGCGGCCGCGTCCCTGCATGCGCACCCCGAGGTGGCGTGATGACCCGCCTCGAATCCGCCCCGACGACCACGACCTCGGCCGGCCGGCCGATCCGGCAGCGCCGGCGCGGCCTGCTCGCGAGCTTCCTCACGTCGACCGACCACAAGGTCATCGGGTACCTCTACCTCACGACGTCCTTCCTCTACTTCTGCCTCGGCGGCGTGCTGGCGTTGATCATCCGCGCGCAGCTCTTCGAGCCAGGCCTGGAAATCCTGCAGACGAGGGACCAGTACAACCAGCTGTTCACCATGCACGGCACGATCATGATGCTGCTGTTCGCGACCCCGCTGTTCGCCGGGTTCGCCAACGTGATCATGCCGCTGCAGATCGGTGCTCCGGATGTCGCGTTCCCTCGACTGAACGCGCTGTCGTTCTGGCTCTTCTTCTTCGGCTCGCTCATCGCGGTGGGCGGCTACCTGACACCGCAGGGGGCGGCCTCGTTCGGATGGACGGCGTACACGCCCCTGTCGACGGCCACGTTCTCACCCGAACTCGGGGGAGATCTCTGGGTGCTCGGCCTGGCGCTCACCGGGTTCGGCACGATCCTCGGCGCGGTGAACTTCATCACGACGATCATCACCATGCGTGCGCCCGGCATGACGATGTTCCGCGTCCCGGTGTTCAGCTGGAACATCCTGATCACGTCGATCCTCGTCCTGATCGCCTTCCCGATCCTCGCCGCCGCGCTCTTCGCCCTCGCCGCCGACCGCATCTTCGGGGCGCACGTCTTCGATCCGGAGACCGGCGGGGCCATCCTCTGGCAGCACCTGTTCTGGTTCTTCGGGCACCCCGAGGTCTATGTCATCGCGCTGCCGTTCTTCGGCATCATCTCCGAGGTCGTCCCCGTATTCAGTCGCAAGCCGCTGTTCGGCTACAAGACGATCATCTACGCGACCATCGCGATCGCGGCGTTGTCGGTATCCGTGTGGGCGCACCACATGTTCACGACGGGAAGCGTCCTGCTGCCGTGGTTCTCGCTCATGACCGTGCTCATCGCGGTCCCGACGGGCGTCAAGATCTTCAACTGGATCGGCACCATGTGGCGCGGGTCGATCACGTTCGAGACGCCCATGCTGTGGGTGATCGGGTTCCTCGTCACGTTCGTCTTCGGCGGGCTGACCGGGGTGATCCTCGCGTCGCCGCCGCTCGACTTCCACGTGCACGACACCTACTTCGTCGTGGCGCACTTCCACTACGTGGTGTTCGGAACCGTGGTGTTCGCCATGTTCTCCGGGTTCTACTTCTGGTGGCCGAAGTGGACCGGCACGATGCTCGACGAGACCCTCGGCAAGTGGCACTTCTGGACCCTGTTCATCGGATTCCACATGACCTTCCTGATCCACCACTGGCTGGGCGTGGTGCGGATGCCGCGTCGGTACGCCTCGTACCTGCCGGAGGACGGCGTGACGTGGATGCACCAGCTCTCCACGGTGGGCGCGTTCCTGCTCGCGGTGTCGATGCTCCCCTTCTTCGCCAACGTGTACCTGACTGCTCGGCGCGCGCCGAAGGTCGCGGTCGACGACCCCTGGGGCTACGGGCGCTCCCTCGAGTGGGCGACCAGCTGCCCGCCGCCGCGGCACAACTTCACCTCGATCCCACGAATCCGCTCGGAGTCGCCGGCGTTCGACGTGCACCACCCCGAGGCCGGGATCCCCGTCGGCATCGGCGGCCCGCACCTGCGGGACGCGCCCGACGCCCCGACGCTCGAGGCGACGGACGACACCGTCCGGAGTCGCGCTGGCGAGGAGCGCGGGACGGAGGCGCCATGAGCCAGGCCGGCGGGGTGAACGACTCCCGGGTGATGCGGACGTTCGGCATCGAGGAGGAGTTCCAATTCCTGCATCCCAGCACGTTGCTGCCCGCGGACGCGGGTGCCGCGGTGCTGCGTCGGCTGGCCAGGACGCCGTGGGCCGCGGTGGCGCACCGCGAGTTCCTCGCCTCGCAGATCGAGCACGCCTCCGTCGTGCTGAGCACGCTCGACGAAGGCCGGTCGGCTCTCGTGGGCTTCCGGCGCGCCGTCGCCCGGTCGGCGAGCCGTCTCGGACTGGTCGCGGCCGGCGTCGGGACGGCCCCGGACTGCGTGACGGATCCTCGTCTCACCGACGACGTGGTCCGATACGGGCGCATCGCCGAGGACATGCTCGGGATCATCGCCGATCACCAGGTGAGCGGCCTCCACATCCACGTCGCCGTACCGGATCGCGCTGCGGGCGTCCGGGCACTGAACGCCGCCCGGCCGTGGATGCCGTTGCTGACCGCGTTCGCGGCCAACTCGCCGCTCTGGCGCGGCCGGGACAGCGGCTACGACAGCTGGCGGACGGTGCTGCTGCGGCGCTGGACCACAGCGGGCTGCCCGCCGGTCTTCGCCGACGCCGACGACTACGACCGCCGGGTCGACGCGCTCATCGGCGTCGGCGGCACCTTCGACCGCGCACTCATCATGTGGAACCTGCGCCTGTCGGATCACCTGCCGACGATCGAGTTCCGGATGGCCGATGCGCAGCTCGACGCGGAGTCGTCCCTGCTCGTAGCAGCGCTGTGCCGCGCGCTGGTGACGCGGTCCCTCGAGTCATCGGCGACGGCGATGGCGCAGGAGGCGCCTCCCGGCGAGCTGCTCAGTGCGGCGATCCTCCACTCCGCGCGGCACGGGCTCCGCGAGAGCGTGTACGACCCGTCGGCCGGCGCGCTCGTGCCTGCCGAGCAGGCGGTGCGCGGGCTGGTGTTCGCCCTTTCCGACGTCCTCGCCGCGGCCGGCGACCTCGACGCCGTCGTCGACGGGACGGAACGCGTCCTCGCGGACGGCACCGGGGCGGAACGGCAGCGCCGGGCGTTCCTCCGGGGAGGAGCCCCGGGACTGCGGAGGCTGCTCGAGCGGGAGCTCGTCGCGGAGGAGCCGCAGCCGCGCGGGGCCGGCGATGGCATGGGCACGCTGTCGGGTCCGATCGGCATCGTCGATCCGATCGCCGAGGTGCCCGCCATCCTGCCGGCGAACCCGTCGGGAGGTGTGCGTGTGCGGGATCACGGGTGAACCGGCCCTCGGCGCCGGCGCGCCGATCCGCACCGCGCGTCAGGAACGCGCGTCGTGCTCGTCCGACTC
The DNA here is from genome assembly GCF_001620055.1 of Agromyces sp. NDB4Y10. Taxonomy (GTDB): domain Bacteria; phylum Actinomycetota; class Actinomycetes; order Actinomycetales; family Microbacteriaceae; genus Agromyces; species Agromyces indicus. Next base: position 4,621 of record NZ_LQGY01000001.1, on the reverse strand, counting down.
CCGCGTCGTCGTCGGCGGCGGCGGCGGTGGCCGCACGGCGCCGAGGCCGTCCACGACGGCTCGGGTCGCCGCCGGGACCACCCGCGTGTGCCGGTGAAGGTCGGCGGCCTCGATCGAGATACCCGACACCGAGTTCGCCGCGATCATCAGGCGGTCGAGCCAGAGCCGGTCGAGGTCGGGCGGGCGAGGCAGGTCGTACGACGCGAGCACGCCGGCGGACGGATGGACCCACACCTGCTGGGCGTGCTCCCCGGTTCCGGTCCACTCGAGCAGGACCGGCTCGTTGCGACGCAACTTCGCCACGAGCACCGCGTGCAGGTGCGCGGTCAGGTCGTCGTCGAGCTCGATGGTGGCGAGCCCCGCGATCGTCAGGCAACCCATGTCAGTACTCACCGCCCCCCAGCTGGCCTACGGCCATTGTGCGTTCGCGGTTTTCACCCGACAAGGGCTTGACGAACGGGCTCAGGTGCGAGTCGGCAACCGCCTTGCGCCGACGGCGCGACGACGTCAAGCCCGTGTGCAATCGCCGCCGCAGGAGTAAGCAGGAACCATGGACCGGCTCTACTACTCAGGGGACTCCGTGCTGACGGGGTCGGCGATCGCCAGGGCGCTGCTCGACTACGCCGGTGCACTCGCCGACGTCCGGGCGTCGGCCACCGTGCGGATCCCCACGCGCCGGCCGGACGGGTCGCTCGGGCACTCCACGGTCCTCATCGGACCGGCGAGCGAACTCATCTCGGATGAGGAGCCCGGCGAGCACGACGAACTGGTCGACGAGGAGCTGGTCGCGTACATGGCCGCGGAGACCCGGAAGCTCCGCAACATCGCGGTCGTCGGCGACGTCGACGAGGAGGAGTACGACGACTACTGAGCTCGCCCGCGCTCAGCTCGCGTTCTGGGGTTGTGCCGATTCGTCGGCCTCCTCGATGCCGAGGGGAACGTCTTCGGCCTGGATGATGAGGCCGCCACCCTTGGAGGCGAGGTCGGCGAGGCGCTCGGCCCAGGCCAGGTTGAGCTCCACCGGCACTGCGGCGTCGTACTGGCAGTGGATGGGCACGCCGTTGTCGACCCAGACCGCGTGCCGGCCCAATCCGCTGGACTCGTCCGCGCGCCAGCTCATGAAGAAGTTCTCACCGCGGCGGAGCTTCGCCCCGATGATGAGCTGGAGATGCGCCAGCAGGCGGTCCTCCATCTCGAACGACGAGTCGCCGTAGTGCAGTCTGCCCATGTGGTCCTCCCGCGTGCCTGACCTCACGGTAACGCCACCCGTCCGCCTCCGGTAAGACCCGTGGCGGGCTTGATCGACGCCGTTCCGGTCTGCTAGTCGATCCGGCGTCAGGTGATGTCGAACGGGTCGAACCAGGAGGGCTCGACCGGGTCCGCCCCGAGATCCGAACCCCGGAGGGCGTCCTCCGACGCGCGCACCTCGATGGCCAGGCTCATCCCCGGCGACACGAGGACGCTCAGCGTGCGGCCCGGCGCGTCGACGAGTTCGACGAAGCCGCCGCCGGCGCGAACCTGATCGGTGATCCGCGTCATGATCCCCGCGACGTCCTGGTCGGCCGGCAGGACGTACTCCCGCCCGTCGACGATGATCCTGATCACACGCATGGCGTCCCTTCGACTCCGTCGGACGCCAGTCTCCGACGCCGCAGCGGCATCCAAGAACACCCTTGACGTTGCCCCCGTCTGACTGCAAGCCTGCGCACCACCCGCGCGGTGCACCCGGCGCCGGATACGCGAAAACCCCCGGCGAACCGGGGGTTTCCTGACGATGTGGCTCCGACCGGCATCGATCCGGTGACCTTTCGATTTTCAGTCGAACGCTCTACCAACTGAGCTACAGAGCCTCGCGGCATCCGCCCGACGAATCGGAACCGGTGCCTCGATAAGGAGAAAGCCCCTTCTCTCGAAAGGGAAAGGGCTTGTCGCCTGAGCGACCCTGACGGGACTTGAACCCGCGACCTCCGCCGTGACAGGGCGGCACGCTAACCAACTGCGCCACAGGGCCTCGTAAAGAAGCTGTTCAATTGTAAACCCATCGCAGGGTGACCCCAACGGGATTCGAACCCGTGCTGCCGCCGTGAAAGGGCGGTGTCCTAGGCCGCTAAACGATGGGGCCGGAGTGTCATACCGGGGCATGACCGCCGAGAAGACAGCATACGCATTCGGCGGCCAGATTCCAAAACGAGCCGCCGAACCGCGCCACGCGGGGCCGAAATCCCCGGAAGCGACCCCCGCCGCGCCTACGGTGACATGGCCACTGCCCGCACGGACGACACGAGCGCGGGTCCTGAACGGGCCGCGCGGATGAGGGGATCATGTCGCGAGACGCAGAGCGCCGAGCACCCGGCCGCGCCGGGTCGAGGCTGCGCGCCGTCGCGGCGGCCATCGTGCTCATGTTCGCCGCGACCGGGGGTGTCGTGGCCGACCCCGCGCCCGCCTCCGCCGCGGACTACCCGACGTGGCAGGAGCTGCAGAAGGCGAAGGCCGACACGCGCGCCGCCGCCAAGGCCGTGGACCAGATCATCGCCCTCATCGCGCAGCTCGAGGAGAACGTGGCCGTCGCCCGCGCCGAGGCCGAGCGGCGGACCGAGGAACTCCTCGTCGCCCAGCAGGAATACGACGACGCCGCCCGCCGCGCCGAGGAGATCCAGTCGCAGGCCGACGCCGCCGCCGCCGAAGCGGAGGCAGCGGAGCGCAGCGCGGGGCAGGTCGCCGCGCAGCTCTACCGCACGGGCAGCACCGACCTCGGCGTCAACATGCTCATCGACGCCGGCGACGCCCGGCGCACCGACGAGCTGCTCGCCCGACTCGGCTCGATGGAGAAGCTGGTCGAGCGCACCGGCGACATCTACGCGCAGGCCAAGGAGGCCGGCAACACGGCGCAGTCCCTCGCCGACCAGGCGGAGGTGGCCCGCGCCGAACGCGAGAAGCTCCGCATCGCGGCCGAGAAGGCCCTTGTCGCGGCCCAGGCCGCCCAGGCCGCGGCCGAGACGGCGCTCGCCGAGTCCGAGTCGAAGAAGATCGAGCTCGACCAGCAGCTGAAGTTCCTCCGCGACACCGAGGCGAAGACGACCGCCGCGTACGAGGAGGGCGAGCGCAAACGCAAGGAAGAGGAGGAGCGCCGCCGCAAGGCCGAGGAGGAGCGCCGCAAGCGCGAGGCGGCGGCGGCCGCCGCTGCCGGTGGTGGTGGCGGCGGTGGCGGCGGCGGAGGCGGCGGCTCCGGCTGGTCGAAGCCCGCCTACGGCTACATCTCCGGTGTGTACGGCCCGCGTCAGGTGATCTGCAGCGGCGGGTACTGCACGAACCCGTTCCACTACGCGACCGACATCGCCACGGGCTGCTCGGCGCCCATCTACGCCGCGACGAGCGGCCGCGTGGTCTTCTCGGGCTACTCGGGCAGCTACGGCAACTTCATCAAGATCGACCACGGCGGCGGGATCTCCACCGGGTACGCGCACATCCGGCCGGGCGGCCTCTTCGTCGGCTACGGCCAGTGGGTGTCCTCGGGCCAGGTGATCGCGTCGAGCGGCACCACCGGCGCATCGACCGGATGCCACCTGCACTTCGAGGTCTACAGCGGCTGGAGTCGCATCGACCCGCAGCCCTTCATGGCCGCGCGCGGCGTCTACCTCGGCTGAGGCACGGCACCCCGAGGCGACCCGGGGACGAGACGAGGGGGCGAGCCGAATCGGCTCGCCCCCTCGTGCGTGCAGCGGATGCCGCGGCATCCGCTCGTGCTCAGTGGCCCGGGTACGCCTCGATCGCCTTGGCGATGAGCGACTCGGCCTCGGCCGCGTCGGCCCAGCCCTCGGTCTTGACCCACTTGCCGGGCTCGAGGTCCTTGTAGTGCTCGAAGAAGTGCTCGATCTCCTTCTTCGTGTACTCGGGGATCGAGTCGACGTCCTGGATGTGGTTCCAGCGCGGGTCGCCCGCGGGCACCGCGATGACCTTCGCGTCGCCGCCGCCGTCGTCGGTCATGTGGAACACGCCCACGGGACGGACCTTCACGCCCACGCCCGGGAACAGCGGGTACTGGGTGAGCACGAGCACGTCCAGCGGGTCGCCGTCGTCGCCCAGGGTGTTCTCGAAGAAGCCGTAGTCGGTCGGGTAGACGAAGTTCGTGTAGAGCACGCGGTCGAGGAAGACCCGGCCGGTCTCGTGGTCGACCTCGTACTTGTTGCGGCTCCCCTTGGGGATCTCGATGACGGCGGCGTACTCGCCCATGCTGTTCTCCTCGTGTGGCGGATGGCGCGGCCCGCGCCCGGATGGCCGGAATAAGGTTACGTGATGGCCTCCGAGCGACGACCACGGCTGACGCCGCCGATCGCCGACGTGCGACGCGCGGTGCGCGAGGTGCTGGAGCCGCGGGAGGACGCGCCGCTCCTGCTCGTCGCCCTCTCGGGCGGGGCCGACTCCCTCGCGCTCGCCGCGGCCGCCGCGTTCGAGGCGCCGCGGGCCGGATGGCGCGCCGGGGCCGTCGTCGTCGACCACGGCCTGCAGGCGGGTTCGTCCGAGCAGGCGGATGCCGCGGCATCCGTCGCCCGCGACCTCGGGCTCGACCCGGTGCTCGTGCGACGCGTCGACGCGACCGCCGCCCCCGGCGGCGACGGCCCGG